>NZ_BBKT01000001.1 GCF_000747665.1 Thermoanaerobacterium saccharolyticum | reverse complement strand
AATAAAGATTTAAAACTCAATTTAAAAATTCGAAGATTGACAAAGAGAGCCGGAATTGTCAGGTTGGTAATTTCACCATAAGGGCTTAAGACCCAGCAAGGGAGCATAACTGACATCCACCTCATGTAAGGCAGAACGAAGGAATTAAGGACAAAGATCCTGTGAGACATGGGAGGGTATGCCACATGAGCTTAAGTGGAATTCATAGGCCAAAATATGGAAAAACAACAGAAGCTTATTTGGGTTACCTATCACATGTAAAATTAATGAATAAATAGCATTAATATACATGAGGGCTCCTTTGAAGATCATGAAAATTTGAGAATGAGTGAGATATTAAAAGAAAATCAAAGATTATAGAGGGAGGAGAGTTCTATGGCTGACATACTGTCACAAAGCGAAATCGATGAATTATTAAAAGCAATGAATTCAGGAGAATTTGATGTAAAAGAAATAGAAGAAAGTCAGCAAGAAGCAAAAGTTAAACCTTATGACTTTCGTAGACCTAATAAATTTTCAAAGGAACAATTAAGAACTCTCCAAATGATATTTGAGAATATGTCTAGAAGTTTTACGACGTTTTTGTCTGGTTATTTAAGAACTTTAGTTCAAGTATCGATAGTGTCTGTGGAACAAATAACATACTATGAGTTTAGCAATTCATTGACAAATCCAGTATTCATAGCCGTTATCGATGCAAAGCCGCTGGAAGGACCAATAATACTTGAGTACAACAATAATACAACATTTACAATAATAGATAAAATATTAGGTGGTATTGGTACATCCGAAACTGTGCAAAGAGATTATACTGAAATTGAGATGGGGCTTTTAACAAGGATAACAACGCAATTGTTGCCACTGATAAAAGATGCATGGAGCAATGTTACAGAACTTAATCCAGAGATAACGAGAATAGAGACCAATTCTCAATTTACACAGGTAATTTCTCCTAACGAAACTGTGGCATTGTGTACAATGTCTTTAAAGATAAATGATAATGAAGGGTTGATAAATTTTTGCCTGCCACATATAACGATTGTTCCTATATTGCCGTTGCTTACTACAAAGACATGGTTCTCTAACGCAGAAAAGCAGACGTGCGACATAGGAATAATTAAAGATAAAATATCTAATACATATGTTCCTTTAAAAGTTGTCATAGGCACATCAAAGATAACAGTTAGAGATTTGTTAAGTTTTGATAAAGGCGATGTAATTGAGGTAAATAAACGATATAAAGATCCTATTGAAGTAAAGATAAACGATGAAACAAAGTTTTTAGGTGTTCCAGGGATTAGAAACAAGAAATACTGCGTTCAAATAACTGAGATTTGCAGCGAAGGAGATGATGCGGATGAGTGATATTTTATCACAGGATGAAATTAATGCATTATTAAGTGGTATGGCCAGTGTAGAAAATAGCAAAAGTGATGTAATTTTGACTGAAGAAGAACAAGATGTTTTAGGTGAGATAGGAAATATCAGCTTTGGAACGTCTGCAACGACTTTGTTTACGCTTCTCAGAAACAAGGTAACTATAACGACGCCTAAAGTCAGCATTGTTAACTGGGAAAGCTTAAAGAAAGAATTCAATATACCATACGTTGCTGTTGAAGTAGAGTATACAGAAGGCATTAAAGGCAACAATCTTTTGATTTTAAAGGAGCAAGATGTGCTTCGCATCACTGATTTAATGATGGGTGGTGATGGGAATATCAATGAAGGCGAGATAACAGAACTTCATTTGAGCGCTATTGGAGAGGCAATGAATCAGATGATTGGTTCTGCATCGACTTCGCTGTCTACACTTATCGGCGAAAGCATAAATATTTCGCCGCCAAAAGCTTTTATCGTGGATTTTAACAAAGGATTGCCAGGAGACATTTCTTTCCCTGAAGAAGATATAGTCAAGGTTGCATTTAAGATGGTAGTTGGAGATATAATTGACAGTGAAATCATGCAATTGATTCCTATTTCATTTGCTAAAAAGCTTGTCGAGCAGGTGATGTCAAAAAATGTAGAAAATTCTCCAAAAGGTTCTTTTCAAGATGTTAAGGATGATGATATAATAAATACTGGTACTGCAGGAATAAAGAATGATTTCAATGAAGAAATTAGACATGAAGAGCAAATAAGCCAGCCAAAAAGTAGAAAGGTCGATGTGAAGCCGGTCGTTTTTAAAGAACTTGACGCTGATGAACAGACAGCTTCAGAAAAAGAAAATATAAATCTTATAATGGATATTCCATTAACCGTGACTGTTGAATTGGGACGTACAAGAAAATTAATAAAAGATATATTAGAACTTAATGAAGGCTCAATAATTGAGCTTGACAAATTAGCTGGCGAACCTGTAGATATATTGGTTAATGGGAAATTTATTGCAAAAGGCGAAGTAGTAGTAATAGATGAGAACTTCGGCGTCAGAATACTTGATATAGTAAAACAAAGCAAAAGAATAAATTCATTATAATACGAGGAGGATTTGGTCATGAGCAAAATAATGATTGTAGATGATGCAGCATTTATGAGGATGATGATAAAAGATATAATAACTAAAAACAATCTTGGCACTGTAATTGAAGCAGAAGATGGATCTGTAGCCGTAGAAAAGTACAGTCAAGAGAAACCCGATTTAGTGCTTATGGATATTACAATGCCAGAAATGGATGGTATCCAAGCTGTAAAGCAAATAGTTAAAAAGGATCCAAATGCAAAAGTAGTCATGTGTTCAGCTATGGGACAACAAGCAATGGTTATAGAAGCGATACAGGCAGGTGCAAAAGATTTTATAGTAAAGCCGTTTCAACCAGATAGAGTCATAGAAGCCGTCAAGAAAATGTTGAAATGAGGAATTTGGATGTCCAGCGATAACCTGTTTATTGAAGCTGTAGCATTTCTTTTGATATTTATTTTAGTCGTGTTTTTAGCTTATTATGTAACTTTGTTTTTAAATAGAAAAGCGTTTAACATGTATAAAGGAGAAAATTTTGATATTATCGATCATCTGGCTTTAGGCAAGGATAAAAACTTATATATAATTAAGGTTTGCAATGAATACATGCTTTTTAGTGCTACAAGCGATTCTATTGTTTACATAAAGACTTTAAACGAAAAAGACTTAAAAATAAAAGATAAAACTTTTAGCTTTGGACAAAGTTTTAATATTTCATTGAATAATTTAAGGAGATTGTCAATTAAAAATCTGGGTGGTAATGAACATGATAAAGATAAAAAAAATTAGTTGGTTAGTGTTTGTATTGCCAATTTTATTGATACAAAATGCATATGCAGCTCCAAATAACGCTTCGTCGTTAATAACGATCAATGCTCCGTCGACTTCTAATCAAGTTGCATCAAGCATCCAAATAGTTCTTCTTTTGACTGTATTGACATTAGCGCCATCAATACTTATAATGATGACTTCTTTTACAAGGATAATTGTGGTTTTATCGTTTTTAAGAAATGCCTTAGGTTTACAGCAAATGCCTCCAAATCAAGTTTTAATTGGTCTGGCTTTGTTTTTGACATTTTTTATAATGGCACCAGTTGGCGTACAAATAAATAAAGATTCTATTCAGCCATATATGCAAGGAAAGATAACACCACAAGAAGCTTATGTTAAGGCAAGAGATCCATTGAAAAGCTTTATGCTTAAGCAGACAAGGAAAAATGACTTAAATTTGTTTATCAGTTTGTCAAAGTTGAAAGTAAAAAGTGTAAATGATGTTCCTTTACGAGTCGTTATACCTTCATTCATAATAAGTGAATTGAAAACAGCATTTGAAATTGGATTTATCATATACATACCATTTTTAATCATAGACATGGTTGTTGCCAGTGTATTGATGTCGATGGGGATGTTCATGTTGCCACCTGTACTTATATCCTTGCCATTTAAACTTTTGCTTTTCATACTGGTAGATGGATGGAATATTTTAGCTAAGTCTTTAGTAATTGGTTTTAGATAAGGGGGTTAATAGATGGATCCGGGAGTAGTTCTTGATATAGGCAGAGAGGCATTAATGGTAACTATGATGGTTTCTGCACCACTTCTAATTATATCATTGCTTGTAGGATTGATAATAAGTATTTTTCAGGCTACAACCCAAATTCAAGAACAGACATTGACATTTGTGCCTAAAATTTTAGCAATATTTGCATCTATTATATTGTTTGGGCCATGGATGCTTACTGTACTTATTAATTACACTCAAAAATTGATATTAAATATTAACAGTTTCATCAGGTAGATAATATGGAGTTAAGTTATTATATTTTAAACAATGTGCAATACTTTTTAATAGTGTTTGTTAGAATGTTGGGAATCTTTATATTGACACCGCTTTTTGGTACAAAGACATTGCCTTCCACGTTTAAGATAGGACTTGCTTTTTTTACATCAATAATGATTTTTGAATTAGTAAATGTGAAAATTGATGCAAATAATTTATATCAATACGTTGAAATTGTTTTTAATGAGTTTCTGATTGGCTTATTGATTGGTTTGTCTTCTATGATTTCGTTTAGCGCTATATATTTAGCTGGACAAATAATAGATTACCAATTGGGCTTTAGCATTGTCAATGTCTTGGCGGCTGGTGAAGAGACGCAGGTACCTTTGATTGGAAATTTTGTATACATACTTACATTATTATTGTTTTTACTTATAGATGGTCATCACAAGCTTTTTCAGCTGCTTTTTCAAAGTTATAGCATGATACCTGTAGGAACGCCATTTTTACATTTAGAAAGCATTAATACAGTCATTACAAAAATTGTGTCGGATATGTTTGTTTTAGGATTTAGAATAAGCGCCCCGATTGTTGTGTCGACTTTGCTTACAGATATAACTTTAAGCATAATATCAAGGACGATACCACAATTAAATGTATTTATGATAGGTATGCCTATAAAAATATTCGTTGGTATTTTTACATTATTTATTATGCTGCCAATGTATTTAGCGGTTATTGATGTCTTGTTTAATGGAATGTACTCAGATATATTTACGCTTTTTAAATCAATTGTCAAAGGATGACAGGAATTGAAGCTACAAATTTTTGCAGGTGAAAAAACAGAACCGGCAACACCCAAAAGAAGGCAAGACGCTAGGAAAAAAGGACAAGTATTTCAAAGCAGAGAAGTTACCTCAGCACTTGTAACAATAGCTGGATTTCTTGTCATATATTTTACAGTGCAAAATAGCATTGCTGAAATCATGAATTTAATCAAATTCCTTTTTTTAAATTATGGTGGTGCCAGCGATAATGTATTTACGATTAATGGCATATACAAGTTGTTTGAGATGGTGTTTTCTGTTTTTATAAAGCTGATTTTGCCAACCATTGCAACTGTATTTATAATAGCTCTTATATCAACTTATGCACAAGTTGGATTTGTATTTACTTTAGAGACTTTAAATTTTAAATTAGAAAGACTAAATCCTCTTGATGGTTTAAAAAGGATGTTTTCTAAAAGGAGTTTGTTAGAACTTGTAAAGTCAATCATTAAAATCAGTATATTGGCATACGTGATGTATTCATTTTTGATAGGCCAATATAAGGGTATTCCACAGCTTTTAGATATGTCTGTGCAAGATCTTATTAAATATAACATGAACATATTTGCCGGCATATTGTTGAGGATTTCTTTAGTATTGGTAGTTTTAGGAGCAATAGATTACGTATATCAGTGGAGAGAATATGAGTCAAACCTTAAAATGAGTAAAGAAGACATCAAAGAAGAATTTAAGGAAACTGAAGGCAACCCTCAGATAAAATCAGAAATTAGAAAAAAACAAAGGCAGATTTCCATGAGAAGGATGATGCAAAACATAAAAAAAGCCGATGTTGTTATAACAAACCCTACACACATTGCAGTAGCTTTAATGTATGATAGTGAGATTAATGATGCACCTGTCGTATTGGCAAAAGGTCAAGATTATGTTGCACAAAAAATAAAAGAAGAAGCGGTTAAATATTCAATTGTGATTGTGGAAAATAAGCCATTAGCTCAATCTTTGTATAAGACGACAGAAGTTGGTGACAGCATTCCACCCGAATTGTATAAAGCAGTTGCAGAAGTTTTGGCTTATGTATATAGTTTGAGGGGAGAATAGGAGGGATATATTGAAATTTTCAGATTTAATTGCAGCAATATTTGTCGTAGGAATTGTTTTAATAATAATCATTCCTGTTCCATCAATATTATTGGATTTTTTGCTTATTTTAAATATATCGCTATCCATCATAATACTGCTTACGACAATGTATGTTAAGGATGCTATGGATTTTTCTGTTTTCCCATCAATATTGCTTATAACTACTTTGATGAGATTATCCCTTAATATTTCTTCTACCCGTTTGATTTTGACGTCTGGATTTGCGGGCAATGTAATTCATGCATTTGGAAGTTTTGTCATTAGCAATAATCCTATAGTAGGATTTATAGTGTTTGTTATAATTGCAATTGTACAATTCATTGTTATAACAAAAGGCGCCGAAAGGGTGTCCGAAGTTTCCGCAAGATTTACTCTTGATGCAATGCCAGGCAAACAAATGTCAATTGATGCAGATTTGAATGCTGGAATAATAAACGACAAAGAAGCAAAAGAAAGAAGAAAGAAAATTCAGGAAGAAGCAAAGTTTTTTGGTTCAATGGATGGTGCAAGTAAGTTTGTAAAAGGTGATGCCATCGTTGGAATCATAATCATGATAATAAATATAGTCGCGGGATTAATCATTGGAATGACAATTAAGGGAATGGATATAAACCAAGCCATAAATACTTATACGATTTTGACTGTTGGCGATGGCTTAGTAAGCCAGATTCCGGCGCTTTTAATATCAACGGCAACTGGTATCATAGTTACAAGGACTGCTTCAGAGACCAATATGGGCAATGATGTGATAATGCAGCTTATAAAAGAGCCAAGGGTCTTACAAATGACTGGTATTCTGCTTATGCTGATGGCATTTGTCCCTATGCTTCCTGCCATTCCATTGCTTATAATAGGTTCTTTATTTACATATTTAGGATTTGCAAATAGAAAGAAGAACTCTGCAAATGATGAAATCAAGAAAGATGATTTAAAGGAATTGGAAGAAATTAGAGATCCCAAAAGAGCTTACGACTTATTGCAAGTGGATCCAATTGAACTGGAATTTGGCTATGAATTGATTCCAATTGCCAGTAGTGAATTATTAGACAGAATTGTAATGATTAGAAGGCAAATTGCTTTGGACTTAGGTTTAGTGGTGCCTATGGTAAGGTTGAGAGATAATATTCAACTTAAACCAAATGAATACATAATCAAAATAAGAGGCAACGAAGTAGGGAAAGGCGATGTATATGTAAATAAATATTTGTGCATGCAAGTTGGAGAAATAAACAGCGATATAAAAGGTATAAGCACGAGAGAACCGGCTTTTGGCTTGCCTGCTTTATGGATTGACGATAGCGAGAAACAAAAAGCTGAAATGTTAGGATGTACAGTAGTTGATGTTCCATCTGTCATTTCTACTCATCTTACAAATATTATAAAAAGGCACTCGGATGAGCTTTTAGGAAGGCAGGAAGTCAAAGAGCTTTTAGATAATGTAAAGCTGTCAAATCCAGCTTTGGTTGACGAAATTGTGCCAAAATTACTAAGCTTAGGCGATATTGAGAAGGTTTTGTGCAACTTGTTAAGAGAGGAAATTTCGATTAGAGACATGGTAACTATTTTGGAAACTTTAGCTGATTATGCGCCAACTACGAAAGATACTGATGTTTTAACAGAGTATGTAAGACAATCATTAAAAAGAGCTATAACAAACAAGTATGCAAAAGATGGAAAACTCCAAGTGATAACATTAGATCCGGAGGTTGAAAGGTCAATACAAAATGCTATAAATCAGACTGAACATGGATCGTATTTAGCGCTTCCGCCTGATTCAACGCAAAAAATATTAAAGGCTGTGCACAACATCATAAAAAAGATTACGATTAAGGGCGAACAGCCAATTATACTTACAGCACCAATTATACGCTTTTATTTGCGAAAATTAATCGAACAAATTTCAAAAGATATAGTCGTTTTATCGTACAATGAGCTTTTGCCTAATGTAGAGGTATTTTCTGTAGGGACGGTGAAACTAAGTGAAAGTTAAGCGATATATTGCGGACAATTATCAAGATGCTTTAAAACTTATTAAAGCTGAAATGGGCAGCGATGCGGTAATATTGCAACAGAGCAGCTACAAAGAAAGGGGATTGAAAGGCTTATTTAAAAAGAAGAAAGTTGAAGTTGTAGCTGCAGTAGAAGAAAACAAAATCGATGAAAGAGATCTGTTTATTAAAGATTTGTATGAAATCAAATCGCTTTTAAGAGAGTTTAAACATAGTGAAATAAAGGATGAGAGTAAAAAAGATTTAGTTTATGAACTTGTTTCAAGAGGCGTTGATGATAAATTGTCGAAAATTCTGACTGAAGGTATAAATGAGATTTCAGATGATAATTTAGAGACATTGCAAAAAAGAATTGTAAATTTTATTGGGCCTCCAAAGAAAATAACCGGCTTAAATGAGAAAAAACGTGCTGTTTTTATTGGACCTACAGGTGTCGGTAAAACGACGACGATTGCAAAAATTGCTTCTAATTTAATTTTAAGGGAAAAGAAAAAAGTATTGTTAATAACTGCAGATATATTTAGAATTGCTGGTGCAGAACAATTAAAGATTTACGGTGAGATTTTAGGTGTACCTGTAATGGTAGTTAACAATATTTTCGATTTAAATCGGTTAGAAGGTGAAATAAGCAATTACGATGTGGTTTTGATTGATACTGCGGGAAGAAGTCATACTGATTCTAAGAAAATGCAGGAATTAAAAACCTTTTTGCAATATGGTACCTATGACGAAGTTTATCTTTGCCTAAGCGCAGCTACAAAAAACAGCGATATTAAAAAAATTATAAAATCGTACGACTTTATAGATGAGTACAATCTTCTTTTTACTAAGTTAGATGAGACAGATAATTATAGCGTTATTTTAAATTCAATATACTACTCAAAAAAATCTGTATCATACGTGACAAATGGTCAGATGGTACCTGATGATATTAGTTTAGCTGATAGTAAAATGATTGCACAAAATATTTTAAAGGGGAATTAACATGGATCAGGCGGAGAGGCTTAGGTATCTATTTCAACAAAACAATGCAAAAAGATGCAGAGTCATAACCGTTACAGGTGGAAAAGGAGGAACTGGGAAAACATGCATTTCTGTTAATCTATCTATAGCGCTAAAAAAGCTTGGGTATAAAGTTTTAATCGTTGATGCTGATATAGGATTTTCTAATGCAGAGATAGAGTTAGGTGTTGTGTCAAATTATACATTGTACGATGTGCTGTATGGGAACAAAAAGATCATTGATGTTATAAACGATGGACCTGTTGGGGTGAAATTCATTTCAACAGGAGGGAATTTTGATCTCGTAAATGGCGATATAGATTTAAATGTATTTTTTAACAATATTAAAATATTAGATAATTACTTTGACTATATAATTGTTGATACTGGAGCTGGGGTTAATAAAACGGTAAAAAGTTTTATAGATATGTCAGATGATGTGATAATCGTAACCACACCAGAGCCAACTGCCATAATGGATGCTTACATACTCATTAAGACAATTAATGACTTAAGTGATAAAAATTTGTATTTAATAGTTAATAAAGTTGCTAATCAAAGCGAATATGTTTCCGTTTATGAAAGGCTTAACAATGCGCTTATTAACTTTTTGGGCGCTTCAATAATTAATCTTGGTTTTATACATGAAGATGCCAAAATAAGTGAATGTATAAAAATGCAAATTCCTATTGTGCTAAAGTATCAGTATAGTAAGCCTTCAAAAGATATCGCGAGGATTGCCGAAGTCCTTACAAATTATAAGACAGATAAAAAGAAAGAAGGACTTCTCGGAATATTTAGAAAAATGTTTTTGAATGGTGGAGGCATTAATAATGGTTAACATAAAGCCAGGGCAAAAGATCGAAATAAGCATTGGTAAAAGTAACAACAAATATGTGTCAAAAGTAGACGATGTATCTGCAGACGGCACATTACTTGTGGAAACACCGATACATAATGGACACTTTGTTCCAATAAGGATTGGCGCAAAAGTTAATGTCATCTTTTTTAACAAAGATGGATTATTTACTTTTGATGGGATAGTCATAAATAGATTTTTCGGCAATTTGTCGTTTATACAATTAAAAAGGATAACTGATATAGAAAAGTTGCAAAGAAGACAATTTTTTAGATTAGAAAAAATAATGGAATTTAAGTATAAGCTACATGAAGATGATGAATCTTTCGAAAAAGGTGTCATAAAAGATATAAGTGGTGGTGGCTTTAGAGCAAAGGTTAAGAAAAAAGTAGACGTAGACACAGAAATAATTTGTTACGTTAAGCTAAGCGATGAAACTGATGAATTGGTCCAAAAATGTAAAGTGATAAGGTGTAACTATTTTGATGATGGATATGAAATAGCAGCTCAATATGTCGATATACAAGATAGAATAAGAGAAAAGATAATATCATTTATTTTTAAAGAGCAAAGACGATTAAAAAGACAGCAGATAAACTTTTGAATGTAAAAAGGAGGAAAATAGAATGGATACAAATCAATACTTAGAGATATTTTTGGAGGAATCTGAAGAACACATTGAGAGCTTAAATGAAAATCTTCTTCAGCTTGAAAAAAATCCTGAAGATTCACATATTGTGGATGAAATATTTAGATCCGCCCATACTTTAAAGGGAATGGCAGCTACAATGGGTTTTGAAAACATGACAAAATTAACTCATAAGATGGAAGACGTTTTTCAAGAAATTAGGAGTAATTCTTTGAAAGTTTCCAGCAATTTAATGGATGTATTGTTTAAATGTATGGATGCTTTAAGTTCTATGATTGGGAAAATATCTCAAAGTGGTAATGATTCGTATGACATTGACAATTTGATTAAATTGTTGGAAAATGGCAATTCAAATGAAGAAATTGCTGTAACCAACAATAGTGAAGAATCCAAAGCTTATGCCAGCAATGAAGTGAATTTGTACGAGAAAGATATAATTGAAAAAGCGGCGTCTCAAGGCTATAAAACGTATAGTATTGAAGTTGTTATTGATAAAAATTGCGTGATGAAGTCTGCAAGAGCTTTTATAGTATTTAATACATTGGACAATTTGGGCGATATTATAGATTCTAAGCCTTCAGTAGAGGATATAGAAGATGAAAAATTTGACGATAGATTTACCGTTCATTTGATTAGCAAACACGATAAAGACTTTGTAAAGTCAAAATTAACTGCAATATCAGAGATAATGGAAGTAAATATCGAAGAAATATTGTATTCCAAAGAAATAAAAGATAATAAGAATTTTGAAAAGGCAGCTAATATCAATAACGATGATCAGATAAAGCATAGCAAGACAAATAAAAGCGTTAGAGTAGACATTGAAAGATTAGACAATTTGATGAATTTAGTAAGTGAATTAATCATAATAAAAACACGATTAGAGGGATTGGAATCAAACGAAAAAAAATCCTGACACCATTGCAACGATTGAGTATCTCGAAAGAATAACTACGAATCTTCATGATGCGGTGATGAAGGTAAGAATGGTGCCAGTAGAAAGAGTTTTTAACCGTTTCCCAAGAATGGTAAGAGATTTGTCGCGAGAGCTGAATAAAAAAATAACGTTAAATTTGTTTGGGCAGGATACGGAAGTTGATAGGACTGTAATAGACGAAATAGGTGATCCATTGGTACATTTAATAAGGAATTCTATAGATCATGGTATAGAAACACCTGAATTGAGAATAAGAAAAGGAAAGGTGGAGACGGGCACTATAAATCTTAAGGCATACCATGAAGGGAACAATGTAATAATTGAAGTAAGTGACGATGGTTCTGGTATTAACTTTGAAAAGGTGAAAAAGAAAGCTTATGAAAAGGGTATGCTATCTGATGAAGAAGCTAATGAGTTGTCAAACGAAAAATTAGTAAAATTGTTATTTGAACCTGGATTCAGCACTTCTGACAAGATATCTGATATATCAGGTAGAGGAGTAGGACTTGATGTAGTTAAAAACAAAATAGAATCTTTGAATGGTTCTATAGAAGTTAAAACAGAAAAAGATAGGGGGACAAAATTTATAATAAAATTGCCATTGACATTGGCTATAATTCAAGCATTGTTAGTGATGGTTGGAAACGAAAAGTACGCTTTTCCGCTTAATTCAATATCGGAAATTGTAAACAAAAATAAAAGCGAAGTACATTTGGTACAGGGCAAGGAAGTTGTCATGTATAGAGGTAAAGTAATTCCACTTATAAGGCTGCATAATGTTTTAGATGTTGAGTCTAATGAAGACAATGATGAGTTTATATGCGTGATCATAAAAAAAAGGCGACAATTTGGCTGCATGTAGTGTTGATGAACTTATAGGGCAGCAGGAAATAGTAATAAAACCATTAGGCAAATATTTAAGCAATGTAAAAGTAATTGCGGGTGCAACAATATTGGGAGACGGACAAGTAGCTTTAATCATAGATTCTAATAATTTATTTTAAAAGAAGAAGGAGGCGTTGCATATGAGTATGTTTGTCATAACTAAGTTAGGCGGTGAAGAGTACGGAATAGAAATAGATAAAGTACAATCTATTGAAAAAATTACTAAGATAACAAGAGTTCCAAAAGCGCCTTCATTTGTAAAAGGTGTTATAAATTTGAGAGGCGAGATAATTCCTGTTATTTCAATTAGAATGTTGTTAAAATTAGAAGAAGTTGATTTTAACGACGATACAAGGATCGTCATAATAAAAAATAACGACATTGTAATCGGAGTTATTGTAGATAACGCGAATGAAGTTGTGGAAGTAAATGATGGAAGCATAGACTCGATAGATGTTAACAGCAATTTATACAAAAAGGAAAGTTTTATTGGGCGAATAGGAAAGGTAGGAAACAGGATATTGATGCTTTTTGATATAGACAAATTGACTACTCAGCAGGAAGTGAAGATATGAATATAAATAAGATAAATGAGACATACATTGATGTGCTTAAAGAGCTTGGCAATATAGGCTCAGGAAATGCCATAACAGCTTTAGCATCTTTGATAGGAAAGAAAATAGATATGAAAATCCCTACCGTACGATTGATGGAATTAAACGAAGTACAGGATATATCTGGACTTGCTGATACTATTATTGTGGGAATATATTTTGATCTTGAAGGAAGCGTGAATGGCAATATTTTGTTTTCTTTAGACGTTGAAAGTGCTTCTTATTTGATTCAATATTTGATGGGAGTCAATGTTGGCGATGAGTTTACAGAAATCGAAAAATCAGCATTAGAAGAAATAGGCAATATTATGGCAGGGAGTTATGTGTCTTCACTGTCTACATTGACAAATTTGGACATGAAAATATCACCTCCTGCAATCAGCATTGATATGGCAGGTGCTATATTAAGCGTTCCTGCAATCAAATTTAGCGAATTGTCAGATAAAATTTTATTTATTGAGACAGAATTTTTTGAAGGCAATAGATTAATAAAAGGAGATTTCTTTCTTATACCTGATATAGAATCATTTGATAAAATACTTAATGCACTTGGAGTTGAATTAGATGGATAATTTTACATTTAGAGTAGGCATGGCCGATGCAAGAGTTGCTAAATGTCCAAGCAAATTGGTTACAGTCGGTCTTGGATCATGTGTGGGCATTATCTTATATGACAAAGTAAGTAAAATATCCGGTCTTGTCCACATTATGTTGCCATATAGCAATCAAAGCAAAAACAACTCAAATAAACTTAAATTTGCTGATACAGGCATTACAGCATTGATAGATATGATGTTAGAACAGGGTGCTGACAGAAAGTACATAATAAGTAAAATAGCAGGTGGCGCTCAAATGTTTGCAACAAAAGCAAACATGGATATTATGAATATAGGTGCCCGCAATGTAATTGCTACTAAAGAAGTTTTATCGTCTTTAAACATACCATTGGTTTCAGAAGATACGGGTGGTAATTATGGTCGTACAATTGAATTTGATTGTGAAAGTGGTAAGCTATTAATTAAAACAATTGGGCATGGTATAAAATTTATTTAGGGTAGGAAAGGAATGTTTAAAAATGTCTCTACTCGAACAAGACTTATGGGATAAATATGAGAAACAAAAAGACGGAAATTCCAAAGAAGATATAATCATCAAATATATGCCACTTGTTAAGCATATAGTCAAGAGAATTTGTTTGTCGGAGTTAAGCAAAGAAGATACTGATGATCTTATAAGCCAAGGTATGATTGGCTTAATCGATGCAGTCAATAAATACGATATATCAAAGGGTGTAAAGTTTGAAACATATGCGTCGATAAGAATAAAGGGAGAGATAATTGATTATTTGAGAAAAAAAGATTGGATTCCGAGAAGTCTGAAAAAACGATATAAAAGCATCGAAAAAACAATTGAACAATTAGAACAGGAATATAAAAGGGAGCCTACTATTGAAGAAATCATGGAAGCAACAAAGCTGTCCAAAAATGACGTTTTAAAGACTTTAAGCTATATGAATGCAGGATACATAAGTTCTTTAGATGAAGTGATTGAAAACAATTTAAAAATTACTTCAATCACAGATAACGAAGTTACAAATCCTGAAAGCGAAGTGATGATGTTTGATTTGAAGCAGAATATTTCTAAGGCTATTGATACGTTACAAGAGAAAGAAAGATTGATCATTTCACTGTATTACTATGAGGATTTGAACTATAAAGAAATTAGTAAGATAATGGGACTGACAGAATCGCGAATATCGCAAATTCATTCAAAAGCCATAAAAAAGCTAAAGGAAAAGCTAAGTGACTTGTTGTAACTAATAAAAATTTGGGGGCATTTATATGTGTGATTTAAAATATTCTTGCAAATTGGAAATATCATCAGACAAAATGTCAGCATTTTTAGTAGTTGAAAATATTTCGAACGATGGAATTGCTTTGAATAAAGATAATATTTACGAGCTATTAAGATCTCATAACGTGGTTTTTGGGATAATTGAAAAGGTCATCGATAAAATTTGCAAGTCCCCCAATATTAACGAACGTTATTTGATTGCACAAGGTAAAAAGCCTATAAATGGGAAAGATGGACGTGTTGAGTATTTAATCGATTTTGAAAGCAATGCTGAACCAAAAGTGCTCGAAGACGGAAGAGTGGATTACAAAGAGCTACAAATATTTAAAAGTGTGAAAAAGGATGAAATCATAGCTAGAAAAATAGATCCTGAAGACGGTATAGACGGTATAAACGTAAAAGGAGAAGTAGTCAAAGCAAATAAAGGTAAAGAAGCCAAATTGCCATTAGGCAAAAATACATATATTAATGATGGGTGTCTTTATTCCTCTATTGATGGGCATATTTTTAAAAAAGATCAAAAAGTCAATGTAAATCCTATAATTGAGTTAAAAGATGTCAATGCTTCGACGGGAAACATTAGAACTTTTGCAAGCATTAAAATCTACAACAACATAAATTCTGGTTATAAAATAGAAAGCGATGGAGATATAGAAATATATGGTGTTGTAGAAGGCTCTACAATATCGGCAAAAGGCAATGTAATAATTCATAAAGGCGTTCAAGGCAGTGGTAAGGCAAAAATTATCTCAGGTGGGAAAGTTGTATCGAAGTATTTGCAAAATTGTGAAGTAATAGCTGAAGATGATGTTGTGAGTGAAGCAATAATGTATAGTACAGTAAAGACAAATAATTGTGTTAAACTGATTGGGAATAAAGGCTTAATTGTTGGAAGTGTAGTTATAGCCACAAGAGAAATAGAAGCGATAAATGTTGGCTCCAAGATGTTTGTACAAACTGAGCTAATAGTTGGAGAACCGCCTGAAAAGAGAAAGAGAAAGGAAGAAATATCTAAAAAAATATCTGAAAATGAAAAATCTATAGACGGATTAAATAAAATCGTTTCATATTTAACGAAATTAGGCGTACCAGAAGATAAAAAATCTATTTATGAAAAGACTCTTAAATCTTTGTTGCAGTTAGAAGCTGAAAATAAGTCATTGTTGGATGAATATAGAGAATTAAATTCAAATAATGATGAATCATTTGGTATAGTTAAAGTATATGATACGGTTTATCCGGGTACGAAAATAACAATAGATGATGTATCTAGAAAGATAAAGGATCCTTTGAAGTATGTTGCCTTTGTGAGAAATGGTGCAGATATAGAGATATTGCCAGCTGGGTAAGGGGGTATATATATGTCAGTAAATCCGATAGATTTACAGGTAGCTATTCCTAAAATGGTGGATGTAAGCAATATAAAGCAAATTGAAATTCAAAAGCCAGATGTATTTGTTGGTCAATTTATGGTGATGATAAATAATGAAAATGAGATAAAAAAAAGCAGGACAAACAAAATCAATGAATCAAATAAATTGTCAACTAAGAAAGATAAAAATAGAATGGAAGGGAAATCATCTCAAAAAGAAAGAAAAAAATTTCTATTAGGGCATGTGGACATAAAAATTTAAAATTGTATTGACAAAAATATCATAATATAATATATTAATCAATGGATAACACACGTTCAAAGATCATAAAGCTGGTGCCATAATGGTCGTTTTATGAAATGATTTGAACGGAGGAATAACCAGGAGGTGAGAAGATGTCAGTTATATCAATGAAACAATTGTTGGAAGCTGGTGTACATTTCGGTCATCAAACGAGAAGATGGAATCCTAAAATGGCTCCCTACATTTTTACCGAAAGAAATGGAATATATATTATAGATCTTCAAAAAACGGTAAAAAAGATAGAGGAAGCATATGATTTTATAAAAGATATTGTTTCGAATGATGGTACTGTTTTATTTGTAGGTACAAAAAAACAAGCCCAGGATTCTGTTAAAGAGGAAGCAGAAAGATGCGGAATGTACTATGTTAATCAAAGATGGCTTGGTGGAATGTTGACAAATTACAAGACAATTAGAAGTAGAGTCGAGAGACTTAAAGAGTTAAAGAAGATGGAAGAAGATGGAACTTTTGAAGTTTTGCCTAAAAAAGAGGTTATAAAACTCAGAAAAGAAAAGGAAAAACTTCAAAAGTATTTGGGTGGAATAGAAAACATGAATAGCCTTCCATCGGTGCTTTTTGTAGTTGACCCTAAAAAAGAAGCTATTGCCATCGCTGAAGCTAAAAATCTTGATATTCCTATCGTTGCAATTGTTGATACAAATTGCGATCCTGAAGAAGTGGATTATCCTATACCGGGCAATGATGATGCGATCCGTGCGGTAAAATTAATAGCTTCAAAGATAGCTGATGCTGTAATTGAGGCTAAACAGGGTGAACAATTAACTGCGGTTGAGGAGTAATTTTAGAATGGTAAGGAATTTTTATCCTTACCATAAATTATATTAGGATGGAGGTAAGATTATGATTTCTGCACAACAAGTAAAAGAACTTAGAGAGCGTACTGGAGCAGGTATGATGGACTGCAAAAGAGCGCTTACTGATTCTAATGGAGATATTGAAAAAGCAATTGATATATTAAGAGAAAGAGGACTGGCAGCTGCTGCTAAAAAAGCTGGCAGAATTGCAAATGAAGGATTAGTAGAATCGTATATTCACGGCGGTGGCAGAATCGGTGTTCTTGTTGAGGTAAATTGTGAAACAGATTTTGTTGCTAATACAGATGATTTTAAATCTTTTGTAAAAGAAATATGTATGCAAATTGCTGCAGCAAATCCGCAGTACATAAAAAGAGAAGATGTGCCGCAAGAAGTTATTGAAAAAGAAAGGGAAATTTTAAAGGCACAGTCATTAAATGAAGGTAAACCGGCTCAAGTGATTGACAGAATAATTGAGGGAAGACTCGAAAAATTCTATAAAGAAAATTGCCTATTAGAACAACTGTATATAAGAGATGATAGCAAGACGATAAAAGACCTATTAAATGAATTGATTGCAAAGCTTGGTGAAAATATAATAATAAGAAGATTTGTTAGATTCGAAAGAGGAGAAGGTATTGAAAATTCTCAAGAAGAAGAATAAAATTAAATAGGCAACCAAAATAGGACACGGTTGTGTCCTATTTTTAATAGATTTTCATGAAGGATTTTTAATATTTTTATAGAATAATAAAATGAGGTGTTTTAATGTCTGTAAAATACAAGCGAATAATATTAAAAATTTCAGGAGAAGCTTTGTCTGGCAGCACAGGCTATGGTATCGAATTTGAAACTGTAAATTTAATTGCTGATCAAATAAAAGAAGTAAAAGAAATGGGAGTTCAAATAGGTGTCGTAATTGGAGGTGGTAATATCTGGAGAGGTAGAGAAGGAGTAGGAATGGATAGGACTACTGCAGATCATATGGGAATGCTTGCTACAGTCATTAATTCTCTTGCTTTGCAAGATGCTTTAGAGCGGAGAGGTGTAGAAACAAGGGTTCAAACTGCCATTGAAATGAGGCAGATTGCCGAACCGTATATTCGAAGAAGAGCAATAAGACATCTTGAAAAAGGAAGAGTTGTGATTTTTGCGGCTGGTACTGGTAATCCTTTCTTCTCTACTGATACGACAGCATCTTTAAGAGCTGCTGAGATAGATGCGGAAGTGATTCTTCTTGCTAAAAAAGTAGATGGAGTCTATGATAAGGATCCTGTTAAGCATAAAGATGCTGTCAAATTTGATAAGTTGACATATCTTGATGTGCTTAACAGAGGGCTTGGAGTGATGGATTCTACAGCAACTTCTCTATGTATGGACAATAACATTCCGATTATCGTGTTTAATTTGACTGTACCTGGAAACATTAAAAATGTAATAATGGGTCAAAAAATAGGAACGATTGTCAAGGAGGGATAATGATGGATGATTTGTTAAAAAACACTGAAGAAAAAATGAAAAAGTCAATCGCAATTTTAAAAAATGAATTGATGTCTATAAGGGCTGGCAGGGCTAATCCTGCACTTTTAGACAGAATATCAATTGACTACTATGGTACTATGACGCCAATAAATAAGTTAGCAACAATTACAGCACCGGAACCAAAAGTTATAATCATTCAGCCGTGGGACACATCTAAAATATCTGAAATTGAAAAAGCAATTCAAAAATCAGATTTAAATATTAATCCTACTTCAGATGGCAAAATAATCAGATTGGTTTTTCCTGATTTAACAGAGGAGAGAAGAAAAGAGCTTGTTAAACTGGTTCACAAAAAAGGAGAAGAAGCTAAAGTTGCAGTAAGGCAGATTAGAAGAGATGCTAATGATACTATTAAAAAAATGGATAAAAATGGTGAGATTTCGGAAGATGAAAAATTAAAAAAGTGAAGAAAATGTACAAAAACTTACGGATAAGTATATTAAAGAAATAGACAAAATTTTGGAGCAGAAGGAAAAGGAGATAATGGAAATTTGATCGATATTATTGGATACGATATTGAAGCGGCTAAGAGGATTTTAGAAAAAAATAATGTTCAATATAATGTGATATTTACTAAGCCTACTAAAAATTATAGAGGATATCAGAGACGTGTATTAAAGACAATATTTGAAGATGGTATATTATCAGTTATAGTAGCTGAATTTTAACCCCCTCTCACGAGGGGGTATTGCCCATATTATAAGGAGGAAATTTAATGAGTTTTATTAAAAAGCGACAAAAAAACACTGATGAAGAAATAGAGAAAAAGCTTGATACAGATAATATTCCAAAGCATGTGGCAATAATAATGGATGGGAATGGTAGATGGGCAAAAAAGAGAGGTTTCATAAGAACACTTGGGCATAGAGCTGGCATGGAAGCTGTAAGGCGAATTGTTAAAGCATCATCTGAAATCGGAATCAAGTATCTGACTTTATACGCATTTTCAACAGAAAATTGGAAAAGACCTGTAGATGAAGTTAACGGATTGATGGACTTGCTTATAGAGTATTTAGGTCGCGAAGTAAATGAATTAAATGAAAACAATGTGAAGTTAAACTTTATTGGCGATCTATCAATGATACCTGAAAAATGTAGAATCAAGATAAAAGAATCTGAGGAACTAACTAAAAACAATACTGGTCTTACTTTAAATATTGCCTTAAATTATGGCGGCAGAAGTGAAATAGTTAGAGCATTTAAAAGGATAGGCATCTCTTTGTTAAGTGGCGAAATTGATCTAAATGATATTGATGAAAATATTATTGCTGATAATTTATATACATCAGGACAACCAGATCCGGATTTGATCATAAGACCAAGTGGAGAATTGAGAATTAGCAATTTTATGCTTTGGCAGTCTGCATACTCTGAGTTATGGTTTTCTGATGTTTTATGGCCAGATTTTGAAAAAAAGCATCTTTTGCAGGCTATATTTGATTACCAAAAGAGAAATAGACGTTTTGGCGGCATATGATTAAGGAGTTGAATATATGTTAAAAAAAAGGATATTTAGTGCGGTAATAGGACTTCCTTTAGTTTTTGCGGCATTAATCATGGGAGGATGGTATCTTAGACTTTTTTTAGTAGCGATTAGTCTTATTGGCTTGTACGAATTTTACGCGGTGTTTAAAAATACGGAAATAAAGCCTATAAACGTTATAGGCTATGTGTCAGTTTTATTTTTTTATATTTTTGGCTATACCTATGATTCTATAGATCTTTTTGTAATTTTGTCTATATTAATATTTTCTATTCCAGTTGTATTTCATAAGTATAATTTGAAAGATACTTCTATAACGATTATAGGAATAATATATGTTATTTTTTTTCTCGTACATAGGGAAAATAAGGGATATTAAAGGCGGTTACTTGCTTGTATGGCTTATATTTATCATTTCTTGGCTGACTGATACTTTTGCATATTTCATAGGTAAACGCATAGGTAAAAATAAATTATGTCCATCAATTAGTCCTAATAAAACTTTTGAAGGTTCAGTAGGTGGAGTAATAGGTTCGTTGATAGGATGCCTTTTGTTTACATATTTATTTAAAGGAAAATTAGAATTAAATTATTTCTACATTACTTTTTTAAGCGTTATAGGCAGCATAGTGGCTCAAATAGGCGATCTTTTTGCGTCGTTTATAAAACGAAATTGCAACACGAAAGATTTTAGTAAAATTATTCCTGGACATGGCGGAATATTAGATAGATTTGATAGCATTCTTTTTGTATCTCCTTGTATTTACATATTTTTCACGTATATAAACAGATGAAAGGAGTTAAGCATGAAAAATATTGTCATTTTAGGTTCTACGGGTTCGATTGGAACTCAAACACTGGATGTAGTAAGAAAATCAAATGAATTTCAAGTTATAGGACTTACATGTTATAATAATATTGATCTTATAAAGCAACAAATTGATGAATTTAAGCCGAAATTTGTAGCTGTTAAAGATAAATCGTCTGCAAAAAAGTTAAAAGAAATGGTGGACACTAATACAGTGATTCTCTCTGGTGATGATGGAATAAACGAGGTAGCTTCTCTTTCAAATGTTCAGACTGTTGTTGTAGCAATTGAAGGTATAGCAGCGCTTATTCCCACTATAAAAGCGATTGAAACAGGACATGATATTGCACTTGCTAATAAAGAATGTTTAGTAACTGGTGGGCACATAATTAAGAAATTGGCAATTGAGAAAAACATAAACATATTTCCTGTTGATAGTGAGCACAATGCGATTTACCAATGCATTCAATCTGGGAAAAAGGAATTTGTAAATAAATTGATTATAACTGCATCTGGAGGACCATTTAGAGGTAAAACGATAAGCGATTTAAAATCGGTGACAGTTGAAGAAGCTTTAAATCATCCTAATTGGAAGATGGGCAAAAAGATAACAATTGATTCTGCCACATTGATGAATAAAGGGTTTGAGGTAATAGAAGCTAAGTGGCTTTTTGATATGCCGTTAGAAAAAATAGAAGTTGTTGTGCATAAAGAAAGCATAATCCATTCAATGGTAGAGTTTATTGATGGAAGCATTATTGCAGAAATGGCGACTGCCGATATGAGGATACCAATACAGTACGCTTTAAATTTTCCAAACAGGGTACATGTAGAGGGCGTACGATATTTAGATGTTGCGAAAATTGGAAGTTTATCCTTTGAAAAACCAGATGTTAATACTTTTAGATGTCTCCGACTGGCGTATGACGCATTGAAAGAAGGCGGAACAATGACAACAGTTTTAAATACAGCAGATGAAGTAGCAGTTCAATTATTTTTAAAAAGAGCAATTTCGTTTAATGATATTCCTTACATAATAGAAAAATATATGAATAGTCATAAAAACATCATTAATCCGAAATTAAATGATATAATAGAAGTAGATAAAGAAATAAGGGAAAAAATTAAGCGTGAGTATATGAGGTGATAGGTAAGTGGTATTTTTTTATGTTGTAGTAAGCATAATTGTATTGGGAATTTTAGTTACGATTCATGAGTTTGGCCATTTTATAATAGCCAAATTGTCTGGTACAAAAGTTAATGAATTTGCCATAGGTTTTGGGCCGAAGATATTTTCAAAAAAATATGGTGAGACGGAGTATTCGTTTAGATTAATGCTTTTTGGCGGTTTTTGTGCCTTAGCAGGGGAAGATGAAATATCTAATGATAAAAGAGCTGTGACAAATAAACCTTGGTATACAAGACTTGGCATTTTTGCAGCTGGTCCTTTGATGAATATATTATTAACTTTTATAATTTTAATTATGGTTTTCTATTTCGTTGGAAGTCCAGTTCCTATTGTCAGTTCTACCATAAGTGGTTATCCTGCAGAAAAGGCCGGTATAAAGCCGGGAGATGAAATAGTTATGGTGAACAATACCAAAATAAATGATTGGACTACATTGCAAAACATTATAAATTCAAATAATGGAGTAAAATTAAATTTTACAATTAAAAGGGGAAATCTTACTTTAAAAAAAGCAGTTATACCGATGACTGACAAAAGTACTGGAAAGCCAATGATAGGGATAGTACCACAGTATCGTAGATCTTTGATATTAGCTGCCGATAGCGGTGTAAAACAAACTATTTATTTCTCAAAAATGATAATTTTATCTCTGTACATGTTATTAACTGGCAAAGTTTCAACGAATGATTTAATGGGGCCTGTTGGCATAGTTCAAGCTATTGGCACAGAGGCGAAATCTGGCATACTGAATTTAATGGCATTTACTGCGCTTATAAGCGTAAATTTAGGGTTGTTTAACTTGCTGCCGTTTCCAGCGTTGGATGGTGGCAGGATTCTATTCGTGCTGATAGAAAAAATTAGAGGAAAACCTGTCGATCCGGAAAAAGAAGGATTTGTACATTATATAGGTTTTATCTTGCTTATTGCGCTTATACTTTTTGCCACATATAAAGATTTGGTTAGGATAAATATTTTAAAATAATAGGTGATAAACTTTATGAGGAGAAGAACAAAAGAAATAAAAATAGGAAGCGTACGCATAGGTGGAGAAAACCCGATTGCAATACAGTCCATGACTAATACTGACACAAAAGATGTAAAAAAAACTGTGCAGCAAATTAAAGAGCTAGAAAGTGTGGGTTGTGATATTGTGCGTGTAGCTGTCCTTGATGTAGATGCTGCAAAAGCCATTGAAGAAATAAAAAAAGAAATTGATATTCCCATTGTAGCCGACATACATTTTGATTATAGATTAGCTTTAGAAGCTATTAAGTGTGGGGCCAATAAAATCAGGATAAATCCAGGCAATATTGGTGGAAAGGATAAGATTAAAGCAGTAGTAGCTGCTGCTAAAGATGCAGGAATTCCCATAAGAGTAGGTGTAAATTCTGGTTCATTAGAAAAGGACATTTTAAATAAATATGGTGGTGTAACAGCGAATGGAATTGTTGAAAGTGCACTTAAAAGTGTATCTCTGTTAGAAAAATGTGGCTTTTATGATATAGTGGTATCTTTAAAGACTACTAATGTACCGTTGACAATTGAGTCTTATAAGATTATTTCTGAAAAGATAGATTATCCACTTCATGTTGGCATTACAGAGGCTGGAACAATTTTTTCAGGAACTATAAAATCTGCTGTCGGGATTGGCACGCTGCTATATATGGGTATTGGAGATACAATAAGAGTATCTTTGACGGGGAATCCTGTTGAAGAAGTAAGAGTTGGAAAACAAATATTAAAATCTTTAGGATTGGCAAAAGGAGGCGTAGAAATAATTTCTTGCCCAACATGTGGAAGAACTAAAATTGATCTGATAGAATTGGCTCAAAAAGTTGAAAAAGCAACAGCAAATATAAATCAAGACATAAAAGTTGCTGTAATGGGATGTGCAGTCAATGGCCCAGGTGAGGCAAGAGAAGCAGATATAGGAATAGCTGGGGGAATTGGAGAAGGTCTTATTTTTAAAAAAGGAAAGATTTTTAAAAAAGTACCAGAAGATAAGCTTTTTGATGAATTTATTAAGGAACTTAACGATATACTGAAGGAGAAATCATGATGATATCTGTCATTATTCCTGCGTATAATGAGGAAAAAAATATAAAAGATGTTTTAAAAGTATTAGAAAAAATCAATATTATTGATGAAACGATAGTTGTAAATGATGGTTCAACAGACGATACTGAGAAAGTCGTTTCAATTTTTAACGTAAAGCTTATAAATCTAAAGACAAATTTAGGGAAAGGTGCTGCTTTAAAAAGGGGCATTCAAGCTGCTAACGGAGATGTATTAGTTTTGCTTGATGCAGATCTTATAGGTTTTACTCCAGAGCATTTTAATAGATTAGTAAAACCTGTTTTAGATAATAAGTGTGATATGGCAGTTGGCATATTTTCATCTGGAAGGAAAAGAACTGATTTAGCACAAAAAATAGCTCCATTTTTGTCAGGACAGCGTACTATAAAAAGAGATGTTCTTATAGATTTTATAAATAATAGCGATGTAGACATTTTAAAATATGGAATAGAAGTAGCGCTTACGAAATATGCCAAAGAAAAACATTTAAGAGTGCAACATGTGCAGTTAGAAAATATGACGCATGTAATGAAAGAAGAAAAATTGGGTTTTATTAAAGGTTTTAAAGCTAGGCTGATGATGTATAAAGACATTTTAAAGGTATGGATATAAGGAGTGCGTTTTGATGCTACCTTCTTTTCTTAAAGAGGAATTAGGTATAAGCGATATAAAAAT
Organism: Thermoanaerobacterium saccharolyticum; assembly: GCF_000747665.1. GTDB lineage: Bacteria > Bacillota > Thermoanaerobacteria > Thermoanaerobacterales > Thermoanaerobacteraceae > Thermoanaerobacterium > Thermoanaerobacterium saccharolyticum. Next base: position 93,560 of record NZ_BBKT01000001.1, on the reverse strand, counting down.
AAATAAAATAAGTTTATGTTTAAAGGAAAAAAAGCTTATACTGTTTTTGCCTTTTTATTTTAAAAAAGATATTTCAAAATTAGAATCTTTAAAATCTACTATTAAATCAAAAATCCCTCTACTTTCAAATATAGAATTTGAATTTACAGGCACAAATAATATTGATGTATATTCAGTTTTAAATGATTATTGGGATGATATTATAAAAAAAGCCAGCGAAAAATATCCTGGCACTTTAAGCTTTATAAAATCATGTCATGTATCGATTAAAGATGAGGAACATGTAATAATAAAGGCATCAAATGAAGTATCTTTTAATTTTCTTAAGAAAAACAAAATCGATGCGTATGTTGGCAAATTGATAAAAGAATATTATGATCTAAACGTAAGTTTTGCTTTAGATTTTGATGAAGCGATATATGACAAACTTCATGAAGAAATCAAAAAGGACGAAGAAATCCTAGCAAATAACATCATTACAAGTCCTCCAGAAAGCAGCCCAAAAATTGAAAGTAATGTGGATGATAACGACAGCAAAGTATTGCTTGGAAAAGAAATAAATACAGCAATTGTAAAGATATGTGATGTATTTCAAGAAGGTGATGATGTTGCAATAAAAGGTGAAATTTTTTCAATAGATTTCCGCGAAATAAAATCTAAATATCTGATGACTTTTGATATTACTGATACTACATCTTCATTTACAGTCAAGGCATTTTTAAATGGCGAAAAGTACAATTTAATTAAAAACAGATTGACAATAGGAAGCAATGTAAAAGTACGTGGTACTGTTATTTACGATAAATATGAAAGAGATCTAATATTGAATGCTAAAGACATAGAAATATGCGAGAAATCTGTCAGAGTAGATTCCAATCCACAAAAAAGGGTAGAGTTGCATGTACATACACAAATGAGCAGCATGGATGGAGTAAGTTCTGCAGAGTCTTTAATCAAAAGGGCATCAGAGTGGGGACACAAAGCGATTGCAATAACAGATCATGCTGTATTGCAGGCTTATCCTGAAGCTCAAAGTGCTGCGAAAAAATATGGTGTTAAAGTCATTTACGGTGTAGAGGGTTATCTTGTCAACGATGGTGTTCCAATCGTCAGCGGAAGCACATCTGCGACTATTGATAGCAGCTTTGTTGTATTTGACATTGAAACTACTGGTCTTTCAAGTATTAATGACAACATTATCGAAATTGGAGCTGTCAAGATAAAGAATTGTAAAATAGTAGATACATTTGAGACTTTTGTAAATCCGCAAGTTCACATATCTAAATTTATAACAAAATTGACTGGCATAACAGATGACATGGTTAAAGAGTACCCATCTATTGAAAAAATTTTGCCTAAATTTTTGGACTTTATAAAGGATTCTATTCTTGTAGCACATAATGCAAACTTTGATGTGACTTTTATAAAGACAAAAGCCAAAAATCTTGGTATGGAAGTGGTCAATCCTGTTTTAGACACTTTAGAGTTAAGCAGACATATGTATGAAAATCTAAAAAATTACAAACTGGATACTGTAGCGCAGCATCTTGGTGTGTCACTTGAAAATCATCATAGAGCTGTAGACGATGCTAAGGCAACTGCTGAAATTTTTATTAAAAGCATCAATAAACTGAAAGAAAATGGAATAGAAAAAGTAAATGAGATAAATGATTATTTAAAAAACAAGGTTGACATAAAAAAAAATGCCTACATATCATGTAATCATACTTGTCAGAAACCAAAAGGGGTTGAGAAATCTCTATGAATTAGTATCAAGGTCAAATTTGGAGTATTTTCACAGAAATCCGAGAATTCCTAAAAGTCTTTTGTCGCAAATGAGAGAAGGATTGTTAATTGGTTCCGCTTGTGAACAAGGTGAAGTTTTTAGGGGTTTAATATCAAATCTTGACGACGATAAGTTACATGAGATCGTTAGTTATTATGATTATTTAGAAGTACAACCTTTAGGAAATAACGAATTTTTAATTGATAAAGGTGAGGTAAAAAACAAAGAAGAATTGATTAAGATAAACAAAAGAATCTATGATTTGGGAAAACAATTCAAAAAACCGGTTGTTGCAACGTGCGATGTCCATTTTTTAGACCCTTGGGATAACGTGTATAGAAAAATACTCATGTATGGAAAGGGGTTTAAAGATGCCGATAGGCAACCACCACTTTATTTTAGAACAACTGATGAAATGCTGAGAGAATTTGATTACTTTAATGAAGAGGTTGCAAGGGAGATTGTCATAGACAATCCTAATCAAATAGCAGATTCTATAGAAGATGTTAAACCAATACCAGATGGCACATTTCCTCCGTCAATAGAAGGTGCTGAAGAAGAGCTTAGGAAATTGACATTGAACAAAGCTCATGAAATATATGGCGAAAAATTGCCAGAGATAGTTGAAAAAAGGCTGGAGAAAGAGCTAAATTCTATCATAAATAATGGTTACGCTGTTATGTACATCATAGCTCAAAAATTAGTGACAAAATCACTGAGTGATGGTTATTTAGTTGGTTCAAGAGGCTCGGTCGGTTCGTCGTTTGTGGCAACCATGAGTGGAATAACCGAGGTCAATCCATTGCCACCTCATTATATCTGTCCTCATTGCAAGCACTCGGAATTTATATTAGATGGAAGTTACGGTTCTGGTGTGGATATGCCTGATAAAGATTGTCCACAATGCGGGACAAAGATGAGAAAAGATGGACATGATATTCCTTTTGAAGTGTTCCTTGGATTTGAAGGAGACAAAGAACCAGATATAGATTTAAACTTTTCAGGAGATTATCAGCCGATAGCACATAAGTACACAGAAGAAATATTTGGAATAGGTCACGTCTTTAGAGCTGGAACTATTGGTACATTAGCTGATAAAACAGCATACGGCTTTGTGAAAAAGTATTTCGAAGAAAAAAATTTAACGGTTCATAATGCAGAAATCAAGAGGTTAGTCATGGGTTGTACTGGTGCCAAAAGGACTACAGGGCAACATCCAGGTGGTGTTATGGTTGTACCGAAAGACAAAGATATTTACGATTTTACACCAATACAGCATCCTGCAGATGCACAAGATTCGGACATAATAACAACACACTTTGATTATCACTCTATAAGCGGAAGATTGCTTAAGCTTGATATACTTGGTCATGATGATCCTACAGTAATCAGAATGCTGGAAGATCTAACAGGAATCAATGCCAGAGAAATACCATTAGATGATAAAAAGACAATGAGCCTTTTTACAAGTGTAGAAGCCCTTAACATAGATCCAGAAGATATAAATTGCACAGTAGGCACTTTAGGATTGCCTGAATTTGGAACGAAATTTGTAAGACAGATGCTGGTTGATACAAAGCCGACAACTTTTGCAGAGCTTGTAAGAATAAGTGGACTTTCACACGGTACAGATGTTTGGCTTAATAATGCACAGGACATAATAAAAGAAGGCAAGGCCACACTTAAAGAAGTAATCTCCACACGAGATGATATAATGTTATTTCTTATCAGCAAAGGGCTTGACAAGAAGTTGTCTTTCAAGATAATGGAAAGCGTTAGAAAAGGAAAAGGTATAAAAGACGAAGAAATAGAGGAAATGAAAAAGCATAATGTGCCTGATTGGTTTATTCAGTCGTGTCAAAAAATTAAGTACATGTTTCCTAAAGCCCACGCAGTTGCTTATGTCATAATGGCTTTTAGAATAGCTTATTTTAAAGTGCATCACCCAGAGGCTTTTTATGCTACGTATTTTACTGTTAGAGCTGATGAATTTAATTTGGATATGATGGATTCATTAGAAAAAATCAAAGAAAATATAAGGCTAATTGAATCAAAGGGCAATAATGCTACAGCAAAGGAGAAAGGCTTATTGACAATATTAGAGGTTGGTCTTGAAATGTACCTTAGAGGTTTAAGATTCACAAATATTGATTTGTATAAATCTGATGCGGTGAAATTTTTAATTACAAAAGATGGTATATTGCCTCCGTTGAACTCATTGGAAGGTATAGGTAAGCAAGCAGCGAAGATAATAGCTGAAGAGAGAGAAAAAGGCAAATTTTTATCAATAGAAGATTTGAGAAATAGAACGAGAATCAGTAAAACTGTTATTGACATATTAAAGCAGCATGGTTGCTTGCAAGATATTCCTGAATCAAATCAACTAAGTTTATTTTAATGTTGCATTGGTTATTTGTGTATGTTATAATTGATATGGCAAAATAGAGATGGAACTTAAGAGTGGGGTTTCCCACTCTTTCGTATTATATATATAAAATAATGAGTTACAAGGAGGTTATCAATTTGTCAAAGATTGAAGAGTTGACAAGACAGCTTGTTACTCCCGCCATAGAAAAAAACAATTTTGAATTGGTTGATGTTGAATACAAAAAAGAAGGCAACAATTGGTATCTAAGAGTTTATATAGACAAAGATGGAGGAGTTAGCTTAGACGATTGTCAAATTATAAGTGAATATTTAAGTGAAAAGCTGGATGAGGTAGATCCAATAGATAATAGTTATATACTTGAAGTTTCTTCGCCAGGAATAGATAGACCATTAAAAACAAAACGTGATTTTGAAAAATTCAAAGGCAGTTTAGTTGAAATTTCATTATATCAACCTATAGATAAAAAGAAAAAATATGAAGGTGAGCTTTTAGGCCTTGAAGATGATAAAATAATCATTGTTGACGATGGTGGAAAAAGAGAATTTGATGTAAAAAATGTTAGTTTGGTTAAACCTGTTATAAAATTTTAGATTAAAGGAGGGGAAATAATGAACAGCGAATTTATTGAAGCACTTGAACAAATTTGCAAAGATAAAGGAATTCCGAAAGAAACGATGTTTGAAGCAATAGAAGCTGCATTGGTTTCGGCGTACAAGAAAAACTATGGAACAGCTCAGAATGTCAAAGTAAAGATGGATAGAGAAACGGGTGATGTTAAAGTCTATGCTCAAAAAACAGTTGTCGAAAATGTGTATAATGATTTGCTTGAAATAAGTTTGGAAGAAGCTCAAAAATTAAGCAAGAAATACCTTGTTGGTGATACTGTTGATATTGAAGTTACGCCAAAATCTTTTGGGAGAATAGCTGCACAAAATGCTAAACAGGTTGTTGTTCAAAGGATAAGAGAAGCAGAACGAGGCATTGTGTATGAAGACTTTTTAAGCAAGGAATCAGAAATAGTCACTGGAATTGTAGAAAGAATAGAAAAAAAGAATGTTTTAGTTGATTTAGGTAAAACTGAAGCTACATTGACGCCAAATGAGCAGATTCCAAACGAAACCTACAAACACGGAGATAGAATAAAAGTCTATATAGTAGAAGTAAAAAAGACTACAAAAGGTCCACAAATACTGATATCACGTTCGCACCCAGGATTAGTAAAAAGGCTTTTTGAGATGGAGGTGCCAGAATTACAACAAGGCATCGTCGAAATTCGAAGTATTTCGAGAGAGCCTGGTTCAAGGACGAAAATGGCTGTATATGCAAAAGACGAAAATGTTGATCCAGTAGGCTCGTGTGTAGGTTACAAGGGCGCAAGAGTGCAAGCTGTTGTAAATGAGCTAAAAGGTGAAAAGATAGATATAGTAAAATGGAGTTCAAAACCACAGGAATTTGTAACTAACGCTTTAAGTCCGGCCAAAGTTTTAAGTATTGATATTGATGAAAAAGAAAAAATAGCAAGGGTCGTCGTACCTGATTATCAGCTTTCTCTTGCAATTGGCAAAGAGGGACAAAATGTAAGATTAGCCGCTAAGCTAACAGGATGGAAGATAGACATAACAAGTGAATCTACTGCTAAATCTTAAAGGTTGGGGTTGATAACGTGAAGTCCAAAAAAGTTCCAATGAGAATGTGTCTTGGTTGCCAAGAAATGAAGCCAAAGAGAGAGTTGCTTCGAATCGTCAAAAAAGCTCATAGCAATGAAATTCAGGTTGATTTGACAGGTAAGTTATCTGGTAGAGGTTGCTATGTCTGCAAAAACATTGATTGCGTAGAAAAAGCCTTAAAATCAAAAAAAATAGAAAGGGCATTGGAAACTTCATTAACTGAAGATATTATTGAACAAATCAGAAAAGAGGTTTCAAATGAATAACTTTTATTCGATGTTGGGGTTATGCAGGAGAGCAGGGAAATTATTGCCAGGAAGGTTGACAGTTGAAAAAGGAATTGCTAAATCAAGTGTTCGTCTTGTTATTATAGCGGAAGATGCTTCTGAAAATACAAAGAAGAAGTTTATATCTTTATGTAATTCTAAAAACATTTTATATATAATCGCTGGCAATATGTCTTATATAGGCAAAAGCATAGGGAGAGACGATACAGCGGTGATTGGCATTACAGATGAAAACCTATCTAACAAACTATTAGCTGAAGCAAAGGAGGTTCTAACTAATGGAGGTGAATAAAATGTCAAAGACAAGAGTTTATGAGTTGGCAAAAGAACTAAAAATTACGAGCAAAGAATTGATTTCGAAGTTAAATGATTTGGATATTAATGTAAAAAATCACATGAGCACGTTAGAAGACGATGAAGTAAGTTTAATAATAGATTTATTAACCGAAAAAGAGGAAAATGCGACTGATGAATTAGTAGAAGAATATGACGAAATTGGTGAAAAGCCTAAAAAGCCTAATAAAAAGCAAAAAAAGTCAGATGCCAAAAAAGCAAAGAACGACAGTAATAAACCACAAGATGATTCTGTTAAAATAATATCGATACCTGCGTTTATAACTGTTAAAGAGTTATCTGAAAAAATGAAAATAAATCCTTCAGACATCATAAAGAAATTGATATCCAAAGGAATAATGGTGACAATAAATCAACAAATAGACTATGAAAATGCCTCGCAAATCGCTGAAGAGTATGGCTTTTTATTAGAAAAAAAAGAGGAAAATGAAGATAATCTTGAAATCATAGACAAAGAAGATGATGAAAAAGATCTTCTGCCTAGACCACCTGTAATAACTGTCATGGGTCATGTAGATCATGGAAAAACATCATTGCTGGATGCAATCAGAAAGACAAATGTTACTCAACGTGAAGCCGGAGGAATTACACAACACATTGGTGCGTCTGTTGTAGAAATAAATGGCAAAAAAGTCGTGTTTTTGGATACGCCAGGGCATGAAGCATTTACGGCTATGAGGGCGAGAGGTGCCAGCGTAACTGATATTGCAGTATTAGTTGTAGCAGCGGATGATGGTGTTATGCCTCAAACAATAGAGGCGATAAACCATGCTAAAGCTGCAAATGTTCCGATAATTGTAGCTATAAATAAAATTGATAAACCTAATGCGAACCCAGATAGAGTAAAGCAAGAATTGGTGGAATATGGTTTGGTGCCAGAGGATTGGGGCGGAAATACAATATGTGTCAATGTTTCAGCGCAAAAAAATATTGGACTTGATGATTTGCTTGAAATGATATTGTTGGAAGCGGAAATGTTAGAATTAAAGGCAAATCCAAATAGGCCAGCCAGAGGCACAATCATTGAAGCACAACTTGACAAAAACAGAGGTCCTGTTGCAACAGTTTTAGTGCAAAAGGGAACACTAAAAACAGGTGATGTAATAATTGCTGGCACAGCTTATGGAAAAGTGAGAGCAATGTTTGACGATAAAGGTAGGAAGGTTAAAAAAGCATCACCATCAATACCTGTTGAAGTTTTGGGACTGTCTGATGTTCCAAAAGCAGGAGACATACTTGTTGTATTGGATGATGAGAAAAAAGCTCGTTCAATCGCCGAAAAACGCAAGGAAAAGTTCAGAGAAGAAGAAATGATGCAAAAGCAAAAAATATCTCTTGATGAACTGTTTAATCAAATAAAAGAAGGTAATGTAAAAGAGCTAAATATAATATTAAAAGCTGACGTGCAGGGTTCTGTTGAAGCATTAAAAAGCTCCATTGAGCAATTGAGTAATGATGATGTAAGACTTAGAGTTATCCATGGTGCAGTTGGTGCTATTACTGAAACTGATGTTATGTTTGCTTCTGCCTCTAATGCCATAATAATTGGTTTTAATGTAAGACCTGATAGCAAGGCTAAGTCTTTAGCCGAAAAAGAGAAAGTTGATATAAGATTATATAGAATAATCTACGATGCAATTGATGATTTAAAAGCAGCTATGAAGGGTATGTTGGAACCAGAATATAGAGAAAAAGAATTAGGCAAAGCAGAAGTAAGAGCAGTATTTAGGGTTCCTAATGTAGGAAATGTTGCTGGATGCTATGTAGTAGAAGGTAAAATTTCCAGAAATGCAAACATAAGATTAGTAAGAGATGGCATAGTAATTTTTGAAGGTAAAATATCTTCATTAAAGAGATTTAAAGACGATGTAAAAGAAGTACAATCTGGTTTTGAATGTGGAATCGGCATAGAAAGATTTAATGACATAAAAGAAGGTGATGTGCTGGAAGCATACCAGATGGAGGAAATACCTCGTTGAAAGGATGAATTAATGTGCAGTATAGAATTGGACGTTTATCAGAAGAAATAAAAAAAAGAAGTAAGCCAAATGATATTCGAAGAGATAAAAGATCCAAGGATAAGTAGCATGACTAGCATAACAGATATCGAAGTTTCAAAAGATTTGCGTTATGCCAAAATTTATATTAGCGTTTATGGAAATGATGATGAGAAAAAGAATACTATAGAAGGTTTAAAAAGTGCAACTGGTTTTATAAGACATGAATTAGGAAAAAGAATTAAGTTAAGATATACTCCTGAATTGATTTTCGAACTTGATAATTCGATAGAATATGGTGCCCATATTTCTAAGATTTTAAGAGATTTAGATAGTCAAGAGAGTGAAGACAAATGATTTTAAATGATATGTTGGATTCAATACGAGAAGCTGAAAAAATAGCTATTGTAACACATGTATCACCTGATGGCGATGGAATAGGATGTGTTACTGCATTATACAAAGCCATGAATAAATTAAGAAAAGATGTATCTATATTTATAGATGATGATATACCTGAAATCTATAGATTTATGCCATACACAGATAAAATCACAAAGCCATTTGACATATCAGTAGATCTGCTTATAGCTGTAGATTGCGCTGATTCAGATAGAATGGGAAAGGCAAAAGAATTACTTAGAAAGGTTCCTAAATCAATAAATATAGATCATCATATTTCAAATACTTTGTATGCTACCATGAATTATGTAGATACAAATGCAGCTTCGTCATCTGAGATAGTATACCAATTGATAAAAATATTAGGTATTGATTTGGACAAAGAAATAGCAGAATGCCTGTATGTTGGAGTTGTTACAGACACGGGACATTTTATGTATGGCTCAACTACATCATTTACTCATGAAGTTGCTGGTGATTTAATAAATAACGGTGCTTCTGTGGATAAAATATCCAATATTATTTTTCATAATATTAAATATGAGAAGCTTAAGCTAATTGGCAGAGCTATAAACAATATGGAACTTTATCTCGATGGAAAAGTTGCGTATATGGAGATATTAAAGGAAGACTTTCTGAAGACAAATACAAAATTGGAAGATGTAGAGAATATTATAAATTATGGTAGAGATATAGATAGTGTGGAAATAGCTGTCATGCTGGTTGAAAAAGACGATTTTGTAAAAGGAAGTTTACGCTCTAAAAAGTATGTGGATGTAAATAAACTGGCAAAAGAATTTGGCGGTGGTGGTCATGTAAGAGCATCAGGATTCTTAGTAAAAGGCAGTATAAATGATGTAAAAGAAAAAATTTTAGATTTAATAAGATTTGAAATAGAAGAGTGATTAAAAATGGATGGTTTTTTAAATATTTTGAAACCGCCAGGTATGACATCTCATGATGTAATATCATTTTTAAGGAAAAAGTTTAATATAAAAAAAGTAGGTCATTTGGGAACCCTTGATCCGGGGGCAGCAGGTGTATTGCCTATATGTATAGGCAAAGCGACGAAATTGGCTCAGTATGTAGTATCGCAAACGAAGGCATACAGAGCAGAAATAACTTTTGGTTTCTCTACAGATAGCATTGATAAATTTGGGAATATTACAAGTGCAATGCCTGTTAAAATTTTGGAACAATATAAAATATCAGAAATTGAAAATGCATTTAAAGGCGATATTTTGCAGATTCCACCTATTTACTCTGCTAAAAAAGTTGATGGGAAAAAACTTTATCAATATGCACGAGAAGGCAAAACTATTGATATCAAGCCTTCTCTTGTGACTATATATGACATTAATGTGATATCTTACGAAGCACCGTACAAAATCATGTTTGACGTAAAATGCTCAAAAGGAACATATGTAAGAGCTCTTGTTCGTGATATTTGTGATTATTTGAATATTTCAGGATATATGTCAATGCTTATTAGATTAAGAGTTGGATCATTTACTTTAGAAAATTCATTTACATTAGAAGAAATTTTAGATGGAAAGTATAAAATAATGAAAATGGATGATGTTATAACATTTCCTGATGTTTGTCTTAGCAATGATGATTATTATAAGATTGTGCACGGCAATCCTGTAAAAAATAAATACATAGATGCAGATGATGAACTTATAAAGTTATATAGTCCAGAACATTCCTTTGTTGGCGTTGGCAAAGTTGCAGGTGATAGAATCTATGTTGAACGATTATTATTTGGAGCTGATGGCTAAGTGATAATAATAGATGAGTACAATACAGAAAAGTACAACGAGAAAAAGGTAATCGCTCTTGGAAACTTTGATGGAATCCATCTTGGACATCAAGAATTAATCAAAAAATCAGTAGAGTTGTCAAAAACAAATAAAATGATGAGCTCTGTATTTACATTTAAACAACATACAACAAAGACAATATACAAAAATGATTATCAAAAGCTATTGACAACTAATAGAAAAAAAATAGAGGAATTTTCTAAATTTAATTTAGACTATGCTATAATTTATGACTTTAATAAGGAGTTTTCATTGTTATCTCCCAAGGCTTTTATTGAGAACATTTTAATTGACAAGTTAAATATGAAGATTGCGGTTGTAGGGGATAATTATAAATTTGGATACAATGCTAATGGCGATGTCTCACTTTTAAAAAATTTTTCGAAGATTTATGACTATGAAGTATATATTGTTGAACCTATAAAATTGAACGATATGCCAATAAGTAGCAGTTTTATACGTTCTTTGATCCATGAAGGAAATGTAGAAGAAGCAAGCAAATGCCTTGGAAGATATTTTAGCTTAGAAGGGTATGTCGTTAGTGGTAGAAAAATCGGAAGAAAATTAGGATTTCCAACGGCTAATATTAGGATAGACAGCGATTGCATCTTACCGTTAAATGGCGTGTATATAACAAAAGTAAAAATAGGCAATAGACACTTTCTTGGTATAACAAATATTGGAATAAATCCAACTTTTAATGTCAATAATTTATCTGTTGAAACGTATATTATAGATTTTAACGAAAATATTTATGGATTGTTTATAGAAGTTGAGTTTATTAAGCGCATTCGAGATGAAATAAAATTCAACAGCGAAAAAGACCTTATAGAACAGATGAAAAACGATTATGTATTAGCAAAATCTTATAAATACATTTTACATAATTGATTTTTTGTGATAAAATTATATCCGTGGTTACCATAGCTTTGATATTCGTTCACCGGCGATGTCAATGCTATTTGGCGAATTTATGAGTGGAGGTGAAATTATGTTAAACAAAGAGAGAAAAAATGAAATAATTGCTCAGAACAGGATTCACGAAAAAGACACAGGTTCTCCAGAAGTTCAGGTTGCTTTACTTACCGAGAGGATTAACACTTTAAATGAACATTTAAAAGTTCATAAAAAAGATCATCATTCAAGACGTGGCTTGCTTAAGATGGTTGGTCAGAGAAGAGGATTATTAAATTATCTAATGAAGAAAGATATGGATAGGTACCGTGCCATCGTTGAAAAGTTAGATTTAAGAAAATAGAGCGGGTAACCTCGCTCTTTTTTCTGTATTAATGCTTAAATATTTGAAAAAATATATTAATAAGGATGAAAGGAGGATAATATGGAAAAGATTTTTGAACTTGACCTTGCAGGGAGAAAATTAATCGTTCAAACCGGAAAACTTGCACAGCTGGCTAATGGTAGCGCTCTTGTTAGATATGGTGATACAGTTGTGCTAGTTACTGCTTGCGCTTCTAAAGAACCAAGAGAAGGAGTTGACTTTTTCCCTTTAAGTGTCGATTATGAAGAAAGGCTTTATTCCGTAGGTAAAATACCTGGCGGTTTTATTAAACGCGAAGGTAAACCTACCGAGAAAGCAATATTGACGTCCAGATTAATCGATAGGCCAATAAGGCCATTATTTCCGCATGGCTATAGAAATGATGTACAAGTTATTGCTACTGTTTTATCTGTAGATCCTGATGTTCAGCCAGAGATAGTGGCAATGATAGGTTCTTCAGTTGCTTTATCTATATCTGATATTCCTTTTAACGGACCTACAGGTTCTGTATCAGTAGCGCTTGTAGATGGGAAATTCATAATAAATCCTGACTTAAAAGTTAGAGAAAAAAGTGATCTGCACTTGACTGTTTCAGGTACAAAAGATGCCATAATGATGGTTGAGGCTGGTGCCAATGAAGTTCCAGAGGAAGTAATGTTAGATGCAATAATGTACGCTCATGAATACATAAAACAGATAGTAGAATTTATAGAAGGCATTGTAAAGGAAGTAGGACTTCCAAAAGCTGAAATAACAGTGCATGAAATAGATGCTAACTTAGAACAACAGGTTAGGGAATTTGCAACTGAAAAAATATATAATGCTTTGAGAACAGAGGAGAAGAAAGAAAGAAACGATAATATAGACAAAGTTGAGGAAGAAGTCTTAGAGCATTTTAAAGATGAATATCCAGACAATCTTGCAGATATTGATGAAGTTTTATATGCAATTACAAAAGAACAAATGCGAAAAATGATCACTGAAGAAAAAATAAGAGTAGATGGTAGGGGATTAGATGACATAAGGCCTATAACATGCGATGTTGGTGTTTTGCCTCGTACCCATGGATCAGCTATATTTACTCGTGGTCAGACGCAGGTTATGACAGTGGCAACATTAGGCCCTCTCGGCGATATCCAGATTCTCGATGGTTTAGGTGATGAAGAATCAAAGAGATATATGCATCATTATAATTTCCCTCCTTTTAGCGTAGGTGAAACAAGGCCATTAAGAGGTCCAGGAAGGAGAGAAATAGGACATGGTGCGCTGGCTGAAAGAGCTTTAGAGCCGATGATACCTTCAGAGGAGGAATTTCCTTATACGATCAGATTGGTTTCTGAGGTATTAAGCTCAAATGGTTCAACTTCACAAGCAAGTGTATGCGGAAGCACCTTAGCTCTTATGGATGCTGGTGTTCCAATCAAAGCACCAGTTGCAGGTGTTGCAATGGGTCTTATTAAAGAAGGCGATACAGTATCTATACTGACAGATATACAGGGAATAGAAGATTTTCTTGGTGATATGGATTTTAAAGTTGCAGGTACTGAAAAAGGGATAACAGCAATACAAATGGATATAAAGATAGCTGGCATCGATCGCGATATTCTTTCGTTAGCTTTAGAAAAGGCTCGAAAAGGTAGGTTATTTATATTGAATAAAATGTTAGAAACTATAAAAGAGCCAAGAAAGGAATTATCTCCTTATGCTCCAAGGATTATAAGCTTAAACGTCGATCCTGAAAAAATAAGAGATATAATCGGAGCAGGCGGTAAGACAATAAACAAAATAATAGCAGACACAGGTGTTAAAATAGACATAGAAGACGACGGTAAAGTGTTTATATCATCAACCGATTTAAAAGCTGGTGAGAAAGCTAAAATGATCATAGAAGCAATAATAAAAGACGTAGAAGTAGGTTCAATTTATTTAGGCAAAGTGACAAGGCTGGCTCCATTTGGCGCTTTTGTAGAAATTGCTCCTGGTAAAGAAGGATTGGTCCACATATCTAAATTAGATAAAAAACATGTAAATAAAGTTGAAGATGTAGTAAATATTGGTGATGAAATTTTGGTAAAAGTGACAGAAATTGATAAACAAGGACGGATTAATTTATCGAGAAAAGATGCTTTGCCAGAAGAAACTAAAAGTGACAAAGAAGTGTAAATGCATAAACCGCTTATGGTTTATGTTTTTTATTTATTAATATTCAATAAAAAAGTAATATCTGACCACATCACCTAATAAAATTTATTAAGAAAATAGATTAGGTGGTGTTAGTGTTGAAAATATATTATATAAAATATCCTAAAAAAACTACCATAATATTGATTTTAATATTAATTATTGCGATAATTTTGTTAGGGATGTTGATTAATCATTCCATTTCTACGTTTAAAACAAATGATCCTATTTATAAAGGCGATGCAAATAGTAAAAAGATAGCTTTTGCTTGCAACGTAGCGTGGGGTAATGAATATATTCCAAAGATGTTAGAAATATTTAAATCAAACAATATAAAAATAACATTCTTTTTTGAGGGGCAATGGGCAGAAAAGAATTCGAACATAGTCAAACAGATAGCAAAAGATGGTCATGAGATAGCAAGCCATGGATATACACACGTTAAGTATACGCAGTGGAGTAAAGATAAATATTCTGAAGATATTTCAAAAGCAGGTGATGTGCTTTTTAAAATAACTGGGAAAAAACCTAATCTTTTTGCTCCACCATACGGTGATTTTAATGATGATGTAGTAAAAACTGCTGAAGATCTTGGCTATAAAGTAATCTTGTGGAGTTTGGATACTATAGACTGGAGCAATCCTGGTGTTAACAATATTATAGATAGAGTTGTAAAAAAAGCTCATAATGGCGCTATTGTTTTGATGCATCCAACAAAAGGTACTGTAGAAGCACTGCCTACTATGATCAAAGAATTGGAAAGCAAAGGTTATGAAATAACTAACGTTTCAAACGTTTTAAAATAAATGAGGAGGTAATAAATGTACATACAAAAGAAAATTAACGATGTTAATGTAGTAACTTATAAGATGCCATATGTTAATTCAGTTTATATAGGAATATGGATTAAAGTTGGTTCTCGCTATGAAAGAAGTGATAATAATGGAATATCACATTTTATTGAACACATGATATTCAAAGGATCAAAAAATAGAAGTGCAAAAGATATAGCAGAAGAGATTGATAACATTGGAGGACAATTAAATGGGTTTACAGGGAAAGAAAGCACATGCTTTTATGTTAAAGTACATAATTCATACATAGAAAAAGCAGTTGATGTACTTTTCGATATAGTGTTTAATCCCGTTTTTAAAAGTGAAGATATAGATAAAGAAAAAAATGTAGTTTTGGAAGAAATAAACATGAACAATGATTCTCCAGAGGATGTCGCTTATGATATGCTGGCAAATCTCATCTGGAATGGCAATCCATTATCATATCCTGTTCTTGGCTATGAAGATACTGTAAAATCTTTTGATAGAGACATGCTCGTTAAATTTTATAAAGATAATTACATCAAAGATAATGTTGTGATTTCAATTGCAGGAAATTTTGATGATTCTATATTTGATATTATATCAAGAAAGACCTTATTTATAAATTCTTGTAATAATGTTATTTCATTAGACAAACCTGATTGGAATAGAGGTATAGCACTAAAAAGCAAAGAATATGAACAAGTAAATATATGTATCAGTATGCCTGGCATAAATTATTCATTTGACAGTATATATACTCTATCTATTGTTAGCAATGCGTTCGGGGGAGGGATGAGTTCCAGACTGTTTCAAAAAATTCGTGAAGAAGCAGGATTAGTATATTCGATCTACTCTTATCCATCTACCTATATGGATACAGGTGCTTTTACCATTTTTGCAAGTACTGCAGTTGAAAATTTAAAATCAGTTTATGAACTGATCATAGAGGAAATTTTAAAAGTAAAGAATGATGGCTTTTCTGAATTTGAGGTAAGCAAATTTAAAGAGCAGTTAAAAATTAGCATTTTGATGGATATGGATAGCATTAGCAGCAGAATGTCATCAATAGGCAAATCTATGCTTTTTTTAAAAAAAAGTTTATACTGTCAATGATATTGTAAGTAAAATCGATTCAATTACATATGATGATGTTAACAATCTTGCGAAAAGAATATTTAATACCAAACAATTGGGAATTTCAGTTGTCGGTAATATAAACGAAAAACAGATAGGATGGATGAAAATTGAATAACAAATTGCTTTTAAAAATAAAAAAAAACAGATGATGCGAAAGATTTGCCTCTGCCCAAATATATGAGCAAGGGAGCTGCAGGTATCGACTTATATGCAAAAGTAAATGAAGACGTGGTTATTAAACCTGGTGAAATAAAATTGATAGGAACAGGCATTATGATACAGTTACCTGAAGGCTATGAAGCGCAAATTCGTCCACGGAGTGGACTTGCATTAAATAACGGTATAACCATGTTGAATTCTCCTGGTACTATAGATTCTGATTATAGGGGAGAAATTAAATTGATATTAATAAACTTTGGAGAATTTGATTTTATAGTTAAAAGAGGACTTAGAATCGCTCAAATGATAATAAATAAAATAGAAATACCAGAAATTATTGAAGTAGATGAATTGGACGAAACTGCAAGGGGAGAGAATGGCTTCGGACATACAGGATTATAGATAAGAAAGGATGATATGATGAGGCTAAGTGAGTTTGGCAACAAAGAGATTGTAAACTTAAATGATGGTAAAAGGCTTGGTTTAATTGAAGATTCCGATCTTATAATCGATGAAAATACTGGAAAGATTAATTCAATTGTTGTCTATGAAACAAAAGGGTCTATTTTTAGAAGCAAGCCTAATTACATAGAGATTCCTTGGGAGTATATAAAAAAGATAGGAAATGATATGATAATTGTAGAAGTTGAACTTGATAAAATGAGAAAATTTTTATGATTTCTAATAAAGGGAAGGAAAATATCCTTTCCTTTATTAGCATAATAAAGTATAATAATATTAAATTTATTTCATTTTGCATGATGTATATGAAAGGGTGGTTATTACGAATATTATCGTTCAGAAATTTGGTGGTACATCTGTCTCAACATCTGAAAGAAGAAATATGGCGGTATCAAAAGTAGTAGATGCTATTGAACAAGGATTCATGCCAGTGGTAGTAGTATCTGCAATAGGAAGAAGTGGAGATCCATATGCAACTGATACTTTGATAAATTTTGCCAAATCAATATATAAGGATACCCCTAAAAGAGAACTTGATATTTTAATGTCATGTGGTGAAATTATTTCAAGTGTCATTTTCTCAAATGTCTTGATGAGTAAAGGCTATAAATCAAAAGTTTTTACTGGAGGACAAGCAGGAATAATCACGGATGATAATTTTGGAGATGCAGAAATAATAAGAGTAGAACCACAATATCTTCTTGACGCATTAAATCAAAATATAATTCCTGTAGTGGCTGGATTTCAAGGTATTACAGTTGATGGTGATATAACGACTTTAGGCAGAGGTGGTAGTGATACGACCGCTGCATTATTAGGTGAAGCATTAAAAGCATATGCCGTAGAAATTTATACAGATGTAGATGGAATCATGACAGCAGATCCGAGAATCGTGTCAAATGCTCATATATTGAAACGAATAAGCTATAATGAGGTTTTTCAATTGGCGGAACAAGGCGCAAAAGTAATACATCCTCGAGCTGTAGAAATTGCAATGCGAGGCAATATACCTTTAGTAATAAAAAATACAATGAGCGATAGTCCGGGAACTATTATCACTCAATACAACAATGTTTACAATAACATTTATGAATCTGATAACCTTGTTACAGGTATAGCTAATATGAACAATAGAGTTCAAGTTATACTTGAATTAAATAGAGATGACAAAGATATCTTTGGAAAGATTGCAGAAGCTAAAATTAGTATTGACCTTATAAATGTCTTTCCTGATAGGAAAATATTCACCATATCGGAAGCTGATTTATCAAAATTAGAAATGTTGTTAAAAGAAAATAATGTTAAATACGCCATAAGAAAAAATTGCAGCAAAGTTTCAATAATTGGCAATAGAATACGTGGCGTTCCAGGTGTTATGGCCAGAATAATAAAAGCATTATCTGATAATAATATCGAAATTTTCCAAACGGCAGATTCTCACAATACTATTTCGTGCCTTGTAAGTCAAGATAAGGCGGATATAGCTGTGAAGGTTTTACACGATGAATTTAAGCTTGAAAGCTATAATTAGTGCATAATATGCACTAATTTTTTTATACTAATTTTATAGGAGAGTGATAGAATGGGTACATTAAAAAATGAAGATTTGCCTGTGCAAACCGGTACGGCATTACAGCAGAATATACAGAGTTTTGGGCAGACAAATTTACCGAACTTTGAAAGCAGCATTCATTGTCTGACAATAATAGGACAAATAGAAGGACATATGATATTGCCGCCACAAAATAAGACTACGAAATACGAACATATAATACCGCAATTAGTAGCAATTGAAGAAAATCCTCAGATAAAGGGTCTTTTAATATTGCTAAACACGGTTGGTGGAGATGTAGAAGCTGGTTTGGCTATCGCTGAAATGATTTCCAGTTTGTCAAAACCTACAGTTTCAATCGTATTAGGCGGTGGACACAGCATAGGTGTGCCACTTGCAGTTTCTTCAAATTACTCTTTCATTGTTCCTAGTGCAACAATGACTATACATCCAATAAGAATGACAGGTTTAGTTATAGGTGTACCTCAAACATTTGATTATTTTAATAAAATGCAGGATAGAATAGTTGAATTTGTAATAAGAAATTCGAGAATTAAAAGGGATGCTTTTATGAATCTGATGTTAAAGATAGGAGAGTTAGCAAATGATGTTGGGACTATCTTGGTTGGAAAAGAAGCAGTAGACTATGGATTGATTGATGAAGTTGGAGGTGTTTCAGAAGCAATTGAAAAACTTCGACAATTAATTAAAGAGAAAGAAAATAGGTGATTTTATGCTATACACTATAATTCCTTACGAACTCGTATTTCAAAAGTGTGATGAAATAAAAGATAATTATATTGAAACAAATATAGAAGGAAAAACATTCATTTTAGAAAAAGAAGATGATAAATATAAAATAATAAGAATGTACTCTACAAATCCAAACGATTATCTAAAAACTAAATACGCACCAGGAACTACAATTGATTTCAAAAAAAATCAAATTGTGCTATAATAGATGTGTTTAACACATCTATTTTTTTGATAAAAAGGATTTTTATATAAAATGTAGAATTAATTATTGGGTGATAAGTATGAAATCAAAGACTAAAGAAAAATACAACAACGAAATAGTTGGAATAATTTTGCTTACTTTTTCGATTATTTCTATGATAAGCCTTTATTCTGACAAGACAGGTATAATAGGAAAAGAATTAGTAGTTTTATTAAAAAGTCTTTTTGGCGTAGGTGCATATGCAATATCGCTGCTAATTTTAGTGTATTCATTGTTTCTTTTGTTTAGAAATAGAAGTTTCTTAGACTATAAGAGAATCATATGTTTATTAATAACATTTCTGTGCTTTATAAATATGGTTCAGATATATCTTTATGATAACACTGGATATTTTAAAAATTATGTTTTAGATAGCATTAAGCACGGACTAAATGGGGCAGGTGGAGGAATTGTTTCTGCAATAACTGTTTTTGTACTTGTTAAGTTTTTAGGAGTTATAGGAAGTTGGTTGTTTCTGATTTCTACATTAATCATTAGCATCATACTTCTTACAGATATATCACTTATTGAAAGCATAAAATCAGTATATAGACAGATGTTTCAGCTTATAGAAAAATATAAAAACAAGAAAAAGACGTTAGAGTTTAATGATGAAAATATACTACCTGACATTGTAGAAAAGCCAAACGAAAAAAAAATTATCCAGAAAAAAAAATTGCAAATAGCGAAGAACAACAATTAAAGATAATACAACCGTACTTAGAAGAAAAAGAGGAAACAGAAGAGAAAAAAGATCACAGCGAAGATGAAGTCAAAACTTTAAAAAGAGAAAATAATGGAAAAACTTATGAAAATTATATTTTTCCTCCTGTCGAGTTGCTTAAAGAGGGCACACCGCAACAAAAAGTCAACAATAATCTAATTATAGAAAATGCCAAGAAATTAGAAGAAACGCTTAAAAATTTCGCTATTGATGCTAAAGTAGTACAGGTCAGCAGAGGGCCAGCTATTACAAGATTTGAATTGCAACCAAGTCCCGGAGTCAAAGTTAGCAGAATAGTTAGTTTAACAGACGACATTGCGTTAAGTCTTGCAGCGCCTTCCGTTAGAATAGAGGCTCCAATCCCAGGAAAATCTGCAATTGGGATTGAAGTGCCAAATGAAAAAACATCTGTTGTAACACTTAGAGAAGTTATAGACACTAAAAAAATTTAGGGAAAGCAAGTCTGATTTAACAATAGGTTTAGGTAAAGACATTGCTGGAAACATAGTTATAGCTGATTTATCAAAAATGCCTCACTTATTGATTGCTGGTGCTACGGGTTCAGGTAAAAGTGTTTGTATTAATACTTTAATTGTGAGTTTGTTGTACAAAGCTTCACCTGATAAAGTCAAAATGATTTTAATAGATCCTAAGGTTGTTGAATTGAATATTTACAATGGCATACCACATTTGCTAACGCCGGTTGTTACAGATCCTAAAAAAGCTGCTGGCGTCCTTAATTGGGCAGTAAATGAAATGACAGAACGGTATAAAGCATTTGCAGAAAACAATGTAAGGGACATTGAAGGATATAATAAAATTCATGGCATTGATACAATGCCTAAGATAGTTGTTATTGTAGATGAATTGTCGGATCTCATGATGGTTTCACCAGCAGAAGTTGAAGAATACATATGTAGATTAGCCCAAATGGCGAGAGCTGCAGGCATATATTTAGTAATTGCTACACAAAGACCATCTGTAGATGTTATAACTGGTGTCATAAAAGCAAATATACCATCTAGAATCTCTTTTGCTGTTTCGTCACAAATAGATTCAAGAACTATTTTAGACATGTCTGGTGCTGAAAAATTGTTAGGAAAGGGAGATATGCTTTATTACCCAATTGGTGAATCTAAGCCAATTCGTGTACAAGGCGCATTTATTTCAGATAAAGAAGTTGAAGAAATTGTAAATTTTCTAAAGTCAAATACCAATGAACCAAAATACGAAGAAATAATTACAGAACAAAAAAATACACTTAGTAAAGAAATAGAAGAAGATGAATTGATGAACGATGCAATTAAAGTGATTGTAGAAACGGGACAAGCTTCTATATCTATGCTGCAAAGAAGGCTTAGGATAGGTTATGCAAGAGCTGCAAGAATAATAGATCAGATGGAGCAAAAAGGAATAATAAGTGGCTATGATGGCTCTAAACCAAGGCAAATATTGCTATCAGAAGAAGAAATAAAAAGAATAATAAACGATTAATATTTCTTTACAATGTGGTTTATATGGTATATACTTTTCTTTGTAAATAGAAAAGAAATTAAGGAAGGAGCTTCAAATGGTAAATGTCGGAATAGTATCTCTTGGATGTGCGAAAAATACCGTTGATTCAGAAAAAATGTTAGGAATAATAAAAGAAAAAGGATTTAATATAGTAAATAATGAAAATGATGCTGATGTTTTAATTATAAATACTTGTGGATTCATCGAAAGTGCAAAAAGAGAATCAATCGATTATATACTCGAAATGAGCAAATTGAAGAAAAAGAGATTAAAATCCTTAATTGCATCTGGCTGCTTATCAGAAAGATATAAAGATGAACTTTTAAAAAGTCTTCCTGAATTGGATGCAGTAATAGGCACTGGCGATTTTTTAAAAATTGCAGATATAATTGAAGACACATTGAATGGAAAGCGTATTTTAGAATATGGACATGCAAATGAATTAGATGATAAAGATTCACCAAGAATATTAAGCACACCAAAACATTACGCGTATTTGAAAATCTCAGAAGGATGCAATAATAAGTGTTCATTCTGCATCATACCAAAATTGAGGGGACGTTACCGAAGTGTCAAAATAGAAGATTTACTCAATGAAGCAAAGATGTTAGCTGAAAATGGCGTTAAAGAGTTAATTTTGATTGCTCAAGACACCACAAAGTATGGCATTGATATCTACAATAAATACATGTTGCCAACTTTATTGAGAAAATTATCACATATAGATGGGATAAAATGGATTAGGATATTGTATGCATATCCAGACAGCATTACGGAAGAACTTATTGATGAGATAAAGACAAATGAAAAAGTGCTAAAATATATAGATATACCATTGCAACATTCAAATGATGAAGTTTTAAAGCGAATGAAAAGAAATACAACGAGAAAAAAGATTGAAAGCACAATTGAAAAACTTAAGTCTATTCCTGGAATGATAATTAGAACAACGTTTATTGTTGGTTTTCCGGGAGAGACAGAGGATGAATTTGATGATTTAAAAAATTTCATTGTAGAAAAAAAGTTTAATAAATTGGGTGTATTCACATATTCCAGAGAAGAAGATACTGAAGCTTACGAGATGCAAAATCAAATTTCAGAACAAATTAAACAAAAAAGATACGATGAAATAATGCTTTTACAAAGGAATATATCGCTTGAATATAATAAAAGATTAATTGGAAGTAAGTTTGAAGTAGTGGTAGAAGGACAAAAGGATGGATTTTATTATGGCAGAAGCTATATTGATGCTCCAGATATTGATGGAATGATATTTTTTAAGTCGTATAAGAAGTTAGGCATTGGTGATTTTGTTAAGGTTAAAATCACAAAAGCTTTTGACTATGATCTAATGGGGGAGTTGTTGTGAACGCAGCAAATAAGATTACAATTGCAAGATTGATTTTAGTTCCTTTTTTTATAGTAGTAATGTTGTCAGGGATTAAATACTCAAATATAATTGCAGCTTCTTTATTTTTAGTTGCTTCGTTAACCGATAAGTTAGACGGATATATTGCAAGAAAATACAATCAAATTACAAATTTGGGCAAGTTTATGGATCCTCTTGTAGATAAAATCATGGTTTCATCTGCTTTAATCGTCTTAATACAGCTAAACCGTATACAAAGCTGGATTGTCATAGTTATTCTTTGCAGAGAATTTATAATAACTGGATTAAGAGCGGTTGGAGCAGATAAAGGCGTCGTAATCGCGGCCAGCAATCTTGGTAAATATAAGACGATGTTCCAAATCATAGCTATAATATCGCTAATGCTGAATAATTATCCATTTGAATACGTATTTTTCCCATTTTCGACTATAGCTGTGTATTTAGCACTATTTTTTACAGTTTATTCTGGAATTGATTATGTGGTAAAATGTAGAAACATAATTTTAGGATAAGAAGGTGCATCTTATGAAATGTGAAATAATATCTGTTGGCACAGAGCTTCTTTTAGGGCAAATTGCTAACACAAATTCAAAATTTATATCTGAGATGCTGACTACACTTGGAATAGATGTTTATTTTCAAACAAATGTAGGTGACAATAAAAGCAGACTTTTAGAGTGCCTTAAAATTGCCTCAGATCGTTCTGATTTGATAATTTTAACAGGTGGTTTAGGACCGACAATTGATGATTTGACAAAGGAAACCGTTGCTGAGTTTTTTTCATTAAGGCTTATTGAAAACATTGATACGAAGCTTAAAATTCAATCATATTTTAAAAGGTCAAAAAGAAATTTAACTCAAAATAATTACAAGCAGGCTTTATTTCCGGAAGGAGCTAAAATTTTACCAAATGACAATGGTACAGCTCCTGGATTCATTATAGAAAAAAACAACAAGGTAGTGGTTGTTTTGCCTGGTCCGCCAGCAGAATTAATACCTATGTTTAAAAACTATGTATATTCATATTTAAAACCTTTAAGCGACGAGATAATTGTTTCTAAAGTTATAAAGATGTTTGGCATTAGTGAATCACAAGTTGACGAGATGGTAAATAACTTGCTTGTGTCACAGAATCCTACTGTTGCTCCGCTTGTTGGAAATGGATTTGTCACATTGAGAATAACTGCAAAATCAGATGATCCTTTAAAAGCAAAAAACATGATTGATGAGTATGAAAAAAATATAAGGGGGTTTTTAAGCGAATACATTTTTGGAGTAGATGATGATACATTGGAATCTGTGGTTTTAAACTTATTAAAGACAAAAAATCTTACACTTTCTACTGCTGAATCATGTACTGGTGGATTGTTGTCTGAAAAAATCACTAGTATACCAGGTGCATCTGAAGTGTTTAAATTTGGAGCTATAACGTACAGTAACGAGTCAAAAGAAGAGATTTTAGGTGTATCCAAAAACACCATAGAAAAATATGGAGCAGTTAGCGAAGAAACTGCGAGGGAAATGGCTGTCAATGTAAAAGACATTGCAAAAACAGATTACGGTTTATCTATTACAGGTATAGCCGGTCCCAGCGGTGGTATGCCCACTAAACCTGTTGGTTTAGTCTATATAGGTTTAGCATACAAAAAAACAGTATACATAAAAAAAAATAATTTCAAATGGAAATAGGGATAAAATAAGATTAAATTCTGCCATGCATGCTTTAGATATGCTTAGAAGACATTTAAGCGGTCTAAAAATTGACTATTGAATGTTACTAATATATAATTGAATTATGAATATTGCCGAATTTTGGCGGGAGGAGAAATTATGATAGAAAAACAAAAAGCCCTTGACATGGCCATAAGCCAAATTGAAAGACAGTTTGGGAAAGGTTCAATAATGAGACTTGGCGATAATAGTAAGCTTAATATCGATGTGATTTCTACTGGCTCTATAGATTTGGACATAGCTTTAGGAGTTGGTGGAGTTCCAAGGGGAAGAATAATAGAAATATTTGGCCCAGAGTCTTCAGGCAAGACAACAATTGCATTACATATATTGGCTGAGGCTCAGAAATTAGGAGGAACAGGTGCTTTTATAGATGCTGAACATGCTTTAGATCCTGTATATGCTAAAAATGTAGGTGTCAACATAGATAATTTGTTGGTTTCTCAACCAGACACTGGTGAACAAGCTCTTGAAATCGTCGAAGCTTTAGTGCGAAGCGGTGCTGTGGATGTGATTGTTATTGACTCTGTAGCAGCTCTCGTACCGAAAGCAGAAATAGATGGTGATATGGGTGATGCACATGTTGGACTTCAAGCAAGACTTATGTCACAGGCTTTAAGAAAGTTATCTGGTGTTATAAGCAAAACAAAATCTGTAGCGGTATTTATAAATCAGTTGCGAGAAAAAGTTGGTGTAATGTTTGGGAATCCCGAAACGACCCCTGGCGGAAGGGCATTAAAATTTTATTCTACAATTCGTTTGGACGTAAGAAAAGTGGATGGTATAAAACAAGGTAATGATATTGTAGGAAATAGAACGCGGGTAAAAGTCGTAAAGAACAAGGTTGCACCACCTTTTAAACAAGCAGAATTTGACATTATGTATGGAGAAGGTATATCGAGAGAAGGAAGTATTTTAGATTTAGCTGCAAGCATCGACATAATTGATAAAAGTGGCGCATGGTATTCATATGGCGACATAAGGCTTGGACAAGGTAGAGAAAATGCGAAACAGTATTTGAAAGAAAACAAAGCAATTGCTGATGAGATAGAAAACAAAATCAGAGAAAATTTTAATCTTTTAGTGACAACAAAAAAATCTGTCATCGATGATGAAGTTGAACAAGATTAGTAACCCTGTATAGGGTTATTTTTCTATAAAAGGTGATTAGATGAAGATAACAAATATAGAAAAACAGAAAAATGACAATATGCGATTCAATGTTTATATTGATGATAAATATGCTTTCTCTGTTTCTTACGAAGAAAAGGAATTATTTAAGTTAGAAAATGGTGTTGAAATTGACAAGGAACAATATAATTATTATGTAAACTATTGGACATTTAAAAATGCATATAACGATGCTATTAGAATTTTATCTTACAATATGAAAACAAAGAAAGAGTTATGTGAGAAGTTACGCTTAAAAGGATACAGCGATTCTGTAATTGGTGATGTCATAAATAAGCTTATGGATTTGCATTATTTGGATGATGAGTATTACGCAGAATTATATGTAAAAGAGAAGAAAGAGCGCCTTTTCAGTAAATACAGGATTTACAATGAACTTGTAAGAAAGGGAATAGAGCCTTCTTTAATTGAGTTTAAGCTTTGTGAACTATATGATGATGAAGTAGAAGTAATTCAAAAATTAATTAGAAAAAAAAAGTATTTCCACAAATGATAAGTTAAAAATCAAAAATTATCTATACAGAAAGGGATTTAAAATCGAAGACATAAACAAAGTCCTCTCAGATGAGGAGGTTTATTAAATTGTTAAATAGTTCTAAGTTGATTCCTTTGCTTAATGCACTAATAAATAGTGAAAAAAGCCTGCTTAATAATATATCAAATGATTTAAAGAATGCAATAAATGAATTTAATAAAGCTAAAGGCATTGAAAATGAACTTGTAAAAAAGATAAAATCCAGCAAAACATCTTGGCTAACTGCAATTCCACTTGAAAGCTTAAATAACACAAAGCTTGTCAGTGATATTATAAATGATTATAGTGTAATTGCAGTAGATGGCTCACAAATTATGCCTGATAGACATGAAATCAGATTGTGCTATTTAATAAATATAGGTTATGTAATATTTACCTATGGTGAAGATTCAAGTGCGGAGTTAAAATCTGAACCATATCTGTATTTTAAGGAGGAAGATTTATTTAAGGAATATGTAGGTGTTAAAGCTTTAGTTACTCCTAAAGATATAACATTTAAAAGAACAATAATGGAGTATAAAAAAAATTTCCGAATGTATATCTAAAATAAAAGGCAAAAATAAAATAGCCTTTATTGATGGAACACTGATAGAATGGATGGTACAAGGGGAACCTGATGAACAAAATATAATCGATAGTGTTCTTGAGACTTTTGATTATGCACAAAAATTTAATACACCTATTGTTGGTTATATAAGTTCTCCTAAAAGCAATGATTTTATAAATATGTTGCGTATATCGCTGTGCCCACAAGACCCAGTAAATTGCAGTAATTGTCCATATTTGAAAAATGATAAAGAATTGCCTTGTAGCACTATAAGCAAGTTAAACGATGCTGATCTTTTTTTGAAAATACTTAATGAAGGAGAAAGATCTCCGTTATTCCTAAGCACATCCCATATTTTAGAAAACTATGGTGAGCACAAAATCGCATTTTTCTATTTAAATACGGGGCATGAAATTGCGCGAATAGAAATTCCATACTGGGTTGCAACTGATAGAAGAAATTTAGATTTAGTTCATTTTGTATGTTATGATCAAACCAAAAAAGGAAATGGGTATCCAATATCACTGTCAGAAGCACATGAACAAGCTGTTGTTACTGGCGCAGATAGGGAACAATTCTATAATATTCTTTCAAATTTATATATAAGGAATGGGTTAAAAGTATCTCGTTCGTATAAATCGCAAAGAAAAAGGAGTAGTATTTTATGAATCACATAGGTGAAGTGATAGAGACCAGTACGCAAAAATTTTTGTGTCAATCGATAAAATTAAATGATGGTCCTGACTTTGGAAGTTTTGTAAAAACAACATCAAACGATATAACTATATATGGAATTGTATATAATGTCTCCACAATGAGTGATGACCAAAGTAGAAAACCAGTAGCTTTTGGATTGTCTGAAGAGGAGTTAAAAATGCAGCAACCACAAATTTTTGAATTAATGCACACGTATTTTGAAGTGCAAATAATTGGATATAAAAAAGACAGATATATTGGATTAATTCCACCTAAACCCGCTAAAATACATGCTTTTACATATCTTTGTGATGAAAGTGATCTAAAATGTATAAGAGAAAATCTCAATTATATAAAGTATATATTAAATAGTAAAACAGGCATTGAAGACGAGCTAATTGCGGCAGCTATAAGGAATTTACATTCTTATGATTCTAACGAAAAAACATATTTGATTGAAGTTGGCAAAGAACTGATAAGATTGCTAAAGAATGATTTCGACAGGTATGTAACCATAAAAAGGATGTGTAATATATGAAAGGAAAAATTTTTAGAGGGTCTATTTCATCTGGTTTGGATGTTAAGCTTATAGGTGACAGCATTATAGAAGATGTTAAGGTTGGTAATTTTATAGTAGTGACCGGCAAAAAAAACAAATATTTGTGTATGGTAACCGATATAAAGTATGAAGCTGTTAATCCTCAAATAATGATCAGTGGAACAGATTTTGATAGCGAAATAGACGAGAAAATAATAGAAGGTACAGGAGTATACGGTGTTGTCACATTGTCGCCTATGATACAAATAGATGAAAGCAAAAATCCTTTAACGGTAAAATCGATACCTTCTTACGGTTCTTATGCATTGGATGCAGATAAAGAAGATATATATGCTGTTTTTGGAGAACCATCAGAGGAAAATTTTTATATCGGCACACCTCCAGAAATGGATATACCAATTTGTATCAATTTAAAAAGGTTAGTAGAGAGAAGCACAGGTATTTTTGGCCGTGCTGGAACTGGAAAAACGTATTTGACACGGTTATTGCTGTCTGGTTTAGTAAAATCTAATCTTGCAGTTAGTCTTATTTTTGATGCTCATAATGAATACGGCTATGGTGCAAAAAGTGAAAATAGCGGATATGTAAAAGGGTTAAAGCAATTATTCGGAAGTAAGGTTGCAATATTTACTTTAGATAGAGAATCTTCCTTGAGGAGACAGGTACCTATTGATGGCGTTTTAAACATTGCCTACAATCAAATAACCCCAGATGATATTTTGTTACTTAATTCCATGTTGAATCTAAATACTACAGCAATTGAAAGTATATATCAAATAATGAAGAAAGAAGGCAACAATTGGCTGTATAATTTCCTTAATATAGATGCTTCAGAGATTGATGAATATGCATTAGATATAGGTGCCAATGCCAGCTCTCTTCAAGCTTTAAGAAGAAAGCTGGAGAGATTTACGAAGCTTCCTTTTTTGATGGAAGTTGTTCCTAATGATTGTATAAAACAAATAATGGATTACTTGCAGAACGGCATAAATGTCGTTGTTGAATTTGGAAATGTATCAACACTTGGTTATATGCTTGTGGCAAATATTATAACGAGACATATACATGATATGTACGTAAAAAAATCTGAGGAAGCTATAGCTAATAACGGAAAAGGTCCCATACCTTTAATCATAACAATTGAAGAGGCTCACAGATTTTTAGATCCCTCAATTTCTAAAGAGACTACTATGGGAGAAATAGCAAGGGAAATGCGGAAATACAATGTAACTTTATTGATTGTAGACCAAAGGACATCCCAAATTGATTCAGAGGTCATGTCTCAAATTGGGACAAAGATTACTTGTCGATTAGAGGACGATAACGACATTAATTCATTTTTATCCGGTGTAAATAATGCATCGAAATTGAGAAATGTATTAGCAAGCCTTGATCAAAAGCAACAAGCTTTAATTTTGGGTCATGCTGTACCTATGCCTGTTGTGATTAAAACGAGAAATTATGACCAAGAATTTTACAAAGATATTTCAACTTACAACGATGCAGATTTTATAGATAAGCCATTTTTAGAATTGATGGAAAAAGAAAAAATCGATGAGCTATTTCCAGACTGATTAGAAGAAGGTGAAATGAATGATAAATATTGCGCATACAGCAGATATTCACATTGGGATAGAGAACTACGGCATTATAAACAAAAAAACAGGATTAAATACAAGATTAGAAGACTTTTTGAACGCATTTGATCGGTTTGTAGATTATTCTATAGAAAATTGTGACGTAGCAATTATTTCAGGCGATATGTACAAATCCAGGGAGCCCAACCCTACTCAGCAAAGAGAACTGGCAAAAAGAATAAAACGCCTTTCGCAATACATTCCAGTTGTCATAAACAATGGAAATCATGATCAGCCAAATTCTGATTCAAAAGCAAGGGCTTTTGATATATATAAAATATTAGATGTAAAAAACGTATATGTGGCCAATAAACCAGATATTTTTCTCATAGAAACCAAAAACGGTCCATTGCAAATTGCGTGCCTTCCGTATTTTCCAAAAAGTTTTCTTTTGAAACTTGAAGAAAGCAAAAACTTAAGTATAAATGAGATAAATAAAAAAAATGATTGAGAAAATAAATACTATCATTGATATTCTTACAGCCAAACTCGAACCTTCTATACCTTCAATTTTATCAGCTCATATATCTGTAACAGGAGCAATTACTAGCAGTGAAAAAAGCATTATGATTGGAGATGAAGTTGTTGTACCAATAAGCGTAATTGCCAGACCACAATACAAATACGTTGCATTAGGGCACATACATAGATATCAAGTAGTATGGGATATGCCACTTGCCGTATACAGTGGAAGTATAGAAAAAATTGATTTTGGTGAAGAAAGAGATGAAAAAGGATTTTGCCATGTGATTATCGATGAACAGAATGTTACACATAAATTTATCACGACGAACTCCAGACAGTTTAAAACTATCAATATTGAAATAAAAGATGCGGTTTCTCCTACTGAAGAAATATTAAAAGTAGCTAAAAAGTACGATTTAAAAGAGTCAATTGTCAGGCTAAACTTAAAAATCACAAAGGATATCGATAAACATATCAGGTACAGAGAAATAAGTAAATATTTTAATGAAAATTCTTATTATTTCGTTGGTGTAAAAAAAGAATTTGATGCTGACAAAGGTGCTTTAAGAAATCCTGAAATAAATGAACAGCTTAATCCGATTGATGCTCTATCAAAATATTTTTTGTCTGTTGATTTAGATGTTGATAAAGATGAACTTCTAAAAAGGGCTTCCCTCTTATACAAAGAACTAATGGAAGAGGTGAATAAATAAATGGTTCCAATAAAGCTTACGTTAAAGAATTTTATGTCATATTCTGAAAACGAAGTAATGGATTTTACAAGATTTCATATTGCTGCAATTACAGGCAAAAATGGGAATGGCAAATCATCACTTTGGGATGCTATAACATGGTGCATTTGGGGAAGGGCTAGAGGTTTAGATAGTGCCGGCAGAGGCAGCGATGATCTTATAAGAATTGGTGCTGATGAGATGGAGGTAGAATTCATATTCAAAATAAATAATACTAAATATCGAATTCTAAGAAAGAAAAAAAGGAATTCAAGTTCCATCCTTGAGTTTCATATAATAGGGGATGATGGAACATTAAAATCATTGACTCAAGAAAGATTGGAAGATACAAGAGATAAAATTGAAAGTACCATCATGCTAGATTATGATACTTTTGTCGCTTCATCTTTCATGCCACAAAACAAGTATGGCTTTTTTTCTGAGGCTGATTCAACAAAAAGAAAGGAGATATTTTCTGAGGTCCTGGGCTTAGATATATACGATAGGTTGCAGGAGAAAGCCAAAATAAAACGCAATGAATACGAGAAAAAAGTAAATATTATAGATGAACAATTGAAACTGTATATGAATGAAGTAAAAGATAAAAACGAGTTAGTTAACAAAAGAGACGAACTTTTAAAAAAAATGCAGTGAAAAAAAAAAGCGAAATTAACAGGTTGAGCATTGATTTAAACGAATTAGATGAAAAAAAAGCGCCACATGGATGATAATATAATAAAATACAATGAATATAACGAAAGAATAAAATTTAACGAAAAAGTAATCTCAGAATACAAAATTATGATGGAGGATATGAAAAATAAAATAAATGAAGTAAATAATCTTTTGAAGGATGAGAGTGCAATCATTGAAGGATACAATACATTTAAATTGATAAAAGAACAGCTTAAAGAACTTGAAAAAAAATATACTGATTTTAATCAGCTTGAAAGAGAAAAAATCCAAATTGAAACTAGCATAAATATATTGAGAAAAGAAACCCAGTTGGAGCTAAGGAATTTGCAATTTAAATACAATGATGTTTTACTAAGGTACAATGAAGTAGAAAACAATGTTTCAAAATTACGAGAATTGGAAAAATGCCTACAAGAAATTGGCAATTTAAAAGAAAAAATAAAATTTAACGATGAAGAAATTCAAAAATCTACTCAAAAAATAGCTGAATATAAAGTTCAACTGGACAATTATAATAAAAAGACGGAGGAACTTAAAGAAAACTATAAAGCAATACTGCAAACTGATGCAAAATGTCCATTGTGTAATTCACCTCTTGATGAAAATAAGAAAAGCGGTTTGTTAAATAATATCAAAAAAGAAATAAATGATATAGGAGATAAGGTATATACAATAAAAGATGAAATTTTAAAAGAACAAAACAATATAAGATTTTTAAAAAAAAGAACGCGAAAATCTGTTGATGCTTCAAAATAAACGGGAAAAGTTAATAGCTAACATTGATTCGCTGAAAAGTGCTATTGCTGAAAAAGAAAGCTTATTAAATTTATTAAACGAATTAAAGAAAAAAATTGACGATGTTAATGATTGTTTGATGAATGAATCTTTTGCTTCTGCTGAAAAGGATAAATTGTCCAATATTGAAACTAAATTAAAAAATTTAAACTTTTCAATTGAGCTTTATGAAAATATAAAGGATAAATATGAATTATACAGAGACTTTGAAAAAAAAATACGAAAGACTTTGTATCTCAAAACAAAGTCTATCTGATTATCAGAATACATATCAAAGTTATAAAAAGACGATAGAAGTTTATTCAGAGTATCTAAACAATGACAAGGAAATGTTGGATTTTTTCAAGTCGCAGTTTATCGGTTATGATAATTTGATAGATGACATAAAGAAATTAAGGCAAAAAATAGATATTATAAACAATGAATATTTAGAAGTAAATGCCAATTTAACATCTATTGTCGACCAACTGAATAGGATAGGAAATTTAGAGAAAAAAATTGTTGATTTAAATAAAGAAAAGGATGTTTATCTATCTGAAATACATTATTACGAAATATTGGAGAAAAGTTTTGGCAAAAAAGGCATACAAGCATTAATTATAGAAAATGCATTGCCAGAATTTGAAGATACTGCTAATGATTTTTTATCTAAATTGTCAGATGGAAAAATGTATGTAAGTCTATTGACTCAAAAAATTAACAAAAATGGCTCTGTACAAGAAACACTCGATATAGAAATTTCTGATGAATTGGGAAAAAGAAAATACGAACTTTTTAGCGGCGGAGAAGCATTTAGGATCAATTTTGCATTGAGAATTGCTTTGTCAAAGTTTTTATCAAGAAGAGCAGGTGTTAATTTACAAACCTTAATAATAGACGAGGGCTTTGGATCTCAAGATGTGCTTGGACGTCAAAATATTATTGACGTATTGAATATGATAAAAGATGAATTTGAATTAGTCTTAGTAATAACGCACATTGACGAGCTTAAAGAAAGCTTTCCGTACTCAATAGAAATCACTAAAGATGAAAATGGATCACATATAGTATACCCTTAAGCACTAAGTCAGCAATATAGCAAGGATGCTAACTTGACATAATTTTGAAATAGGAATAAAATATAAAATGAGTATCAACAAAGGAGGTGTAGGCATATTAACAATATTAGTCCACTATTTATAGCAGTAATTGCATTAATCGCCATAGCAATTGGTCTTTTTATAGGATATTTCATTCGAAAATTTATTGCAGAATCCAAAATAAAAAGTGCTGAAGAATTAGCGAAAACTATTTTGGAAAACGCAAAAAAAGACGGTGAAAATAAAAAAAAGAAAGTTGCTTTTGGAAGCAAAGGAAGAGATTCATAGACAACGAACTGATCTCGAAAAGGAAGTCAGGGACCGTAGAGGCGAACTTCAGAGAATGGAAAGGCGTTTAATTCAAAAAGAAGAGTCTCTTGACAGAAGAGCTGAAACATTAGAACAAAAAGATGCAATGATTGAAAAGAAACAAAAAGAAATAAGCGATTTGGAAGAAGAAATAAAAATAATGCATCAAAAAGAAGTTGAGGAATTAGAAAGAATATCCGAATTAACCAGAGAAGAAGCCAGAAATATTTTATTAAACGATGTTAAAAATGAAATATCACATGAAGCTGCTTTGATGATAAAGGAGATTGAAGCTAAAGCAAAAGAAGAAGCAGAAAGCAAAGCAAGGGAAATAGTTGTTACTTCAATTCAACGATGTGCTGTTGATCATGCAGCCGAAACAACTGTTTCGGTAGTGGCATTGCCTAACGATGAAATGAAAGGAAGAATCATAGGACGTGAAGGCAGGAATATTAGAACCTTAGAGACGTTGACAGGTATTGATTTGATAATTGATGACACACCTGAAGCGGTAGTTATATCAGGATTTGATCCAATACGGCGTGAAATCGCCCGTATAGCTTTAGAAAAATTAATTGAAGACGGAAGAATACATCCAGCCAGAATTGAAGAAATGGTCGAAAAAGCTAGAAAAGAAGTTGATAATGTTATTATTAAAGCTGGAGAAGAAGCAACTTTTGAAGTTGGTGTTCACGGAATTCACCCTGAATTGATAAAATTGCTTGGAAGATTAAAGTTTAGGACAAGTTACGGGCAGAATGTTTTGAAACATTCCATAGAAGTTGCTCATTTAGCAGGGCTTATGGCGTACGAACTTGGTGCTGATGCAAATATAGCCAAAAGAGCCGGATTGTTGCATGATATAGGAAAGGCAGTAGACCATGAAGTCGAAGGTCCGCATGTAATGATAGGAGCCGATCTTGCAAAGAGATATCACGAATCAAACGAAGTCATTCATGCTATAATGGCACATCACAATGATGTTGAACCTCAGACAGTGGAAGCAGTTTTGGTTCAGTCAGCAGATGCCATATCTGCAGCAAGACCTGGAGCAAGACGTGAGACACTTGAAGCGTATTTAAAGAGATTAAATAAATTAGAAGAAATTGCTAATTCCTTTGATGGTGTTGAAAAATCGTATGCTATACAAGCTGGCAGAGAAATAAGAATAATGGTAAAACCAGAAATCATAAGCGATGAGACTACAATCATGTTAGCGAGAGAAATTACTAAAAAAATCGAAGAAGAGTTAGAATATCCAGGTCAAATTAAGGTTATAGTAGTCAGAGAAACTGTTGCAGTTGATTATGCTAAATAAATTTGAAATAAAGCGTGCATATGCACGCTTTTCGATTTATAATTATCGATTATAGTAGTATAATAATATTATGTTGTAAAGAAACGGAGGTTTATATGAATACGCTCATAATAGGTGATATTGTTGGAAGAATCGGAAGAAATATACTAAAAGATAAATTGCGGCAGTTAATTGAAGAAAATGATATTAATTTGGTCATTGCAAATGCTGAAAATGCTGCAGGTGGAAATGGCATAACACGAAAAGTTGCTGATGAGCTCTTTGAAATGGGAATATCGGCTTTAACTATGGGTAACCATGTTTGGGATCAAAAAGAAATTTTTAACTTTATCGATGAAGAAAGAAGAATCGTAAGGCCTGCAAATTATCTTCCTAACACCCCTGGAAGAGGTTCTTCTTTGCTTAACATAAACAATATAAAAATCGGAATTATCAATTTACAAGGTACAGTGTTTATGCCATGCAATAACAATCCTTTTTTTGTTGCTGATGAAGAAATAAAAATGTTAAAAGAACATACAAACATAATAATTGTTGACTTTCATGCTGAAGCTACGTCAGAAAAAATAGCTTTAGGTTATTACTTAGATGGTAAAGTATCGTGCGTATATGGGACACATACACATGTTCAAACGGCTGATGAAAAAATATTGCCAGGTGGTACAGGATATATAACTGATGTGGGAATGACAGGCCCATATGATTCTGTTTTGGGAATGGACAAAGATAAGATAATAAAAAAATTTACATCTTCTTTGCCTGTTAAATTTGATATTGCAAAAGGCCCAGCTCAAATAAATGGATTGGTAATAAAAATAGACGAATCTACAGGGAAATGTATTGACATTTGCAGAATAAACAAAAATTATATATAAGTTTTAATTTAGAAGGATTTTTAATTTTTTTGTAGAATATAGATAATGTATTCGATTTATTAAAAGGGGGATATACGATGGAGGTTTTAAAGGTCTCAGCAAAGTCTAATCCAAATTCAGTAGCAGGTGCACTAGCTGGTGTACTCAGGGAACGCGGTGGAGCAGAAGTACAAGCAATTGGAGCAGGTGCATTAAATCAAGCAATAAAAGCAGTAGCTATAGCAAGAGGTTTTGTTGCACCTGGTGGTATCGATTTAATTTGTATACCAGCCTTTACAGACATTGAAATCGATGGAGAAGAACGAACAGCCATTAAGTTGATCGTAGAACCAAGATAAACAACCTGCAAAACAGGTTGTTTTTAGTTTAACATTAGGAGTGGAAATAAATGTTTGGCGATTTGCACATACATACTACCAAATCAGATGGAATACATAAACCAAAAAAAGTAGTACAGTTGGCAAAAAAAGCCGGTTTAAGTATTATTGCTATTACCGATCATGATACATTGGAAGGCATTGATGAAGCAACACATGCCTCAAAAATTTTCAACGTAGAAATAATCCCTGGAATTGAGCTTAACTCATTTGATGGAAAACAAGATGTACACATACTTGGATATTTTATCGATCACAATAATGAAGACTTTTTAAGAAGGTTGGTAGAAATTAGAGATTCCAGAATCTCTCGTGCAAAACTTATGATTCAAAAACTTAATGAAATTGGTGTTAACATAAATTATGATGATGTACTAAAATACGCCAAAGAATCTTATATAGGACGACCTCATATTGCAAGAGCTATAGTTGAGGCAGGTTATTCAAAAAGCGTAAAAGAAACTTTCGACAGATATATTGGTGAAGGGCAACCAGCTTATGTTGAGAGATATAGGCTTCATCCATTTGAATCAATTAAAATGATAAAAGATATTGGTGGTATACCTGTATTAGCGCATCCAGGTCTTCTTAAAGATAAAAAAATTATAAGTCATCTTATCGAAAATGGTTTGAAAGGCATCGAAGTATATCATTCGAAACACGACAAGAAAGATATAGAGTTTTTTAAAAATTTTGCTATAGAAAACAATTTATTGATAACTGGTGGCTCAGATTTTCATGGAATTGATGTAGATGGAAAATATCTGTTGGGTACAGTAAAGCTTGATTACGAATATGTATTAAAACTTAAAGAAAGTATTAAATAGTAGAAATAATATCAAAAATAAGTTAAAATAATAGATATACTGTAGGAGGTGGAAATATGAAATTATCGGACAAGGCTTTTAGCATTAGTCCTTCACTGACATTGGATATTACTGCTAAAGCAAATAGAATGAGAAAGTCAGGAATAAATGTGATCGGTTTTGGAGCAGGAGAACCTGATTTTGATACACCTGATTATATAAAAAAAAGCAGCAATTAGTGCTATAAGAGAAGGATATACAAAATATACACCTACTTCAGGTATTTTGGAACTAAAAGAAGCAATAGTACAAAAGCTAAAAAGAGACAATAATTTATCTTATGATGTTTCTCAAATAGTAGTTTCAAATGGTGCTAAACAGGCAATCTTTAATGCATTATGTGCTATATTAAATCAAGGTGACGAAGTCATAATTCCTTCTCCTTATTGGCTTAGCTATCCTGAAATGGTTAAGTTAGCCGGCGGTGTTCCAGTTTTTATTGATACTGCAGAAAGCAATAATTTTAAAATTACTGCAACTCAATTAGAAGAAGCAATCAATGACAAGACAAAAGCAATTATTGTAAATAGTCCAAATAATCCTACTGGGGCAGTTTATAATGAAGATGAATTGAAAAGTATAGCATCTTTAGCCGTAAAATATAATATTTATGTAATTTCTGATGAAATCTATGAAAAATTAATTTACAATGGAAAACATGTCAGCATTGCTTCTTTTAATGAAGAAATAAAAAATTTGACAATTATAATAAATGGCATGTCAAAAGCTTATTCAATGACAGGATGGAGGATTGGATATTCTGTATCAAATCTCGAGATCGCTAAACTAATTAACAATATCCAAAGTCATACTACGTCAAATCCTAATACAATAGCTCAATATGCCAGTGTTGCAGCACTAAATCAAGGCGATGAGACGATCAAAGCTATGGTTGCTGAATTTAAGAGAAGACGGGATTACATGCTTCAAAGAATAAATAAAACAGATGGTTTAAAGGCTATCACACCAGATGGCGCATTTTATATAATTATCAATATCAGTGATTTTATTGGGACTGAAATAGATGGATTAAAAATAAATGGCTCCATTGATTTCGCTAATTTTCTCTTAGAAAAAGCTAAAGTTGCTGTAATACCATGTCTTCCATTTGGCAATGATAATTATATTAGAGTTTCATATGCAACATCAATGAATAATATTGAAGAAGGATTTAATAGAATAGAAAAATTATTAACAAATTTTTAAAAGGCGGAGGTAATTATGTCAAATCTATATGAAAATCCATTGATAACACGTTATGCAAGCAAAGAAATGTCTCAAATATTCTCAGATGATGAAAAATTTAAAACTTGGAGAAAATTATGGATCGCTTTAGCAAAAAGCGAAAAAGAATTAGGGCTTAATATTACCGATGAACAAATAGAAGAGATGGAGAAACATGTTGAAGATATAAATTACGAAGATGCTAAGAGATTGGAAAAAGAACTTCGACATGATGTCATGGCACATATTAGATCATATGGCTTGCAGTGTCCAAAAGCAAAGCCGATTATACATTTAGGAGCAACATCTGCTTTTGTGGATGATAATACAGATATTATACTTATGTATAAAGGATTCCAGATAATCAGAAAAAAGTTGCTTAAGCTAATTGATGTACTTTCAGATTTTGCATTAAAATATAAAGATGTACCTACATTGGGTTTTACTCACTTTCAACCAGCTCAGTTGACAACTGTCGGAAAAAGAGCTACTCTATGGATTCAAGATTTAATATTTGACTACGAAGATCTTGAATATAGGCTTAAAAATATAAAGCTAAGAGGTGTAAAAGGAACAACAGGAACACAGGCAAGTTTCATGGAGTTGTTTAATGGTGATGAAGAAAAAGTAAAGCTGCTTGATAAGCTTGTAGTAGAAAAGATGGGCTTTGACAAATCATTTGACGTAACTGGTCAAACTTATACAAGGAAATATGACTTTTTGCTTCTTTCTGTTTTAAGTGAAATAGCTCAAAGCGCACACAAATTTAGCAATGATATAAGATTGCTGCAGCATTTAAAAGAAATAGAAGAACCATTTGAAGAAAAACAAGTTGGCTCATCAGCAATGGCATATAAAAGAAATCCTATGAGATGCGAAAGGATAGCATCACTTTCCAGATACGTTATTACGGCACTGCTTAATTCATCAATTACATCATCTTCACAATGGTTCGAAAGAACACTTGATGATTCTGCCAATAGAAGAATCGTAATACCAGAGATGTTTCTTGCAACTGATGCTATTTTAAATTTGTATTTAAATGTCGCATCTGGATTAGAGGTGAATACCAAAATAATTAAAAAGCATGTCATGAATGAACTGCCGTTTATGGCTACTGAAGCGATTCTAATGGAATGTGTTATAAAAGGTGGAGATAGACAAGAGTTGCATGAAGTCATACGTGAAAATTCGTTAAAGGCTCAGGAAATTATTAAAAACGGTGGAGATAATCAGCTATTAGATTTGTTAAAAGAAGATGAAAGAATAATCTTGTCAGACACAGAGATTGATAATATTATAAATCCTACTAAATTTACTGGAAGAGCTATAAATCAGACGGTAGAGTATATAGAGAATGTAGTTAGACCGTTGCTTAATGCAAATCATATTGAAGACGTAGAAGCCAGTGTAGAAGTATAAAAATAATTATGTTATAATTTACGTGATAGGAGGCGTAAATATGAATCTAATAAAAATAAAAGAAATGAAAGATCATGTGGGGGAAGAAGTTACAATTAATGGATGGCTATACAATAAGAGATCCAGCGGGAAAATTAAATTTTTAATAATACGAGATGGATCTGGGTTTGTTCAGGGCATAGTTGTAAAAAACGAAGTAGACGAAAATGTCTTTGAACTTTGCGACAAATTAACACAGGAGTCTTCTATATCGGTTTCTGGCATTGTGAGAAAAGATGAAAGATCTCCATTCGGTTTTGAACTTACAATCAAAAATGTAGATTTAATACAAATGGCTTTTAATGACTATCCCATTTCATTAAAAGAACATGGAATAGATTTTTTATTAGACAATAGACACCTTTGGATCAGAACACCAAGACAGCAGGCAATTTTGTCAGTCCGCCATGAAGTAATAAAGGCAATACAGGAGTTTTTAAATAACAATGATTTTGTGAGAATTGACTCACCAATCATAACACCATCTACTTGTGAAGGAACTTCGGACCTTTTTCAAATAGATTATTTTGGTGAAAATGCTTATCTTTCACAAACTGGTCAGTTGTATCAAGAAGCTGCTGCCATGGCATTTGGTAAGGTGTACAGCTTTGGTCCAACATTTAGAGCTGAGAAATCAAAAACGAGAAGACACTTAAATGAGTTCTGGATGGTTGAGCCTGAAATGGCTTTTGTGGATCATTATGGCAATATGGAAGTTCAAGAAAAGTTGGTAGAATACATAGTTCAATCTGCATTAGAAAACTGTTCAAGAGAATTAAAAGAACTTGGAAGGGATCTAAGTAAGCTGGAAAAAATCAAAACTCCTTTTCCACGCTTGACATATGATGAAGCAATTAAGCTTTTGAATAAAAATGGTTATGAGATCCAATGGGGAAATGATTT
Organism: Thermoanaerobacterium saccharolyticum; assembly: GCF_000747665.1. Classification (GTDB taxonomy): domain Bacteria; phylum Bacillota; class Thermoanaerobacteria; order Thermoanaerobacterales; family Thermoanaerobacteraceae; genus Thermoanaerobacterium; species Thermoanaerobacterium saccharolyticum. The sequence continues at coordinate 52,646 of NZ_BBKT01000001.1, read as the reverse complement.
GGGCTCACCAGACGAGACATTCCTGTCAAATCAATTTGATAAACCTGTCTTCATAACTGAATACCCTGCTGAATGCAAAGCCTTTTACATGCAGCCAAAAGAAGATAGACCTGAAGTAGTGCTATGTGCAGATTTGCTGGCGCCTGAAGGTTATGGCGAGATTATTGGAGGTAGTCAGCGTATTCATGATTATGATTTGTTGGTAAAGAGACTGAAAGAAGAAAATTTACCGATTGATATGTACAATTGGTATCTTGATTTAAGAAAATATGGCACTGTGCCCCATTCCGGGTTTGGACTTGGTATAGAGAGAACAGTCGCATGGATAACTAATACAGAACATGTGAGAGAATGCATACCATTTCCAAGAACGCTGTCTAGAATTCGCCCATAATAAACAGTATGAACATTTCACATCCCAATATCATAAAATAGTATTAGCGAAAACAACATATTGGGATGTGATTATCATGAGTATATGGTCTGTAAACTTTGAAAATTATAAGATTGACAAAAAAGCAAAATCTGATGACAATAAAAACATAGAGAGAGATAAAAATCTTGAGATAGAAGCATTAAAAGAATTAAACTCTTTAATCGGCCTTAACAAAGTAAAGCAAATAATAAACGAGTTATATGCTTTAGAGCAGGTTCAAATTAAGAGAAAAAATGCAGGATTAGTGACGGATCCAATAGTTTTACATATGGTGTTTAAGGGTAATCCTGGCACTGGGAAGACAACCGTTGCAAGAATATTGGGTAAACTTTTGAAAGGCATTGGAGTCCTTAACAAAGGGCATGTGGTAGAAGTGGAAAGAGCCGATTTAGTTGGCGAATATATAGGACACACGGCCCATAGGGTACAAGAAAATGTAAAAAAAGCATTAGGTGGAATATTATTTGTCGATGAAGCTTATTCATTGGCTAGAGGTGGAGAAAAGGACTTTGGCAAAGAAGCGATTGATACTTTAGTCAAAGCAATGGAAGATTACAAAGATCAGTTTGTCTTGATTTTGGCGGGTTATAGAGATGAAATGGAATATTTTCTAAACACCAACCCAGGTTTAAGATCTAGATTTCCTATACAAATTGATTTTCCTGACTACACTATAGATGAATTGTTGCGGATTGCAGAATTAATGACAAAGAATAGGCAATATGTACTAACAGATAGCGCAAAAAGAAAAATAATGAAAGTTTTAATTAATGACAATACTACAAGAGAAATAGGAAATGCGAGATTGGTTAGAAACATAATTGAAAGAGCTATAAGAAAACAAGCTGTGAGGATAATAAATAAAAAAACAATAACAAAAGATGATTTGATGATAATTGATTCTTTTGATATTAGAGAGGATTGAGAATATGTCGGAAAACATACTTGAAGAAAAGTTTAACATCTCTAAAGATGTTATTTTTTTGCTTGAAAAAGCAGAAAATGACGTCAAAGACGAGTTTAAAAAAGTTGATAAGATCGTAGAAAAAAATCAATATAAAGTATTGTATGCAATGCAAAAGAATCATTTAAGCGATATACATTTTAATGGAACAACCGGATATGGTTATGGCGACATAGGAAGAGATGCAATAGAAAAAATATATTCTGACATATTTAACGCGCAAGACGCCTTAGTAAGGCCTCAAATAGTTTCTGGAACACATGCCATATCTTTATGTCTTTATGGTGTATTAAGACCAAATGATGAGCTAATATCGGCTTGTGGAACACCATATGATACTCTTACTGACATAATAGGGAGAGGAAGCAATAGCAACAATGGTTCTCTCACAGATTTAGGAATTATATACAAAGAAGTCCCTCTTTTAAAAAGCGGGAAAATTGATGTAGAAAAACTTATAGGTGAAGTTTCAAGTAAAACCAAAATGGTTATGATACAAAGATCAAAAGGATATGACTTTAGGTATTCACTTTCTATTGGCGATATTGAATTTGTGATTAAAAAGTTGAAAGACAAAAAGAAAGATATAATTGTATTTGTAGATAATTGTTACGGCGAATTTACAGAAGATTTGGAACCAACAGATGTTGGAGCAGATTTGATTGCAGGCTCTCTGATAAAAAATCCCGGAGGTGGGATATCTCCCACAGGCGGTTATGTTGCAGGGAAGAAAGAGCTTGTTGAAAAAGCGGCATACAGATTATTCGCACCTGGGATAGGGAAGAAGGTAGGCCCTACACTGAATACAAATCGTTTAACATTAGAAGGATTATTTTTTTCACCTTTGGTTGTTGGCAATGCATTAAAAGGAGCTATAATTTTGGCTAAAATAATGGAAATGTTGGGCTACGAAGTTTTGCCAAAATTCAATGAACTAAGAACAGATATTGTACAGGCAATTAGATTTAAAACAAAAGAAGAGTTGATTACTTTTATTCAGAGCATTCAGAAAGGTTCTCCTGTCGATTCACATGTGGTTCCTGAACCATGGAATATGCCAGGATACGATGATCAAGTTATTATGGCTGCAGGTGGATTTATTCAAGGCTCATCTATTGAATTAAGTGCTGATGCTCCTATTAGGAAACCATATACAGCTTATGTACAAGGTGGTTTATCGTATTACCAAGTAAAGCTTAGCCTTATGATTGCAATAAACAATATGATAGAGAAAGGATTCATCAAAATCTAATTTAAGAAAGCTCAAACGATGATTCATTTGAGCTTTCTTATTACTCCAACTACTTTTCCTAAAATCATCACATCGTCTACAATTATAGGGTTCATTGAAGGATTTTCAGGCTGCAACCTTATATGATTGTTTTCCTTATAAAATCTTTTCACAGTTGCTTCATCTTCGATCAAAGCTATTACAATATCGCCATTGTCTGCATATGACTGCTTTCTAATTATGATGTAATCACCGTCTAATATACCTGCGTTTATCATGCTTTCTCCGCGAACTTTTAAAATAAAACTTTCGCTTTCATAACCTGTAATAAGATCTCTCGGTACAGAATAATACTCTTCAATATTTTGAATAGCTAATATAGGAGTTCCAGCAGTGACCTTGCCAATGACAGGCAGCTTTACAACGTCGCTTATATACTTTTCATCATTACTTAAAACCTCAATAGCTCTTGGTTTTGTTGGATCTCTTCTAATATAACCTTTTTTCTCAAGGCGTGACAAGTGACCATGGACTGTTGATGTAGAACGTAAACCCACAGCTTTCCCAATTTCTCTAACTGATGGTGGATATCCTTTGCGTTTAATCTCACTCTTTATGAAATCAATTATCTCTTGCTGTTTAGTGCTTATTTTAGATGCATCTTTCACAATTAGACCCCTCCAAACTTTTCTTTATTATAACACATAGACACAATTAAATCAAACATTAGTTCTTATTATCAATATTCAATTCAGAGAGGGGATTAGTTCTTACAGCATCTCTCAGTTGACTGTCGTCAACATGCGTATATATCTGTGTTGTTGATACATTGGAATGTCCTAATAACCTTTGCAATGTCCTGATATCAACTTTTCCATATCTGTACATAAGCGTCGCTGCTGTATGCCTAAGTTTATGAGTAGAATACTTTTTGCCATCAAGATTAGCGTCTTTTAAGTGTTTTTTGACAATGTATTGTATAGTCTTAATGCTTATCCTTTGCAATCTTTTGCTTAAAAACAATGCTTTTTTGTCTTTAACACCATCATGCGGCCTAACTTTTAAATAATCGTTTATGGCATTTATACACGCATCATTAAGGTAAACAGTCCGCTGTTTATTTCCCTTACCGATAACTGTAAGTTTATCATCTTTAATATCACTAATATTTATATTTGCTAATTCTGAAAGTCTAAGCCCACAATTTAAGAATAAGGTTATTATAGCATAATCTCGCTCTTTAAATTCTCCATCAATAGAGTTTAATAATTTTACACTTTCATCTAATGTTAAATATACAGGTTGTCTAATGCCGAGCTTAGGTGATTCTAATTCTAAAGCAGGATTTTTTGTTATTACTTTTCTTTTTGCATATAGGTAATTATAAAAAGACCTTAGACTTGCAACTTTGCGAGCACGGGCTGGAGGGGTATTAGATCTTTCATGTGTGACAAAAGATAAAAAGGCATATAGGTCATTTAAATCGATTGACTCAATGAGAGAAATATCAACATCACTAATATCGATATTGTCAAAATCCGAATCAGAGCAAAGTTTTTTTCTAACCTTTATAAATCTGAAAAACAAAATTAAATCGTATAAATAAGCTTTAACAGTATTAGGTGATCTAGCTTTTATAGTAGAAAAATAGTTTAAAAATTCTTCGAGAATAGGAGGTAATTCTAAATTATCTTTAGTTGAGATAAACATATAAAAATTCACCTCTATAAACATTACTTTATATACACCCAATTATACGAAATAGTTATTTCGTATAATTGGGTTTTGATTTGAAAAAATTATTTTGCGATGCTAATCTGATGCTTTTTTATTTCATCAGTGGCCAATTTATCACATCTATTATTGTATTCATTATCAGCATGGCCTTTAACTTTGATCCACTTAATTTGATGTATAGATGATAAGTCTAATAATTTAAGCCATAGATCTTTGTTTTCCACAGGGGTCTTATCAGACTTAATCCAGCCTTTCTTTAACCAATTGTCTATCCATTTTTGATTGAATGCGTTTATTAAATAACTGCTATCGCTATATAAATTTACCTTGCAAGGCCTTTTTAGCATTTTTAAGGCTTCTATAGCGGCTGTCAATTCCATTCTGTTATTAGTGGTATTTTCTTCGTAGCCTGATATTTCTTTTACTGTATCTTTATAAATCAAAATTGCTCCCCAGCCACCTGGACCAGGATTGCCACTACAAGCACCATCAGTATATATAATAACCTCAGGAATACTCATCATTGTTTGTTTCCCTTTACTTTTTCAAAAGATGAAATTACAGCTTCAAAAACTGCACTCCTTAATCCGTACTTTTCCAAAGTCCTGACACCTTGTATTGTAGTTCCGGCCGGTGATGTAACCATATCTTTCAAATAGCCAGGATGAAAACCCGTTTTTAAAACCATACTACCAGAACCTGAAACAGCTTTTGAAGACAATTTGTAGGCTACATCTCTTGGCAACCCCAACGATACACCTGCGTCAGATAAAGCTTCAACAAACATGTACACGTAAGCTGGGCTACAGCTTGATATTGCCATTGCCGCATCTATTAAATTTTCTTTTATCTCAACTATCTCCCCGCAAGATTTGAATATTTTCTCAACTATTTCTTTATCACGAGAAGACATATCTTCAGGATAAGATATAGCTGTAATACCTTCCCCAATCAAAGCCGGTGTATTAGGAATCGTACGCACTATTTTTCCTTTCTGTAAAATGCTCTTCACGTGATCGATACTAATTCCAGGAGCAATTATAATAATAATTTTATTTTCATCTACATCATTTTTTATTTCTTCCAATACGCTATCATATAAATTTGGCTTTACTGCTAGAATAATAACATCACACTCATTTGTCACATCGACATTGCTTTTAGATATGTTTATGCTTAATTCATCCTTTAATTTTAAAAGTTTGTCATATGAAACATCATAAGCATATATATCATTCGCAGTGACAAAATCAGAATTTATTAAGCCGTTAATTAAAGCTGTCCCCATATTGCCGGTTCCTATAAATCCAATTTTCATAAGCATATACCTCCAATATTTAAAAACAGTATTAGCTATTCTAATACTGTTTTTGCGTTTTCTTACATTATTGCTGCTTTTCATCCTTCTCAGTCGTTGTAAAAATTACTGGCTTTAAAGGCGTTATTGTAGAAACAGCGTGTTTGTATATAAGCTGCTGTTGTTTATTATCTGTTTCCAAAACAACCGTAAAATTGTCAAAACCTTTAACCATGCCTTTTAATTGAAAGCCATTAATCAGATAAACTGTTACAGCAATATGTTCTTTTCTTACCTGATTTAAAAAAATATCCTGTAAATTGATAGCTGTTTTTTGATTCATATAGCCATCCCCCTTCTATTGTTGTTAATAATTATTTATATTCTACTTAAATTTTAATTTTCCTGCTAAAAAAGAAATAATATTTTTTTCAAGATCTTCAAAGCTACTATAATCATCAACATAAAACCAATTTATGGTTTTATAACTTTTAAACCATGTTATCTGTCTTTTTGCATACCTCCTTGTCTTCATTTTTAGATCAGCAATTGCTTCTTCTAATGAAACTTTTCCCTCCAAATATTCTATAATTTCTTTATACCCTAAAGCCTGCATAGACGTACCATACTTATTATACCCTATTTTTAGCAAATTTACCACTTCATCTATTAAATTATTTTTTATCATTGTATCTACTCTATCGTCAATTTTTTTATACAAAGTTTCTCTATTTCTGTAATTTAAGCCTACCATTACGGCATTGTAGTCTGGATTGACGCGTTTATTGCTTAATTCCTGATAAACAGAAATTGGTATTCCGGTAAATTGGTAAACCTCTAAAGCTCTAATGACCCTTCTTAAATCATTTGGATGAAGTTTAGAGTAAGTTTTAGGGTCAACCATCTTTAATCTTTCAAATAAATATTCATTGCCCAAAACAGATGCTATATTTTTTAGGACAGATCTAAAATCATCATTGCCAATATACTCTGAAAAATTCATTATGTAAATCAATGAATTCACATATAAACCTGTACCGCCTACAACAATTGGTAGCTTTCCTCTCTTAAAAATATCATCTATCAATGGTTTAGCCATTTTCTCGTATTCAGCGACACTAAATTTAACGTTTGGTTCAACTATATCTATCATATAATGTGGTATGCCTTGTTTTTCTTCATTTGTTATTTTGGCAGTTCCGATATCCATATATTTATATATCTGCATCGAATCAGCAGATATTATTTCACCATCATAAAATTTAGCAATTTCTACAGATAATCTTGACTTTCCTGAAGCAGTTGGCCCTACGATTATTAATAATGGTATTGCCATTGAAACACCTCTACATGATTCTTTTAAACATTTTTTCTAATTCATATTTTTTTATCGATACAATTACTGGACGTCCATGTGGACACGTATATGGATTTTCGGTAACTTTCAAATCATTAAATAAAGAGCTAATCTCCTCTTTTGATAAACTGTCCATTGCTTTAACTGCCTTTTTGCAAGCCATCATTATTATTGTTTCCTCTTTTAAATTAATGTCTTTGTTAAAATCATCTCTTTTCAATTTATCAATTATGTCAATGAATAGTTGCCTTGATTCTGGCTGGCCTAATACAACTGGCACTTCTCTTAATATAATTGAATTATTCCCAAAGCTTTCAAATTTATAACCTAATTTATTGAATAATTCTATATTTTCATTTATTATAACATCATCGCCAGGTTCGATATTTATCAGAATGGGGATAGTTGTCTGCTTCCCCTGAACATTATTATACATGTTCATAAACTTTTCATACAATATCCTTTCATGCGCGGCGTGTTGATCCACTAAGTATATCATATCGTCCTTTTCTACAATTATATAAGTTGAAAAAATCACACCGACGATTTTATAATCATCATGCTCATCAGGTAATGTATTAAAATTTTCTATGTGCGTATTTTCAGTTTCTTTCTTGAAGGCATTGACATCATTGTAGTCAAAATAAGCCTTTTCGCTGCTTTCCTTTACATTGGACATAAAACTTTTGTTATTTGAATAGACTTCTATTATTTTATTAGTCGATTCTTCTTCTATTATATTAAGCTGTTTTGGATTAGATTTTTCTTCTACTTTGTTTTCTGCAATATCTGTATATGTAAACATATCATGTCGAATAGCCGGAATTAGATTTGATCTATTTAAAGCATTTTTTTATGCTTTTGTATATTGAGTCAAAAATTTCCTTTTCGTCGGAAAATTTAACTTCTAATTTTGTTGGATGAACATTTACATCTATATTTTTAGGATCAATATTTAAATATGTGATCACAACTGGATATCTATTCACTGGAATCAATGTTTTGTATGCTTCTTCAACAGCAGTTGTATAAATCTTATTTTTTACAAACCTTCCATTGACAAATAAAATTTGCATGTTGCGATTTCCTCTTGTATATGAAGGCTTACATAAAAATATTTTTATATTCATATATTCATCATTGTACTCAGTCTCTATCAAATTTGAATACAATTCATCACCATAAAGCCTTAAAATAACTTCATTGACAGAATTGTTTCCGGACGTCATAAATTCCATTCTTTTGTCCTTTATGTATTTAAATGATATGTCTGGCCTTGAAAGGGCAATTTTAGCTACCATATCTGTTATATACATTGCCTCTGTAGATGGTCGCTTTAAAAACTTTCTCCTTGCTGGTGTATTGTAAAACACATCTTTTACTTCAACGCTACAACCCTTCTCGCACCCGCACTTTGCCTTTTTTAAAATTTTTCCACCTTCAACATTAATTAAAGTTCCATACAGAGAATTTTCTTCCTTAGTTTTTAACAAAACTTTTGATATAGCTGCAATGCTTGCTAAGGCTTCACCGCGGAACCCTAATGTTCCTATGTTAAAAAGATCATCTGTCGACTTTATCTTGCTTGTAGCATGACGCCCAAAAGCTAAAACAGCATCAATCTCATTCATACCGCAACCATCATCTAAAACCTTTATGTAAGGTATTCCACCATCTATTATTTCAATAGTAATGTTCTTACTATCTGCATCTATTGAATTTTCTACAAGTTCTTTAACTATAGACATTGGCCTTTCAACAACTTCCCCGGCCGAAATTTTATTTATCAACTCATCATCTAAAAGATTGATTTTATTCATTGAGATCACATCCTTAATGAAACGGCTTTTTTCTTTAAATCGTATAAATAATTTAAAGCTTGTATAGGTGTAATATTTTCTATATCTAAGCCGACTATTTCTTCTATCAATGTGTCTTTCTCTAAGCTGAATATATCAATTTGAGTAGGCATAAATGTAGTGGCCACTTCTAAGTCACTATTCTCTAAATTATTTAATATTTTTTTCGCATTTTGAACGACTTCGTCTGGCAATCCAGCTAACTTTGCAACCTGAATGCCATAGCTTTTATCTGCTGCACCAGGTATTATCTTTCGTAAAAAAATTATTTCATCATCCGTCTCTTCAACAGAGATGTTATAATTTTTAATTCCATCTAGCTTATCTTCTAAATTAGTCAATTCATGATAATGTGTTGCAAACATCGTTTTGGCCTTTATTTTGTCATGAATGTATTCAAGAATAGCATATGCTATGCTCATACCGTCATAAGTGCTTGTGCCACGTCCAACCTCGTCAAGTATAATTAAACTGTTTTTTGTGGCAGAATTTAATATTAATGATACCTCATTCATTTCCACCATAAAAGTACTTTGCCCAGAAAACAAATCATCAGATGCACCTACTCTTGTAAAGATCCTATCGACAACGCCTATTTCAGCATAAGATGCAGGAACAAAGCTGCCAATTTGAGCCATTAAGACAATCAATGCAACTTGACGCATGTAAGTAGATTTTCCCGCCATATTTGGCCCTGTTATAATCATGATAGGTTTTTTGCCATCAATTTCGATATCATTTGATATAAAAGAGTCATCCATAATCGTTTCAATTACTGGGTGTCTACCATCCTTTATTACAATCCTGTCACTGCCATTTACCACCGGCTTAACATAATTATTTGTTTCTGCCACCGTCGCCAGAGAAACGAGTACATCTAAAATAGCTATATGCCTGGACGTCATCTGTATTCGGTATATCTCATTTTTTATCTGCTCTCTTATACGGTCAAATATTTCATACTCCAGCTCTACAAGCTTTGTTTCTGCCCCGAGAATTTTTTCTTCTATTTCTTTGAGTTCCGGAGTAATATATCTCTCAGCATTAGCAAGTGTCTGCTTTCTAATATAATTTTCTGGAACAGACGATATATATGATTTTGACACTTCAATATAGTAACCAAATACTTTGTTATAGCCGATTTTTAATGTTTTTATGCCGGTTTTTTCTTTCTCGTATGCTTCAAGGTTTGCTATCCACGATTTACCGTCTATAGATGCTCTCCTTAATTCATCAATATTTTTATCAAATCCATCCTTTATGATATTTCCTTCCTTCACATTAGAAGATGGATCATCTTTAATTGATTTATCGATTAAATCATGTATGTCTTGTAATGTATCTAACTTAGTAAATATTTCCTTCAAATAATTAGAATCATACTTATTAAGCAATTGTTTTAACTTAGGAAGCCTTTCAATTGAGATCTTTATAGACAAAAGATCTTTTGCATTTATATTTTGATAAACTAATTTACTAGAAAGCCTTTCTAAATCATAAATCCCCTTTAAAATATCTCTAATATCCGATCGTCCTTTATAATCATTGTATAATTCTGAAACAGAATCCAATCGATAATTGATTTTTTCTACATCTATTAAAGGTTCTTCTAACCATCTTTTAAGTAATCTTCCTCCCATAGGTGTAACAGTTTGATCTAATACACTGAGTAAAGTTCCACTTTTAGAATGATCTCTGTTTATTGAATATATGATCTCCAAATTTCTTATTGTGTTATTATCAAGTAACATGAAAGAATTATCTTCATAATAAGTTAAATTGTTTAATTGACTTAATTCAACCTTCTGCATTTCTTTTAAGTACAAAAGAACAGATGCTAAAGATTTAATTGCGTATTTTTTCCTTTCCAATTTTAAATCTTTGAGCGACCTGTGAAATTGGCCTGTTATTACATCTTCTGCATTGTTTAATGCCTTTTCGTATTTGTTTATAAAAACTTTACTTGAATGTAAAATTTTAATTAATTTCTTTAAGTCAAAAAAATCGCTATTTGCTATTATTTCAGAAGGACTGTATCTCATTATTTCATCGTATATTTTTCTTATGTCGTTACACTTTGTAATTTGTGTTACAAATAGTTCTCCTGTCAAAACATCAACAAAAGACAACCCATAGCCGTCTCCTTCTTTAAATATAGACAAAAGGTAATTATTGCTTTTTTCCTCCAATGAATTTGTGTTTATTACAGTACCTGGAGTAAAAACTCGTATGACATCTCTTTCTACTAATCCTTTGGCATAGGCAGGATCCTCCAGTTGTTCGCAAATGGCGACTTTATATCCTTTTTTGACTAATTTATCTATATAAAAATCCGCGGCATGGAACGGCACTCCAGCCATTGGTGCTCTTTCTTCTTGTCCACAATCTTTGCCTGTCAAAACTATTTCCAATTCTTTAGATGCAATTACCGCATCATCAAAAAACATTTCATAAAAATCACCAATTCGAAAAAACAAAATCGAATCTTTGTACTTCTCTTTTATTTTTAAATATTGTTCCATCATAGGAGTATATGACATTAAAACTACCTCCAATTTTATGGATAAGTCAAAACTCATTTTACGCAATGCATATGACAATTCGCACAAGAATCTTTATCGCACTTATGGTCTACACCATTTATATAAAAATTTAATATGCTGTTTATCTCGGCCATCAACTCTTTAGAAGCTTTTTGTGCATTTAATAGCCTTTTATAACTGCCTAATTCAAATAATTCTTCTTTAAGATATTTTAACTCAACTCCCTGATGCCCTTTTTTCTCATGCTCTTTTATCTTTGAAAGAAGCAATTGTGCCTTTTTATCATTTAAAAATGCGATCTCTGCATCCCTTAATTCATTAATAATGTCGGAGTCTGCCAAACTTTTTCCTAACTCTACCGTTTTTTCAATGATAATATTTTTATTATATTTATTCACTTATTAACTCACCTTGCATGGTCCACGCCTTTGTTTTAATTATTTTAACATCGACAAATTTACCTATTAGGTTAGGTTCTCCTTTGAAATGAACAATCTTATTTGTCCTCGTTCTTCCTGTAAGCTTATCACTATCTCGTTTGCTAATCCCTTCAACCAATACTTCTACAATTTTCCCATTCATCTCATTGTTTTTTTCTATGCTTATTGAATTCTGCAGTTCTATCAGTTCTTCAAGTCTTTTATGTTTAATATCTTCATCTACTTGATCAGGCATCTTTTCTGCTACTGTCCCTTTTCGCTTTGAGTAAATAAATGTATACGCAGAATCGTATTTGACTTTTTTTACAAGATCTAATGTATCCTGAAAGTCTTCATCTGTTTCTCCCGGAAATCCTACTATAATATCAGTTGTTATTGCAATATCTGGTATATTATCTCTTAGTTTCTCTATTATTTCTAAATACCTTTCTCTCGTATATTTTCTATTCATTTTCTCAAGAATTCTATTACTTCCAGACTGTACAGGTAGATGTAAGTGTTCGCATACTTTGTTTAAATCCCTTATGGCAAAAATTAATTTATCAGAAATATCTTTTGGATGTGAAGTCATAAACCTGATTCTCTCTATGCCATTTATGTCATTTATCATGTACAAAAGATCAGCAAAATCTACCTTTTGTGACAAATCATTTCCATAAGAATTTACATTCTGACCAAGCAAAGTTATTTCTTTAAATCCCTCATCGGCTAATGATTTTATTTCATCTAATATGTCATTGGGTTCTCTGCTTTTTTCTCTTCCTCGGACATATGGCACAATACAATACGTACAGAAATTATTGCATCCATATATAATATTCACCCACGCCTTTAAACCTTCTGCACGCCTTATAGGTATATCTTCTACAATATTGCTATTATCATCCCAAACATCTATAATCGTCGTATCGGAATTTAGCGCTTCTTGTAAAAGTTCTGGGAATTTAAACAAATTATGTGTTCCAAAAACCATATCAATATATGGATAATCCTTTCTAATTGCCTCAACAACTTCTTTTTCTTGCATCATACATCCGCAGATGCCTAAGATAATATTAGGTTTTCTCTGTTTAAGCTCTTTAAGCTGAGATACTCTTCCAAAGATCCTTATTTCTGCATGTTGCCTGACGCAGCAAGTATTAAAAAGTATGACATCAGCATCTTCTAAATTATCAGTATTTTGGTAGCCCATTTCTGTTAACATACCAGCTAATTTTTCTGAATCATGTACGTTCATTTGACATCCGTATGTTTCTATGTGAAATTTTAAATATCTATCCTTATTTAAAATAGCCATTTGATTTATTATATCTTTTTGTTTTTTTATGTTTTCTTCCGTGACTATAATTTCTTTTCTTTCACTCATAAGACGCATACCTCCGCAAAACTAAAATCTATGGCAAATGCTTAAGGCTTACTCTAATTCAAATAATATTATACTATAAGAACAATGCAAATTTAAACTCGATTTCACTTAGAAATTTTTCTGTAAAAAAAAGTTTTTATTGGAGCAAAATTATATTTATAAGGAAAAATGATTTGTTCTGTGCTTCCTACAAAGAGGATTCCATCTATACTTAAGCTAGAATAAAATTTTTTATAAATCTCTTCTTTAGCTTTATCATTAAAATATATTAATACATTTCTACATACAATCAAATCTACGCTATCAGGATATTTGTCAAGTAATAGATTGTGCTTTTTAAACACAATATTTTTTCTCAACTCTTCAGAAATAATAAAATTATTTTCATCTAATTTGGTAAAATATTTCATATATTCTTCTGGAATTTTCTCAACACTTTTATTGTTATAAATGCCTTTTTTGGCTTTTTCAAGCACCACGTCATCAATATCAGTAGCAATGATATTAATTCCCTTTAAATCTATAAAATCTGAAAGCAACATAGCAAGACTATATGCTTCTTCTCCTGTAGAACAAGCAGCACTCCAAATCTTCATGTTCTTTTTGACAATTTTAGGCAATATTTCGTTTTTTAAAATCATCCATTGTTCTAAATTTCTAAAAAACTCTGTTACATTTATTGTAATGTATTTCAAAAACTCTCTGTAAATTTTCGTATCTTTAGTTAATGTCTCATAAAAAACATCGTAATTTTTACAATTGTTATTTGCTATAAATGAATCAACTCTTCTCTTCATTTGTTTTTCTTTATAAAGAGATAAATCTATACCTGTTAAATTAAATATTTTCTGCAAAAACTCGTCATAATTCAAATCAAGTACACCTCCAAGTGTCTAACCATGATAAAAAAAGTGGCTAAACTTAGCCACTCAAATGATGTAAAGGGGGTCTCAATGTATTTTGTGAGGTTCATTAATATTATTAACACATAAATTATCAAATATACATAAAATAATTTTTTTTACAAATTACATATTTACAACTTTGACAGGTTGTTCGAAAACCCCTCTTTTTACTTCAGTAGCAGTCATATTCTTCGCCTTCAACATCTTAGTTAAATAATTACACGCATTCCACGGATTGACATTATCTCCACACGTAAACACATCAACAGCTGCATACCCTAATTCCGGCCAAGTATGAATTGTTATATGTGATTCAGAAATAACAACGACTCCACTAACGCCCTGGGGGCTAAATTTATGGAAAGCAACTTCACGAACTTCGGCACCTGCTTCTATAGCTGCTTTTACCATTATGTCTTCTATTAATTCACAATCATCAAGAACATTTTCATCGCAACCATAAATCTCTGCCAATATGTGGCGACCCAAAGCATTCATTCTTTTATCTTGCCTCCTCGCATTTTAAAAGTATAGATATTCAATAAGATAAATTTTATCAGATTTTTATCTTTTGTCAAGGTATTTTACATAACACCTATGAATAATTATTTATGTTTTGTATTCTGTCTTTTATTGTTACATTTAATTCTTCTCTTTCTAAATCATAAGATTCACTGTTTTTTTCAACTTCTTTGAGACTTAACTTTTTCTTTTCCGAGTCAAAGCTAATTATTTCGACTGTAATTTCGTCCCCTATTTTATATTCTCTGACATTTTTTATTAATTCATTTTTGTGTACTAACCCTTCTAACCCTTCGGAAATTTCCACAAAAGCACCAAATGTTGTCACATTTGTTATAATGCCCAATACAATATCTCCAACCTTAAATTTCTCATTAATATTCATCCATGGATCCGGAAAAAGCTTTTTCAAACTTAGCGTTATTTTTTTCTTGATCTATTTTGTCAACATAAACATCTACTCTATCGCCAACATGCAATACATCATTCATATTCACATTTTTACTCCAAGAAATCTCTCTTAATGGAATCAAACCATCAATACCACCTAAATCAACAAAAACACCAAACTTTACAATTGATCTTACTACGCCGTTGATAACTTGGCCTTCTCGTATGTTCTTTAACAATACTTCTTTCTTTTTGCTTTTTTCTTCTTCCAAAACAATTCTCCTTGATGCAACTAATTTTTTATTTGGAATATAATCAATGATTTTTACTTCAATTTTTTCTCCTAAATATGAATTTAAATCATCTACATAATGCATATCAAGTTGTGATGCTGGTATAAATGCCTTAACTCCTAATACTTCTGTAACAACACCGCCTTTTACTACTTCAATTATTTTTCCATTTAATATATCTCCATTTTTAAATGATGTATTTAATCTTTCTTCAGCTAATTCAGTATCTGCTTTTACCTTTGAAGCCAAAACATCACCATTCTCATCTTCTCTTTTTATTATATATAGATCGATTTCATCTCCTATATTAAAATCATCGCTTATTCTTATGTTAGGATTAAGGGACAATTGCGATTTAGGAACAAATGCATCAGATTTATATCCTATATCTGCTATAATTCCATCATTAAGTATTTTAATGATTTTACCCTTTACTATATCACCGGCATGAATCTCATTAAAAGTGTATTTATTCATAAAATCATCCATTTTTATTCTCCCTTTCTTCCACTAGTAATCTTATCAACAACTTCTTGTATTAAATAATCTGGAGTAGATGCACCAGCAGTAATGCCAACTGTTTCAACTTCTTTTAGAATAATCAAATCAATCTCATCAGCACTCTCAATTTGTATAGTTTTATCACAATTCTTTTCACATATTTTTTTTAATTTTTGCGTATTAGAGCTATTCTTTCCACCTATGACGATCATCATATCTACTTCTTTGGATATTTTTTCAGCAGATGATTGCCTTTTGTTCGTAGCATCGCATATTGTATTATATGATATTAATTCTTTGACTTTACGACATAACAAAGCCAAAATATCTTCCCACATTTTTTGCGTTATGGTTGTCTGTGCAACAACACAGGCTTTATCTAAAAAAGGCAATGAATTTACATCATCAGTTGATTGGATAACATAAGCTGAATTATTGCACCATCCATTTACACCTACAACTTCCGGATGATTTCTATCACCTATTATAACAATAGAATATCCCTTCTTATAGTATCCATTGACTATTTTTTGGACTCTTTTTACAAAAGGACAAGTCATATCGATGATTTCTACTTTTTTCTCTTTTAATTCCTCATATATTTTTTCTGGTATACCATGTGTTCTAATAAGTACCTTGCTATTTTCATCCAATTCATCGATGTGTTCTATCGTCTTAATCCCTTTGTTTTCAAGGTCCTTTACAACTTGCGGGTTATGAATAAGCTCACCGTAAGCATAAGTCTTAAAATCATCGCCATTATTTACTTGATCATAGGCCATTTTGACTGCTCTTTTTACGCCGAAACAAAATCCTGCGTTGTCAGCTATCAATATTTTCATTGTTTCCTCCTAAATTAACTTTGAAATTTCCAGCATAATCTTTTCACCAATATTCGCCATATCTTGAGATGTTAAGTGCATATTTTGATACTCTTCAAAATAAATAGGTTTACCAATCTTTATTGTCACTTTTGAGAAAAGTTTATAATTCGACTTTATCCCGACCGGCAATACAGGTGCTTTCCCTTTTACTGATAAAAGCGATACACCAGGCTCGGCTTTTTGCAATTGGCCAGTTTTGCTTCTGGTTCCTTCTGGGAAAATACCAATGGCATGTCCTTTTTTCAAATGGTTTAAAGCAATTTTTATAGCAGTTAAGTCTGATGTGCCTCTTTTCACTGGAAAAGCGCCTAATCCTTTGTTTAATACAAATCTAAATAACGGATTTTTGAAAAGCTCAGCCTTTGCCATAAAAAAAAATTCTTCTGGTAAAAATGGCGCCAACAATCGGTGGATCTAAAAAGCTTATATGATTAGGGCAGATAATTACAGGTCCATTAGCAGGAATATTTTCGTAGCCATCTACCTCTATTCTGAAAATTATATTTATAATAAAAAGAACGATGTATTTGGCTATATAATAAAACATGAGATACCCCCTTTACCCATTGGCTATAATATTGTACATTTTGCTTACTACTTCATCAATACTCATGTTTGTAGTGTCAATCACAATAGAATCATCAGCTTTTTTTAATGGGGCAACATCCCTTTCGGTATCATTCTTATCTCTTTTTCGTATATCATTTAATATATCATCATATTTAACAGGTATTTTCTTGCTTGTCAGTTCGTTGTATCTACGCATTGCCCTAACTTCAGGACTGGCAGTCAAAAAGAATTTAAATTGCGCATCTGGCATGACGACTGTCGCTATATCCCTACCGTCCATCACAACGCTGCCCTTATCTGACAACCTTTTTTGCAACTTTACCATTATTTCCCTTACCTCTGGTATCATTGAAATATATGATACTTTCTCAGAAATCGATGGTGTCCTGATCTCATTTGTAACATCTATTCCATCTAACAATACCTTATCATTTTTTAACTCAATATCAATCTTAGAAGCCAGTTCAACTATTTTATTTTTATCTTCTACATTGATATTTTCAATTATCGCTTTATATGTCAAAGCTCTATACATAGCTCCTGTATCTATGTAAGTAAAATTAAGTTTTTTTGCCAATTCCTTAGCAACTGTACTTTTCCCTGCACCAGCCGGTCCATCAATTGCAACTTTAATATTTAACAAGTCCAACCGCAATAATTTAGCATTTTTCATGTATATGTGCTTAACTTCTTTATCATCTTCACAATTAATGAACACTACGGCTCTGATACATTTCTCAAGACTATTCTTTACGTTCATTTCTTGGAAACACATCATTGGAATATCTGAAATTCCATTATGTCTTAAGGCTTCTGCGGGGTAAGCAGCATCAATGTCTTTTGTTGCAGTAAAGAAGATAGATATGACATCACTGCTTTTTATTTTATTGATGCGAAAAATTTCATCAATTAGAGAAATTGTATCACGAAAAATAGCTTCTTTAGTATTTTCAGTTGTTATTGCTCCTCTAATGGCTTTTATAAGACATCAATCTCCTTTCCGTTTTTCTTTCTTTATAAATTATATAGTAAAAATCGTGTTATAACAATATTATCTCAATCTAACTCTGCCAATAACTTCTATATCGCCGTTGACTTTTATAACTGCTGTCCTCTGCGGCTCTATTACATTGTCACTTGAATCAATCACTTTAACATACAATGTTTGATTGTATTTTGTTCCGTCCATTTCAATAAGATCGCCTTGTTTTATGTTAATTTTTAATTTTTTCTCCTTAAAGCTATACTTTGGATCTCCGTTTATCAATATAAAAGCTTTTGGTGCCTTATCCAAATTAATTAATTCCAATTCCAAAGTTCCATCATTTGATAGATATGTATTTATGTTTATACCTTCTATTTTTTCTGTAGAATTTAAAAAAACCCTAATGTTATCATTTAACATTAATACTTGAGTCACTACCATAGTTAAAAAGCCCAATATGACAAAAAAAGCTATTATATTGTCGAAGCTTAAATAATATACACGTGCTGACTTTTTGACTCTTTTTCCCATAATAATCCTCCTTATGCATTCTTATATATTTTATGCAAAATATATAAGAAAATGCAAAGAAGGTTTATTTTCAGGAATTTATTCCTGCTAAATAGCCGGTAGAAAAAGAAATTTGAAGATTGAAACCACCAGTCAATGCATCTACATCAATTATTTCACCTGCAAAAAAAAGTCCTTTAATAAGCCGCGATTCCATTGTCTTAGGATTTATTTCTTTGGTGCTTATTCCCCCAGAAGTGATTATGGCCTCATTTATAGATCGCTTAGATTTTATGTGAAACACAAGATCTTTCATAACATTTACTAAAGCACCTCGTTCTGCTTTTGATAATTCTGAAACTTTTTTGTCGGGGTTTAAAGAGCTCATCCTTATCACATAAGGTATCAATGAACGTGGAAGCAAATCATTCAAAGAATTTTTCAGCTCTTTTTTAAAATATTTTTTAAAATCTCTTTGTAGCCTTTCACCCAGCTTCTCATGATTTAAAGCCGGCTTTAAATCAAGCTTTATTACAACATTTCCATCTTCAACAGTTTTAAAAAAGCTGCTTAATGTCAATATTACAGGACCCGATAATCCAAAATGTGTAAACAACATTTCGCCAAATTCTTCTCTGACTAATTTGCCATTTATACACAATTTAGCATTAATATTTTTAAGTGTTAATCCCATCATTTCACTGACATCTTCGAAAGTTACAAGAGGGACTAATGATGGATGTGGTTCTATTATTCTGTGGCCCAATTTTTTTGCCATATCATACCCATCTCCTGTTGAACCAGTAGAAGGATAAGATTTTCCGCCAGGTGCCAGTATTAAACTATCACAAAATTCCTTTTTGCCATTGACTATTATTCCTTTGACGCTTGACCCATCAGTTAGAATATCAGTAACTTTGCTATTGAATCTAATTTCAATATGATTTTCTTTAATAAGCTTTAAAAGGACATCCAGTACATCAATTGCTTTATCTGAAACAGGAAATACCCTTCCCCCTCTTTCAACTTTAGTCATTAAACCATTCTTGTTGAAAAAATCAATTAAATCAGCATTAGAAAAGCTATTTAAAGCACTATAAAGAAATTTACCATTTGTTGGTATGTTTTCAATAAATTCTTTTATTGAAGCTGAATTTGTTATATTACATCTGCCCTTTCCGGTTATCATAAGTTTTTTCCCTGGTCTGTCGTTTTTTTCAAAAATTATAACTTCATTGCCTTTTAGAGAACTCATTATGGCAGCCATCATTCCTGCAGGGCCACAGCCAACTACAAAGACTTTTTTCAATTGCTATCGCTCCTTAAATGACATGTATCGTTCAGCAGAACTAAAACGCAATTTCCATCATCTTTTACATCTATTATATTTAATGCTGTATTGTCTTGTCTTATCTTAGGATAAAAGCTTAAATCCAAATTCAGCATGCCTAAAATTAAAGCTTTGATTGTTGTTCCATGCGACACAATTAGTATACTTTTATTTTTATATTGTTCTACGATTTTATTCGTGGCATTCAATATCCTATCTTGCACAGCTTTTAACGTCTCAGCACCTTCAATTGTAGCTTCTGTCGGTTTGGTTTTCCACGTATGATACAATTCCTTATAGGATTTTTCTATCTCATCTACTGTAAGCCCTTCCCACACGCCAAACGATATTTCTCTAAGCTCTGGCAATTTTATAACATCTAAGTTAAAGTTTTTTGCAATAAAAGTTGCTGTTTTATATGCTCTATCCAAATCACTGGAAAAAATCACATCTATAATTTCATTTTTTAATCTTTGAGACAACAAATAAGCTTGCTTCATTCCCTCATCGGAAAGTTCAGTATCACTTACACCCTGAATTTTCTTTTGCCTATTCCATAACGTTTCACCATGCCGTACGATAAACAATCTAGTAGACATCAATAAACCTCCTGCAAACCAATTAAAGCCTTATTAGACTCTTATAGAATTAGATATTTTTCGACAAATATATTTCGTATTCATTCCAAATATTTTCTAATTTTTCAAATGTGTCTGTTATCTTATCTTTCTCTCTAATGCCAACAGAAACGATTAGTGCATTTATAAGACTCAATGGAGCGACTAATGAATCAACAAATGAGGCCATATTACTTTTGGCCAAAAGTATTTCATCGGCGATTTCAGTAAGCGGTGATATAAGACTGTCTGTAATAGCAACTATTTTTGCATTTTGAGATTTAGCATATTTCATAACTTCCAATGTCCTCTTTGAATACCTCGGAAATCCTATACCAATTACCAAGTCCTCTGAATTTACTCTAAGCATTTGCTCAAAAACATCAGATATGCCAGGTTTTACTAATATTACATTTTCAAGTATCAGATTTAGGTAAAAACCTAAATACTCAGCTATGGCAGTAGAACTTCTAAAGCCGATTATGTATATTTTCTTTGCCTTAAAAATATTGTCAACCACTTCTTTAAATGAATTTT
Organism: Thermoanaerobacterium saccharolyticum; assembly: GCF_000747665.1. Taxonomy (GTDB): domain Bacteria; phylum Bacillota; class Thermoanaerobacteria; order Thermoanaerobacterales; family Thermoanaerobacteraceae; genus Thermoanaerobacterium; species Thermoanaerobacterium saccharolyticum. The sequence goes on along the minus strand of NZ_BBKT01000001.1, from coordinate 31,372 downwards.
TATCTATTTCTTCTTTTGTGGCTTTGATATTTTCTATATCAGATTTCAGCACATTGTTTAAAATAGAAACTTCATCTGTTTCATCTGTCATTTCAAGCCTTTGAACAGTAGTAAGTTTGTTTTTTATTAATTCTTGTAAAGCACTTTGAAGCTCAGGATAGCCATCATAACCTAAAGTATTTGCAAATCTAACTACAGTAGATTCACTTATATTTATACTATTGCCCAATTTTGCTGCAGTCATAAAGGCAGCTTTATCATAATGGTTTATTATATATTCTGCTATAATTTTTTGGCTTTTGCTTAACTGTGCATAATTATCTTGAATCCTTTTAATTATATCAGCATTTTTATCCATAGTTTATACCCTTTCTATGTTTGATTTTAAATTAGTACCACATATAAAGTATTCTATACGTAAACAAAAAATCCTGCAATCGATGAATAAAAAATGCCAATAAATTTAATGATAAATTTCTTGCTTCAAAAAATTCAGATAGACATATCCCAATTTTTTAAATTACCAATGAAGCTATACATAGTTAAGTCGAGTTGTATTGGAGTTATAGAGATAAAACCGTTTTTAACAGCGATTATATCACTATCTTCGTCATTGGCATTTTCTAAAACTTTTCCTGCCAGCCAATAATAATCCATACCTCGTGGATCGATTCTTTTTGTAAAATTCTCAGTATAATTTCGTTGACCTAATTTTGTGATTTTTATGCCGTTGAATTCGTCACTTACATTTGGTATGTTTACATTTAATAAACAGTTCTTTGGCAGTCCATTTCGTGCAACATTATCTATAAGCTTCCTTATATAAAGCATAGCTTTATCTGATAATTTTGACTCGGCTTCTAACGATATTGCAACCGAAGGATAACCATTAATAGCACCTTCCATTGCAGCCGAAACTGTCCCAGAATATAAAACATCTGTACCCAAATTGAAACCATCATTAATACCAGAAATTATGATATCTGGCTTTTTATCCATAACTACATCTATTCCCAGTTTCACACAGTCGGATGGGGTTCCATTTGCATAAAAAATTTTAAGTCTATCATCATCTTTGATTTTCTTAATCCTCAAGGGCTTATGCATGGTTATAGCATGTCCCACAGCACTTCTTTCTCTATCAGGTGCAACGACAACGACATCGTAATAATCTTTTAAAAAAAACAGCCAATTCGTTTATGCCATCAGAAAAGACGCCATCATCGTTTGTCAGCAAAACATTCATACGCATCCTCCTACTATATTATTACATTCATGTACTGAATAATTAATATGATTTTAATATAAAATTAATATATAAGCAAGGAGTGATATTGTGATACAGATTGATGACGCTGGAAGCGGAAGTTTAATCGGCGGGACATGTATTGGCGTTATGAGAGTTGAAACTAATGAATACCATTATGACATAATACCTCTTACATACTATACGCAGGATAACTTTAGCAAAAAATTGTATTTACATAAAGCTGCTGAAATTTCAATTGGTTTCTTAAACCAAATGAAAGTAGACAAAAATGAGGAAATACATGTCTGCAGAGGTTATATGTTTGACTATTTGAGAGAATATCTGAAAGCTAATGGTTATAATTACAAAAGCACAAAAATATTGAATCCACTTCAGAATCAAATAGAGAAAACTTTTGAAAACTATGCATTGTCTCTTGGCCTTTCAAAGAGATTTCTTAGTTATACAAAATATCCATTTCATTTTCACAGATTATTAAAGTGGGTCTACGCCGATTACGATAATAGGCGCAAATTGTGTAAAACTGGATGGAAAAGCTTTATAAAGTATGGGTCATTAAAATTTGATGAATCATACTCAGAAATGACTAAAAATAAAAATATCTTCTGTCTTAAATGTGGTGAAAAAATCGATGATGGCCCAGTAAAAATAATTAAATTTAAAAGCAATTTTTTAAACGTTATTTATGTACATGTAAAATGTTGAGATACCATGCTTGGCACCTCAACATTTCTATATTTTACCAGCAATGATGTGGTATACAAATTTGTTGACCTGGATATATTAAATTTGGATTTGGTATCTGTGGATTAGCTCTTATTAGGCAATCTAATGGAATACCATACATATTAGCTATGGTCCACATTGAATCTCCAGGCCTTACTATATACATTTCTCTGCAATGCCTCTCTGGTGGGCAATATGCTGGTATACAAATTTGTTGTCCCGGATATATTAGATTTGGGTTTGGTATCTGTGGATTAGCTCTTATTAAGCAGTCTAATGGTATGCCAAACATATTAGCTATGGTCCACATTGAATCTCCAGGTCTTACTATATATGTCGTTCTACAATGTCCAGGGTAATATTGTGGATCAGACATTATTAAAACCCCCTTTCATTTTTCTATTACATGTTATGTTTATTTTTAAATTGTGTTACACAACTATTTTTAAGATAAAAAAACTATAGGCTTTATACCTATAGTCGTAATTGTTTATATCGGATGAACCCTTTCTTCGATATTTAATAATGTTGAATCAATTCTGTATTTTTTGGCTTGCCTATACTCGAAAAATCTTCTTGCTACTTGAGGAAATAATGCATATGATAAAACATCTTCATCTTGCTCTATAAATTCCTTTATCTCATTTTTAAATTCATCCAATTGAGGACTTAGTAAATCTGCTGGCCTCTTTGAAATTACTTCTTCATCGCCGATTATTTTCTTTCGTATAGAATCTGAAATTGGAGCTGGTGGCATCCCATATAAACCTTTGACATAATCTTTAATTTCTTTAGGAACGATTTTATATCTCTCCCCTGTAATAACATTTAAAACAGCCTGGGTTCCAACCATCTGGCTCATTGGAGTAACAAGAGGAGGATATCCCAAATCTTCGCGTACCCTTGGAACTTCTTTCAAGACGTCTTGATATTTGTTTAATGCATTCTGCTGCTTTAGCTGTGAAACCAAATTTGATAACATTCCCCCTGGTATTTGACTTTCTAATGCTTTAACATCAACAGACATAAGCAAAGACATATCGCTGTCATTTTTGTGATTTTGTTTGACTACATTAAAATGCTGAGCTATCTCAGCAAGCAATTTTAAATCTAGCCCTGTATCATATTCTGTATCTTTCAATGCAGCCACGATTGATTCTGTAGCTGGTTGTGATGTTCCCAAGGCAAGCGAAGAAATGGCTGTATCAACCCCGTCTACACCAGCTTCTATGGCTTTTAAATAAGTCATCGAAGCCAGTCCTGCTGTATAATGGCTATGCAGTTGAATTGGCGTGTAAAGTGCTCTTTTCAGAGATTTAATCAAATCGTATGCAACATAGGGTGATAATATTCCAGACATATCCTTAATGCATATGGAATCCGCACCCATATCTTGAAGAGACTTTGCCACTTTCAAATAATGATCTGTATTATGTACAGGACTAACTGTATATACAATAGCTGCCTGTACATGAGCACCTGCACTTTTTGCAGATTTTATTGGCACTTCTAAATTTCTCACATCATTTAACGCATCAAAAATTCTTATTATATCTATACCATTTTCAACAGATTTTATTATAAATTCATTTACGACATCATCGGGATAGTGTTTATATCCGAGTAAATTTTGACCTCTTAAAAGCATTTGAAGAGGTGTCTTCTTAATCGCCTTCTTTAAAAGTCTTAATCTTTCCCATGGGTCTTCATTCAAAAATCTCATACATGCATCAAATGTAGCACCGCCCCATGCTTCCAGCGAGAAAAAGCCAACTTCATCTAATTTTTCTGCTATAGGAAGCATTTCATCGGTTGTCATTCTGGTTGCCAGCAACGATTGATGTGCATCTCTTAAAACAGTCTCCGTTATTTTTATCTTAGACATTAAAACTCCTCCTTTACTCAATATTATACTCTTGTTAAGTTAATATTTCTATAAAAAAATAAGACCAACTATTAAAAACTGGTCTTATTTTTAATGAAACTTATCATAAGAATGATAGAATAGACTCTCTTATCAATTTTGCAGCCAAAATCGATGTTATACCTGAGTGATCGTAATCAGGTGACACCTCAACCAGATCCATACCTACAACATTAAGATCTTTTAACATGTGTATCGCACTTAACGCTTCTTTTGAGGTTATACCGCCGGGTTCAGGAGTACCTGTACCAGGTGCAAAAGCGGGATCTAAAACGTCTATGTCCCATGTGATGTATATAGGCTTTGATTTTATATTATCAAGTATTGATTTCAAGGGTTCAACAACATCATATAAGAACATATTGGTATTTTTGAATGCAAATACAAATTCCTCTTTAACACCTGAGCGTATGCCAAAATGATACATATTTTTTTTGTTTACAAATTCAGAGGCAATTCTTAAAACTGTAGCATGGGAATCTCTTTCTCCAAAAAATTCAGTTCTCAGATCTGTATGTGCGTCAAAGTGAAGCACAACTAACTCATTTCCGTACTTTTTAAAAACTTTTTCTAAGATTGGAGCACTTATTAAATGTTCACCACCCAAAAATATCGGCTTTTTCCCAGCATCTATAATATCTTTAGCAGCATCACCAATTATATTTAAACATTTTTCTACATTTCCATAAGGTAATATCAAATCACCATAATCATAATACTTTTTGTCTTTTAAACTTCTATCTAAATATACACTGTACTCTTCTAATCCTAAAGATGCCATCCTTATTGCCTGTGGTCCAAAGCGTGTTCCGGGTTTAAAGCTTACAGTATAATCCATAGGAGCACCTACAATCACAATTTCAGATTTATAATAATCATCGCTGCTCCCCAAAAATTTTCCACCGTTTGATAAATTGTCTTTTATTATCAAAAACTATGCCTCCTCAAAAATTTCTTTTACAAATTTCGGCAACACAAAGCTGGCTTTATGTAACTGTGGCGTATAATATTTTGTGTCAATATTAGGAATATTATTCACATCTACAGCTTCAGGATCATACTTCTTAGAACCCATTGTAAAAGTCCACAAATGCCCCGGATATGTCGGTATAGTACATATATATGGCTTTACTATTGGGTAAATATTTTTAAACATCTTACTTAATTTATTTATTAAGCTACCATAAATAAAAGGTGACTCTGTCTGTGCTACTATAATTCCGTCTTCCTTTAAGCACTCATACACAGATCTATAAAAATCCTCTGTGAATAACCCTACCGCAGGGCCTATAGGATCTGTCGAATCTACAATTACAACATCAAATTCATTCTTGTGCTCACTCACATATTTTATTCCATCGCCAATCATAATCTCTACTTTTTCATCGTATAATCCACAGCTAATTGTAGGCAAATATTTTTTCGAATTTTCCACAACACGATCATCGATCTCTGCAAGAACAACTCTTTCCACTGAATCGTGCTTCAAAATTTCTTTTACGGCACCACCATCACCACCACCTACTATTAAAACATTTTTAGGATTCTTGTGAGTAAAAAGTGGAACATGCACTATCATCTCATGATAAACAAACTCATCTTTCTCTGTCGTCTGCAAAATTCCATCAAGAATCAATACCCTACCGTAAAATTCAGACTCTATTACGTCTAGCTTTTGAAATTGGGTATTTTCAGAATTTAATGTTCTATTTACTTTTAATGAATAACCTATAGAATCGTTGTGATGTTCAGTAAACCACAGTTCCATTCTTCATTCCTCCTAAATTATTTTTTAAATAATTCTTCTATGTCAACATATAAACCATTGTCAGATTTTTTAAAATGATTTCCAATATAGAAATCATCGCTAATAGAATTCTTTACATATGCCTTTTTAATTCCAAAATCATATACGTTGTTCAATGCAACCTTTAAAAGCATTGTTCCATAACCTTTCATCTGATATTCAGGCAAAACAGCATGTCCTATTATATAAGCCATATCATCATCCACTTTTATTGTTATAAAGCCAAAAGGCTTTTCATCTGTTGCTATCATATTAATACATTTGCTTAGATCTACCGAAAAAGGAAATTTAAAATAATCAGCAATTTCTTTTATATATTTTAAATCTTCTTCTGATGCAAACTTGATTTTAAACATAAACCATCTCTTCCTATAATTTTTTTAGATATTCTACTTCATCTTTAGATAGATAACGCCACTGTCCGGTTTTTAAATTTCCAATATCCAAATTGCCTATTTTTACTCTTTTTAACTTTAAGACAGGATGTCCAATTAGCTCACACATCTTTCTGATTTGCCTGTTTCGCCCCTCACGGATGACTATTCTTACGGTAGAATTACCATTTGCGACTTTTAATATATCTATCTCAGCTTTAGCAGTTTTATAATTATCAATGCAAAGTCCGTTTCTAAACATATCCAACTTCATTTTATCTGGCACACCTTTTATTTGTGCAATATATACCTTATTAATTTTATTCTTCGGATGCATGAGCTTATTTGCCAAATCACCGTCATTCGTAAGCAAAAGCAGTCCTGAAGTGTCGTAGTCCAATCGACCAATTGGATACACCCTATCATCAATATTAACTAAGTCTATTACTGAAGGCCTATCAAATTGATCTTTAACCGTCGTAAGATATCCTACAGGTTTATTTAGCATGATGTATATATTTTTATTGACTTTAGTGACTACTTTACCATTGTATTCAACAACATCCTTATTGGGGTCAACTTTGATACCAAGCTTTCTTATAGTTTCACCATTAACTTTAACTTCTCCAGCCAAAATCAACTGCTCACATTTTCTTCTGGACGCAATCCCGCACTCAGCCAGATATTTTTGCAATCTTTCCATGACGTTTCACACCCACATTTATTATACACCCAACACAACGCATATAATATAACATTTTTTGATACAAAAGACAATAGTTTAGGCAAGCTTTAAACTTGCCTAAACTAATTTTTCATCATATATTCCTATAAGATTATCTCTTTCTACCTTCTCTCTAATCACATCAGTATTTGTAGTATATAACCCTAATGATTTCATCCTTTCAAAATATATTCCACCTGCAAAGGTATAGCGATTTTTCAATCCTTCTTTTGTTTCTATACATTCATTTTCATAGGCGATAAGATCTCCAGATGCTAAATTTCTTGGTAATTCTAAAAGTGGCATTCCTAATGACAACCTAACACTATTGTGCCCTGCCAGACATCCGGTAGTCATAGCCTCTGTATGCCCAGTAAAAAGCCCTGATTTTTCTCCTGCGCAAAGCAAATTATCAAGACCTTTTACTTTCATTCCATTGTTTCTGGGAGCAATAGAGAGATATCTAATTGAATTAGCCTTTCCTCCAGAATATGGATCTTCAAACCTGGCTCTTTCAAGTCCTGGAATTTTTCTTAATTTTTCTAAAGGATAAAATGGGGTCATCAGCTTAGCATGGCCAGTATCAAGCAATATGACATTCTTTGCGTATTCTGGAAGAGCATATTGTTGGCATACTTTTATATTCAGTTTGTCCATGTTTACATCTTCTTCAGGAACTGGCAACACTATAACACCTTCTTTATCAAGCTTCTCTCTGATTTCATCGCTTAATGAATCTTTATTCAACTTACAAGACCCGCTAAAGGCACCATAAACCTCATCAGATCTCATTCCTAAAATATCTTCAACACCTGCACGGTAACTTATGCTTATCCTAGGTCCAAAAGATGGACATCGCAGTATGCACATTGAACAACCGTTGCCGTATCTTAAACAATTTCCCATAGGCCCTGTTGAACCGGTGGTTTCTACAAATACATCGCCATATTCAACTGATTCATCGTCTAAAACAATACCTTTGATTTTTGTCTTGTTTTCCATTATTACATCTGCCGCTCTAGATATAAATTTAATTTTAATTCCTTTATTTAATAGCATTTTTCTTATTTCAGGCTCAACCTTAGTTATATCGTACAGATTTGCGTGTTTATGACCTGGAAATTCAATATTTCTATGCCTTGCACACATATCAGTTATCTCAATCAATTCATATCCACCTAAGTATTTCAGCTCTTCTGCAGCAGTAAACCTGCCATTGTTTCGCATTATTCCTCCTACTAAACCACAACCTAACAACATATCTGTTTTTTCAAGCAATACGACTTCAGCTCCTGCTTTTTTTGCCGTAAGAGCCGCTGCACATCCTGCCCAACCGCCTCCAATGACAACAACCTTAACCATGCAATACTCTCCTTTCAATGGCTTTTCTAACATCTAATTGAACTTTACATGACCTTATTTTTTGCCCATCAATTTGGACCTCACAGCTGCCGCAAATACCTTCTCCGCAGCATATTGTATTATTGTTTGATACAGCAAAATAAGCTTTGCTATCAAGTAAATCTAAATAATTTAATATATTTAGATGTTGTTCATCAGAACCTCCGCTGTAAATTAATTTAATATCGTTGTCTAAAATTGCATTTTTTAAAATATCTTGCCCGTCGTTACTTAAAAGGTCTGTCGTAATTATTTTTAAATTAAAATTATTAATATACTGCAAAATAAAAAACTTTTCAACTTTACCCTTATCAATTATCACTGTTATTTCATTGTTGTTATTGTATAGCTTGTTTATGATTATTGCTCCAGGTGCTTGTGCTATACCCCTTAATATTACAAGGCATTTTGAATTTCTGGTGCCTTTTATATATTTGTGTCCAAACAATCCATTCCAATATGGTCCTCTTAAAAAAAACGCGCTTGCCACATGAATTGATTAGATTGGTCTTAGGTCCGTTAATCTGTACAGCAATTTTTATAATCCCGTTTATTTCATCAACGTACATTACAGACATTGGAGCGTCGAAAAAAGAAGGACTTAATTCATTTCTCAAGAATACATATGATCCAGGTTCATTTAAATCTCTTGCCATTTTATTAGGTACAGATAACGTCAATATAATTAAATTTTTATTTATACTTTGTTTATCAATTATATCGGCCACAATAGTCTCCCTTTTTGCTTTCGCTTTTCTTTTTGACCATATAAAATCTTGATATACACATACACCATTCCAATTGCAATCACAAAATTCTTTTCCTTGCAATTGAGAACAAACAATACATTCGTTTAATTCTGCTAAATAACAAGGACAATAATCACTGCCAATGTCAATGCATTCAAGCCTGTGATTGATCATTTAACCATCTCCTAAAGAAATTTTACATATTTATGTTATTCTCAAATAAAAAAAATGTTACAAAAAAACTCCTGGTACGTACCAGGAGTTTAATATTGGAGTATGTCAATCCAATTCTTTATGATGGTTTTAAAATTAAACTCGTAATCTCTTTCGTCAACATTTTTGCCTGCAACTACATCAATAGTCGCAACCTGATTATCGTTCAATTTTACAATAGCTATTCCAATCTTTTCTCCAATTCCTATTGGTGCTTTTACGGATTTAGGTAGGCTATAATCAATTTTAACATTTATTTCCTCATCTTTTGAAATTGGCAATATAAAATCACTATTATATATAAGAGGCAGATATTTTTCCTTGCCATTAACAACACTTATAGTCTTTACCATCTGACCTTTTGAAATAATCTTAATTGGAGTATAGTTTGCAAAAGAATAATCTAAAATTTTTTGTGTGTCTTCCCACATTGGGCCGCTGTTCAATACTACAGATATTAACCTTTGACCATTTCTCGATGCCGAAGCAACTAAGCATCTGCCAGCCTTATTAGTAAATCCTGTTTTTACTCCATCTGCTCCTTCATATTGCCAAAGCATCTTATTTTTATTTCGCAGATACCTGTCGTATTCTTTTCCATCCCAAGGAATTGTCTTTTCTTTTGTTGATACTATTTCAGCAAATTTATTGTAATTGTTAAAAGCATATCTTGTAATTAAAGCTAAATCATAAGCAGTTGTATAATGGTTGTCTATTCCGATATCAAGACCTGAAGGTGTAACAAAATTTGTATTATATGCTCCAATTTCTTTAGCTTTTTTATTCATAAGCTCCACAAACTTATCAACACTGCCGCTTATGTGTTCTGCAATTGCGGTTGCAGCATCATTCCCTGAATTTAACATCAAACCGTACAATAAATTTATCATTGAAATTTTTTCTCCAGGCGAAAGCCATATTGAAGACCCGCCTACACTTGCAGCTTTTTTGCTGACGGTTACAGTATCATTTAAATTGCCATATTCTAAAGCCAAGAGCAATGTCATGATTTTGGTTGTACTTGCCATAGGAAGTTTTTCACTTATATTTTTTTCAAAAAGAATTCTGCCCGATCTCTGATCCATTACAATTGCAGCTTTTGCAGCAATTTGAAGAGGTTTTAAATTTTCGGCTTCTATGTCTATAGGGGTCATAAGGAAAGTAAAAATAAGCATGAATAAAAGTATCTTCTTCATTACTGTCCTCCTTGAAAGTTAATACCCCACATTATGACCCGCTTATTACCTAATAAATCAATCTATGTTATTTGTTACAGTTATCGGAGTTGATTTTTTATAAGTCTTATTTTTGTTAAAAACATTTTGAAGTTCTTCCATTAACTTAGGTGCTAAATCGATTATTCTTTCAACCATAGCATTTTGATTCACTGGCAAAAGTCTTATCTGTCCTTGCCCTACAACCATAAATGCAACTGGCTGCAAAGAAACGCCTGCACCACTGCCACCGCCAAATGGCATGTTTGATTGTCCATTATTTTGATTTTGTTCTTTGTCTTTATTTTGCGTCATCTGAAACTCTCCACCACCAGCAGCAAAACCAAATGTTACCCTTGAAATTGGAATGATCACTGTTCCATCCGGAGCTTCTACCGCATCCCCAACGATTGTATTTACATCTATCATTTCCTTAAGACTCTCCATAGTCGTCTTCATTAATCCTTCAATAGGATGATCGCTCATCCAAAATCACCTCCGTTTAAAATTTTTTAAGAATTTAATACCATTAACTATAATATTACCATATCTAAAATCTAATATGCAATCAAAGTCGCTTTTTAAAATATTTTCTCCAAAATGAGGGTTTATAGATATGAAAGGCTTACTTAAAAATTTTATATTGCAATAGACAGGAACAATTAGCGTATAAATTACAGAATTAATAATTCCATATACAATGGATGTAAAAGCTGCATCGTTAAATCCCTCATCTATATTTAATCTCAATTTTCTAATTACTATAGACTTTTTAATGCTTTTGCTCATTTCATAAATCATAATCTTATTTGAATTAAACAAATCTATTATTCTATGTACATCATGTAAACTTAGCATTTTTCTCTTTTCTGATTTTTGGGGAAATTTTAAAAAAAAAGGCTTTATGCACTTCGTACTTTATTACCGGTCTATCGTCTTTTAGCGTAAAATTAACAATATCAACGACTACATTCATCAATTTAATTCCCAATATTTTTAATGACAATTCTGCTCTATCATTCTCATCAATTCTTTTATAATTAACGTTTAGGCTGGCAATCTTAGCAAATCGAACAATATATATGTATATATTCAAAATAAAATTTATACCATAATTATCATAGTGCACTTTAAAAGTCATAGGATAAATAAAAATAAATATTACTACAAGTAAAATTAATAATATATAAAGAGAAAACATCAATTCACCTTCTCAAATATATTGTTTTCAATAATAAAAATAAAATACTAAGTAATATCATCTAATGGAGGCAAGTCTTTTAAAGAAGGCAAATTAAAGTACTTCAGAAAATCATCAGTTGTAGAATAAAGTATTGCACGACCTGGAGCATTTATTCTTCCATCTTCTTTGATTAAATTAAATTCTAATAAGGTGTTAATTGCTTTCTCACACTTTACACCTCTTATTTTTTCTATGTCGATTCTTGTAATAGGCTGATTATAAGCAATTATAGACAAAACTTCTAATGCAGCTTGAGATAATCCTTGCTTTATATCAAGTCCTAATGCCTTTTTTATATAGTCTGCATATACTTCATTTGAAGACATCACTATTGAATCATTTATCATCGAGACTTTTACTCCTCTATTTTTTCTTTCATAATCGGTTTTTAATCTATTAAAAGATTCAATGACATCCTTTGCAGATATATTCAATACGTCACTTAAAGTTTTTATCTTTACAGGTCTGCCGGCGGCAAATAGTATGGACTCTATTATGAAATCTATATCCATTATTTCACCTCTTTAGACTTTTTATAATTATGTCTCCAAATGTCTTTTTTTGCTCAGCCGCTACTTTATTTAACTTAATCAATTCTAAAAGTGCTACAAATGAAACAATTTTTTCCACTTTACGTAAATTCCTTAAAAAATCGCCAAATTTAATCACAGGAGTAACTATTAGCTTATTTAGTATCTCCTTTATTTTGTCATCGATTGTAATTTGATCTTTTGCATATCTAATTGGCATAACATTGTTGTTGGACTTTTGAAGAATCTTCATATAAGTTTTTTTTTAAGTCGATAGCTGAATAATTAAGACAAAGCGATTTATCAACGTATTTTATTTCAGGCTCGTCTCTAAAAAATTTAGTGCCTAATGTATTTAAGTCTTTCAGTCTATTTGCGATACTTTTGTATCTTTTATATTCAATCAGCTTTTCCACCAATTCTTCTCGAGGGTCTGCATCAGCTATTGTCATTTGCTGTCCTTCGGCATTTTGCTTTGGCAAAAGCATACTTGATTTTATCTCCAGCAATGTAGCAGCCATTAAAATAAACTCTGTTGCAATATCCAAGTCCATTTCTTGCATAGCCTTTAAATATTCCATGTATTGATCAAAAACAGATGCTATCGGTATGTCTTTTATATCTATTTCATTTTTTTCTATCAGATGAAACAAAAGGTCAAAAGGCCCTTCAAAAGATTCTATTTTGATATTATACATTATCCCACTCCAAACGGAAACAAAATTATTTTAGAAATTAATCTATCTAATCCCATCATTAACGGAGTCATAAATAAATTAATTATTCCTGTAAATAGAAGCAATAGCAAAGCAATTTGTCCATATTGTTCATATTGCGAATAGATATATGCTTCTTTCTGAGGAAGAATGCTCCACAAAACCTTTGAACCATCTAATGGTGGTATAGGAATTATATTAAACACAGCAAAAACTAAATTGTATTGATAGAGTATAGTCAAAAAAAGTCCTAATACAGGGATGCTTCCAAAATAAAACATCAGAATTCGCGTTATTATAGCCAAAAAAATGTTAGAAAGGGGGCCAGCCAACGCTACATATAAAACACCTTTTCTTCTGTCTTTAAAATAATATGGATTTATCGGTACGGGCTTAGCCCACCCAAAGTATATAATAAACAGCATAATTAGACCTAAAGGATCTATGTGGGCCAGTGGATTTAATGTAAGTCTTCCGCTTTGCCTAGGCGTTGGATCGCCTAATTTATCTGCTACATATCCATGACTAAACTCATGAAAACTCATTGCGATTATCAGTGCTGGGATTCTAATTAAATAGCTTAATAATACACTCAAATCTTTTCACCTCTTTTGACTTTTTCTACATAATGTAATAGACTCCTAATCTCATCTTCTCGATCTTTTATCTTGCCTGAAATTTTATCCAGCAATATTTTATCTAAAATCTCTTTGTAAATTGGTGACGGCTGAAGTCCTAATCTTTTTATGTCGTCACCATTTATTTCTAATCTTTTTAATTTCACCATATCATAATATTTCTCAATGGCTTGTTTTATATTTAAGTCTTCCATAATATGAACTGCAGATATTGCTTCTATTCTCTTATCTTTTAATGTATTAAAAATAGATACATTTTCATTTAGCTTAGGCATATTCATTTTTATATTCAGAATATCAGATAATCCACTTAAATATTCTCGTTTTAAATTGTATTTTCTAATTAAACAATCAGCATCTTCTTTTGTAGCACTGTAAAAAAACAACAAAAATCTATACAATAATGTATCGCCTTCTTTAGGGCTTGTATTCAAATTTGTTGCATTAATCTTTATGCCGCAAAATAATCCCCTATCAAGCTGGTAATATTTCATTAACTTTACTATAGGTTCAGGTTTCTTCTCTTTTAATATCAAATAAATTTCATTCATAATTCTATCGGCAGATACATTAAAAATATCACCATCAGATATAGACTTCCTCAACAACCAATCAGTATGTTGCTCTATTTTAAAACCTAATCTTCCGCTGTATCTTATTGCCCTAAAAATCCTCGTTGGATCGTCAACAAAACTTTTATCATGTACGACTCTAATTAATTTATTTTTTATGTCGTCTTCACCGTTATATATATCAATGATTTGATTTGTTTTTACATCTAATGCCAGCATATTTATCGTAAAATCTCTTCTTTTAATGTCATCAGCAAGACTGGCTCGTTGGACGACTGGCAACATTCCAGGACGTTCATAACGTTCCTTTCTTGCCGACACAATATCTAACTCAAAATCTTTTGTTTTTATTTTGGCAGTTTCAAATTTGTCATGTACTTCCATCTCACCATTTAAAATTTCATTGAGCATAAAAGCAAATTTTATTCCATCGCCTTCTACCGTAATATCAATATCATCGCTTTCTAAATTTAACAATTTGTCTCTTACGTATCCTCCTACAATATACGCATTCACTCCAATTTTCTCCGACATATCTTTTAAAATTAAAAGTATATCTCTATCTATAAAAACTCCCTCTTTCTTGCTAATATGCTTTAATTATTATATCATATTTGTACAAAAAAATAAGCATAATCCCACGAATTATGCTTTTCTATAAATATTATTTTTTAGTACGAGGGTTAAATATTATAGAAAACAAATAACCAAAAAAAATCGCTGCAGCAATACCACCTGCTGTTGCCGTCAAACCACCTGTAAAAGCACCAGTAATGCCATCTTTTTTTACTGCCTTGATTGCCCCTTGTGCTAAAGAATTTCCAAAACCAAGAAGTGGAACAGTGGCACCAGCTCCTCCAAAATCTATTATTTTCTTGTATATTCCTATACCACCTAATATAGCTCCTACTGTAACATACAAAACTAAAATTCTCGCAGGTGTAAGCTTTGTTTTATCCATTAATATTTGAGCAATCACGCAAATTATTCCGCCTACAAGAAAAGCCCGTAAATAATCCAATTGTATCAACCTCCTCTACGCGTAATTTGAAATTGTGACTGCATGTGCTATACCTGGTATTGACTCACCTTGTTGCGTACTTGTTGGTGATAGCAAAGCCCCTGTAGCGATAAATAAAACCCTATTGTAAATTCCACTTTTTATCTGTTGAAGTAACCAACCATTTAAAACTACTGCAGAACATCCTGCTCCACTTCCGCCGGAATGTACATCTTGTGACTCATCATATATTTCTATTCCGCAATCTTTGTATTTATCTTCAATATTCATGTATTCTTTTCTAAGCAACTCCATTAAGATACTTTTTCCAACCCTCGCCATATCTCCAGTTATTATCAAATCATAATCGTCTATTGTAAAACCAGTATCATTAAAATGTGTCAAAATTGTATCTGCTGCAGCAGGTGCCATAGCAGCACCCATGTTGTTTGCGTCTTTCATTCCCAAATCAACAACTTTCCCGGTGGTAACATGTGTTATATATGGACCTGTGCCATTGGATGACAACACTGATGAACCAGATCCTGTAACCGTCCACTGGGATGTGAATGGCCTTTGGACACCTTGCTCTAGTGGAAATCTGTATTGTCTTTCAGCAGTAGAAAAATGACTAGATGTTGTAACAACAATATAATCTGCAAATCCTCCATCTATTAGCATAGAAGCTATCGACAATCCTTCAGCCATTGTTGAACAAGCTCCATATAATCCAAACGTAGGCACATTAAATTGCCTGGCAGCAAAACTAGAAGTAATTATTTGGTTTAAAAGATCTCCTCCTATCAAATAATCAATATCTGAAATATTTAAACTTGCTTTTTTAAGCGCTAAGTTTACAGAATCCTGAAACATTTTACATTCAGCTTTTTCCCAACTTTTTTCACCATAAGTATCATCAGTCAAAATCATGTCAAAATAATCTTTTAAAGGTCCTTGCCCTTCTTTTGGTCCAACTATTGTGCCAGACGATATAATAGAAGGTGGATTTGCAAATTTCACAGTTTGCGATCCGATTTTTTTTATTGCCATAGTAATCACCCTTTTAAAAAATAGTATATAAGCCCTACGATAATAGAAGTACCAACACCATAAACTATAACTGGCCCTGCAATGTTAAACATCCTCGAAGCCACTCCAAATACAAATCCTTCTCTCTTAAACTCCATAGCTGGTGAAACAATAGAATTTGCAAAACCAGTTATCGGGACAACAGAGCCAGCTCCTGCAAAACGTCCAATATCATCGTAAATACCAATTCCAGTTAAAAATGAACCTAAAAAAACCATTATAATTGCAACAGGAGTTCCAGCTTGTTCAGGAGTCATTCCGCGCTTTACAAACAAATTTAAAAAAAATTGACCGACATCGCAGATTAACCCACCTACCACAAAAGCCCATAAAACATTTTTCAAAAGAGTGGGCTTTGGTTCATATTTTTGCGCAATATCTTTGTATTCTTGTTGCTTCTTTATATCTTTTTCCATTTCAATACCTCCATAAATTGATCTACAGTGGGCACCTTATGGTTGCCCACTTTTTATCTGTCTACTCTAAATGCTATCTGAATATTTGCTTTATATTCGACAATTTTACCGTCTTTTACGTTGGCAGTCTGGTTTAACACTTCTATCCCAGATATATTGTTTACAGTTTTTGCAGCTTCTGCAACAGCATTTTGTATAGCATCATCCCAGCTTTTAGTAGAATCTCCAACGACATTTAAAATTTTAACTACAGCCATTTTAATTCCTCCTTTAAATAAACAAGTATAGCACTATCTGGTATTTTTTTGACACTAAATTTTAAAAAGTAAATAGCAGATAAAGTAAATATAATTATTGAAAAAATTATAATAAGCTTTCTCATTTGTAACACCTCGGTACAGTAATATTATGTGACAATATGTTTTTTTCATACAAAAAGAAGTGCAAATAACTTTACACTTCTTGCAACTGTTCTTTTAGTTTTTTCAAAACCTTTTTTTCAATTCTTGATACTTGCACTTGAGATATGCCTAGGATTTTCGATACTTCTGTCTGCGTCATGTCTTTAAAATATCGCAAAACAATTATTTGCCTTTCGCGAGAATTTAAATTTTTTAAAACCATTCTTAAAGCCAACTTATCTTCAATTTCGTATTCCTGCTCTTCGATCCCTATTTTTTCTATCAAAAGCAAATTGTCATCCTCATTATGATTGGAATTATCATATAAATATTCAGCAGTGGCGGTAGATTCAAATGCCATTGCAACTTCTTCTGCCGAAACATTAAGTTTTGAAGCAATTTCTTGAATTGTTGGTTCTCTATTTAATTCCTTTTCCAATTTGTCTTTCATAAAATAAGCTTTATTTGACAATTCTTTTAATGACCGGCTAACTTTGATAAGTCCATCATCTCTCAAAAACCTTTTTATTTCGCCTATTATAATTGGCACTGCATACGTGGATAATTTCACATTATAGGATTCATCAAACTTATTAATGGCTTTTACAAATCCTATACATCCGATCTGATAAAGATCTTCCGCCTCATATCCTCTGTAAGAAAATTTCTTCACTATGCTCCAAATAAGGCCGCTATTTTCTTTCAGCAATTTCTCCATTGAAGATTTATCATTATTTTTAGATTTTCTTATAAGTTCATTTACATCTTCATTCCTTTCATTATCTTTATCAATCATAGCAGCACCTCATTTACCTGAATTGATGTATTTGGTCATTCTAACCTTAGTACCTTTTCCTTTTTCAGATTCAACAACCAATTCATCCATAAAAGTCTGCATCACAGTAAAACCCATTCCTGATCTATCTTCATCAGGTTTTGTGGTATATAAAGGTTCCATAGCTTTTTCAATGTCCTCTATCCCAACACCATTGTCAATAACTTCGACTGTTAACTTGTTACCTTCTATCTGTGCTTTTAATATTATATAATCGATTTTGCCTTCATAACCGTGAATTATGGAATTTGTAACAGCTTCAGACACCGCTGTCTTGATATCTGCTATTTCTTCTACAGTTGGATCTAATTGAGCTGCAAAAGCAGCAATAACGGTCCGTGCAAAAGACTCATTTTGAGACTTGCTTAAAAATTTTAACTCCATTTTATTTGAATAACTCATTTATATCCCCCTTTGCATGTTTTTGATAGCTTCTTCTATTGTATCATAGCAATTTATTATCCTTAAAATTCCTGATAATTCAATGACTTTTAAAAGTTGAGAATTAGCACCTACAATTGCCAATTTGCCGCCATTATCTTTAGCCATTTTATACCTTCCAAGAATCATTCCAATGCCGGAACTATCCATAAAATTCAATTTTTCAAAATCCAATATAATATTTTTAAATCCTTTCTGGTATTCAGTATTTATAGCATCTTTAAAAATATCCGATGTATGATGATCTAATTCCCCTTTTATCTTTACTATTAAGGTGTCATTTTTTTCTACAAATTTTATTCCCATATTCATCCCTCCATAATATATTATTCTACATCATAACTCAATTTCCTCCTTATTTGTAATTTTTTTCTATAAAAATTTTTAAAAAATACTAAAAGCTTATAAGCTTTTAGTATTTTTTATCCATGATTTATAGATTTTTTCAAAAGCATTTATTAAATTTGTTCTTTTTACATTTTTATCAGCTTTTAACGATACTGTCTTTATCAGATTATTCCCGTTATATATTTTTACTGTTCCTATTTCTGAACCGGCTTTCACAGGCGCATCGACATATTTATTTAAGCTTACTATTTGCTTTATATTTTTTGATTCACCTTTTTTCAATAAAATATATTCATCATTTTTGGAAATAGCATTTACGTAATCTTGTTGACCTTTTAAAACTTTTATGTTTCCATATACTTTGCCTGCTTCAACAACTTTTTTTTGTTTCAAAATTAGCAAAGCCATAATCTAATAATTTTGAAGCTTCTTTAAATCGAGTAGCGGAATCTGGTGCTCCAAATACCACTGCTATAAATCTTGTATCGCCTCTTTTGGCGGTTGCAGATAAACAATACAACGCTTCTGAAGTAGAGCCTGTTTTTATTCCATCTGCGCCTTGATAGTTCCAAAGGAGCTTATTGGTATTAGCTAAACTAAACTTTCCATTTCTAACAGAATCAATTTTATTAGTTAAATATTTAAATATATTTTTATGTTTAACAAGTTCTCTGGATATTAGCGCCATATCATAAACGGAAGTATAGTGTCCCTCTTCAGGTAAGCCTGATGCATTCTTAAAATTTGTATTTTTGGCGCCCAACTCTTTAGCTCTTTTGTTCATTTCTTCCACAAATTTTTCCTCACTGCCCGAAATATATTCAGCCAATGCGACTGAAGCGTCATTTGCAGAATTCATCGCGACAGATTTCAATAAATCATCCACTGTCATTTCTTCGCCGACCTCTAAATAAATTTGTGTACCACCCATATCATAAGCATGCTCGCTTGTCACAACTTTGTCAGTAGTCTTGATTTTACCAGAATCCAATGCTTCCATAACCAAAAGCATAGTCATTACTTTTGTAACACTGGCAGGAGGTAGCTCTTCATGGCTATTTTTTTCATATAGAACTTTACCTGTATTAGCGTCCATAAGAATTGCAGATTTTGACTTGAGATTAAAATTATCAGCATATGCAAAATTTTCTAATAGCACTGAACATATAAGCGAAAATATTAATGTAAATAATAATGTTTTTTTCAACATTTTATCCCTCCTCTTAAAATTATTTTTTCTAATGGAGGGATTATTATTCTTAAATTTTTAAGCTCTTGGATGCGATTTTTTGTAGACTTCTTTTATTTTAGACTTTGAAATCAGCGAAATCAAATCACCTTGGTTAAAAGATTTGTATCCAAGAATTTCCTGCACACTTCTTATGTCAGCTCCATTTTCCAACATGTGCTTCGCAAAAGATTTTCTCAATATGCTTGGCGTTATGTCAAATCCCGGATTTACTATATTGGTATATTCTTTAATGATTTTCCAGCATCCCTGGCGAGTTAACGGTTCACCTCTTAAATTTAAAAACAGGAATTCATCTTGATCTATTTTTCTCCTTACAGAGATGTAGTTTTGAAGTGCATTTGAAGCTGAATCTCCAATTGGTATAAATCTTTCCTTTGAACTTTTGCAATAAATATACCCATAATTGAGATTTACATCTTTTACACGCAGAGATATCAACTCTGATACTTTGAGCCCAGTTGCATATAAGACCTCTAATATCGCTTTATCCCTTAATCCCTTTTCACTATTCTCGAATTCATGAGATAAAAGCTTGTCAACCTGTTCTACTGATAATGTTAGAGGAACCTTTTTCTCTATTTTTGGTGCATCTAAAGTATATGCTGGTTCTTTATCAATAAACTTGTTCATAAATAAGTATTGGTAAAAAGATTTTATGGATGATAAATGACGAGAAATAGTAGATTGTGTCATATTTTTATGTTTTAAAAAATTTAAATAGCTAATAATCGTTATTTTATTAACATCATAATATTCGATGTTGTTTTCTTTTAAGTATCCCATAAACTGTGTTATATCTCTTTTATAAGATTCAATCGTATTATCGCTTAGCTTTTTATCATTTTTTAAAAAGTCAATAAAAGCTTGTACAATACTTCCCATCTACATTACCCCTATTATTTTAGTTATATTTCTATATTCAACATATTTTTTATTTTTCCTTCTTGCCTATTGTATAATATTTTTTAAAAAATAAAGTATTTTAGGTGTAATATATGCTTCAAATACCCCGCTAACTATCATCAGCGAAAATGCAAAATAAACCAACAAAGTATATGTCACAAACTGAGAAAATAAATCATTAATATTAAATCTTCGATTTTTTAATATATACATCGAAAAATTGATGGCCGTTGCCGAAATAAAAAATAATGAAACTAAAACAAGAATATTCTGAGGCAATATGGCAACTAACGTAAAGAGAATTCCTTTGTATTTCAATTGGTTTATCAGAAAGCCAACTGAAAAACCTAACAAAAATCCTCTTATGCCAATAACAATAAATATGAATGGAATTCCGATAATTGTTGCTCCAAGAAGCCACAATACAAACGTCGTTTCAAAATTATTTAAAACAGATTGTTTAAATATTTCAATTGGAACTATTTTCATCTGAGTAATTATTACATAAAAATTTTTTATGTATTTCATCATATTTTCTTTTTGTACATCATTTAACGTATTTATTGTAAAAGAACCAGATGCTATGCCAATCATAAATGACATTAAAATAATGATATATAATATCGAATTGTCTCTAATGTGTTTAGATGTCTTTTCTTTTAAATATTTCAAGGCAACGTCCTCCTCCTGCCTCAAATTATATATTAATTTATGCCATGGAGAAGGACATTATGACTACCTCAAATTATTTTCCCGTAGATACCGCCACCTCCTGTTTCAATTTTTAGATTGCCATATCTTGCATCTAAGATACTTTTTGCTATTTTTTCACCTACCGCATTTTTCAATTGTTCAAAAGGCGCTTCATGTGTGACGTATATTTCGCTTCCAACTTCTCTTGTAAGCTTCTTAATTGTTTTTGGACCGATGCCAGGCAAAAATTCCAATGGGATCTGATATACGTATTCTGATCTAAATGGTGGGTGCAGCATCTCCTGATCTTTTATCTCATATATTCTGTCTAAAACCCCAAATACTATATTCTTGCTATTGCAATAAGTACATTTATATGCAGGCGGATCTACATTAGCAACTTTATTGCAATCAAGACAGAATGTCCTATGATATTTGCCTAATGCAGGATTTAGTCCATAATTTCTTATGACTCCTTTCATGGAGTTTAATGCAGCTTTTAAGCTTGCAAAATCAGGTTTAGACAAGTCAAATACGTTAAATTCTCTGCCAATTTTTTGTAGCGAATGAGCATCGGAATTACTTAAAAAAGTTTTACCTCTTAATTCACTTATCATATCTGCCAAAAAAGTATCAGAGCTTAATCCAAGTTCAACAGCATTAACTTCTTCAAAATGTTCATTAAATATATAATTTAACCTATCCGTGGTATTTCCATAATAACTTTTATATGGCGTAAATATATGAGCAGGTACAACAAATCCGTCTAAGTCTTTTGCAATTTTTAATATTTCCACGCTATTTAAACTGCATCTTTGTGTGCTTAAATTTACATTATTAATATGTTTAGATAAGGCTTTAGAAAACTTCCTCATTGTTTTTATATCTTTCAAAAAACACAACAAATGCGGTGAACCACGCAATTCACCACCAACCTCTATTTCACTTACCAGCAGCAATGATACCTTTTGTTTAAATAAAATCCCACCACCTTCAAGTTCTTCATACAATCCACATTCAGTTTTAAGCAGTTGCTCTATTTCATCTAAAATTTCTGGAGCGGCACAATCAACAATTCCTACAATATCTATGCCTTTCTCGATACATTTATCTAATATATTTTCAATCGTTAGATTTGGTGAAGCGGTGATCTTAATAGGTCTACCATTTTTAGTCCTTCCTATGTGAACGTGTAAATCTGCATTATAGTACATTTTAAACTCCTTTTCACCTTATATAATACAATAAAGCAATAAGTGTTTTTGCATCTTCAATCAAGCCTTTTTGCATTATACCTTTTATCTCATCGACTGTATACTCATGGACGTTTAAAAATTCATCTGGATCTGTATTTGATACGCCTTTTTCTAAATCATCCGCCAAAAATAAATGCAAAATTTCTGTGGAAAAACCAGGAGATGGATAAAATGAAAACAAGTGTTTAAGCTCTTTCGCTATATACCCTGTTTCCTCCATTAGCTCTCTTTTTGCACATTCTATAGGCTCCTCTCCAATATTTAATTTTCCAGCAGGTATCTCCAACAGAATCTTCTCTGCTGGTTTTCTGTATTGTTCTACCATGATTATTTTACCGCTTTTGTTTATCGCTAATATGGAAACACCACCATTGTGTTCAACAATTTCTCTTGTTGTTACCTTTCCGTTTGGCAAAACAACATCATCTACTCTTAAGTTTATTATCTTGCCCGAAAATATGATATTTGAATTCTTTGTTACTTCAGTTAACTCCATTTTATACGATCCTTTCTAATTAGTATATTTTTTACTTAAATTGCATAAGATAACATTAAAGGAGTGAATGTGATGATTATATACGAAAACAAAATTTATTTTACAGGCAAATTTCGCCAGCTTTTAAAGCTTTTAAATGACCTTTCTTCTAAGTACAAAACATTTTATGAGTTAATCAACCATTAATAGATCCGAACAGTAAACTGCTGCAGCAATACAAGCATCGAAAAACTCGCTTTCTTCATCAAGTCCTCTTCCCATAGTAGTGAATTTAATATCTTTTACATTGTGCAATAACTCTCTATATTTTTCAATATCAACAAAGCGTTTATTCATTTTGTCAAACGCATTATTTTCTAATTGCTTTTTTAGCATAAGCTGTCTTTCATGTTTCAGTTTTGGGACTGCAATAGTGCATGTGCTATTTACAAGTTCTACTACTGTAACAGTATGATGACTTATGCCGTTGTGTCTTTCTCTTGAATCATTAAAACTAATTCTGGGTATCAATACAGGATTGCCATTTATCTTATTAATCGCATCTATAATCGCGGCTTGATCAATGCCTGAAAATCCATATTTTGTTCCTGTACCGACTATGCCTGGCCCCATAGCCACAATTGCAACGTCACTTTTGGCTACTTCCTTTGCGCATATTAATGCCGAATAAATATTAACAGCCTCAAAATCCCCTCCAAAAGCATGACCGATAGTAATTGTTGCATCGATAAAATTATTTTCTTTTAAATAATGGACAGTATTGCTGAAATATATAGGCAAGCAAGCAGAATCAGTCATTATATATGATATTTTAACAGACGGTCTTAGTTTCTTCAGTACCATAGCAGTAGGGGCCAACATGCTGTGAAGTTCAGCTACTATCACAGGCATACCCTCTAATCCTTTAAAATCATTAAAAACATCATGGTATGGACTATCTTGTTCTTCTACCGAAAGCACATTAATCTGCATGGGAGCATAGCGCATTTTCATTATATGCCCTATGTTTTTATATTCAAACGCATCATATCTTGTATTAAGTACGACAAAGTCATACCCGCCAGTACCTAATTGCAGATTTCTAGCCGTTTGATTTACATAAACCACATCATCAACATTTATTATGCCTGTAATTTTATTATAATTTACCGCCTTTGAAACAATTCCTTCTACATCAACCTCTACAAAGCATATATCAACCTTTTCTGATATAATCTTTTTAACAATCCCTTTTTTAATTGAAATCACAACTAATCACGTCCTCTGCCAATCATGTCTAAATAATTCAAAAACTTATTCCTTTCTATTATTTTAGACAATGAATATTTTTCAGTAATAATATGAATTAAAATTAAAAATGCTAAAATAATTAACTTTATATTGAAATTAAACAATAAAACACTTGATATCCCTAATGTAAGACCAAGAATGTTAGAACCAGTGTCACCTAACATAATTTTTGCTTTTAAATCCAGCGGCATAAAGGCAATTACAGCCCCCAAAACTATCAGTAAAATCAAAAAGTTTCCAGCGCCTACTAATAAGAAAATAATGGATATAAAAAAGAACGCTTTGCAAGCTCTTCCAGGTCTTAAATCAAGTAAATTCAAAAAATTAGTAAATAAAGATATCAATATTGTGTTAACTATTATATCAACTAATCTATTGCTGATATTTACGCTTATGTAAAACGATACTATAACGCCTATTACTGCTTTTAAACCTCCTGTTGTCAGTTTTATATTTAGAAGCGATTTAATATGACCTTTTAATCCTGTCACACTCCTGTCTCCTAATAAATCATCGATTAAACCTACATAAGACATCAATATAATGGAAACTAAAAAAATCGGTATCATTTCATCAGAAAGCCCAACAAACTTTGAGATAATCGTTGCAACAAATATAGTTGGAACAAAAGCTATTCCACCACATACTGGAATCAAAACATTTTTATAATTAGGCTTTAAACACACATCTTTGTTTAATATCTGAATTATAAATTTTTGAATTACTATCATTAATAAAAAAGATATGATAAAAATTATTAATAATGTCACTTTATCACCGATCCTTAAATATCGCTTTTATTAATAAAACCTTAAGTATATCGAGAAATTGTCTGCCTCTGTGAATAAAACCTTTAATATCTCTTAATGTAACGGAGTGCGTCATATCAACATCTACTTCTTTAATCTTATATCCTAAATTAAATAGGTCGATTGTCATACCAACTTCTATGCCATAACCACCATAAAATTTTTTTATGTTGTCAAGCACTTCTTTTTTAAAAACCCTTTGCCCAGAGAGTGTAGAATCAAAATCATGACCAGTAAGCAATTTTACACCGTATTTTGCCAATCTCTTTACAAATCCAAAGCCTGATTTAACATTGACTTTAGGAAATCTAGCTACAGTAACATCTGCATCGCCATTTAAAACAGGTTTTATTAATTTGATTACCTCTCGAGAAGTTAAACCCACATCTGCGTCAATAAAAGCGATAACATCATTTTTAACGTATTTTAATCCTTCTTTTAAAGCTCTTCCTTTACCAGAATTATTTTTTAGGTTCACCAATTTTGCTCCTGCTTTTTTAGCTTTATCTGGTGTATCGTCTGTAGAACCATCATTTATAACAATGATCTCATCAATTTCTCCTATATTCTCCATACCTTTTATTGTATCAACGATTCTCTTGCCTTCATTGTATGCCGGTATCAAAACACTTACAGCCATCATTTCACCTCGTTTGAATTTGTCTTATTTTGATTTTGATTCTGTTGATATTCTATAAAAGCATCGGGCATAATCGATGTGTCTCCAGGTTTTACTCCATAATTTCCCTCTTTGCCTTGCATTACCATTATCAAAGAAGTTTGTCCTATAATCGTATCTATGTTATCAACAGTTGACAAGTGCTGTTTTCTATACGCATCCATGTAAGAATATTTTACATCGCTCTGTTCAACTCCAACAATCGGCACATTTAAGATTTTTGATTGCTTTATTATTGGAATATCTACTATATTTAAATTGTTATTTTTAAGATTGCTGCCGCCTGCCAACACAATAAAATCTGTATTCCCCGGTGTACCAGTAAAGTCGATGTAACCTTTATCTTTTAAATAAGTTATCAATTCTCCATCTTGTCCGGTAACAAGAACTTCAGTCAATTTTTCAGATAAAGATTCGATGAGATGATTGCTATCAATATTGCCGTACTTAGACAAATTCATTATTAAATCATCTTTTTCTGACTGATCTAAATTATTCAAATCATCTTTAAATATTGTAACTGATGATATCGTTGCACCTGCCTTCATCAAAGCATTCCTTAAACCTGGATAGATAAAATCATTGTTTGTTTCAATTATTGCAACTTTTACACCATTTAAGCGTCCTTTTACAATCTCAGGAAAAACAATTTTCCCGTATTGGTTCATATAGTCAAGTTGTTTATTCAAACTTTGTACATTGTCCTTTAAGTTAGAATTTTCAGTTTGGATATCTTTGAATTTTTGCTCTAACTGATTTATGATCGTTTCCTGCTGTTCAGAAAAAACTTTTTGTCCGTCCAGCATGAAGCCTATAAATATGCCGATACCCAATGCCATAAAAATTGCTGCTATCGTCAATACATAATATCTAATATTTACGTTCATAGATCTCCTCCTAAAATCCTATTAAAAGCCTTATCCTTAGCTGCAAAAGTTTTAAAAGCTGTTGCATAGGTGGTGAAAAATAAGCTATTACACTAAGTGGAACCATTGCCGCAAATATAATACTAAAAACATATGAAAGCCTAAAATTTTCCCTGTATAATTTATTAACCCCTTTAGCATCAATAAGCTTCGATCCAATCTTTAATCTTACGAGAAATGTGCTAGACATTCCTTTCCTTCCTTTTTCTAAAAAATCGATCATACTGGAATGAGTACCAACAGCCACTATTAAATCTGCACCCTTTTCATATGCTAAAAGCATAGCAATATCTTCGCTTGTTCCTGGTGCTTTAAATATATGTGCATCAAGTCCTAATGATTTAACTCTTTCTAACCCAGGAGACTTGCCATTGGGATAGGCATGAACTACTATTTCCTTTGCTTTTTTCAAAGCTTTATCGCTTACGCTATCCATGTCGCCAATTATGATATCAGGAGTCAAGCCAAATTCCAGTATTGCATCTGCACCGCCATCTACTCCTATCAATATAGGTTTTACATCTGTTATATACTGCCTAATAGTATATAAGTCTTCCTTATAGTCTTTTCCTCTTACAACAACCAGTGCTTGTCTATCTTTAAATTTTGTCTTTACGTCTGGTATTTCAATATCACCTAAAATAAATGATTTTTCTTTTTTAGCATATTCAAGTGTATTCTCAATGAACTTATCCAATTCTATTTCGAGATTTTCCTTGCACTCTTCCATTTTGTAATTAATGACATCATGTGTAAGCAATTTTCCCCTTTTTAACAATTTACCATCTTTATATATTTCATTATCGATTATAGTAATCTTATCATTCTCTTTTAACAAATCAAATATATCTTCGCCAACTTCATCTATAATAGGAATACCAGCCTTATCTATAATAGAAGGGCCTAAATTAGGATATCTGCCGCTTATCGATTTATTAGCATTTATAACAGCCAAAATCTTCTTTTCTATTAAAGATTCAGCACCAATTTCGTCGATGTCAACATGATCTATTACAGCGATTTCTCCAGGACCTATGCGCTTTGCCAGGTTTTTCGTTCTTTTGTCCATTTTAACTGTACCGGTAATTTGCATGGTAAAACCTCCATACATCTTTTCTTTGTTTATTATAGCACAATTTTCTACAAGGTAAAACAAAAAATACGGTGAACCACTCACCGCATTTTTCAGTTTGTCTTTAAACTTAATCTTAATTTGTCAGCAATAAGCGCGATAAATTCAGAATTGGTCGGTTTCCCCTTTTCATCGTTAATTGTATAACCAAATAGATCATTTAAAACATCGACTTTACCTCTGCTCCATGCAACTTCAATCGCATGTCTTATAGCCCTTTCCACTCTACTGGGAGTAGTCTCATATTTTTCCGCTATCTTGGGATATAAAAGCTTCGTCACAGAATTTAAGTATTCAATATTACTTATTACTAATGTTATGGCATCTCTTAAATACAGATATCCTTTTATGTGTGCAGGTATTCCTACATCATGGATAACCTGTGTTATAAGAGTTTCTAAGTCGACAGATTTTTTGTCTCCGATTATAGGCATAACAGCCTTTGACACCACATCAGGCTGATACTCCATTATCTCTGTTATTCTTTTAGAAAGCAATTCTAAATCAAACGGTTTTAAGATGTAATAATCTGCTCCAAGACTTATTGCTCTTTGTGTAATTTTTTCCTGACCTACTGCCGATAAAATGATTATTTTAGGTCTTTTTTTTCTTTAGTTCATTAACTTTTTCTAAGACTCCAATGCCATCCAAATACGGCATTATGATATCCAAGATTAAAAGATCTAAATCATTATCTTGAATAAGTTTAACTGCTTGATTGCCATCATTTGCTACACCTACAATTTCGATATTTTCTTTTGACGAAAGGTAATCAACCATTATACCGACAAATTCCTTATTATCATCACAAATTCCTAATTTAATTTTCTTTAACAACAAACGCCCCTCCTTACGCCATTTTATAAAAAACAAATCTACTTTATAATATTCTACATAAAATTAGAATTTCCTTCTTTTAACAATAAAAAATTAGGGAAAAATGTAATCCCTAATTTTTAAACACATTTTCGTCATGATGTAAATTTTCCATCTCATTTATCATCCATTCAGCATATACTGCATATCCTTTAGTTGGATCATTGACAAAAACATGCGTTACAGCACCTATTAGTTTGCCATTTTGTATAATTGGACTTCCACTCATTCCCTGGACAATACCACCTGTTTTATCTAACAATTCCTTGTCCACAATTTTTATTATCATTCCTTTTTGATTTGGATTCTTTTGGTCCACTTTCTTTATTATCTGAATGTCAAATTCCTTTACTCCTGTATTGTCTATTGTCGTAAGGATTTTTGCTGGTCCTTCAATAACTTGTGATTGATAACCTATTGGTATTGGTTTTAAACTTATACCAATAGGATTAATTATCTTTCCATATATGCCATACTCAGTATTTTTTTCAATATCACCTATTGTGTCAACTTCCTCTAAAAAAATACCTCTAAGCTCTCCTGGACTGCTTCTTTTCCCTTTACTTACAGATGTTATTTTGGACTTCATTATTTGTCCGTTGTTAACTGATAGAATGTCTCCTGTGTCTATATCGGTAATAGCATGTCCTAAAGCGGCATAATATTTTTTATCTTCAGTGTAAAATGTCAACGTTCCAATACCTGCTGTATGATCCCTTACCCATAATCCCAGCTTATACTTTTTATCATCTTTAGCCAAAACTGGATGTAATTTTGAATAAACTATATTGCCTTTTCTACTTATTTTAAGTGTTATCATTGTATCTTTTTGATTGTTAATAATGTCTGTAATGTCATCAGCAGAATTAATCTTTATGTTGTTAATTTCAAGAATTATATCACCTATTTGTATTTTCCCTTCTCGGTATGGACTGTAAATTTTATCATCTGTTCCTATTATATCAGAATACCCTACCACAAGTGCTCCCTTTGTGTTAAGCTTAACTCCAATTGAATCGCCACCAGGAATTACCTTTATTGTTGGTATAACATCAACATAAATACTTTTTATTGGAAATATTCCAAATAACCTGAAATTTATATTTACTTTCCCACAGTTTAAAGTTTCGACAGAAAATGGCTTATCAAGATTTAAAATATTATTGCCACTTTCATCATTATTTATTTTTACAATGCCTTGTCTATCTGTATAAAAGCCTACTTTAAGTGGTAAATTAAAATTAAATTTTACTTTTTCTCCTTCAAAAAATTTATAATAGTTGGGAGTCTGGTAAACACTCTTAATTGCAGGTGTATAATTTATATATATTATTAAAGCGGATAAAAAGGCAAAAATTAAATATTTAATCTTATTGCGATTCAATTTAATCACTCCCTCAAATAAATTTGCTATGATTAAATTAACCTTTTAGAATGATTTATATACTGTCAATAAAAAGTTAGATTTCTAAGTCAATTAATGACTTTTTTTCTAATGACAAAATAAAAAAAAATACGGCCTTGAACCGTATTTTTTAAATTAAACTTTTTTTGTAGTTTTCTGCTAGATCAATTAGCTCCTTCGAATGACTGTAAGTAGTGTTTGTAACAACAGTACCACTGATTATTCTCGATAGTTCTTTTATTTTTCCTTCATAATCTAATTTTTCAATTTTTATGTAAGTTTTGTCTTTGTCAAAATCCTTTGAAATTTTAAAATGTGCATCAGCCATAGATGTTATTTGAGGAAGATGAGTAACGCATATAACTTGGCGATTTCTTGAAATCAAAGCTATTTTCTGTGCCACAGATTGGGCTGCTTTGCCGCTTATTCCTGTATCTACTTCATCAAATATTAATGTAGATATGCCATCAAAATCAGCCAAAATAGTCTTTAAAGCCAACATAATTCTTGATAACTCACCGCCAGACGCTATTTTATCAAGTGGCTTTAAAGGTTCACCAATATTAGTTGATATTAAAAATTCCACTTCGTCCATGCCATTTTCATTTGCCACATCTTTTTTTCTGATATCGACTTTAAAAATCGTATTGGGCATATTTAACTCACTCAAGACATCACTTATTTTCTTTTCAAGAAAATCTGCTACATTTTTTCTCCTTTCATGTATTTCATCGGAAATCACTTTAATTTTCTGCATGATTTCCTCTTTTTCTTTGTTTATCTTATGTATTTCTTCTTCCGCGTTTAACAACTTTGTAAGTTCATCATTTTTCTCTTCTTTATATCTAATTATTTCTTCAATCGTCCTTCCGTATTTTCTCTTTAAATTTCCCAGTATGTCCAATCTTTTTTCAATTTCATTTAACTCATTTGCATCAAAATTTAATATTTTCAATATAATCTCTGATAATTTGAATAGAACAATCATCTAATGTATATAAAGCACTTTGAATCATTTCTCTCA
>NZ_BBKT01000002.1 GCF_000747665.1 Thermoanaerobacterium saccharolyticum | reverse complement strand
ATTCTTTTTTTCCTTCACTATTTATATGTTCATAAATTCTTTTATCAAATTCAACAGTGCCCATAATTGTCTTTATGTTTGTATGCTTTTTACCTTTACATCTATATTCCTTTTTGTCCCTTTTTTCTAGTAGAATATCATCTATTTCCATAAGGATTTGAGCCATTATCTTACAAGCTTCTTCGCATGCTAATCTATAAATTTCTACTTCTAAGTCCTTGAAATTTATTTCATTTTCATTTAAACTTATATCTAGCATGTAATCACCTCTATAACGCTTTTTATTTTCTATTAAACATTATAGCGGATGATTCATGCGAAGGGAAGGTATTTTTTGGATACCTTCCTTTTTCTATTTTTTACTGCCTACTAAAATTATACACTAAGTAATTTATTAACAATTGGCGTTAAAAAAATTAAAAATTTAGTCTTCCTCTCTTGATTCTTCAATCATCTTTTTTAATTTTCGTCCTCTTTCATTGACATCCAATGAAATATCTATAGCATCTTCTTCAGCAATATTGCTGGGAAGATATTTTGTTGGAATGCTTATCTTCCTATCGTCATCAAGGACAATTATAGCTACATCATCTTCTATTTTTTCTACAATGCCATGTATTCTCACGTAAAACACCTTCTCTTTATTAATTGAGCAGATTTCATATTTTAAATGGCTTGATATTCCTAACTTTTTAAGAGACAAAAAAGGAAGTTCACCCCAAATGTCGAATATATAAGTAACAACAAAATTCTAACAAAAGAGGTGAACCTATTTATGTATATTCGACAAGAATGTTTATTTTCCTTCGACGAATTAATAAAATTTCAACCAGAGACAAAACTTGAAATGGTTTTGTCGCAGCTTGATTTCTCAAATGTCGTGCTTTCACTATCAAGGCCCGAATACAAAAGAGGCCCTAAAGGATATGATCCACTGCCTTTGCTTTATGCCTTGATTGCTATGCAACTCGAGAAAATTCCCACTATAGCAAAACTTGTAGATAGACTAAAATCAGACCCTGTATTTAGATATAACTGTGGCTTCAATGTATTGGGTCCTGTACCATCTACATCAACCTTTAGCCGATTTTTAAACCTGATATCAAAGTCGGATGCACTGGAAGAAGACTTTAAGCAATTAATACTTAAGGCTAAAAACCTCAACATAATTGATGGTGCTAATATAGCTATTGATTCAACTAAATTGAACTCTTTTGAAAAGCCAAAACCTAAATCAAAGCTAAAAGATGATGGTAAATCTCCTAACTGGGGAAAGAAAAAAGATACTGATGGCAATGATATAAAATGGTTTGGATGGAAGCTACATATATTAGCCGACTGTAAAAGTGAGCTTCCACTTGCCATAGAAATTACTCCTGCGAGTGTAAATGATAGTATTTTAGCAATACCTTTATTAAAGAAGCTAAAAGAGTTCTATGGCAATGCCTTTAATGTAAGACACTGTATTATGGATTCTGGCTATGATATAAAAGAGAATTACGATTATATTATGAATGAATTTCATGCACAACCAATCATAGCCTATAACAAAAGAGGAAGTTTCGCTCCACCAGAAGGACTAAATGAAAGACTTCATCCAATTTGTTCTATGGGATATGAACTTGTGTATTGGGGCAAAGACGGTGATTATCTAAAATTCAGATGCCCACATGTATTAGGAAAGGCAGATTGTCCTCATGGTTCTTCTTGGTGCAGCAGTTCAAACTATGGGTATTGCCTTAAAATCAATTACAAGAAAAACAACAGGTATTTTAGCTTTCCAATAAGAAGTTCTGATGAGTGGCAGGAAATATATAACCTTAGAACTTCTATTGAGAGATGTAACAGCAGATTAAAAGAATATTTAAATACTGACAATATACGCTCAGCAGGTATCAAGAAAGCTAAAACCTTTGCTTTATTAAACTGTATTACACTTGTTGCAGGTACTATTTCTGTTAATGTTACTAAATCATTGCCAAAAGTAGCTTAATAAACAGCCTATGCTTAAACGAGCATATAAAAACAGACAAAAATTATTTTATAAACTATGTTTGTGTTAAATTTTCAAGTTCATAAGTTATCCACAGGCATTGATATGCTTAGCTTTGCTGTTGTCTTTTTTAGCTTCAAAAATTAAAGCTTAATTGTGCAATTTCCTCAATTATGTATTAAGTTACTTTTTAAAATTGAAAATAAAAAACTCCATACACCACAAAAACGGACTTGTAAAATTAAGTCCACTAAAACAAAGCAACAATAAAATAAATATGATTTAAGTGCCAAAACTGGTTTATTAAAGGTTATCGCACAAAACATTGTAGAGATTTATTATTGATGCACAATATTTTGTATAAAATAATTTTATTTTTTACTTTTGACACTATAACCAAATATTATTTCCTACACATAAAGATGTGTATATATTTTTAAGTTTATCACTTTTTATATAATTTTTATTTTCATATAAAATTAACTTAAAACTTCTACTTTAGTTTTATTGTTAAAACTTATATTTTTATTTATCAATAAAATTAAAAATATCAATATAAAATTCATATAATCGCCAAAAACCGTTATATTAAAAAAGCCCCTAATCAAATAAGACGACATTATTGATATAATTGAAATTTCAAAGTAATTCTTATTTTTTAATGCACATTTCAATAAATATTTATATATAGAAAAGTAGGATATTAAATAAAAAATCAATCCAAAAAGGCCCTCATATAATATAAAACTTAAATATATATTATCAATAATAATATTCTTTGTTAAATCAAATCTGCTATTTTGTATTAGTCCATATCCAAATAATACATTAGTAATATTACCATTCAAAATATATTTACTAAAAAAATCTGACCATTCTTTAAATCTCATTAAAGTTGAGCTGGAATTAAATAAAAAACTGCTCTTCAAAATATGCAAAATTGGGTTTATAAAAATCAATGCTATGACTATCAGACTTAAATATATTAATGGTAAATATTTGTAAAAATATTTATAATGTAATTTATGCAAATAAAATAGAATTACGGTTATCAATGTAAATAGAGAAACTATATATACATTTCTTGTTAAACTAATAAATATGCAAAATATGGATAATAAAAAGAATATTACATCAATATTTTTCCTATTATTACTAAATAAAATTTTAGATAAAGAAATTGTCATAATTAATAATGAAAATAACCCGAAATCCAAACCAGAGCTAAAAAAAAGATGTTGCTCTAATGTGTTTTCCAATAAAATTTTGGCTCATAAATGTCCAATAATTATCTTGAATATTTATTGTTATAATTGGGTTATTTAATATATATTGGATTATACCAAGAGGCCATATTAATGCAGCACAAATATACAAAAATTTAGTAAAATATTTATATAAATTATTTCTTTGATCTTCATTAATGCATATTTTTTTTGAACCTATTGTATAAATTAGCATAAAAGCAGGGTAAAACATGGTTGCTATATACGAAAATAATATGTAAATACTTGGATAATTAAATCTAAACAATAATAAAAAACTTATAATAGAATATGCTATCCAAATTAAATACGGTAAAGCTACATTTTTTGGTATCAATAAAATAATTTTCTTATGCGAAAGTAAATATAGGATCCAAATATAAATAAAAGCTAACAATAAAAATTTTATGTATATACTCATAAAGACTACATTTTTTATTGTTAATACTTGCACTATAGCAATTGCTCCATAAAACAAGTTAACCAAAATAATAAAAATTGATAATTTTTTTAATGCTTGAATACTCATTAAATGCCTCCACATATCTTATAATTATCCGAAATTATGATTTCGTATAATTCTTTTAATATTTTTGTAAAAAAATAAAAGGCTTAATCACCTTTTTATCAATCTAATTATCATTAAAGTATTTATCTAGGTCTTCTATCTTATTTATATCAAATATATTCTCACCTATCTTTTCTAATTTATCTACATTTAATTCATACATTCTTTTTACATAAAATTCTGGTATTTTGTTAAATCTTTTTTTCAATTGTTTTATTATTAATTCAGCCTTACCTTCAGCCTTGCCTTCAGCTTTACCTTCTTGTATCAACATTTCGGCTATCTTAGTCATTTTTATCGCTCCTTTCAACTTATTTTTATATTCCTCTGTCAGAAATTTATCGCTTATTCCTATCAATGCACCGATTATATATGTCTTTTCATCTTCATCTTCTATCTTTTTCGCAAGTTCTACCGCATCTATTGCCATCTCATCACTGCTTTTTTTGCTTCCCATCAGCGGCAAAAATATTAGGTACATTTATCCCGTAAAACTTAAGCGATTTATCTTTAAACTCTTGTGCCATTAATTTTAGTATTATATCGTTATTCTGATAAGATATATCTAAATTAATATCCTTCACTCTTTTTCTCCTCTTATTATATCGCATCACTCTTTTTTAAAATATAAAAACAAATCCTAACTTACAATATATTTTTCTAAGTCTTCTATCTTATTAATTTCAAATATGTTGTCTGCTATTTGAAGCAATGTTTTCTCATCTAAATTTTCAATTAACTTTATATATTTTTCAGGTACATCGTTAAATTTCTTCTTCAACAATCTTATGACGAGATTTTCCATACCTTTTTCCATACCCTTCTCAATACCTTTTTCCATACTCTTTTTTAATTCTTCCTCAGTATATATTTTAAAGTTTGCTTCTTTTAAATTGTTTATTACATATTTCATCTGTTCTTCATTTAATCTGTTTGCATACATCTTAATCACCTCCGAAACTTTACTCGGATTAGACTTGTGCATATCTCAAAAGCCTTGATTTTAGCCATTTTTAAGATATGCTTTTTTCTTATCGCCCTGAAAATTTTTTATCTGATATGTAGGATTTCCTGCCTTTTATGTCGAATTATTGTATTATTAGCATCATTAAACATTAAAGGAGGAAACCCTACATGTACCAGCTTCAACAAGTTTTAAACATTATTGACCTTTTTACTTCTCAACCTAAAATTGATTTTTATACTTCTTTATTTAGCAATCTTGATTTGTCTTCCATTCCTGAATTCCCGCCTTCTAAATTTGGCCCTAGAGGTTATTCTCGTCATGCCCTCTTTAGAGCCATCATTGTTATGAAAGCTGAGAAATTCGGTGAGATTTCTGATCTCATTGATTATCTTAATAATAATCTTATTATTGCTCACCTCTGCGGTTTTGATATTACTAAAAAGTTGCCCTCTTATTGGACTTTTGATCGTTTCCTTAAAAATTTTGATCATAAATATTTGTCTTATGTTATGCAGAATCAAGTTAATATTCTTAAGGATTTCGGCCTTATTTCTGGTGAATCTATTTCTTTGGATTCTACTCCTATTAAGGCTAATACTAAGTTCAATAATCCTAAGTGTTTTTCTAAAAATAAATTCTCTAAAGATAATCAGCCTAAGTCTGACAAGGATTGTAGACTTGGTGTTCATACTGCTTCTAATGATTCTTCTAATAAAAATTTTGAATTTTATTGGGGATATAAAAACCATATTATTATTGATTCTTTGTCTGGTCTTCCTATTGCTGAAGTAACCACTCCTGCTAATATCCCCGATTTTGATGCTGCAATCCCTCTTTTATCTGAAACCAACAATTGGTTTAATCTTGAAGGTGTCAATTTTATTGCTGACAAAGGCTATGATGTTAAGAAAGTCTATAGTTTTGTGAGAGACACCCTCCATGGTCATTGTTTTATTCCTCTTAATAAGAGAGGCTCTAAAACGCATAAATTAACTGATGATGGTCATGTTGTCTGTGATGCAGGTATTCCAATGATTAAAGATGGTAAAGAGTATTTCGATGGTTTTATTAAGCAAAAACATCGTTGTAAATACTATAAGTCTAAAAATGATTCTCTTTGCCCATGCTATCATCCCAAATACTTTAATGGCAAAAAGTACAGGGGTTGCATTAAATATACTTCTATATCTACTGATTACAGGTCTTCAATTGATAGAAATTCTATATATTTCAAATCCAAATATAAATTAAGGACAGAATCAGAAAGATATAATTCCCGCTTTAAAGCTTTAGATTTTGAAAGGGCATACGTTAGAAACATTGATTCTGTAAGTAATTTAAATACTTTTGGCCATATTACTTTATTGACACTTGCTATTGTTGCATATAAATCAGGTAATATCGATAAAATTAAATCTCTTGATGGTTTAAAGCGTTTAGCTTAATTTTTATATGTTTTAGTTCTCAATTTTTGCCATCAATTATCTACAGGATTTTTATGCCCTTTTTCAGCTCTTTTTTTTTCTTTTATTTAGTTTTAAATGTTCAAGTATATTTTTTAGCCTTTATCATTTACATTACCTACCTATTCTGGTTCTTATTTTTGATCGATTTTTTAATTATGCTCATATCTAATTATACCAGACTATCGCATAAAAATAAAAGCCATATGGCTTTTATTTTTATGCGATAACTTTACTTAAGGATTTGTATTTGTAATAAGAAACGTTTACTAAAGCTCTATCCTGACTATAAGTTATAAGCTCCAAAGCCTTCTCGATTGGGTAAAATCCACCATCTGAAAAGCCATCTTCACTGCTGATGTTAAATTCTCTATCATCTGTTGACATTAAATACCATGTGATTTTATTATAGACAGGACGTTGACGTGTAACAGAATAAAATTCATAACTGGTTTCGCCTGCAGTAGATAGGACATTCAAAGATTTTAAGCCGGTTTCAGCCCTTACTCTTCTTAACGCTGCATCCACAGACAGTTCATTGTTTCTTATTGCACCTTTAGGCAATACCCATTCATTCTTTTCATTCTTTAGGAGAAATACTTCATCTCCCCTAAATACAACTCCGCCAGAGCATTCTCTTATTAACATATATAAGCCCCCTAAGCTTTTTATATTTATTGTGACTTAATCACAATATTTGCTTATTATATAATATTCTTTATAAACTCTTAAATTCCTTCTAAAATTTTTGTCTTTAATTTTATTTTATTATTTCCACAGTAAAAGAAAATTATGTATAAATTTATCTTCATTTCTAAAAATGGTTAAAAATCTTAGAATAATTAATATAGATTCTAACAAAAATATATTTGAAAGGAGTGATTTGAATGCATATCATTTACCATTGTTACGGAGGAACTCATACATCAGTTATAGCTTCTTACATCCATGTTTGGATGCTGCCAACAGATAAAATTCCTTCAAAATCAGAAATTGAAGGAATTCCTATGTTTGATAGACTAAACGGTCAAAACGACACAGGCCATATAGTATTAATAGGTACAGACGAATATGGCAACAACGTATATTCTCTAGGCGTAAAAAATGGGAAAAAGCTTGTAGAACCAGCATTAAAAGATCTGTATTACCATTTATTCAACACAAATGAGGGACTGCTTATTGTAGATACATCATCCGCCACAAATTGGATAATGAAAATAGGTGGTTTCACATCAATAGCTTTGAAAATGCCTGTAATAGGAAGGCCTTTAGTATCGTATGGGGTGACAAAAGCATACAAAAACATAGTTCAAATTGTGAAAAATGTGAAAGCACAAGAAAGTGCTGAATACAATGCCATTAAGAGATAATAAAATCTCTTAATATATTTTTCTCCATTGCACTTACTTGTGCTCTTATCTTAATGCCTTTTTCATCATACTCTTCTTTTAGAATTTTTGAGTTTTTCTTCAGAAACAAGTATTCATTATTGTTTGCATAAGAGAAATAGAAATCTAAAACAGATAACTCGCTGTATGCAAATCTGTCAATTGTTTCTAACAATTTATCAATTCCAATTCTTTCTTTAGCAGAAATATATACATTATCACCTTTATTTTCGGGTATCTTGTCCAAAAGATCAGATTTGTTGTATACATTTATCTTAGGCTTATCAATCACATCAAGATCTTTAAGAACACTTTCAACTACACCGATTTTATGCATCATATCTTTCGCTGATATATCAATAACATGAAGTAAGACATCAGCATATTTTAGCTCCTCAAGCGTTGACTTAAAAGCTTCCACCAAATCATGCGGCAGTTTTCTTAAAAATCCCACAGTGTCAATCAAAACAATTTCTCTCCCAGATGGCAAAGCAAGCTTTCTTGCTGTAGGATCAAGCGTAGCAAAAAGCTTATCTTCAGCATATACTGATGAATTTGTAAGTACATTCATTAATGTAGATTTGCCGGCATTTGTATACCCTATGATGGCTACAACAGGAATTTCATTTTTCCTTCTTCTCTCTCTTAAGAGCTCTCTGTGTCTTCTTAAATCATCTATTTTGTCTTCGATTGCTCTTATTCGCTCTTTAATATGTCGCCTATCTGTCTCAAGCTTTGTCTCACCAGGGCCTCTTGTACCTATGCCTCCACCTAACCTCGATAAATCATTTCCGATTCCTTGAAGCCTTGGCAATCTGTATTTCAACTGAGCCAATTCAACTTGAAGCATACCTTCTGCCGATTTTGCTCTTTTTGCAAAAATATCTAAAATAAGCCCTGTTCTATCGATTACTTTTACGTTTGTAACATCTTCGATGTTTTTAAT
Organism: Thermoanaerobacterium saccharolyticum; assembly: GCF_000747665.1. Taxonomy (GTDB): domain Bacteria; phylum Bacillota; class Thermoanaerobacteria; order Thermoanaerobacterales; family Thermoanaerobacteraceae; genus Thermoanaerobacterium; species Thermoanaerobacterium saccharolyticum. Next base: position 60,261 of record NZ_BBKT01000002.1, on the reverse strand, counting down.
CTGAATGCCTGCTAACTCATCATTAACGATTATCACATCAACATCATTATTCTCGATGAATTCTTTTAATTCCATAAGCTTGCCTTTACCTATATAACTTGTTCTATCTATATTTGTTCTTGATTGTGTCATTACACCTACAACTTCTGCACCAGCCGTATTAGCCAATTCCTCCAATTCTTCAATGCTTTCTCTGTCATCATCGTCAATCAGTACACCTACTAATACTGCCTTTTCCTTACTATCATTTATTTTGTTTATTTTGTTGTCCATAAAACTCACTCCACAGATGTATTTGATACATATATATTATCCTGTACTGACGAAATAATCAACATTTTTAAATTAGCTATTGAAATTTTATTTTTTATATGATAATATATCTAATGTGACGTGCCGAAGTGGTGAAACTGGCAGACGCGCTGGACTCAAAATCCAGTGGTAGCGATACCGTGTGGGTTCGAGTCCCACCTTCGGCACCAATATTAAAGCCTATCGAAGCCGATTTATGAAATTCGGTTTTTTATTGTTGTTGTCTGTATGTAAGTGCTTTTCCATACAATGTTTTATTTTTGACCTAGTAAATAGTTATCAAATACATTATGTAAAACAACTTTTCTTCTAGTGATTTGGCTTTATGAGAAAATAATGACATGCCTTCATTTTTCCCTCATATTGGATCCTTATAACTAAATTCCTCAAAGATTATTATGCTATAGCATAATATGGAGATTCATATCAATATCTAAAGAAATGATAACTTATAAAGCCTTTTCAAAATCAGCACATTTAGCGTAACCTCATTATTTTCAAAACCTCTTATTTCTTTTAAGTATTTGAGCAAATTTCATATTTTAAATAACTTGATATTCTTAACTTTGTGAGAGACAAAAAAGGAAGTTCACCCCAAATGTCGAATATATAAGTAGTAACCCAATTCTAACAAAAGAGGTGAACCTACTTATGTATATTCGATAAGAATGTTTATTTTCCTTCGACGAATTAATAAAATTTCAACCAGAGACAAAACTTGAAATGGTTTTGTCGCAGCTTGATTTCTCAAATGTTGTGCTTTCACTATCAAGGCCCGAATATAAAAGAGGCCCTAAAGGATATGATCCACTGCCTTTGCTTTATGCCTTGATTGCTATGCAAATTGAGAAAATTCCCACTATAGCAAAACTTGTTGATAGATTAAAATCAGATACTGTATTTAGATATAACTGTGGCTTCAATGTATTGGATCCTGTACCATCTACATCAACCTTTAGCCGATTTTTAAACCTGATATCAAAGTCGGATGCACTGGAAGAAGACTTTAAGCAATTAATACTTAAGGCTAAAAACCTCAACATAATTGATGGTGCTAATATAGCTATTGATTCAACTAAATTGAACTCTTTTGAAAAGCCAAAACCTAAATCCAAGCTAAAAGATGATGGTAAATCTCCTAACTGGGGAAAGAAAAAAGATACTGATGGCAATGATATAAAATGGTTTGGATGGAAGATAGATATATTAGCCGACTGTAAAAGTGAGCTTCCACTTGCCATAGAAATTACTCCTGCAAGTGTAAATGATAGTATTTTAGCAATAACCTTTATTAAAGAAGCTAAAAGAGTTCTATGGCAATGCCTTTAATGTAAAACATTGTATTATGGATTCTGGCTATGATATAAAAGAGAATTACGATTATATTATGAATGAATTTCATGCACAACCAATCATAGCCTACAATAAAAGAGGAAGTTTCGCTCCACCAGAAGGACTAAATGAAAGACTTCATCCAATTTGTTCTATGGGATATGAACTTGTGTATTGGGGCAAAGACGGTGATTATCTAAAATTCAGATGCCCACATGTATTAGGAAAGGCAGATTGTCCTCATGGTTCTTCTTGGTGCAGCAGTTCAAACTATGGGTATTGCCTTAAAATCAATTACAAGAAAAACAACAGGTATTTTAGCTTTCCAATAAGAAGTTCTGATGAGTGGCAGGAAATATATAACCTTAGAACTTCTATTGAGAGATGTAACAGCAGATTAAAAGAATATTTAAATACTGACAATATACCTCAGCAGGTATCAAGAAAGCAAAAACCTTTGCTTTATTAAACTGTATTACACTTGTTGCAGGTACTATTTCTGTTAATGTTACTAAATCATTGCCAAAAGTAGCTTAATAAACAGCCTATGCTTAAACGAGCATATAAAAACAGACAAAAATTATTTTATGAACTATGTTTGTGTTAAATTTTCAAAATTCATAAGTTATCCACAGGCATTGATATGCTTAGCTTTGCTATTGCCTTTTTTTAGCTTCAAAAATTAAAGCTCAATTGTGCAACTTCCTTATATAAAAGATACTATTAAAAAATTTACTAAAGTGCTTTATGAAGAAGATAATATATTTAATGAAAGGATGATACCATGGAAAGTAAGAAAATTACTAATACTTTTATGTTAATAATAATTGTTTTATTGTTGATATTAGTTTTGGGCAATCGAACAAGTAGCGTACAATATGTCCCCAACAATAATGGATATGCAAGTCACAATATTGCCATAGTAAATATTGGCAATAATCGTATATTAATAATGGATCCTGATATAAATTCAGGCTCTTTTGGCAAGGTAATGGTATTAGAATATGATGAAAAAAATTTAAAATTTAAAGTAATTCAGGAAGAAGATTTAAGAAACGAATTTAGAGGTTTTTTAGGTTTATCAAAAAGATAAAGCAAAAAAGAATTGATTATGTCCAGTTTAATATAAAATTTCTATTTATTAATAAAATTGTTAATTAAAGATATAAAATTATCAAGTGGTGATAGAGTGAATTTTGTGGCAATATTAGTTATGTTACAAGGGACGTTGTATATATTAGACTCAATTATAAGGATGTTTGAAGGAGCAAACTTTAAAATTGGCAGTAATAGCATATTAAGTACAAATTTTTATTTTATTGGTATTATATTTGGAGCTATATTTATTATATCTTCAATTGGGTTATTAAAGAAAAGGAAATATGGATATTTTTATCATTATCTCTTTATGCAATATTGATTATTTACTGTTTAATGGCTATAGCATATTTAATTATAAATCAGCAGTATTTTTTGGCATTTTACTGTATTGCTGTAATGGTTGTTTTTTATATGATTATTAATTATGTTGGGAAGAATAAATCGGAGTTTACTAAATGATTATATATTTTTTAATACTCTAAAATTGCATTAATTTTAGCGAAATATCCAACAATGGAACAATAACATGTTTGTACAATTCAAATAGGCGCTAATGCAGGTATTGCGAGGAGTGGTTATAATTGGGATTAGGTATAATGATTATAATAATACCAGAAAACTAGACAAACAAAAAACAAAAATTGTATTAGATGTATTGAGAGAAGATTAATGAAATCGCTGCTGAATATGAAATGCGTCCCAATATGCTTAGTAGCTTAATGCAGAATTTATCAATAGTGCAGCAATGATATAAGGAAGGATTATGGAATTTTTATTAATTGTAAAAGGGCTTGTTGTTACATGTGCGAGATAGGCATATACGAATTTTGCTATAGTCCAAATCTTAGTAAGAGGCTACATAATTATTTGCCATTGATACAATCAAAAAACAATGTTTCGAAGTCTTTCAAAAAGTTGGTTTGAAGTTTATAATGTTGTCAAATCGGTAGAATCCAAAATATTTATATTTGATTTAATCTCTTAAGTATTTTATCTTTTAATTCTTCCAACTTGTCAACATATATTTCTTTTATTCTTTTACATATTTCTATTGCATTACTTTGGCTATATATGTGTGACGTGGCATTTCTGTCTACAAGCATATCAAGCCATATTTTTTCATCATCAATTAACCCTGATGAATATGCTTCTCTTAACACGGTTTTTGGTGAATTTAATCCAACTAAGCCTTCATCTTCAAAGATTTCTTTTAAAGTTTTCCAGGCAAGTTCAAAAGTAAATTCATACCTTTGGATTATTCCATCCCTTTGAAGCTCGTCTTCCTCGTCATATTGTAACAAGCCTTCTTTTAATCTATCTAACGCCTTTATAAAATTTTCAAGTTTATTATTGCTTTTCATATACAATAACACCATCCCGGTTAATATTATCTAATAACTTTTTGTCAGTATTATCATCTATAAAGATTATATCAAGTTTCAATAGAGTATTTATATCATCTAAATCGCAATAAATTGCGCCTTTATGTGAAGTATCTTTGCAATATACGGCAATATCTATGTCACTGGTCTTTCTATTATCTCCTCTTGCTCTTGAACCATATATTACTATTTTATCTATATTATTATATTTTTCGCCTATAAATTTAATTGAATCTATTATTTTATCATCTAAATCTAATTTCATAATATGCCTCCAAGTGTCTTTCTTTAGATTGATTATACAATATTATGAAATACACTACAATCGGTGTTTCGGTTAAAAATTTTATAAAATCTATTTACAACGTAACAGTGTTATGTTATACTATTCGTATGGAGGTGAATATCAGTGGATAACAATGATTTAATATCGAAAAAAGAATTGCTTGAGATTACTGGTATTTCTTACGGTCAGCTTTACAGGTGGAAGAGGAAAAATCTTATCCCTGAGGAGTGGTTTATAAGAAAGTCTACATTTACAGGCCAAGAGACATTTTTTCCTAAAGCAAAGATTCTTGAAAGAGTAAATAAAATTCTAAGCATGAAAGATGACTTATCATTGGATGATCTTGCAAGTATGCTTTCTCCTAATCCATCAGAAATTGGATTAAGCTTAGATGAGATAAGAAAACGGAACATTGTTTCGTTAATATCTCTGGAACTGTATATAAAGACGTTTGGAGAAGAAAAAGAGTTTTCATTTAGCTCTATTCTATATATTTACATTGTGGATCAGATGATAATTGCAGGAGATATAAATCTTGAAGAAGGGAAAATTATTTTAGAAACTTTGAAAGAAAATTACAACAAATTTAATGGAAAGAATTGCGATCTGGTGTTTTTGAGAAAATTTGGAGTATCTACATGTTTTTTGTTATCAAGTGGGTCGGAAGTTTATTTCGAGCCAGGTGCGAAAATTATTAAAAGGCTGAATATTGCGGGAATTATTGAAGAATTAAAAATAAAATTGGTAAATGGGGGCGAGCCTAATGAGCAATGAAAACTTAAATGAAAGGCTTAAGCTTATCAAATGGTTGATTTTATCCCATGCTATGTGTAAAGGCAACCTTACAACAGATGTCATTGAAGGGGATGAAATATACCTGGAATATACGACAGCGAAAGCTGTGAGAGGTAAGAATGTCACAATTGGGCAAGGGTGCAATATAGAGCTTGTAGAATATGTGGATAACTTTAATCAACACAATGATTCTGTTGTCAGGGAAAGCAAAAAGATGATATTATAGCCAAACACAGGTGTCCTGCGTCTGGCTTTATTTTTTTATTGTATATCTATTTTTCTGCCTTTTGGCTTATCTGGATGCAGTTTTGGCATTACGATAGTCAATATGCCGTTTTCAAATTTTGCAGTCGTCCTTTCTGAGTCTACTTCAGCAGGAAGTCCTATTCTTCTTTCAAATGAACCATAATACCTTTCGTTTAAATAATAGCTTTGATTCTTTCTTTCGGATTCTTTTGACGTCTGCCCCTTTATCTCAAGTACATCATCGTGAACGCTTATTTCTATGTCTTTTTTGTCAACGCCGGGCAATTCGGCTGTCGCTGTAATTTCGGTTTCTGATTCTGTAATGTCTATTCTGGGGCGTGCAAATATATTTGATAGTGCAGGTAAGTTAAAATCAAAATTAAAGTCTGGCCACATGTCATTGCCGCGCCATTTTATCAAGCTCATAAATGACACCTCCAATAATTTTTACAAAAATATTTTGTGAAAAATAGGTTTTTTTATTCTTACATTTTCAATATATGTATGGTAAAATCTATTGTAGACAAAATGAAAGGGAGTTTTGGTATGAGGCCGTCTGAAAAAGATGCTAATAAAATCTATCTGCTTATACTGATCCTATTTGTTTTTGTGGGTTCATACGTTCAGAGAAAATCATTGTATCTAGGGCTTGTCATTACAGAGTTTGTTATCGTTCTACTGCCTGTTATACTTTTTTTGATTTTTAAAAGATACGACGTAAAATACGTATTAAGACTAAATAAACTTAACTTAAATCATGTGTTTTTAATAATAGCTATAATGATATGCGGCATGTTTGTATCCAGCTTTTTTAGCATCTTGACAAATTACATACTAAGTAAATTCGGTAAAATACCCATACCGCCTATAAATGCTGCCAGCGATATTGGGGGGTTGATAAAACAGATATTGATAATTTCAGGGACTGCGGCTTTATGCGAGGAGATACTTACGAGAGGGCTTATTTTGAGAAGCTATGAGATGAGAGGCTCTATAAAGGCTGTCGTCATATCAGGCATAATGTTTGCCGTATTGCATCTTAATGTGCAGAATTTCTTAAGTGTAGTTTTTTTGGGGTGTTTATTAGGGTTTCTTGTGCAAAGGACTGATTCAATTTACGCATCGATGTTAGGGCATTTTACAAACAATACTATGGTTCTGGCATTGCAATATGCATCCAATAAAGTTTCAAGTACGGCTGGATTTAAGCCAGGAACATTGGTAAAAATGAATATTCCATTTTTATCTGTGGTGGTGTATGGATTCATTGCGATAGCGGCAGGTACGATTCTTTACATGCTTCTTGAAAAACTCGTAAAAACTACAAATCCATACATTATTCACAGCACTACAACTTTAAAAGACGATTTAAAGATATTGCTTCAATGGCCTCTTTTATTATCTGGATTGATTTTTTTGGTCATGATAGGTTTGGAGCTATTGGGAATATCGGGATCTCAGTATTATGGAAGAATTGTCAAGTTCATCTATTGAGACTTTCATAAGTTGACAATAATTATAAATTGATATAAAATATAAGTAATTGCAATCGGTTTCACTAAGGTGGTGTTAAGATGAATGTAACTATAAAAGATGTTGCACAAAGAGCACATGTTGCGCCTTCGACTGTATCAAGGGTTATTGCGGATAATCCAAGGATAAGCAAAGAGACGAAAGAAAGAGTTTTTAAGGCAATGGAAGAGCTGGGTTATTACCCTAATGCTATTGCCAGAAGTTTAGCCAGCAAGATGACCTACACTATAGGGCTTATAATGCCTCGATCTGCAGAAGATGCGTTTTCCAATCCTTTCTTTCCTGAAGTCATGAGAGGCATAAGCGTGGTTGCCCATAATGAGAAGTACGATTTGCTTATATCGACATCAGGCAATGAAGAGGAAGAAAAACAGGCTGTCATAGATATGGTAAAAGGAAGAAGAGTTGATGGCATCGTTCTTCTTTGCTCAAGGACTACAGATGAGCTAATACCTTGGCTTAGAGAGGAGAAGTTTCCTTTTACTGTAATAGGAAAGCCTTTAGATTCGAAAGGTGTATGCTGGGTAGATAATGACAATATTGGAGCATCAAGGCTTGCTACAAATTACCTTATAAAACACGGTCACAGAGAGATAGCATTTATAAGTGGTTCACTGGAGTTCGTAGTGAGTTTAGACAGACTTGATGGTTATAAGTTGGCATTAGAGGAGAATAATATTCCGTTTGACAAAGAATTGGTCGCACAAGATGAATTTTCAGAAGATGGTGGTTACAATGCCATGATGAGAATATTGAAGCAGAAAAAGCCTACTGCGGTTGTTGTGACGGATGATATAATGTCTTTTGGTGTCATAAGGGCAGCGATAGATTATGGATTGAAGGTGCCGCAAGACGTATCCCTTATCGGGTTTAACAATATTCCTCTTTCTGCTTATGCAAATCCGCCCCTTACCACGATAGACATTTCCACTTTTGATCTAGGCGTGAAATCTGCAGAGCTGCTACTTAAAAACATTAAGAATAAAGACTTTGTTGCAGATCACATAATTGTACCGGTAAAATTGATCGAAAGAAAGTCATGTATAAAAAGATAAATAGGCTAAATGCCTATTTATCTTTTATGCGCCTATTGCTGCTTTTTTGTTGAAGCTTAGAAGCATGTTTCCTACCTCGTACACATCGCCTGCACCTATTGTTATTACAAGATCACCATTTTTTATAGTGCCTTTGAGGTAATCTACTATGTCGGTGAAATCTTTTATATAGTATACCTCATTTCCTCTATCTTTTACGAGATTAGCCAGATCTTCTGCCCGTACGATTCCTGTATCCTTTTCCCTCGCAGCGTATATATCTGTTATTATCGTAATATCGGCATCGTCAAAAGAAGCAGCGAAGTCATTCAAAAGCGAATAAGTCCTCGTATATGTATGAGGTTGAAATACGCATATTATTCTATTATGAGGGTAATTTAATGCGGAAGACAATGTAGCTTTAATTTCTGTCGGATGATGTGCATAGTCGTCGATTACGATCGCGCCATCGATAGTGCCTTTGAATTCAAACCTTCTGTGGGTCCCTTTAAACTTCTTGATGACATCCGGACATTTTTTTATATCCACGCCTAAAAGGTGGCATACTGATAGTGTTGCCAATGCGTTTAATATATTGTGTTTCCCCACAATGGACAGCTCAAAGCGTTCCACAAATGTACCATTGTAGTACACATCAAATGAAGGAAATCCTTTTTCGTCAAATTTTATGTTTTTAGCGTTCCATGTACAGTTGCTGTCGATTCCAAACGTGATGATATTGCGATCTACATCTTTAAGCACGCTCATTGTATTAGGATCATCACCACATGCGACTACAAATCCTTCATTTGGAACGAGGTTTGCAAACTGTGTAAATGACTGCTTTATGTTGTCGATGTTTTTAAAGTAATCAAGGTGGTCTGAATCAACGTTTAAAATGACTGCAATGTACGGATAAAACTTTAAAAAACTGTCTGTGTATTCACACGCTTCTGTTATAAAGTACTCTGAATTGCCTACTCTTACATTTCCGCCGATTATGTCGACTTCTCCGCCGACTAATACTGTCGGGTCGTAATTCATTTCTTCTAGCAAAACAGATATAAGCGAAGTTGTCGTGGTTTTTCCGTGACTTCCAGCGACTCCAACTCCGTACTTGTATTTTTTCATTATTTCGCCTAAAAGTGTCGCTCTATCTATTGTGGGTATGTTAAGCTGCCGCGATCTTATCATTTCGGGATTGTCTTCCTTTACTGCCGCTGTGTATACTACTAAGTCTGCTCCGTCCACATTTGAAGCGCTATGAGGGATATTGATTATTGCACCTTCATTTCTTAATTTTTTTATTATGTGAGAATCCTTTATGTCTGACCCTGTTACAATGTGTCCAGAGTTTAGCATTATATGTGCAAGGCCGCTCATGCTTATGCCACCAATTCCTATAAAATGAACTCTTTTAAAATTTTCGATGTCTATTGTCATTAATATAGCACCTCTTTCAAATTTTGTTATTATTATTGCCCCAAAATGGTCTCTTTATTAAGATAAAATACTATACAAAAAGATTATATCATATATTGCAAATTAATGAACTTTAAAATATAATGTTAATTAAAAGTTTGTCTTTGGAGGTTTTTCGATGAATTCATACAAAAGGTACGAAAGGATCAGTGTCATACTTAAGATATTGACCGAAAACCCCAATAAATTGTATAACTTGAATTATTTTATGGATCTATTTAATGTTGCAAAGTCCACCGCATCAGAAGACATGGATATACTTCAAGGTATATTAGAAAAGTTCGGATTAGGTAAAATAAAGACTGTTGCAGGGGCTGGCGGTGGCATAAAGTACATTCCTATAAATAATATAGATAATTATCGCGAATTTATGATAGATATATGCAATAAGCTTCAGGATCCTAAAAGGATTATTCCAGGAGGTTTTTTGTATACTGCCGACATTATTTATTCTCCTCAATACGCCAATAAGATAGGTGAAATTTTATCGTATCCGTTTCAGGATAAAGATGTTGATGCAGTTGTCACTGTTGAGACAAAAGGGATACCTATTGCAATCATGTGTGCTAAAGCATTAAATGTGCCATTGGTGATTATAAGGCAAGACAATAGAGTGACTGAAGGTTCATCTGTTTCAATAAATTACGTTTCAGGTTCGCAAAAGCAAATAAAAGCCATGTCCCTTTCAAGGAGATCTTTAGAGAGGAATTCAAAAGTTGTTTTGATAGATGATTTCATGAAAGCGGGCGGCACTATAAAAGGCATGATTGAGCTTATGAATGAGTTTGATGCAGAAGTGATAGGTGCTGGTGTCATGATATCTACAAAAGAGCCTGAGAACAAGGTTGTGAAAAACTATTTTTCCATATTTACGCTTGTAGATATGAATGAGGAGAAAGAAACTGTAAAGATGGAGATAAGCGATTGGCTAAAATAATGTATAATATGCATAATAATGGAAATAATAGGTTGGTGGCATAAAATGAATTTTTTTATCAAAATTTTTCTAAATTTTAATTTTTCATGGAGGAAATTTTGATTTAATGGCGAATAATATTAAGGTAAGAAATTTTATTTAATTTTTCTTATGCTTAAAAGTCATTTAATTATTGGCTTATATTGCAGGAAGGTGGTGAGCTTATGGAAATTACAGACGTTAGGGTGAGAAAGATAAACGAGGAAGGCAAGATGAGAGCTGTGGTTTCTGTAACCTTCGATAATGAATTTGTTGTTCATGATATAAAGGTTATTGAGGGACAGAATGGTTTGTTTATAGCTATGCCTAGCCGCAAGACACCCGAAGGAGAGTTTAAAGATATTGCACATCCAATAAATTCAGAGACAAGAGCAAAGATTCAATCTGCTATACTTAGCGAATACGAAAAAGCTAAAGAGCAGGACAAGCCGCAAGGACAGGAATAAAAAGGAGGTTTCTCCTTTTTATTTTTTTGTTGAACTTTGTCAAATTTATAGTTAAAATAGTATAGGAGTAAAGAGTTAAAATATTAAGAATGTATTAGAAGGTGTCGCGATGGATAATTTTGTTACGCTAATACTTGCTGCAGGACTTGGAAAGAGGATGAAATCAAAGCATCCAAAAGTGATCCACAAAGTTTGTGGAAGGCCTATGGTTGAGTGGGTTGTACGGAGTGCCAAAGAAGCTGGTTCGCAGGACGTAGTCGTTGTTTTAGGACACGGTGCTAATGAGGTAAGGAATGTATTGGGTGACAGCGTTAAATATGCGTATCAAGAAAAGCAACTTGGTACTGGACATGCTGTCATGGTTTCGAAGGACTTATTGCCTGACACAGGCAACATAATGATTTTGACTGGTGATACACCGCTTATAATGTCTGAGACATTGAAGAAATTCTATGACTTCCATTTAAAAGAGCAAAATTCTGTTACAATATTATCTTCTTTTTTTGATATTCCAGATGGGTATGGAAGAATTGTAAGGGATTTAAATGGCAATGTTTTAAAAATTGTTGAGGACAAAGATGCCAATGATGTTGAAAAAGGTATCCATGAGATAAATTCCGGAATGTACATTTTTAATTCTGACTATTTAAGGAAATCGCTTCAACATATAGGCAACAACAATGCACAAGGGGAATATTATCTGACGGATGCCATAGAGGTAGTGATAAGGTTAGGCGGAAAAGTTGGAGCATATCAAGCTTCAAATGAGGAGATAATGGGAGTCAATACGAGAGTACAACTAAAAGATGCAGAGAAAGTAATGAGAAAAAGGATAAATGAAAGGCTTATGTTAGACGGAGTTACCATAATCGATCCTGACAACACTTACATTGGACCTGATGTCGTGATAGGAATGGACACGATTATATATCCTGGCACTTTGATAGAAGGTAAGACTACGATTGGTGAAGATTGTGAAATAGGACCTAATTCCCACATCATCGATTCGGAAATAGGAAATGGCTGCAAAATAGTATTTTCTATGATTACTGAATCAAAACTCCACAACAATATAAAACTTGGACCGTTTGCCCAAATAAGGCCTGAAAGCGTAATACACGACAATGCTAAGCTTGGCAATTTTATAGAGATAAAGAAGTCTGTCATAGGTGAAGGAACAAAAGTACCCCATTTGACTTATATAGGTGATGCAGAAGTCGGAAAGCGTGTAAACATGGGCTGTGGTTCTATAGTCGTCAATTACGATGGCAAAAACAAGCACAAGACCATCATAGGCGATGATGTTTTTGTTGGATGCAATGTGAACTTGGTATCGCCTCTTAAAGTCAACGACAATGCCTTTATAGCTGCAGGTTCTACAATAACAGATGAAGTGCCAGAAGGCGCATTGGCGATAGCAAGGTGTCGTCAGACTAACAAAGAAGGATGGGTAGAAGAAAGAAGAAAAAAAGGAGGACTATAGGAGTGGTAAGACACGGAGGAGCAATTAAGATTTTTAGTGGCAATTCAAACCCTGAATTAGCGAGGGAGATTGCAGAAAATTTAGGACTTACATTAGGTGATTCAGAGGTTGGTACGTTTAGCGATGGTGAGATAAGCGTAAGAATCAAAGAAAGCATAAGAGGTGCAAATGTATTTGTCGTTCAGTCCACATGTTCACCAGTAAATGATAACCTTATGGAACTTCTCATAATGATAGATGCGTTTAAAAGGGCGTCTGCTGGCGAGATAACTGCTGTCATACCTTATTACGGTTATGCCAGACAAGACAGGAAGTCAAAACCGAGAGATCCGATAACAGCAAAGTTGGTTGCTGATCTTATTACAGTTGCAGGCGCCGACAGAGTTCTCACAATGGATCTCCATGCGGCACAGATTCAAGGATATTTCAATATACCAGTTGACCATCTTCTTGGCGGTCCTATACTTGCAAAATATTTCATGGAAAAGGATTTGGGTGGAGATGTGGTGGTTGTATCACCAGACCACGGAAGTGTAGTAAGAGCAAGGAATTTTGCGGAAAAACTTAATGCGCCTATAGCCATAATAGATAAGAGAAGGCCAAAGGCTAATGTAGCAGAGATAATGAACCTTATAGGTGATGTAAGAGGTAAAATAGCTATATTGGTAGATGACCTTATTGATACAGCAGGGACGCTGCAACAGGGAGCGCAAGCGCTTATCGACAATGGTGCAAAAGAGGTGTATGCGTGTGCTACACACGGAGTTTTGTCGGGCCCTGCGATAGAAAGGTTGATGGATTCTCCAATAAAAGAATTGGTTATAACAGATACTATTCCACTTCCTGAAGAAAAGAAGATAAACAAGATAAAGGTAAGGACTGTAGCTCCATTGTTGGCAGAAGCCATAATGCGAATATATGAAGGCATGTCTGTAAGCAAATTGTTTGTATAGGCACTAAGGTGCCTTTTTTTGTATGTACATCTATCGTTGCGGTTTTTAAATCAATTATGTATAATAGTCTTAAAAAGAGGGGTGTTTGTATGGGCGAAAACAAAAAAATATATATAGTTGACGACGATAGAAATATATGTGAGATAATTTCACTTTATCTTGAAAAGGAAGGCTTTGCAACAGTGAAGATTAGTGACGGGCTTACAGCATTGAACAAAATAAAAGAAGAACTCCCCTTGCTTATTATACTTGATTTGATGCTTCCCGGCATTGATGGAATGACGCTGTGCAAAGAAGTAAGGAAATTCACAAATGTGCCTATTATAATGCTTACAGCAAAAGGCGATACATTTGACAAAGTTTTGGGTCTGGAGATAGGTGCCGACGATTACATCGTAAAGCCCTTTGATGGGAAAGAATTAGTTGCTCGTGTTAAGGCTGTGCTGAGAAGGTATGAACATGAGGAAAATGATGGCGACAATGTCACATATCCTGATCTTTCTATAAGCTTAAGCGAGTACAAGGTGAAATACAAAGGTGAAAATGTAGACCTTACACCGAAGGAATTGGAGCTTTTTTACTTTTTGTGCACTCATCCCAATAAGGTTTTTACGAGAGATCAACTGTTAGAAAACGTATGGGGATACGAGTACATGGGGGACAGTCGAACTGTGGATGTACACATAAAACGTTTGAGAGAGAAAATAGGGGATGGTCCCAACTGGAAATTGACGACTGTATGGGGTGTTGGATATAAATTCGAGGTGAAATGATTTGAGCAGAAATAGGCTCTTTAGAAGGCTGCTTTTCACAAACATTGCAATAATACTGCTTACAATGTCGATACTTTCCGTGCTTTTTTACATCATGTTTGAAAATTATTATTTTCGTGATAAAGAAAAGATAATGGTAGAAGAAGGAAAGCAAATAAATACCGTTTTGAACGATTACCTCATAGGGGACATAGACATCGACAGGCTTAATCAAGATTTGAATGTCATTGACAGGCTTATAAATGCATCGATATGGGTTGTAAGCACAGACGGACGTATATATATACAGTCGAAAAACTTTGAAAAAAATTGGACAGGCGTCACCCTAAGTAAAGATGACATCAAAAGCATTTTAAAAGGTGAGACTATTGTAAGAAGGGGATATTTTGGCGGCAGATTTACGCAGCCTGTTTTGACTGTTGGTTTTCCTCTGGTACTGGCTGGGAAGATTCAAGGTGCTATATTCATGCATGCTCCCATTGTAGAGATGCAGAAAACCTTGATGGACATATTTTTTATAATGCTTTTAGCCATAGCCATATCCATAATAATAGCATTTATACTTATTTCTTATACATCAAAGAGAATCTCTAATCCTTTAAAAGCGATGAGCATTGCAACAGAAAAAATGGCAAAAGGAGATTTTTCAACAAAGATAAACGTTGTAGATGACGACGAAATAGGAGATTTGGCAAAGTCTTTCAATATAATGTCAAGCGAATTGGGGAGGATGGATAATGCGAGAAAGGAGTTTGTGGCTAATGTCTCACATGAGCTTCGCTCGCCTTTGTCAACCATTCAAGGCTATATAGATGGAGTCGTGGATGGAACTATACCTGCAGAGAAATCCAAATTTTATTTGGAGATAGCTCAAAAAGAGACGAGGCGCATGTCCCGATTAATAGCTGAACTTTTGGATATAACGAAGATGGAATCAGGAGCTTTCTCTTTAAATATATCCGAATTTGACATAAACGAGCTTATAAGGCTTACCATAATAAAGATGGAAGCAAGGATAAGCGATAAGGATCTTATGGTTAAGGTGGATTTTGAAAGCGACAAAGAAATTGTAGAGGCAGATAAAGACAAGATAGAACAAGTACTTACTAATTTGATAGATAATGCAATTAAATTTTCAAATCCCGGTGGTTATATACACATATCTACAGAAAAGGTGAAGGAAAAAGTTCATGTAAAAGTCCAAAATAAAGGTAAGACGATACCGCCTGATGAAATTGACCATATATGGGACAGGTTTTACAAAGTTGATAAAGCCAGAAGTGGTAGCCCTGGTGTCGGATTAGGGCTTTATATAGTGAGAAGCATCATAAATCTTCACGATGAGGATATATGGGTTATAAGCAACGATGCAGATGGCACTACATTTACATTTACACTGACGGCAAAAAAAGTTAAGCAGTAAAATAAAATTTTTACAATTTGTTCATACTTTATTCATAAATTAAGGTTATAATAATAATCGAGAGAGAGAAAAGCCTCTCCTTGACCTCCCTTATTATAGCAGCTCGAGCCACCCCTCGGGCTGCATTTATTTTTTTCTTCTCATATAAAATTATTAAAAATAATTTACAATATGTTCACAGTTTATTAAAAATTCTAATTTATAATATAATCATGAGAGATGATAAGGAGGATGATGAATATGGATTTTGAAAATGAACAAAACAAAAATATAGGCGAAAATGAAATAGATAATTTTAGAACTGACGATGCCTTAGGTTCTGATGACATAAAAGGCGAAAATCTAAATGACACTCAAGAAATTAAAGCAACATATAGTGCTGAGGAAAGCGGAACCTATACGACACCAAGAGTAGAATTTAGAAGCAACAAAAAAAGCTTAGGCAAGATGGTAAAAAGATTCAGAAGAAGGATGCTGGTTTCATTTGTGGCTGTTGCATTGATTGCAGCACTTGTCGGTGGTGGAACTGTGGCGGGAATCATGAAGTACACTAATTTAGGGCAGCAGACGCAGGTTATAAATAGGTATTTGCCACTTTCATCATCAGACAATAGCAATTTTAACTTGATTGCCAATATAGCTAAAATTGTAAGTCCTTCTGTTGTTGGAATTGATACGAGCGTCTCATACACTAATGGATTTGGCAGCGCACTGGTGCCTGAAGGCAGTGGTTCAGGCATAATCATCGATTCACAAGGTTATATAGTCACAAACAACCATGTTGTGGATGGAGCTTCTAAGATAACCGTAAATTTATCTGATGGTAGGAAATTTCCAGCACAGCTTATAGGAAAAGATTCAAAGACTGATTTGGCAGTATTGAAGATAAATGCTACAAATTTGATTCCAGCAAAATTAGGTGATTCATCAAAACTTGAAGTAGGAGATTTGGCAGTTGCCATAGGAAATCCACTCGGTGAAAGCTTTGCAGGTACGGTTACAGCAGGCATAATAAGCGGTCTTAACAGAAATCTTCAAAGTGATTACGGCCCAGTTAACCTCATCCAGACAGATGCAGCTATAAATCCTGGCAACAGCGGTGGACCTTTAGTCAACAGCAATGGTGAAGTTGTTGGGATAACAAGTGTGAAGTTGACATCAACAGGTGGTTCGAATGCTCAAGATCCATTTGGAATGTTCCAGAGTCAAAGCACACCTGTTGAAGGAATGGGATTTGCGATTCCGATAAATGAAGCAAAGCCTATAATAGATGACTTGATAAAACACGGATATGTAGAAAGACCTATGATGGGTGTAAGCGTACAGGAAGTAACTCAACAAGATGCAGCGCAGTACAACATACCAGTTGGACTTTATATAGCACAAGTACAGCAAGGAAGCGGTGCTGATGAAGCTGGACTTCAAGCAGGAGATGTGATAACGGCAGTAGATGGCACAAAAGTACAGACTTTTGATGCACTGCAAAGCATAATATCTAAGCATAAAGTTGGCGACACGATAACTGTTACATTCTGGAGAAATGGCAGGACAATGAGCACAAAAGTAAAGCTTATGAGCAGTTCAAATGCACAATAAAATGTAAATAGCGCTAAATAGTTCTTTACCAGTCTCCTCCCGCTGGTAAGGAACTTTTTTATTATTGAACTTGAACTTTTTTTCACAGTTTTTTGTGATATAATAAAAAATAGCATGACTGGAGGGGTTATGATGTACATTGTTGTAGGACTTGGGAATCCCGGGAAAGAGTATGAAAAAACGAGGCACAATGTGGGTTTTGAAGTGATAGATAATCTTTCAAAGAAATTAAATATAGCTGTTAAGAAAATTAAATTCAAGTCATTAATCGGTGAAGGACTTTACAAAGGAGAAAAAATAGTGCTGCAAAAGCCTCAGACATTTATGAATTCTAGTGGTGAGGCTGTTTACGATATAGTTGATTTTTACAAATTGCCACTTTCTAATTTGATTGTAGTATATGATGATAAGGACCTGGATGTGGGTAAAATAAGAGTGAGGAAGAAAGGCAGTGCAGGTGGGCATAATGGAATGAAATCGATTATATATATATTAAATAGCGAGGACTTTCCGAGGGTGCGATTAGGCATAGGAAAGCCAAAAGGCGATATGATAGAACATGTTTTAGGTAGATTTGAGGAAAGGGATATGGATATAGTTGAAAATTCTATCGATAATGCGGCAAAGGCCGTTTTGGATATAATAGAGAACGGAGTTGAACATGCCATGAATTTGTACAATGGCAACAATATATGTTTGTAATAGGTGGCTTGATAAGCGCAATTTTGTCCTACTTTTTGAATAAACTTGTTGTGAATATGTACGGTGACAAAGCTGTAATATACGGCGTGCCACTTATTGAAGAATCGTCAAAAACTGCCATGGGATACATCTTTGGCAGTATTATTGGCGTTCATTTCGTATTTGGGGTTGTGGAAGCCTTTAAGGATTTTGTTGCGTCACCAAAAGAAATAAATTTTAAGGCATCAGTTTTAAGCATTGCCACACACCTTGTTTTTGGAATTGTTGCTTTTTACGTTTTAAGACGGGTAAATATATATGCTGCTATTTTTATGACAGCAGTCATTCATGGGTGCTGGAATTGGATTATGTTGAGGTGATTGCATTGTTTATAAAGCCAATAGAAAATTTAAGAGAGGTTGGGGAAATAAATGAGGCTCTTACAGACGAGAGACTCCCGCTTTTAATATACGGTTTAACTGATTCTCAAAAAGCACATATTGCTCATTACATTGTAAAGAAGCTTGGGAAAAAAGTGCTTTTTATAACATACAATGATGTGGAAGCCAAGTTGATGCATGAAGATTTAAGCTCACTGTTAAATGGCGATGCATATTTGATTCCATCAAGAGATGCACTTTTTTACAAAGTGGATGCATCCAGTTTGGATATCACTGGCAAAAAACTTGCTGCTATTAGGAAAATCCTTGATGATAAGCCATATGCATTTGTTGCTTCAATAGATGGAGTTTTAAACAAAGTTGCGCCTAAGGATGTGTTTTTAAAGTATAAAATAAAGTACAAAATTGGAGATACGATTGATTTAAATGAGCTTTCATCGTTTTTTATCACCATGGGATATGAAAGAGTCCCTATGGTGGAGGGCAAAGGGCAGTTTAGCGTGCGTGGCGGCATAATTGATTTTTTCTCGCCTATGGAAGAAGAAGGTTTTAGAATAGAGCTTTTTGACGATGAAATTGATTCCATAAGAAGCTTTGATACATTCACGCAAAGGTCTTTGGACAATTTAGATGAAGTTGAACTGTTTCCTGCCAGAGAGTTCATTTTGGAAGATGGGAATATTAAAAAAGGGCTTTCTAATTTAAGCAAGATGGTGAATTCCTACATTTCCAAAATAAAAGAGACACAAAGCGGCAGAGCAGAGAAGATTAAGAAAAAGTTTGACGAAATAATGGAGAATATCTCTGAAACCAGAAATATAGCAAATATAGGAGAATTGATAGGCTTTTTTTACGACAATCTTTATTCTATTGTTGATTATTTTGATGATGCTTTTATAATATTAGATGAGAATTTGAGGGTGAAAGAAAGGGCTTCAAACATCGTTAAGGAGTTTAATGAGAATTTTAAGTCGTTGCTTTTATCTGGAGAAGTCATACCTGATCAGTCGAACCTTTTGTTTGGCTATGACGACATTTTAAAGAAGCTTTCGGATAAATCGCTGATTTTGATGAACACAATTGTAAAGTCTGATGAAAATATACAAGTAAAAAAAATCGTTAATTTTGTATCAAGAACGATGCACCCTTTTCATGGGAAATTGGATCTTTTGGCAGATGACCTTAAGTTCTATAAAAGTTCTGGGTATAAAGTTGTCATGCTTTCCAGCAATTTAGAGAGAGGAAAACTATTGAGAAATTCCCTTATAGGATATGGATTAGAAATTCCTATCATTGAAGATGGGGAGTACGACATACCGGATGGTGGTGTGTTAATATATCCAGGTACAATAAGCAAGGGATTTGAGTACGTAGATGCCAAATTTGCTCTGATAAGCGATGCCGAGATTTTTGGTCAATCGAGGAGGTCAAAAAAGTCTCTTAAAGTTAAAAATAGTGGAAGGATTAAGAATTTTACAGAACTCACTGTTGGTTCATACGTTGTCCATGTAAATTATGGCATAGGCAAGTATGAAGGAATCGAGAAAATAACTGTTGATGGCGTTACGAAAGATTACCTTAAGATAAAATACGCTGGCGATGACAAGTTGTTTGTGCCTGTTGAACAGTTGGATTTGGTGCAAAAATACATAGGTCCAGAAGACAAACCGCCAAAACTAAATAAATTAGGCAGCAGCGATTGGTCTAAGCTTAAGAAAAGGGCTAAAAAGGCCGTTGAAGATATAGCGAAGGACTTGATTAAGCTGTATGCAAAAAGGCAGACAATGAAGGGATATGCTTTTTCTAAGGATACTCCGTGGCAAAAAGACTTCGAAGAAAGGTTTCCATACGAAGAGACGGAAGATCAGCTTAGGTGCATAGAAGAAATAAAGAAAGATATGGAAAGTGATAAACCTATGGACAGATTGCTTTGCGGTGACGTAGGATACGGAAAGACAGAAGTAGCACTTAGAGCTGCATTTAAAGCTGTTGCAGATGGCAAACAGGTGGCTTTTTTGTGCCCGACGACGATATTAGCCGAACAGCACTACAATAATTTTGTGCAAAGGTTTAAAGATTTTCCAGTCAAGATCGAGATGCTTTCGCGCTTTAGAAGCAATAAGGAACAAGCGCAAATAATTAAAATGGTAGCTGATGGTACCGTAGATATTCTGGTGGGGACACATAAGATTTTGCAAAACGATGTTAAGTTTAAAGACCTTGGCCTTTTAATCATAGATGAGGAGCAGAGATTTGGCGTAAAGCATAAGGAGAAGATTAAAAAGCTGAAGGAAAACATCGATGTGTTGTCTCTTTCTGCAACGCCTATTCCAAGGACGCTTCACATGTCCCTTATAGGCATAAGAGATATGAGCGTATTGGAGAATCCTCCAGAAGATAGGTATCCAGTTCAAACGTATGTGGTGGAATTTAATGAAGATCTCATAAGAGATGCAATTTTGAGGGAGCTGGGGCGCGGAGGACAAGTTTATTTTGTGTACAACAGAATTGATGGCATTGAAAGAATGGCTTCGATTTTAAAAGAGTTAGTGCCTGAAGCCCGTATTGCTGTTGCACATGGTCAGATGGATGAAGGCAAGCTGGAAGATATCATGATAGGTTTTTTAAACAGAGAATATGACATATTAGTGTGCACGACAATAATTGAAACAGGGCTGGATATACCAAATGTAAATACCATAATAGTGTATGATTCGGATAAGATGGGACTTTCTCAGTTGTACCAATTAAGAGGCAGAGTCGGAAGATCCAACAGATTGGCTTATGCGTATTTTACTTACAGAAAAGATAAGGTTATTACAGAAGTGGCAGAAAAGAGACTTGAAGCCATAAAGGAGTTTACGGAGTTTGGTTCAGGGTTTAAAATCGCCATGAGGGACTTAGAAATAAGAGGTGCTGGTAATCTTTTAGGAGCTGAGCAACACGGTCATATAGATGCTGTAGGGTATGATATGTACTTGAGGCTTCTCGACGAGGCGATCAAAAACTTAAAAGGAATATCTGAAGAAGACAAGCCTAATACAGCAATCGACATTAAAGTTAGTGCTTATATAGATAAAGAGTATATTGAAGATGAAAATCAAAGGCTTGAGATGTATAAAAAGATTTCTTCCATTGAAAATGAAAAAGATGTTGAAGACATAAAAGATGAGCTTATAGACAGGTTTAAAGAGTATCCAAAAGCTGTAGAAGCTCTTATAGATGTGGCTTATTTGAAAGCGCTGGCAAGAGATGCAAATATATTGGAGATTACTGAAAGAGGTAATTCCATAATCTTAAAATTTAAAGACAGTAAGTCTATAAATTCAGGTATCGTGGATGCTTTAGTCAATGAATTTAAAGGTAAAATAATGTTTTCAGGTCAAATTCCACCATACATTACTTATAAGTATGGCAAAAAGGAAGACTTATTGAAGGAATTGATCAAATTGGTCAGCAAAATTAAATGTTTGCAGATAAATTAAAACTGATATATAATGAGTATATAAATAGTAATGTGAAAGGATGAATGCATTGAAGCTTAAAAGATTAGGAGCAATTTTAGCATTGACATTGGCCCTTACTACACTGACTTCTTGTGGTGTAAACAAAAACATCGTTGCAAAAGTAGATGGACAAGACATAACGTTAAAAGAATATCAGGATTCATTTAATCAAGTTAAAGCACAGATAGAAAGTGATCCGCAGTATACTAAAGATATCTGGAATCAAAACTACAATGAGCAAAAGTTTATTGACGTTGTGGAAAATTCTGTCTTAGATAATCTCATTTTGGAGAAGCTTCTTCTAAAAGAAGCTCAGAAAGAGAAGATCACTGCTACAGATAAAGAAATAACTGATGAATACAACGCAGAAAAGGCTACAAACAGCAAAGTCACTAAAGAAATGGCAAAAGACAATGTCCTTATAAATAAGCTTGTAGAGAGCTGGACGAAGAATGTAAAAGTCACTGACAGTGAAGCTTTAAAATATTACAATGACAATAAAAGTCAGTTTGAGGTGGTAAAGGCCAGCCATATATTGGTTTCTGACGAGAAAACTGCCAATGAAATATACGATAAGCTTATGAAAGGTGCTAACTTTGCGGATCTTGCAAAGCAATATTCGATAGATACTTCTACAAAAGACAATGGCGGTGAACTTGGAGAGTTTGCGAGAGGCACAATGGTGCAAGAATTTGAAGATGCTGCATTTGCCATAAAGCCTGGAGAAATATCAAAGCCTGTCAAGACACAGTACGGATACCACATAATTAAATCAGAAGCAAAATACACAAAGTCTTTTGATGAAGCAAAAAGCAGCATAATATCCTACTTGGAAAACAATAAAAAGCAAGACATATTTAATCAAAAATCAGAAGCTTTAAAGAAAGCAGCTAAAATCGAGAAATTTCCGCAAAACATAAAAGTAACAATATAAAAGACACTTAAAGAAGTGTCTTTTTTTATGTATAAAATAATGGAAATGCATAAATACTAATCTTGAACTTAAAATTTCAGGAAATGGAGGTACATAATTTGAAAGCGACTGGAATTGTTAGAAGAATAGACGACCTTGGAAGAGTTGTCATTCCAAAGGAAATAAGAAGGACATTGAGGATTAGAGAAGGTGATCCGTTAGAGATTTTCACTGACAGAGAAGGTGAAATAATATTAAAGAAGTACTCTCCTATAAGTGAACTTGGAGACTTTGCACAAGAATACGCAGACAGCATATATCAATCGACAAAGCAACCTGTTTGCATAACAGATGGCGACAACGTCATTGCTGTGGCAGGTATGCCTAAGAAGGAATTGATTGACAAACCGATAAGTCCAGAATTGGAAAAGTACATGGAGGAAAAAAGGACTGTCATACTTGGCGAAGGAAAAGACAAAGGCACTATTGCAATAGCAGAAGGACAAGAATTTATGCCTGCATCACAGGTTATAGTTCCGATTATTTCACGGGGTGATACGATTGGAACTGTAATAATCTTTACGAGAGAAAGCGGTGTCGTCCTTACCGATGTTGAGGCTAAGATAGCTGAGACTGCTGCTACATTCTTAGGAAAACAAATGGAAGAATAATATATAGCAAGTATATAGAACCCTGCATATTATAGTATATGAAAATGACTATAATGTTGTGGGGGGATCTTTATGCCTTTTAAAGTCAATGACATAGTAGTGAGGAAATCACATGGTTTTGATTTGTTGTTTAAAGTTATAGATGTCATAGAAAATAGAGGAACAAGACATTACCTTTTGCACGGACTAAATATGCGAATTGTCGCGGATGCACCTGAAGATGATCTTGTGCCGGCTTCATTGACCAGGATTAACGAATACGATGAACCATATCAGAGAAAGGCAAATTATATAATTAAAAAGATTGCTCAATCAAAAGATTTGAGGAAATCGAATGTGATGCGATCAAACCGAAGTGAGCCGTACGGCAAACCCGGTACGGTTCTCCATATAGACGGCGATGAAGGATATCTGAATATTTGCTTAGATGCATACAAAAAAGCAAATATAGTGGCTTATGGAGAAATAGTAGATGAAAAAGAGCAGCCTGATAAGGTGGTGGCTCTATTGAATAAATACAAACCAGATATATTAGTGCTAACAGGACACGATGGCGTAAAAAACACCAGAAACTATTCAGATCTAAACAACTACAGAAACTCGAAGTATTTTGTGGAAGCTGTAAAAAAAGCCAGAAGTTATGAACCATCGTTAGACGATTTGGTGATTTTTGCGGGTGCTTGCCAGTCAAATTATGAGGCGTTAATATCATCTGGCGCAAATTACGCAAGCTCTCCTGAAAGAGTATTGATACATTGCCTTGATCCCGTTTTGGTGTGTGAAAAAGTAGCTTACGCTCATATAAATGAGATAGTGAAAATCGAAGAGCTTATAGAAGATACCATCACAGGTTCAGCAGGGATTGGCGGACTGCAGACGATGGGGAAGTTCAGATATGGCGTTCCAAAGGTTAAATTTTAGCGAGTCAACTGACTCGCTATTAATTTTTCCCGGTTTATGCCGGATATTTCTCTATTTAGCGCATTTATTTGTGCTTTTAAGCATGAATTGATTTGTTGACAAATTACATTTTCACTGGTATAATAATATATTTTATTTGACAAAGGATGAAAAATGTGTTATAATATTTTTAGAATTTTGTAAGGAGTGATAAAATTGGCCGATAGATTAGCCCTACATGAGATTAAAAAGAAGCTGGATGACCATGTTGGCGCCAGAGTCCGGCTAAAAACTAACGGTGGCAGAAAGAAGACAATAATCCGTGAAGGATTTTTAGAAAAAACATATCCCAGCATTTTTATTATTGTCATAGATGGACATGGAACAACCCGCAGGGTCTCATATAGTTATTCTGACATTTTGACAGATACAGTTGAGCTTACACTTATGAAAGGTGAAAAAGAAATACGATGCATGTAGCAAAAACCGATTGTTATCGGTTTTTGTTTTTAGCATATTTTTATACCTCCTTTTATATTATTATATTAGATAAATATAGCTTCTATATTTGATCATATATTTAATACGAGGAGGTAAAAAAATGTTACAAGGTGCATTGACAAATCCCATAAGTTACGACAGGTTTGTAGGCGGGGAAGATAGTCAGGCTCTTATAGAAAGCGACGTAATAGTGCCGGAAGATATGCCTGATGCCATAAATGTGATTGCGGTTTTAGGGGAATCTGTAATAAACGACGTTGTCGAAAGCGACGGCAAGATTCAAGTTAACGGGCAGCTTAAGCTAAACATACTATACGTAGCTGACAAGGACAAAAAGATCCTTCGAATTAACAAGTCTATGGATTTTACGCATTTTTTAGAGATTAGCGGTGTTGACTCAAAGTGCAAATCTATAGTCAATTGTAGAGTAGAACATGTAGATTTTTCTCTTATAAATAGCCGCAAAATGAATGTAAAGGCAATAGTTAGCATATCTGGAAGGGCGTTTGCAAAAGAAAAGAAAGAAGCCATAGTAGGAATACAAAGCGATGAAGGGATAGAGTATCTGAAAAAGACCATCAAATTGGCCAATATAGTAGGTCAAAACAGCGCAGAGACTTTCTTGAAAGAACAGGTAAAAATTTCTGACGGTGAACCTAATGTTTCCAAGATATTAAAAACTGGCATAATCATAAAGCCTGATGAGCCTAAAATAACAGATAACCGTGTCATAATACAGGGCAGTGTCCATGTGTATATAATGTATGAAGGTGATTCGAAGGATGAGTACGGCTATGAAGAATGTGACCTAAACTACGCGAATTTTATAGACGTGCCTGGCGCATTAAGCTATATGAATGCCAATACTTATGAAAGAGTAATAGAGAAAAACATAGAAATTTTGCCTGATGAAAGCGGAGACAACAGGATAATCGACATAGAATTGGTTTTAAAGACGGATGCTGTTATAACAGAAAAAGATGAAACTGAGATCCCAGTAGACATATACGGCATCAATAGAAATGTTGAGCCTGTAATCGAGAAAATAGATGCTGTAAGTCAGCAAGGACGTTTTAAATCACAAGCCATATTTAAAGAAAATGTGGAATTTAGAAACAATGTCAGGAGAATAATTGATGTTGTTGCATATCCTGTACTTTCAGACTACGCTTTAAAGGATGGAAAAGCCATCTTAGAAGGTGTGATCGATTATAACATCATATATATAGGTGATAATGGCAATCCCATGTCTTATAAAGATGAAGCACAGTTTAAGACATTTTTAGATGTGCCTATGGATGACGGAGATCTTTTCGTTGATTTAAAAGTAACGCATATTGCCTATGACATTATGGCCATGAAAGAAGCAGAACTTAAATTTGTAGTCGATGCAACTGTAGATGCTTT
The DNA here is from genome assembly GCF_000747665.1 of Thermoanaerobacterium saccharolyticum. GTDB lineage: Bacteria > Bacillota > Thermoanaerobacteria > Thermoanaerobacterales > Thermoanaerobacteraceae > Thermoanaerobacterium > Thermoanaerobacterium saccharolyticum. Next base: position 34,128 of record NZ_BBKT01000002.1, on the reverse strand, counting down.
TAAAATTAGCAAGTACGATGTGCTTATAGATGCGAAGGAAACCGAAGATTTAAGGAGTGAAGAAAATAGACACAGCATTACGATATACATGGTCCAAAAAGATGATGAGCTTTGGGATATAGCTAAAAGGTATAGGACTTCTAAAGAGGAAATAATTAAAGTAAATGAATTAAAGGATGAGAGGATTTTAGCTGGGTCAAAGCTTATAATACCTAATAAAATATGAGATTTAAGTTAAAGTTGGAATCTAAGCATCATTCCAACTTTATTTTTATTAGAGAAAATTTATTTGTCGGTTTAAACATATGTAGAAGGATTTTCGTGTATAATGTATAATATATATTATAACGTAAATTTTTTGTGGAAGTGAATTGATTATGGACAAACTAAAGGTAAAGTCATACGCAAAAATAAACTTGGCACTTGATGTCAAAGGGAAAAGAGATGATGGATACCATTTTGTTGAGATGGTTTTGCAATCGATAGATTTATATGATAAATTAGAATTTGAGATGTATGATGACATAGTTTTGGAATGCGACAGGAAAGATGTACCTACAGATAGATCCAATTTGATCATAAAAGCAGCGGATTTATTAAAAAGAGAATTTGGCGGATACGGTATTCGCATTAGACTTAAAAAAAACATACCGATTGCTGCAGGACTTGCTGGTGGCAGTTCAAATGCCGCGGCGACTTTAGTCGCTCTAAACAAACTTTGGAACCTCAATATAAAGTTACCTATTTTGAAAGACTTGGCTGCTTCTTTAGGTGCTGACGTACCTTTTTGCATAGAAGGCGGTACTAAAGTGGCTTCGGGTATAGGCGACGTACTTCAAGATTTAGAAACGCCACATTTAAGATTGTTAATAGTAAAGCCTTCTGTATCTGTATCGACGAAAGACGTGTATACTGAATATGACAATCTTGCTTTCATAGAAAATAATTATACTAAAAATATGATTGATGCCATAAGATCGGGAAGCATCATAGACATATGTATGAGATTGGGAAATGATTTAGAGCGGGTGACCATCAGAAATTATCCTATTATAGGCGATATAAAAAAGATGATGGTTGAAAGAGGTGCATTAGGTACCCTTATGAGCGGCAGCGGGCCGACAGTATTCGGCATCTTTGACGATAGCGCAAAATTAGATTTTGCTTATAACTCTTTTGTGGCTGATGGATTTTATGCATATATTTCTAATACAATTGATAAGGGGATAGAACTTTATGAATAACTATTTGCCATTGGAAAATTATAAACCTCTTAGGGATATCGTATTTGATTACATGAAAAATGCCATTATAACAGGTGAATTTAAGCCGGGAGAAAGACTTATGGAGGTACAGTTGGCGGAGAAATTGGGAGTTAGCAGGACTCCTGTAAGGGAAGCCATAAGAAAGCTGGAGTTAGACGGGCTTGTAGTCATGGTGCCCAGAAAAGGTGCATATGTGTCAGATCTTAGCACGAAGGATCTGCTTAATGCGTTTGAAGTCAGGCAGTCTTTAGAAGGACTTGCAGCATCACTTGCTGCTGAAAGGATTACGGACGATGAGCTAAAAAAATTAAAGGAAGTATTGGACAAATTTTATGAGGGGATACAAGAAAACGACGTAGAAAAGCTGATTAAATACGATCAGGAGTTTCATGACTTGATATTCAATGCTTCGAGGAATGAAAAATTGGTGCAGATAATGAACAATCTTCAGGAGCATGTTCATAGGTTCAGAGTAAGATATATAAGCGATTTTAAAAAAGTCAAAAAAGTTATATCAGGAGCACAAGAAGATATTGGAGTCACTGGAGATGCGAAGCTCAGACAACGCTCAAAAGTGGGCAGAGAAACACATACAGAATTTTCAAAATGATTTAGTGAAAGATATGAAGCATTTTAGCGATGGAGAGTGAATGAATCATGAATGCTTTAATACTGGCTGGAAGCTCTGGCGATGAGAAGCTTCCAGAAAAGGCTCTTATTAAGATAAAGGATAAGTATATGATATCGTACGTGATTGACGCCCTAAGAGACTCGGGAAAGGTAGATAAGATTGCTGTAGTAGGCGACAGGGAAAAGTTGCAATGTATAGATGGCATAGATATATTGATAGATCAAGGGAACTCTATAATAGAAAATGTCGTCAAGGGAATCGAACCTTTTAAAAATGACAGGCGTGTATTGATATTGACGTGTGATATTCCTATGCTTACGAAAGAAGCAGTAATAGACTTTGTAGAGCAGTCTGAAGCTTTGAATGCAGACTTATGTTACCCAATAGTGAAAAGAGAGGATAACGAGAGGAAATTTCCGGATGCAAAGAGAACCTATGCTAAAATCAAAGAAGGTACTTTCACTGGTGGAAATATATTTTATATAAATCCTCAAATTGTCGATGCCTGCATTGAAGCGGCAAAACAATTTATAGCTTTTAGGAAAAAGCCTTGGAAGTTAGGGCAGTTGCTGGGCTTTAAGATTTTGATATTGTTCGCTTTTGGTCGTGTAACTATAAGCCAGCTTGAGAGAAAGGTGTCAGAGCTTTTTAATATTAATGCAAAAGCTGTAATATCTAAATACCCAGAGATAGGCAATGATGTAGATAAGGATGAAGACGTAGAAATGGCAAATAAGTATATAGCTTGATATATGCACAAAATAGGCGGAGGCCTATTTTTTTTGCATATATTTTTTTTGTTGTGAAATACTTAAAAAAGGTGATGTGAAGATGATGAATGTATTTCTTTTTTTTAAAACAAGTTTTTAACGCGTATTTGTTTACGGTACTTTTCATAACAGGTTTTTATGAGGCGGTATTTGATCAGAGGAATCTTAAGAAAAAAGGCCTTGATAAGGATTCAAGAATCTGCAGAAATATAGGCATAGCGTATCTTGCAATTGATGCAATCATGTACATAATAATTAAAATTTCACCGATTTGATGAGAAAGGGGTGTTTTTGTTGGGACTTTTTAATAAACTTTTTAAAAATAAAAACAATGGTAATGGTGAAAGTAAAGATGTGGAAAGTCCAAAGGTGAAAGAAGACATTGAAGAAAACATAAAGTACATAAAAGATATGTTAAAAGATTCTGATGACATAATTTACAGGGAATTCTGGGTTGGAGAAGAATTTCAGCACAAATTGGAGTTAGTATTTGTGGATGGACTTGTGGACAAAGGCATCATAAACGAGCACGTGATGCATTCCCTTATGCTTGATTCAAGGCAGGCAAAACCTTCAATTGATGAGATCAAAAAAAACATATATGAAGTAATCAAAAAGGCAGCCATAACTGGTGGCGACATAAAGGAAATCGATGATTTAGACAAATGCATAACATCTATACTTTCAGGTGATACGGCCCTTTTCTTAGATGGGCACCCTAAAGTTGTCATTATATCCAGCAAAGGATGGCAGATGAGATCTGTTGCTCCTCCTGAGACAGAAATGGTTGTCCGGGGTGCCAGAGAAGGATTTACCGAGACTTTGAGGGTAAATACAGCTCTTGTCAGAAGGTGGATAAGGGATCCGAAGTTTAAGATAAAGCAGATGCAGATAGGGAAAAGGTCTAAGACTGACATTGCTTTACTTTACATAGATGACATCGTTAATAAAGATTTATTGTCATTGATACAAGAAAGGCTTAAACAGATAGACATAGACTGCATTTTAGAAAGCGGCTACATTGAGCAGCTTATAGAGGAAGACTGGCATTCACCGTTTCCACAGATGCTCAACACCGAAAGACCTGATAAAGTTGCTGCATCAGTGTTGGAGGGAAGGATTGCCATACTCATTGACAATTCTCCTTTTGCTTTGATAATACCTACAACATTGGCTACACTTTTCCAATCACCGGAGGACTATTTTGAGAGGTGGATGATTTCATCACTTCTCAGGATACTGAGGTTTACGGCGGCAATCATCGCCCTTGTAGGTCCATCTATATATATAGCATTTACATCATATCATCCTGGCATGATACCGACAAAGTTAGCCCTTTATATTGCTTCAACAAGGCAAGGTGTGCCATTTCCAGCATTTATGGAAGCATTGATAATGGAAGCGACTTTTGAGCTTTTAAGAGAAGCTGGAATTAGGCTTCCTGTTCCAATAGGGCAGACGATAGGCATAGTGGGCGGCTTGATCATCGGTCAGGCTGCTGTGATGGCAGGAATCGTAAGCCCACTGATGGTGATAGTAGTAGCAGTAACGGCTGTTTCATCTTTCTCAATACCCAGTTACAGTGCTGCTATTGCATTTAGGCTTTTAAGGTTTGCTTTTATGATTCTGGCGGCTGTATTGGGACTATACGGCATAATGTTGGGGTTTATACTTATGCTTACCCATTTAGTTGTACTTAAAAGTTTTGGTCTTCCTTATCTGTCTCCGTTTGTAGAGATAAATTTAAGCGATTTGGCAGATACAATTATAAGAGCACCGCTAATGGTCTTTAAAAAAAAGACCACCTACACTTGATACGCAGGACAAAAAACGGATGAAAGATTTAAGACCAGAAAAGATCGAAAGCATGGAGATAGACCGGAGGGATAATAATGATAAAAAACAATGACAAGATTTCAGAAAATCAGCTTTCCATACTGCTTTTTACCACTATGTTAGGAGCTGGTGTATTAAGCTTGCCTGCAGATGTGGCTAAGGCAGCAGGACCCAATGGTCTTATTGTGATACTTTTAGGAGGGCTTGTGGCTTTAATATTTGCCAGGGTTATAAGTTTCGTGGCGTCAAAATTTCCAACGGAGACATTTGTAGAGTACTCTGAGAAGATCATGACTAAACCTGTATCTGTTTTGCTTACGGTATTCTTGATCGTGTATTTTTTGATTTTTTGCAGTTTAAATTTAAGGATATTCGGTGAAGTGGCAAAGTCATACCTATTGAATAGTACACCTATAGAGGTCATAATGATAACTTTGCTTTTCGCAACAGCATATATTGTGCGATATGGTATAGAACCTATTGCCAGAATGTCAGAGATACTTTTCCCTGTAATGGTTATACCTACCATAATCATCTTTTTGCCAGCTATTACAGATATAGATTTAAGCAATTTTCTGCCTATACTTAGGATTTCACCGTTAAGGTTTGCAAAGGGCATTTTGCAGACTACTTACAGTTTTGTGGGATTTGAAATATTGTACGTCATATTTCCATATATTCAATTAGGAAATAAGCTTAAAAAAAGCATAAACGTCTCTTTTTTTTCCATAATATTTTTTTATCTTTACATCACGTTTTTCACCATAGGCATATTCGGGTACAAGGAAACCAGTGTCCAATTGTGGCCATTGCTTACAGTCATAAAATCAATCAACTTTCCGGGCTTTTTCATTGAAAATCTCGAAAGCCTTATAATGGGCATTTGGACGTTTGCAGTGTTTACATCTATATCTGTTTTTCATTATGCTGCTACACTAAGTTTGTCAAAGCTTATAAAAGCAAGGGAACATTCATATTTTGTTATACCGCTTGTACCTGTCATATACTTCATGGCGCTTATACCCGAATCAATCGTAGAGGTATACAGATATGCATCATACGCTACATATTTGACGCTATTTTTTGTGATTATCCTTCCTTTATTAATGTCGGCTATAGTGAAACTGAGACATGGAGGTGAAAAGCAATGAGGAAACTCATTATCACATTGATACTGATTATACCGTTAATTTTGACTGGCTGTTGGGATAAGATTGAGATTGAAGACAGAGCGTTTGTGATGGCTATAGGGATTGATACGTCAAATCAAGCTAAAAATTACGTAGTGACTTTTCAATTTCCGAATGTAAAACAGGTGTCCAGTGCTGCAGGTGGTGGCGGTGGTGGAGGTGGACAGCCTAATTTCTCCATATCAGAAGTCGGAGATACGGTCTTCTCTGCATCCCGGCATGTAAGCACAAGACTTGATAAAAGGCTTTATTTAGGCCATACGAAAGCTGTAATATTAGGCAAAGATGTAGTCAGCAATAGGGATAAATTCCTTGAAGTATTGGATACTTTGGATAGAAGCTATGAATTAAGCAGGAAGCTAAGGTTGCTTGTGGCAGATGGCAAGGCACAGGATATACTGCTTAAAAATTATAAATTTGATCCAGATATTGGCGCGTATATTGATGATATATTCAAGCAGTACAACAGGACGTCAATATTTCCTAATATAGATTACAATAAAATAACTAAATCGTTGCATGACACAAATGGAAATGCCATAATTCCAGTCATATCAGCGGGAAAAGATGAGCTAAAAATTGCTGGTTCTGCCATCATAAAAAACTATAGACTGGCAGGATGGATGTCAGATGGAGAAAATATGGGGTACATGTGGCTTATGGGTTATGTAAAAGGTGGAGACATAACATTTGACATGCCCACAACGGATGGCAAGGAAGTAAAGGTGCCATTTAACATCACAAATACCGTTATGAAAAGACAGGTTACCGAGCAAAACGGGAAGATAATATACAAATTGAAATACGATGTGGAAGGAGAAGTGACTGAATACAGCTTTCAAAAACATGGCGAGATGTTTGACACAAATGTCTTAAGTACAATGGAGAAAAAAGCCGATGGTATCATTGACAAAATGATTAATGAATCACTTAAAAGATTCCAGAAGGATTTAAAAGTCGATATGATTGGCGTGGGAGATTACATTGAGAAGTACAATCCTTCGCTTTGGAGCAAAGTTGGGCCAACTTGGAATGAGAAATTTCCAGATATTGTGGTGGAGCCTATAGTGACTACACACATTAGGCGGATAGGCTTATTTAGATAAATTTTGTATAATTCCAGTCTTATTTGGCAATAATTGAAATCGAAGACAATTTACCTTATGATTGTCAAATAAAAATAATTGGGGGATTATACATAATGAAACGTCTTATTGCAAGTGTTCTGATAATTTCTACAGTATTTCTCTTTGAGATCGGCAAAAATGACGACACATATGCCATGAAAAGGAATATCTCAAATAAGCTTATCAGATTTCACGTCATAGCCAACAGCGATTCTAAAGAGGACCAAAGTTTAAAGCTAAAAGTGAGAGATGCGGTAATCAAAAGCATGAACGACAAATTCATCGGTGTGACAAATCTAAAGGAGTCAGAAGAAATAATAAAGAAGAACATACCATACATACAGAAAATAGCACAGGATACTGTTTACGCTAATGGGAAAAATTATGATGTCAAAGTCATGTACGGTCGCTTTGACTTTCCTACAAAATACTACGGCACAATTACATTGCCTGCAGGAAATTACAATGCACTTAGGATTGTCATAGGCAAGGGGGAAGGGAAAAATTGGTGGTGTGTGATGTTTCCGCCTCTGTGTTTTATAGATATAACACATGGGCTTACAAGCGAAGAAACAAAGAAAGAATTAAGCAGGTTCTTGTCAGAAGACGAATTGTCCATGATAGAGACAGAAAAACCACAGGTAAAATTTAAAGTCGTAGAAGTGTTGGAAAGATACTTTAATGAAATAAGAATGGCATTAAAAGATTAGGAGGAAAATTTAGATGACGAAGTACACCCAGAATGATGCGCCTTTATTTGAGGCGCTAAAAAATTATGTAGAGGAAAATGTGTATGCCTTTCACGTTCCTGGGCATAAACATGGTAAAGGAAATGAAGAATTTACCCAATATGTTGGAAGTGCAGTAATGGGTATTGATGTAAATAGCATGGAAGATTTAGACAATCTTGCCAATCCAATAGGCGTAATAGAAGAAGCACATAAACTTGCAGCGCAGGCTTTTGGAGCAGATTATGCGTATTTTTTAATTAATGGCACTACGTCTGGGATACAAGCCATGATAATGGCAGCTACAGAACCGGGTGACAAGATAATAATGCCAAGAAATGCCCATAAATCAGCTTTTTCATCCCTCATCTTATCAGGTGCAGTACCTGTTTACCTGTATCCTGAAATAGATGAGGATTTAGATATAGCATTAGGAATTAGCGCCGACAAGGTACAAGAGGCGATTTCAGCTAATCCTGATGCTAAAGCTGTCCTCATATTAAATCCTACATATTATGGCATTACTTCAGAATTGGAAAAAATAATTCATTTGGCACATGAAAATAATATGGCAGTTTTGTGCGATGAAGCGCATGGAAGCCATTTTTATTTCCATCCTGACATGCCTCCTGGCGGTATCACACTGGGAGCTGACATTTGTGCTCTTAGCATACATAAAACGGGCGGCTCAATGACCCAAAGCTCTCTTCTTTTGTCTAAAGGAAATAGAGTAGAAGTGTCTTCAATAAAGTCAATTTTAAATCTTTTACAGTCTACGTCTGCTTCATACGTTTTGATGGCATCATTAGATGTGGCGAGAAAACAGTTGGCTACTAAAGGTGAAAAAATGCTTGCGAAAGTCATCGAACTTTCAGAATACGCTCGAGAGGAAATCAACAAGATAGAAGGATTAAAAGCCATTACCCAAAATGATATAATGAGCCCATATATGTTAGATCCCACTAAACTTGTCATAAATGTATCAAAAACAGGCATGACGGGATACGAGATAATGAGGGAATTGAGGCTTAAATATCATATTCAATTGGAGATGGCGGATCTTAGCAATATAATGGCAATAATAAGTCTTGGCGATGAAAAAGATGATGTAGAGCATCTTATTTGCAGTTTAAGGGAATTTGCTAAGATGAAGAAAAATCACGGTGAAATAACAGCAGGAAATATCATAAGACCGGAAGTCATCGTTGCTCCAAGGGATGCATATTACAGCAAAAGCAGGTCAGTCCTTTTGGATGATGCAGCAGGTGAAATATGTGCGGAGATGATTATGGCATATCCGCCAGGCATACCCATGATTTGTCCAGGTGAAAGGATAACAAAAGACATAATTGAAAGGGTAAAGTTACTTAAAAAACAGCATTGTCAGCTTCAGGGTACGGAGGACCCAAATATAGATCATATAAAAGTTTTGGGACACGTGTATAAAGTTTGATTCTCTACAAAAAATATCTACAAATACTAATTTGTAGAGGAGGAAAGAGATGAAAAACTATTCCGTTTCACGGGTAAAAGTAGTGTTGCTTATACTAATATTATTTACGACTTTTTGCGTCGAGTTAAGCACGTTAAACATGTCCATGAGGACAATGGCGAATTTGTATTGGGGCAATTCTGGTTCAGATGTATCGAGAGTTCAATCAAGGCTAAAAGATTGGGGATATTACGATGGACCTGTAGATGGATTTTTTGGAGTCAGAACGTGGCTGGCTGTGAGAAAATTTCAGGCCAATAATGGACTCAATGTGACTGGAATTGTGGACGATCAGACGAAAGTAGCTTTAGGATTTAATATTAGCAAATATACTTCAATATCAAGTACATATACTCCTGTAACATCTACGACCACAAACGACGACGTATACCTTTTGGCAATGCTTATAAACGGTGAAGCGAGGGGAGAGCCTTTTATAGGGAAAGTGGCTGTTGGAGCGGTTGTGATGAACAGGGTAAGATCACCGATGTTTCCGCATACAATTGCAGGGGTGATTTTCCAACCGGGGGCGTTTTCTGCAGTTGATGACGGGCAAATGTGGCTTCCTCCCACTCAAGACTGTATAAGAGCAGCTCAGGATGCAATAGCAGGATGGGATCCAACAGGTGGAGCGTTATACTACTACAACGCGTCGAGAGTACAAAATTACTGGATTTTTAATAGGTCAATAATAACACAAATTGGCAACCATATATTTGCAAGGTAGGTGATGTAAATGAAGAGAATATCAACAGTTGTAATGCTTCTTTTGCTTTTAGTAGTAGGTGCATGGGGATACAACCAATACATGCAGAAAGTAACATATCACAGATATTTACAAGCACAGTACGATAGATCTTTTTATCAGCTTGTAAGCAGTATAGAAAATATAGAAACATCAACAGGCAAATTGATGGTTTCATCGCAGGAAAATACGACAATACCAATTTTAAGCGATGTGTGGAGGCAGGCTTTTGAGGCACAGGAAAATTTAAGCCAGCTTCCCATAAGCCAGCCTGAATTAGACAACACTTCAAAATTTTTGTCTCAAATCGGCGATTATTCTTACAGCCTCTCAAAAAACGTCGCTGATGGGGAAAAATTGACAGACAAAGATTTAAAGACAATATCAGAGCTACACAACTACGCAGTTTACCTTGGAAAGAGTCTACAGGATTTAAGAAGCAAAATACAAGGTGGGTACGATTTAGACAACTTAAACAAAAAAGGCACTCAAAAGATGAGCCAGATAGACAGCAAAATACTAAATGTGAATATGAATACTGTAAATCAACAGATGTCTAACTATCCAACACTTATATACGATGGGCCCTTTTCTGAGAGCCAAGCAAAGCTAACGCCAAAAGGATTGACTGGCAGCAATGTTTCATACGATAATGCAGTGTCAATAGCCAAGAGGTTTTTAGGAAAGCCAGTATCGTCTGCAGTTAAATACAGTCCTAACAATGGAAAGATAAATGCGTATGGAGTAGAATTAAAGCCGACTCAAAATGCTCCTTCTATATATGTCAATGTAAGCAAGAAGGGCGGACATGTAATATGGCTTATGGATCAAAGGGCAGTTTCTAAAGTGAATATATCAGAAACACAGGCTCTAAACTATGCCACGAAATTTTTAACAGCACATGGATTTAGCAATATGGAAAATACGTACTCTATAAAAGCCAATGGAACAGTCCAATTTAATTTTACTCCTGTTCAGGATAACGTACGAATCTATCCTGATATTGTCAAAGTAAAAATAGCATTGGACAATGGCGACGTAGTAGGTTTTGATGCCACATCGTACTATATGTCCCACGTTGATAGAAAAATAGAAAAGCCGAAGCTTACGGAATCTGAAGCGCAAAGCAAAGTCAGCAAGAATTTAAAAATTGAAAGCAGCCGATTGTGCATAATACCATTGGAAGGAGGAAAAGAAGTTTTGGCTTATGAATTTAAAGGGACTTACAGCGGCGATACATTTTACGTATACATCAACGCAGAAAATGGCGTCGAGGAGAAGATTTTAAAAGTCATAAAGACAAATCAAGGAAATTTGACGATGTAATTTCTTTGTCAGAATAAAAAAGCGGTTAGTAGGAAAAATATAAATGGGCCCAAAAGGAGGAATTGAAAATGAGTAGACGTCGCAATAGCCTCATGTCAGATAACTTGAAAGAGGAATTGGCAAAGGAGCTAGGCGTTTACGACATTGTAAAGACTGAAGGTTGGGGAAGTGTATCATCTCGTGACTGCGGCAATCTTGTAAAACTCGCTATCAAGAAAGCCGAGGAAAGCATGATACAGAACAATAACTTCTAAGTCTCCTCATTAAAGCCCAGAAAGGCCGGGGAAGATAAATTTCTTCTCTGGCCTTTTAATGTTACTATATAGTCTTAAAAACTTATAAAATGTGGTGGCGGTAATCTAATAATATCGGGGAAAGAACAATGGAATAATCGCTCAAATACGCTGGAGATAACACCTGGTGTTGTAAATGCGATCGTAACGGTTGCAAAACTGCTTCTATTGATTTTAGTCATCATATTTGGAAAGGGTAAAAGGATATACAATAAAAGAAGATGCTGGCAGAGGTTTCAGGAGAGTTGTCGCATCACCGATGCCGAAAAAGATCGTGGAAGAAGAATTGATAAAAACGATTGTCAGTGCAGGCCATGTGGTTATTGCTGTAGGCGGTGGTGGCGTGCCAGTAATTGAGAATGAAGATGGAAGCTTAAAAGGCGTTCCAGCAGTTATAGATAAGGATCTGGCTTCTGAAAAATTAGCTGAAATTTTAAATGCTGACATTCTCATGATACTTACGGCAGTGGAACAAGTCGCCATAAACTTCAATAAGCCAGACCAAAAGAATTTATCGCTGCTGACGGTAGAAGAAGCCAAAAGATATATGGAAGAAGGACATTTTGCAGAAGGCTCAATGCTGCCTAAAGTCAAAGCGGCAATGATGTTTGCAGAATCTAAGATGGGAAGAAAGTCGATAATAGCATCATTAAGCAAGGCGAAATTGGCAGTAATGGGCAGAAGCGGAACTTCCATAATCTTAAGTCCTGTTGTCGAAAGAAAACTTGCTGATTTAAAAGCTTAAAAGATATTATATCAAGTGCTATGGATACTTACAAAGGCGGTTTTGATAATTATGGTTTATAATCAAAAGGCTTTGAGACAATCAAAGATAATCGAGATAATAAGAGAAAAGGAAATAATAAACCAAAGACAGCTTATAGAGGAGCTTAAGCTAAATAAAATTATAGCTACACAGTCCACAATTTCACAAGATATTAAAGAGCTAAGGTTGATAAAAGTTCCAAGCACTGATATGAAATCATATAAATATGCTTTTAATGAAGACTGCAGTCTTCCCAAAAATAATTTCTTAAAATCCATAGTTGATATTAAATGCAATGGAAATATCATTGTCATAAGGACACTGTCTGGAGCGGCATCTGCTGTAGCCGAGATGATAGATCTATTAAAGTGCGATGACATCGTTGGCTCTGTAGCTGGTGACAATACAATCTTTATATTGGTAAGAAAAGCAAGCAGCACAGTAGCTAAAGAGATTTTCAAAAGCGAAGTGACAAATTAACTTATTAAGGCGGATTTATCCGCCTTAATATTTTATCCTATTGAAAACTTTAGCTTGAATCCATATTTCTAAAAGGTTAGAATATAATTAATGAACAATACATAATTAATTATATGTATACTATTTGAAAGGAATGAATTCTTTTATGGATAAGCTTAAAGTAGCTGTATTGTTTGGGGGGCAGTCTGGAGAGCATGAAGTTTCAAGGGTTTCAGCCACTTCTATAATTAACAATATAGATAGAGAAAAGTACGAAGTCTACATGGTAGGCATAACGAAAAATGGTCAATGGTATTTATACGGCGGAGATGTTGACAAGATTCCCACAGGCGAATGGGAAAAAGAAGCTGTGCCTGCTTTGATAGGGCCTTCCACTATGTACAAAGGGATAATTGCATTTAAAGGCGGAAGCTACGAATTTTATCCAATTGATGTAGTTTTTCCGGTTTTGCATGGACCCAATGGAGAAGATGGAACAGTACAGGGTCTTTTGGAGCTTCTTGAGATGCCGTATGTGGGACCTAATGTGCTTTCGTCATCGTTGTGCATGGATAAAGTCTTTTCAAAGAGGATTTTTTTGGAGTCTGGAATACCTACGCCGAAATTTACAGTCGTATACAGAAAAGATGTAAATGATGCAGAGAAGTATGAATATGTAAAAAGCGAAATATCAGAAAAGATTGGATATCCTTGCTTTGTAAAGCCGGCAAATATGGGTTCAAGTGTTGGAATAACAAAAGTTCACAATGAGGGCGAGCTGTTTAATGCCTTGAAAATTGCTGCAAAGTATGATAGAAAGATTATTGTAGAAGAAGGCATTGATGCAAGGGAGATTGAGTGCTCCGTTTTAGGCAATGACAATCCAGAAGCGTCTGTCGCTGGCGAGATTGTTCCTGCACACGAATTTTACGATTACGATGCAAAGTATTTTGATGAAGCATCAAAACTTTTCATTCCGGCGCCTATACCTGATGCTAAGATGGAGGAGATAAGAGATTTGGCAATAAAAGCGTATACGGCATTAGACGTGAGGGGAATGGCCAGAGTAGACTTTTTGATGGACAAAAATACGGGTAAAGTCTACTTGAATGAATTAAATACGATTCCAGGATTTACGCAAATCAGCATGTATCCTAAGCTCTGGGAGGCATCGGGAAAGCCATACAGCAAACTTATTGATGAGCTTATACAATTGGCTTTATCTGCTTACAATGAGAAATGTACAAACTGGTAAAGGGGAGTTTAGCTTGAAAAAAGCTTTGATTACAGTTAAAGGCACACAGAAAAATGCGCAAAATGAGACAGATACGATAGAGCTTATAACAGAGGGTGAATTTTTGAAAAAAGGCGAATACTACTATATAAAGTATGATGAGTCTGAGCTTTCTGGCTTGGATAAGACGACGACTACGTTGAAAGTTGGCGAAGATTCAGTAATCTTAATGAGATTTGGAGACAATCAATCAAAGATGGTATTTGAAAAGAACACAAGGCATGAATCAAACTATGTGACTCCTTTTGGCAATATAATGCTTGGTGTAAAATCTGATGAAATAAAAGTAAATTTGACGGAAAATGGTGGAGAGTTAAAACTTAAATATGCCATCGATTTAGATAAAAGAGTATTAAGCGATAACGAACTACATTTAACAGTGCGGGAGGTTAATTAATTTGGATAATATCGTACAAAAGGTAAAAGATGAGATAACTGAAATGGTGATAAACTCTATAGAGGAAGCCAGAAAAAACGGCCTTTTAAACATTGAAGAAATTCCATCAGTGGAAATAGAAGAGCCTAAAGAAAAACAATTTGGAGATTTAGCTGTAAACACAGCTATGATAATGGCGAAATCTGCAAAGATGCCGCCGAGAAAAATCGCAGAAATAATTAAAGATGGACTTAAGCTTGAAGGCACCATGATTGAAAAGGTGGAAATAGCTGGTCCAGGGTTTATGAATTTTTACTTGAATGATGATTATAGCGTTGAAGCATTGATGCTTATAAAAGAAAAAGGCTCAGATTACGGCAGAGTGAATATCGGAAATGGCAAAAAAGTTCAGGTGGAGTTTGTATCAGCAAATCCAACGGGACCTATGCACATGGGAAATGCCAGAGGCGGCGCATTAGGTGACGCCCTATCATCTATATTGGACTATGCAGGATATGATGTTACGAGGGAGTTTTACATAAACGATGCTGGCAACCAAATAGAGAAATTTGGCTTGTCATTGGAAGCGCGCTATTTGCAATTATTGGGTGAAGATGCCGAAGTGCCTGAAGGTGGCTATCACGGCGACGACATAATTGAAAGGGCGAAAGAGTTTTTAGAATTATACGGTGATAAGTACAAAGATGCAGATCCAGAGGATAGGAGAAAAGCATTAATACAGTATGGGCTTAAAAAGAACATAGCCAAACTTAAAGAGGACCTTGAAGCGTACGGGATAGAGTACGACGTATGGTTTTCTGAAAATACACTGCATGAAAGCGGTGAGGTAGAATCAGTCATAAAAGAACTTAAAGAAAAAGGCTATACGTATGAGAAAGATGGTGCTCTTTGGTTTAAAGAGACGCTTTTTGGCGCTGAAAAGGACGATGTATTGGTAAGGGCTAATGGTTTTCCCACATATTTAGCATCTGACATAGCCTATCACAAGAATAAATTTGTGACTCGTGGCTTTGATTGGGTCATTGACATATGGGGTGCCGATCATCATGGACATGTAGCACCGATGAAGGGCGCCATGAAAGCATTAGGCATTGATCCCGATAGGCTTGACGTGCTTTTGATGCAGCTTGTAAGGCTTATGAAAGGCAAAGAAGTAGTAAGGATGTCAAAAAGGACAGGCAAAATGGTGACATTGAGAGATTTGATTGATGAAGTCGGCAAAGATGCTGCAAGATTTTTCTTTAATATGCGTTCGGCAGACAGCGCTGTTGACTTTGACATGGACTTGGCTGTTGAGCAGTCGAATGAGAATCCAGTTTTTTACGTTCAATACGCCCATGCCAGAATATGTTCTATATTAAGGCAATTGAAAGAAGACGGGATTGATACAGACAATTTAAAAGAAGTCAACTTAAAATTGTTGAAAGAAGAGGCGGAAATCAGCTTGATTAAAAAATTGGCGTATCTGCCGGAGGAAATTACAATAGCAGCAAATACCATGGCTCCTCACAGGATTACGCGGTATATACTCGATGTGGCATCACTGTTTCACACTTTTTACAATAGCTGCAGGGTGAGAGGCGTTGACGAAGAACTGATGAAAGCAAGGATAGTTTTAATCGATGCCACAAGAATTGTAATAAAGAACGTACTTGATATGCTGAAGATAACAGCACCAGAGAAAATGTAAAGGCGGGTAATCCGCCTAATATTTTTATGGAGGAGTATTTATGAAAGGCGTAGAATTTATTTTAGAACTTTTATATGTCGTTCTCATTGGCGGTGGATTATTATTAGGCTTTCAGGTGAATCATTTATTTTTCATAATGCCTTTTGTAGGCATTGCCATCATGATAATTGTGAATAGAGTCCAGCAAAATAAGATTAGGAAAAAGATAAAAGAAGAAATAGAAAAAAACTGGGGTATTGAAAGAGAAGAAAAACGAAACTTTGAATCAATACGAAGGCTTTGGGATGAAATAAAAAAGGATGAAATTCATAAAATGGATGTAGATGATATCACTTGGAATGATCTTGATATGGATTTTATCTTTGGAAAGCTTGATCATACAATGTCAATTGCAGGACAACAATATTTATATTCGCTTTTGAGATTTCCTTTGTTTGATGAGGAAGAATTAAAAAAGCGGGATGCCGCAATTGAAGGATTTATGGAAAATAAAAGTTATGCCATGTCTGTGCAGAGCCGATTGCATAGGATTGGCAAAAAGTACGATGTGGATATTTTGAACTATCTAATGCAAGGAATAAAGATAAATCAAAATCCGATTTCCACATATTATATTTTGCAAATATTATCTATATTAGTTGTTTTGTCTCCAATCATTATTGCTTTTACACATGCGTTTGGAATACTTTTTATAATTGGACTTGTTATGGTAAATGGAATGATTTACACAAATACTAAGAACAAACTGTTGGAAGGCATAATCGTCTTCGAATATATGTCAAAAATTTTAAAATCTGTAAATGAGATAATAAAGATGATGGATAAAGGAGAAATTTATGATTTATCCACATTGAAATCTGCTTTTATTAAGGTAAAGAAGATCTATAATAATATAAAGTGGATAGAAAATTTTGAAAGAGCTTCATCAGGTGGTGACCCTACAGGAATTTTTACATTTATAAATGTTTTATTTCTTGTAGAAGTAAAAAGTTTCTATAGATCGATCAATTTGATTAACAAATATAAAGATGATTTGCTTACTGTATATGTTGAGCTTGGAAAGTTGGATGCGTATATAGCTTTGGCTTCATACAAAAGTAGTTTGAAGTATTATGCAAAACCCGTATTAGATAAAGATCTGCCATATCATTTTAAAGCAGTCGATATATACCATCCATTGTTGAGAAATCCTGTACCTAATTCATTAGAGGTTTCGGACAGAGGTGTATTGCTGACAGGTTCAAATGCGTCGGGCAAATCGACGTTTTTAAAAACGGTAGGTATAAATGCTATATTTGCTCAGACTTTTTATACTGTTCTTGCAAAAGATTATTCATCAAGCTTTTTTAATGTAATGACATCTATTGGGACATTGGACAATATAATTGGCGGTGATAGTTATTTTATGGTTGAAGCAAAATCTTTAAAAAGGATAATTGATGTTACAGGTGGAGAAGTGCCAGTCTTATGCATACTGGATGAAATCTTTAGAGGAACTAATACGGCAGAAAGAGTAAGTGCAGCTTGCGAAGTCCTCAAATATCTTGCAAGCAAAAATTGCTTTGTTGTAGCTGCGACTCATGACATGGAGTTAACAAATCTTGTAAAAGATATGTACGATAATTACCATTTTGAAGAAGAAGTAGATGATAATGATGTGCGATTTAATTATCTTTTACAAAAAGGGCCATCAAAAAGCAGAAACGCTATAAAGATATTGAGATTATTAGGCTATCCAGATGAGATTTATGATAAAGCTATGAATCGCGCCAATGATGTTAATATAGGATAAGATAATGTGTTATAATATGGCATAGGAGGTGTTAATGTGAAAATACGGTATTTTGGACATTCCTGCTTTAAAATAGTGTCAGAAGATGGCGTAAGTATAGTGACAGATCCGTTTGATAAGACTGTAGGATACCCGCTGCCTGAAACAGAAGCTGATATTGTGACATCATCCCATTCCCATTTTGACCACAATTACTTTAAAGCCGTAAAAGGAGATTATAAGATCGTAAATACTCCTGGTGAACACGATGTGAAAGGTGTTCATATAAAAGGAGTAAGCGTGTTTCACGATGACGAGCATGGGGCTAAAAGAGGTAAAAACATTATATTTGTGATGGAAGTTGATGGCATAAAGGTGTGCCATGCAGGAGATCTTGGACACATACTTACAGACGATATGATAAAAGACATAGGAGATATAGATGTATTGATGGTGCCGGTTGGCGGGTATTACACAATTGATGACAGGCAAGCGGTAAAAGTAGTTGAACAGCTTAAGCCAAAGTTGACCATTGCGATGCACTATAGGACAAGCAACGTCGATTTTCCAATTGAGACAGAGGATAATTTTTTGAAGATGACAGGTGGACAAAAGATTCAATCCAATGAAATCGAAATTGACAAAAATTATTTAGAAGGCAGAAAAGATGTAATCGCTTTGAATTATAAAGATTCCTAAATTTACCACATGCTTTTAAGTATATTATGTCGTAATCGGGACAATATAATATCGTAAGGTTCGCAATGGTTGAGCCAAGATCATCTAAGGACGAAAGTTCTTAGATGATCGGCCAAAGATTGATATTGGATCTAATGGTCCAATATCAGTCGGCGGGCAGACTGTAATATGTCTTGTAAGGCTTTATATTAGTCATAGAGATTAATATAAGGTTAAAAGAGATGTATTATAGTCGAGCTAAGATCATTATAAGTTCCGCAGGCCAGATGTATAGCTTAGCGTTGTACTTAGGCTGGAGGTCTAATATAGTCGAGAGATTATATTAGGTTTCTAAGGTATTTATAATGGTCGAGCAAAGGTTTATATAGGTTTTGAGATGCTTGTATTAAGTCATAAGGTTTGATTTAATACAGGTGTGCAAAGATTTATATAGGCTGAAGCGAAGATCATTGCGAGCCTTTTTATATATAATCATGGAGACGGTTATGGCCGTCTCTTTTTTTGTGACAAAAGTCATATACAAGTAGTGACTTTTTGTACTTAATAAAGATCAATTTTTGTTATATGATTTAAACGTAAGATTCAAATAAAGGAGAATGTTTATGAAAGCTGTGAAATTTGAAAGATTGACCAAAAGATTTGGGGACTTAGTGGCAATTGACAATGTAAATCTTGAAATTGAAGAAGGAGAGATTTACGGCTTTTTAGGTCCAAATGGTGCTGGCAAAAGTACAGCTATAAATATAATATGCGGGCTTTTGAAGATAGACAGCGGAAAAGTCTATGTGATGGAGAGGGACATAAAAAGAGAGCCTGATTTCGCTAAAATGAATATTGGCGTTGTGCCACAGGACATTGCTATCTATGGAGAACTGTCCGCATACGAAAATGTAAGCTTTTTTGCAAGTCTTTACGGACTTAAAGGCAGAGAACTTAAAGAAAGTGTTGACATGGCGTTGGAATTCGTAGGTCTACAAGACAAAGCAAATTGGATGGCAAATAAATTTTCGGGAGGAATGAAAAGGCGACTTAATATAGCATGTGCGATAGCGCATAAGCCGAAGATAATAATATTGGACGAACCTACAGTCGGCATAGATCCTCAATCAAGAAATCATATTTTAGAATCTGTGAAAAAGCTAAATGAGATGGGAAGCACTGTAATATACACAAGCCATTACATGGAGGAAGTTGAAGCCATATGCACGAAAATCTCCATAATCGATCATGGAAAGATAATTGCCGAGGGCACTAAAGAAGAACTTAAATCAATCATTACAGATACGAATACGGTGATGATAACTGTCACTTCAGTGGCGAATATAGATGAAAACAAACTTAAAGCTATTAACGGAGTAAAAAGCATTGATATAGATGAAAATACGGTAAAAATCGTAAGCTATAGGGATGTCAGCAACCTTGACAAGATAATTCACTACTTTACATCTGATGGCATAGCTATCAAAAACATTGAGACACAGACGCCTGATTTAGAGACGGTATTTCTGACGCTTACAGGTAGAAAATTAAGAGATTAAGGTGGATTGATCATGAGAGTATTAAAAATCGCATTGAGAGAAATAAAGGAAAATTTTAGAAGTAAGAAAGCTATGGTATTCATGGTTTTATTTCCCATAGTCCTTATGACTATATTAGGTTTTGCTTTTTCAAATACATTTAATGGAGATCACAAAATAAGCAATATCAGCGTAGAATACACAGATAACGGAAGCAAAGAGCTATCGAAAGGATTTAATAATTTTGTGGATAGCTGTGAGAAGCTGGGGATAAGGTTTCATGAGGTGAAAGAAATAGCCAGTGGCATAAACGATGTTAGAAATGTAAAGTATAATTGTGCGGGTTACATTGTCTTAAGAGGAAATAATATAGTATTTTACAAAAACGACAGAGACTTTGTTGATACAAACATTGTTGAAACGATTCTCAAAACTTTTGTTGACAGATTTAATGTTGTTGCTGTCGTAGCAAAGGAAAATCCACAATCATTATCAAAAATAAATGTAAGTGGCAATTACGACTTTGCGGAAATAGTGTCGTTAAATAGCGAGAGACAGCCGTCTTCTTACGATTACTATTCAATCACCATGTTGACGTTAATCATACTTTATGGCTCTATAAGCGGCATTTACTCTATAAACAGTGAGAGAGTGAGAAATACAGGCAATAGAATGCTTACAACCCTTGCTAAAAAACATGAGATATTATTGGGAAAAATTTTAGGTTCATCGCTATCAGTTTTTTTGCAGTCAATTTTAGTTTTTCTGTACAGCAGGTTTATACTTAAAGCTTATTGGGGAAATGATATATACACAATCACGTTGATAATAATAAGTGAGATCATATTTTCTATAAGTCTTGGAATCTGCCTCGGATTTTTATTTAAAAACAGCGGCGTTGCTTCAGGGATTGTCAATGCAATAATTCCTTTTATAGCATTTTTGGGTGGTTCTTATTTTTCAGTAGACGCTGCGGTAGGTTTATTTAAAAATTTGTCCGACATATCACCAATAAAATGGACGAATTCAGCCATATTAAATGTGGCTTTTGCCAATAACTACAATGATGTATTATTAGCGATAATCATTAATTTGGCATGTGCCTTTGTTTTCGTGTTTTTAGCCGCTTATTTGTTCCGAAAGGAGGCTTTCTAATCGTGAGAAATACTTTTATTCTTGTAAAGAATACTTTAAAATTGTTTTTCAGGAGAAAAGGGAATTTGATTTATATACTGTTGTCGGTTTTAATACCTTTTGTAGTTTTGACGATGAATCTGTCTGGCACTTCAAAATTAACGATTGGGGTCATAAACAACGACACAGGCATATTATCAAAAGACTTAGCAAACTCATTTAAAGATTCTCAAAAGTTCGAAGTTGTCAATATTGATAAAAGCAATTTGGATAAATACGTTACAAAAGGAAATATCGATTTTGCGATTATATTTCCAAAAGATTTCAGCAAAAATGTAATTGAAGATAAACCTTTAAAAGTTCAAATCGTGTCTATCAAAGGCAAAGAGGTCGCCTTGGCCGTAAAAAGTTATGTTGATGAATACATCAGCAATTTAAAATACCTGTCGATTTCTTCTAATGGGGACAGCAGCACGTTTTATAAAATGTACCAAGAATACGAAAAAAATGCATTGATAAAATTAGGAGAATACACAGTTAAAGACAAAAGCGTGATCAACGATATAATGACACGCAGCGTAGGTATGTTTATAATGTTTTTGATGTTGGGGACGAGCAGGATAGCAGAGCTTATGCTGCAGGAAAAACGAGATAAAACTTACTCCAGGATATACGCTGCACCCGTCAAATCTATAGTATATGCATTAAGCAACTTTATAGTGAATATGATAGTGACTTTGTTTCAGATAGGGCTTATCATGCTGCTTTTGGCTGTGTTTCTGAAGCTTCCTTTTGACAAATCTTTTTTAGAAATATTTGTAATTCTTGTTGTGTTTGGGATATCTGCTATAGGGCTTAGTATGCTTATCGTAGCATTTAGCGATTCCACTGCTCAATCTGGAGGATTATCGACATTGATAATAACTCCAAGCTGTATGTTGGGAGGTGCTTTTTGGCCTATTGAAGTCATGCCGAAGGTTTTTCAAAAGGTTTCATATTTTATGCCGCAAAGATGGGCTATTGATGCCATAACAAAAATAGAAGGTGCCACGTCCAGTAGTGATGTATTGCTGAATATTTTTATATTACTGGCATTCGCTTTAACTTTTATACTGATTGCATCGTATAAAATGAAGATGTCTAATAAAACGGCAGATTTTGTATAATTTAAGGCTTTAAGCCTTATTTTTTTTTTATGGTGCAAATACAATCATTTTGGGATAAAATATAATTAGTCTATCAAGGAGATATTTTTATGGAAATATGGATTATTGCGACAAAATTGATCATTATTTTATACATTATTGTAAAATACATATACACAGATGTGGCTACATATCCGGCAGAGTTTGTTGGTTTCATTCTTCTATACATTTGTATCAATATGGCGTATTATTTAACAAATGGAAGGATGATAAAAAAGCTTATGTTGCTTCTGTCCATGGGCTTGTTGCTGTTTTTGTATAATTATGTCAGCGGCTTTTTTGTGTTTTTAGTTCCACTTAATATTTATGAGATATTTTTGGGATTGACTACGTATTTGTTTAGCCTTGTCGTTTCGCTCTCAGTTATGATATTTATTAAAAGTGAATTGATGCCAGAATATATTATTACATTGTTGATGTCGTACCTTATATTATTTCTCAGCAAAATGTCATACGATAAGTTAGAAAGCTTAAAAAAGAGAAACGATGAATTGAGGTGGAAAGTACAGGATTTATATATAAGAATAGATAAAAATGAAGAGTATGAAAGGCAGCTTAAATACACTACGCAGTTAGAAGAAAGAAATAAGCTGTCACAGAGAATCCACGATGATATTGGGCATACTATATCAGGGAGTTTGATGCAGTTGGAAGCTTCGAAGGTCCTAATGGATAGAAACAAAGATGATGCAAAAAAGATGATCCAAAGCACCATAGACACATTGCGAAATGGACTTGAAAGCATAAGAATTGCATTAAGGGAGATAAAACCACCACCGGAACAGATGGGGCTTAACAGATTGAAGCTTGTTTTGGATGATTTTGCATTAAAGACTCATATTTCTGCAAATCTAAAATACACTGGTATTATTGATAAGATTACATATTCACAGTGGAATATCATAATGGAAAATGTAAAGGAATTGTTGACAAACGCCATGAAATATTCAAAAGCCACTAAAGTTTCCTTAACCATTGACGTGCTTAATAAATTTATTAAAGTGGAAATGAAAGATAATGGCGTTGGCACTGATGTTGTAAGAAAAGGACTTGGACTTAAAGGCATCGAAGAGAGATGCGAAAGCGTTGGAGGAAAAGTCATTATAGATGGTTCAAATGGATTTTCGGTGATATTTTTGCTTCCATTGGAGGGATGTTGAATGCCGATTAAGATGATTATTGCCGACGATGATTCACTTATTAGAGAAAGTCTTAAGATCATATTGGAAATGGATAAAGATTTTGAAGTAGTGTCTTGCGTTGACGACGGACTAAAAGCTTTAAACTACTGCTTAAATCACAAAGTTGATGTTGCACTGATAGACGTTAGAATGCCTGTGATGAACGGTGTGCAGGCATCTTACGAAATATGCAGTCGTACAAAGACGAAGGTTTTGATACTTACTACATTTGACGACGATGAATACATAGTAGATGCCATAAAGAGCGGCGCAAAAGGATATCTTTTGAAGAATAATTCTCCCGAAAACATAAAGAATGCCATAAAAATGGTCTACGAAGGCAATTCGGTCATACAGGATGTAGTTCTTGATAAGATTAAAGAAGGGATTCACAAGCGTGATGGTTCAAAAATCGACATGTCGATGTTCACGAAAAGAGAGATAGAAATAATGGATCTCATATCGAAAGGACTTTCCAACAAAGAAATTGCTGATAAACTTTTTATTTCAGAAGGAACTGTGAAAAACTACATATCGTCTATACTTGATAAGACATCCCTTCAGCATAGGACACAAATTGCCATTTATTATTTAAATGGAAAAGAAAAAAATCAGTTTAAATGACATCGAAGTTGTGGTATACTACAATATGCCTTTAACTTTATTTTCGGAGGTGATATGTATGGATAATTTATCAATACCGGAGATAGTGTCTCCTTTAAGGCAGAAAATGGTCAGAGTTCCAGAAGTCATACAAAATGTTTCGGGTATAAAAATACATGGAAAAGTGATAAAGTCCATACTTTTTACTACAGACATAGCTATAATAAGAAACACAAATGCAAATGCCATATTAGCAGTTTATCCTTTTACACCACAGCCTGTCATTACACACGCTATAATTATGGCGTCAGACATTCCTGTGTTTAGCGGAGTTGGCGGTGGACTTACACAAGGCAAGAGGGTAGTCAATTTAGCACTTGATGCAGAATTTCAAGGTGCTATGGGTGTCGTCGTCAATGCACCTACTGCAAATGATATAATTAAAAAAATAAGATCTACGATCGACATACCGATAATAGTCACAATTGTTTCAGAAAATGAGGACATAAAAGGTCGCGTAGATGCAGGCGCAACAATTCTAAATATATCGGGTGCTAAAAAGACGCCGCAGATCGTAAAAAAGGTAAGGGATATTTGCCCTAATATACCTATAATTGCCACAGGAGGACCTACTGATGAGACAATAATGGAGACGATAGAGGCTGGCGCAAATGCTATTTCGTACACTCCACCTACAAATGCTGAGATATTTTCCCACGTAATGGATAAATACAGAGAGGAAAGGCAGTAAAAATAGTAAAATATATAAATAAATTGATATTGATAAATAATTAATAATGATTTATAATAAGTTATTATTAATAAGCGGAGGCGTTATGATGTTTAATAGATTTAAAAGGGCTTTAATAGGTAGACCACTGACAAATAAGGCTATTAAAAATGAGAAATACGGCGTAATATGGGGACTTCCTATACTGTCCAGCGATGCGATTTCTTCTGTGGCTTATGCCGGCGAGGAAATCTTATTAGTTTTGCTGCCTGCAATAGGCTTTATGGCGTATAAAAACCTACTTTATATTTCTGCTGCCATTATCAGTCTATTATTGATATTAACTTTTTCTTACATACAGACAATAGAAAATTATCCAAATGGAGGAGGCGCCTACATAGTCGCATCTGACAACTTAGGGAAAATAGCAGGAGTAGTAGCTGGTGCTGCACTATCTGTTGACTATATTTTGACAGTGGCAGTTAGTGTGTCATCAGGTGTTGATCAGATAACATCTGCATTTTTATTTTTAAGGCCTTACTCAATACTTATATGCATTGCGATTGTTTTGATTTTAATGATAGGAAATTTGAGAGGTATACGTGAATCATCCAGAATTTTTGGTGTTCCTACGTATGCTTTTGTTTTTGGCATAGTTACGATGCTTATTGCAGGTATTGTAAAGATAAAAGGAGGATATGTGCCTCCTACCACACCTTTAAAAGCTGTTGAACCAGTTACACTATTTTTGCTTTTAAGAGCTTTTTCAAATGGGTGTTCTGCTTTGACAGGTGTTGAAGCTGTAAGCAATGCGGTGCCGAATTTTAAAGAACCATCTGTGAAAAGGGCTATAACTGTCTTGATTTTGCTGTCTTCCATAGTTTTGATTTCATTCGGTGGCATATCTGTCCTTATAAGCATGTATCACATTACTGCAGGTGACAAAGCTGTAATCATACAATTAGCAAACGAAATATTTGGTAGAGGTTTCATGTTCTACTACATTACCGCAACAACATTTATAATATTGGTAATGGCATCTAATACCGCTTATTCAGGATTTCCTCTTTTACTTGCAATAATGGCAAAAGAAGGGCACATGCCGAGGCAGCTTAACAAAAGAGGTGACAGGTTAAGCTATTCAAACGGCATAATATTGCTTTCAGTTTTGGCTACTGTTCTTATTGTGGCATTCAGGGCCAATGTTACTTCCTTAATAGGACTTTATGCAATTGGCGTATTCATATCATTTACTTTATCGCAGACAGGCATGGCAAAGAGATGGATAACGACGAGAAGCAAAAACTGGTTTATAAAGGCTATTATAAATGGCACAGGTGCTATTGTGACTGCAATAGTTGTTATAATAGTAGGTATCACGAAGTTTAGAGAAGGTGCTTGGATTGTAATAATAGTTATACCTGTTTTGGTATTTATGATGCTTAAAATAAATAAGCATTACAGAGCTGTGGCTGTACAGCTTAGAGTAAGCCCTGAAGACCTTCAGTGCATAAAGATCTCAGAAAATCATTATCGCAATAGGGTAATAGTCCCAATAGAAAGCATCAATAAAGCCAGTATCAGGGCTTTAAGGTATGCTAGGACGATTTCGGAGCATGTTATTGCTTTTAATGTGTCTATAGATGAGGAAAGCGGTGAAAAGATAAAAAAGAGATATGCAATGCTAAACACTGACATACCGCTTATTGTCAAATATTCGCCATTTAGGAGAATCGTTGAACCGCTTCTTAAGTTTATAGAGTCTGAGGAGTACAATTACAAAAAAGGAGACATGATAACAGTAATATTGCCGCAGTTTGTAGTCAGGAAAAGGTGGCACAACATTCTTCACAATAAGACGAGGGTTTATATAGAAAAGGAACTGTTAAAGCATAAGCACATTGTGGTTGCGACCATGCCACTGCAACTTCATGATGACGATGATATTGAAGATAAATGCAAAAAAGAGCAATAATCTTATTGCTCTTTTAATATTGCGCTTATGGCGTGAAGGACTTTGTCAATATGGTCTTTTTTGATATAATAATGTGTCACAAATCTTACATTGTAGTCGTTGCCGCCGTTTACCTTAATCCCATAATCTAAAAGTTTTGAGGATAATTGTGCTCCTGTAAGACCTGTTGCGGATATGTCAGACATGACGATATTTGTCTGCACTGTTGACATGTCGACATTTATGCCTTTTATGTTGTTTAAGCCTTCTGCTAAAAGCCTTGCATTTTCGTGGTCTTCAGCTAATCTCTTTGTCATTTTTTCAAGTGCAACAATTCCTGATGCAGCTAAAATTCCTGCTTGTCTTAAACCGCCTCCCAACATTTTGCGGTACTTTCTGGCCCTTTTAATGAACTCTTTGCTGCCTGCAACAATAGATCCTACAGGTGCGCAAAGTCCTTTTGACAGACAAAACATCACGCTGTCAGTGTATCTTGCTATTTCTTTTACGTCCACATTTAGGTATGTGGCTGCGTTAAAAATCCTTGCCCCGTCTAAATGAACAGGTATATTGTGTGCTTTTGCAATTTCATAGATTTCTTTCATATTGCTTAAAGGTATTACTATACCACCCGCTCGATTGTGAGTATTTTCTAGGCATATAAGACTTGTCTTGGGAAAATGGATATCATCTGTTCTAATGGAGCTCAAAACATCTTTAGGATCCATAATGCCGTTTATTCCACGTATAGTTTTAGCTTGAACTCCCGATAAGTATCCTATACCGCCTACTTCGTACGTAATTATATGGCATTTTTCTTCCAGTATTATTTCATCTCCATGATGGGTATGTGTCATGACAGATACCTGGTTACCTTGTGTTCCGCTTGTCACAAACATTGCATCTTCTTTTCCTATAATATCTGCAGCCTTTTCTTCAAGTTCTTTGACTGTAGGGTCTTCGCCATAAACGTCATCGCCTACTAAAGCTTTGTACATTGCATCTCTCATTTCCTGAGTTGGCAGCGTGACTGTGTCGCTTCTTAAATCTATGTATTCCATGTAATATTACCTCCAATCTATAAGATTAATTTAAGATTAACATTGTTAAAAAGCTAAAGCAATAGATGCGATTACGCAAATTTTGTTATTTAAAGCGATGGTGTTATAATCAAATAAGAAATTTAAATATTAATATACGGAGGGGTTGTATGCAGTACAGAGATTTTGGTAGCACAGGGGTTAAAGTTTCAGCATTGGGTTTTGGCGCAATGAGATTGCCTACGATAGGCGGAGACAACAGCAAGATTGATGAAGAAGAAGCCATAAAAATGATAAGATATGCCATCGATAATGGCGTTAACTATGTTGACACTGCATATCCATATCATAATGGGCAAAGCGAAATCGTGGTAGGCAAAGCTTTGAAAGACGGATACAGGGAAAAGACGTATTTAGCTACAAAACTTCCGTCATGGCTGATTAATGAAAAGGAAGACATGGATAAATATTTAAACGAACAACTGAAAAAGCTGGATGTTGACTACATAGATTTCTACCTTCTCCACGCATTAGATAAAGACAGATGGGAGAAGTACAAAAGGCTTGATGTATTTAGCTGGATGGAAAAAGTTAAAAGAGAAGGCAAAGTCAAATTTATAGGTTTTTCTTTCCATGATGAGTACGATGTATTTAAAAACATAATCGATGAGTATGATAAATGGGATTTTTGCCAGATACAGTACAACTACATGGATATAGAAAACCAAGCAGGCTTAAAAGGGCTTAAGTATGCTGCATCAAAAGGTTTAGCTGTAATTGTCATGGAACCTATAAGAGGAGGAAAGTTGGCTGGCGATCCGCCAGAAGCTATAAAAGAGCTTTGGAACAGTGCAAGTGTAAAAAGGTCACCTGCAGAATGGGCCTTGCAATGGGTTTGGAACCATCCAGAGGTATCGCTTGTATTAAGTGGAATGAGCACGATGGAGCAAGTGAAACAAAATATAGAAAGTGCTTCAAGATCAAAAGCGAATGGCTTAACTGATGATGAGGTAAAACTTGTGGATAAGGTAAGAGAAACTTATAATAAGCTTTCGCCTGTAGGATGCACTGCGTGCAATTATTGTATGCCGTGTCCAAATGGTGTGAATATACCCAAGAATTTTGCCATATACAATGAAGCCCACATGTATAATAATTACAATGAAGCACTTAGAAATTATAATAGCTTAAATGAAGGAAAAGCAAGTTCTTGCATAGAGTGCGGAGAGTGCGAGACTAAGTGCCCTCAACACTTGACGATAATTGAATATTTAAAAGATGTAAGAAGATATTTTAAAGAGGCAGTTTAAAAAAAGAGGAAGATGAAATCTTCTTCTTTTTTTTAAAAATATTTTTAAAAGCGCTTGTTTTGCGGTTTAACTTATGAAATAATTATAAGTGAATATTTTTATAGAAGGGAGTGTCAAGGATGGTTCAAAGTGGATTTATGCTATTTCTGCAGTATTTTGTGGCTTTAGCTACACCGATTGTATCAGTCATTTTTTTGGTATTTTACATAGTTTATACAATGAAAAAGATGAAAAAGATTGATTCAATAGAAAAAAGCTTAGCAAAAATAGCAGCTTCAGGCAAGTCAGAATCAAATGAGTCTTCTTACGAATCTAATGAAGATTTTGAAGATGAAGTCGAAGAAGTTATCGTTAAATAGCAGAATGTATCAGGATGTGGTAATGTGCTGTGTGATGACTTAGATACACCCATTGGAACGCTAAGAATATATTCAAGCGAAGATGGCATAACGAGGATTGATTTTCCTAATGAAGAACATTTACAATGTTTAATGGGTACAAATTCATTTATTGCAGATTGTAAAGAACAGCTTAGATTGTACTTTGAGGGGCACTTGAAAGAATTTAGCGTAAAGTTAGATTTAGAAGGGACAGACTTTCAAAAATCTGTTTGGCGAGAGCTTATGAAGATACCGTATGGTTTTTACACCACATATGGTGAGATCGCAAGGAGAATAGGAAAGCCAAATGCGTCAAGGGCTGTAGGAAATGCCCTTAATAAAAATCCGATCCCGATTATCATACCGTGTCATAGGGTCATCGGCTCAGATATGACGCTAAAAGGCTTTGCAGGAGGACTTAATGTCAAATCATTGTTGCTTCAACATGAAGGTATTGCATTTAAAAAGTAATTTCATTATAATATAGTATAAATTAATCAACAGACTATGTCCGCTGGGGGTGCTTTTAGCTGAGATGGCAGATGCCAAACCCCTAGAACCTGATTAGGTTAATGCCTACGAAGGGAATGCGGCAAAAGACCGCATTTGTATTGCGGTTTTTTTGTTTTAAGCGGTACATAGCCTCAAAAAAGGAGGTTATTTTCATGTCCTACATTGTAAGTATTTTTTCAGATTTCACAAAGATAAAGCCTGCCACACTTTCTATCATCATCGCGATTTTATTTGCTGTGTTTTTGTTTTACATCCTGAGAAATAGCGTGAAATTTAACGCAGAGATGCTTGTATACGGTGGATTATCAATAGCTATATCATTTGTTTTGTCGTATATAAGGTTTTACCATTGGCCTCAGGGTGGCTCTATAACACCAGCTAGCATGCTTCCGCTGTTTGTCTTTGCATACTATTATGGAGCAGGTCCTGGTATTTTAGTAGGAATGGCTTACGGCATGTTGCAGTTGATACAAGACCCATTTGTAGTACACTGGATACAGCTTCTCTTGGATTATCCATTAGCATTTGGAGCCTTAGGGCTTGCAGGATTTTTCAAGAAAAACTTAAGCATTGGCGTTTTGGTTGGTGGTTTTGGCAGGTTTTTCTCACATTTTCTATCAGGTGTCTTTTTCTTTGCCAGCTATGCACCAAAAGGCATGAATCCTGTCGTCTACTCGCTTCTTGTAAATGGAATATTAGTTGGTGTGGAGGTTTTGATTTGCTTTGTGGTTTCTATTGTTCCACAAGTTAGAAATGCGATTGAGATGATAAAGAAAAAAGCTTTAGCGTAAAATTTATTAAAGCCCTCTTCTTAACGGAAGAGGGTTTTAATAAATTTTATACAATAAATTGATTTTGATGGTATAATATTAGATAGCAAATAAAAATAAACTATATTGATGGATAGATTTTAACGCATTTTTAATACAAATTTAATTTAAATTTAATGTTTAGATGCGATAATCAATATAGTGATTGCGAGGGTCTTAAAATGGATAAAATAAAGATTTTAATACTTTATGAAGATATAGGGACAGGACACAAAAGGACTGCAATGGCTTTAAAAAAAGCCTTTGAAAAAAGAGATAATATTGAAGTGTTTGTAGAAAATCCACTTGGGGAGAAGTTTCCAAGCTTGTCTTATCTGACGACGAGGATTTACCTAAAGACGCTTAAATTGACGCCTGAACTATGGGGTTATCTCTATGAGATGGAAAGGGACAAGATAGAAAGGCGCATAAATAAGCTGGTAGGCATATCCGTTTATACATTTATAAAAGATTACGTATTAAGCTTAAAGCCTAACGCTGTAATATGTACCCATCCGTTTTCTTGCTCTATTTTGTCTCACGTAAAGAGAGATCTCAACATTCCGATATTTGCTATACTGACTGATTATGATGTACATGCGTATTGGATACATCACCAGATAGATGGGTATTTTATTGGTTCTCAAGAGATGAGAAGTCAAATGAATTTGATGGGTGTTTCAGATGACAAGATAAATGTGACAGGCATACCTATTGATGAAGAATTTTACATCAAAAAAGATAAAAATGAGATGAGAGAAAAATTGGGTTTTCAATTAGATAGACCATTGGTAATGGTGATGGGTGGTGGACTTGGGCTTGGAAATATAAAAAAAGCTGTCAATGTCATACAGAGGCATAAAGATTTACAGATTGCTGTAATATGTGGATTAAATAAGAATTTAAAGGCTAAAATCGAGGAAATATCAGACGATAATGTATTTGTGTATGGTCATGTAGACAATGTACATGAATTTATGGAGGCTGCTGATGTTTTAGTGACTAAAAGCGGCGGTCTTACTGTCACTGAAGCCATAATTAAGAAATTGCCGATGATAATTTTTGATCCTATACCTGGACAAGAGGAGAGAAATCTCGAGTTTTTGCTTAAAAAGAGGATTGCCTTAAGAATTAAAGACATAGAGAAATTAGATAAAAAGATATTAGATCTCTTGTCTGATAAGAAGAAAATAGATGAGATAAAAGAACGCATGGAGGAAATTGGCATATACAATTCAGCAGACAAGGTGTGCGGTGTAGTTATAAATAATATAAAGAATGATGCTTTGAAGGTGTAAGGAGGTTTCATTTGTGTCGGGAGTGAAGAGATTGATCATTGCGGAGGACAGAAATGTATTTTTCCTTTTGAATGAAAGGATAAAGTGCAAAACTCTTGATAAGATCATGCCTAAAATAACCCATATAGGAGGTCCGTATTTTACAGTTTTGTCTTGCTTACTATTAATTTTGTTTGGGAAGAATAGCGTTAAAATTTCGGCTATTCAAGCTCTTACTACTTTGACAAGTAGTCATTTGGTTGTGCAAGTTTTAAAGAGAATATGCACGAGGCCAAGGCCATACATGGTATTGCCTGAAGCCAATACATTCAAGTACTTGCTGAGAGATTATTCCTTCCCATCAGGTCATGCTACGGCTATATTTTCGTTGGCTGTTTCTTTTTCATTTTTCTTTCCTGATTTGACTATTGTCTTAGTAAGTTTGGCTATTTTAGTAAGCCTTTCAAGAATCTACATGGGGCTTCACTATCCTTCAGATGTCATAATAGGCTCTACCGTTGGTATCCTATTTTCATATATAACGCACATGTATGGCTTGATGCTGCCTATTCTTTAAACAGATACTTGTATTGAGCAGTTATAGTTAACAATGTGGAAATGTACGTTATGACTGAGAAAAAATAATTCCATCTGTTGTAAATAAGAAGCTTGTTTATGTGAAATACTGCTTCAATAGCAGTTAGTAATAAAGTCCAAACAATCAGATATAAAATATAACTTTTCCCATCTTTCGGAAGGTACTGCATAAAAATCATGCCATAAGGCGGGCCTATAAATGTCTCCATCAGAAACGACAGAATGCCATTTGGAATAGGTGCATTAATGTAATAATAGTATTTCAAAGTAAAGTCAAATATCACATCCAAAGAGAAACCTATCACAGATGAAAGCAGATAAGCAGGTATCAGCACTTTTAACTTTTTTCTATCTATCAAAAAAAGCGATATACTCACTGTAAAAATTGAAAAAATTATGTACCACATAACATCACCTTAAATTATTTTGTCTTTTTTAAAACAAATTATTAGGTTTTTAAAAATTGATTGACTAGAAAATTTTGTAATGATAAAATAATTAGTAGTGGATAATAATTTTCGGGAGGTGTTGTTATGTTAAATGATATTGAGAAAAAATATTTGACTGATTTAGAAGTGGTGAGACTTGCTATAGATATAGAAGAAAGAGGATATGAATTTTATACAAAAGCTTCGGAGAAATTTTCTAACGATGAGAAATTGAGAAAGTTTTTTGATGACATGGCGAAAGAGGAGATTATACATAGGTCCAGGTTTGAAGAGCTTTATGATAAGCTTTTAAATGAGAAAAAAGGCGATGACAGTCTGTACTTTGACATAGAGGCATCTATTTATTTAACATTGCTTTACAATACATCTGTATTCCCATCGAAAGATGCTGTAAGTGAAGTACTGGGGAAAATAAATAAATATGAAGATGCTGTAGAATTAGCAATAAGGGCGGAGAAAGATTCTATAATATTTTACGATGAGATAGTCAAAGATGCTAAGTTTGATTCTACAAAGAAAGTTGCAATCACATTATTGAATGAAGAGATAAAGCACTTTATAGATCTAAGCAATATGATAAAAGCGATATAGAAATTTTTACTGGCGTATTAAGAGTTATGTTCTTTATATGCTTTTTTTTCTTATGTTTGATATAATTATTAATAACAAAAGTTATATTGATTGGGATGGTAGTTATGATTCAGTTAACTGATGCGGAGATTAAAAACAGGTGTGAAAATGATAGCGTCTATAAAAGAGGCATTGAATATTATTTGGCAGGCAGGATACACAATTTTACTTACAACAAAGCTGGCACTGTATTTCAAGCTTTTGTAATGGGCACATCTTTGTACAGGGTAATGGTACAAAGGTATCATGGTGAACTGTATACAAGCTGTACATGCCCTGCAAAGGCAAAATACGGCGGCGATTGTAAGCATATTGCGGCA
>NZ_BBKT01000003.1 GCF_000747665.1 Thermoanaerobacterium saccharolyticum | reverse complement strand
AAAAGTATAAAGCTATAAATGAGAAAATTCACTAACATAAATTCCATAATAAACTTACATGAAAAAATTTAATAAAAAATAGAGACAAATGCTCACTTCTATGGTATTAATATATTGCTGTACCAAAACAATATTAACCATAGGAGTGGAGCAAATGTCTCATAATAAAAGAATAACAGAAAATTCATCAATAATCCAGTACTTAATGAAATTAAATTTTGCATTATATTTCTCTAAGCCTGTTATTCGCCATATTGTAGAATTTATAATTGCTGCCACTCAAAAGGGTTATAGTGGTACTGTTACTGATGTAGTTAATTTAAGCTTTGCTAATTGCCATAGAACTACCTTTGGCAAATTTTTAAGCCAAGGTGTTTGAAATATAGAGTATGCACGGAAAGCTATAAGGCGAGAAGTTATTCGTATTATATTTGAATTATCCCAAATTAGCAACAAGCCGATATTTGTGATTTTTGATGATACTATTGCTGAAAAGACGAAGCCTTCGTCACCGGCTAAGCATTCTATCCAGGCAACAGGATTTCATCAATCACATCTAAAAGGGAAACAAGTTTGGGGACATCAACTTCTTACCATGATGCTATCCTGCGGCAAAGTAGTATTGCCTTACTACATTGAACGCTATGAAAAAGGTGGCAAAAGCAAAATCGAAAGAATATGTGAAATGGTATCTATGCTTCCAATACCTAAAGGGCTAGCATATGGACTATGTGATTCATGGTACATAAACAAAAAAGTAATAGAAGTACATTTTGAAAGAGGATACCATCTCATAGGAGCACTAAAAACTAACAGAATTATCTATCCACAAGGCATCAGAATTCAGATAAAAGACTTTGCCAAATATATCGAAAAGGACGAAGTTCACCTCGTTACAGTGAACGGTTCTAGGTACGTTCTAGGTACTTGGTATATCGTTATGAAGGAGCCTTAAATGGCATAGATAATGCTGTAGTAGTATTGTGCTGGCCTGAGAAAGCTTTTAAAAATGAGAATGCTCTACATGCATTTATCTGTACTGATACTGAATTAGATACTGAGACTATTCTAAATTACTACAGTCAAAGATGGCCTATAGAAATATTCTTTAGACAAACAAAGAATAATCTTGGACTAAATACGTATCAAGTACGCTCAACAAAATCAATAGATAGATTATTATGGCTTATATCATTGATATACTTGTATTGTACGACTTCAGGTGACGAATATTGCAAATTTGGGCAAGGAATAAAAATGGTACGCAAAGAAGTACAAAAGCATCGTGTTCAATGGCTGTATGAGCAAGCTAATAATAAAGTACCTATTGATGAAATTTTAGAAGAACTACAGTTAGCATAGGCGTAGTGTATCTATTTGATGGTAATATTTGTTATCAATTTTTCTCATCTATAGTATAGATGTGTCAATTAAAAACGTCATTTCCATTATATTTTTTCTTTTTTTACAAACAATATTAATTGGGGAGGCGCATAGTGTGAATGGAAGAACTACAAGTTGGGTTGTTACTGGCGTTGGAGCGGCTGTGACGGCTGCAGGACTTATGACAGGTGGAATGCTGGGTGCTGGAATCACTGGCTTCGGATTGGCTCACGTCGTATTAGGAGTTTTAGACATGTTTAGGCCTACAGTGCAAAGATAGCACAATATCTCCTCAGTTTTTGCTGGGGAGATTGTTTTTGTTGCAATAAGATCTCAAATGCGATTATTGTCCAAAAATTTAAAAAATGATTGACAAATCTATTTTATTGCTGTATAATGATAAAAAAATAAAAGATTTTTCGATGATCAGGAATAGTAGCTTAAGCGATTAATACAAGCGAGTCAGGGAGGGTGTGAGCCTGATTATTATAGCTTTAGCGAATGGGCCTGTGAGATGTGAGGTGAAGTGTAGTAGCCGAGCCGGTAAACACCGTTATATGTGATGCACATGTTAGTGTGCTTAGAGATAAGACATATTGTCTTAAGAAGGGTGGCACCGTGGAAGCATAGCCTTTCGCCCCTACATTAAGGGGTGGAAGGCTTTTTTAATTTGCATTTTTTAAGGAGGGAGCATTCCTGTAATAAAGAAATATAAGATTTGAAATAAAAAGTACCTCCTGATAAAATACAAGATGTCGATTGTTCATGAACACGACTCTCAAATAACAAGGAGGTACCTAATATGAAGTATAACCAAAATACAAAAATAATGCAAATAACAGAAAAGACATTAATTGTAGGTGTAGACATTGCTAAAGAGATACATCACGCTAGAGCTTTCGATTTCAGAGGAATAGAATACGGTAAGCGTATTGAATTTAGCAATGACATTGATGGAATGAAAAGATTTTTAAAATGGGCTGCAGATATTATGAATAAAAGCAACAAAGAGCATCTTATGGTTGGCATGGAACCAACAGGCCATTATTGGCTCTGCTTTGCACAGTTTCTTAGAGATAAGAACCATAAGGTGGTACTGGTAAATCCATTCCATGTAAAGAGAAGTAAGGAATTTGATGATAACTCGCCAACTAAAAATGACAGGAAAGACCCTAAGACAATTGCAATGCTAGTTAAAGATGGAAGATATGTTGAACCTAATATACCTGAGGGTATATACAGCGAACTTAGAATTGCAGTGGACATAAGAGAGATGCTTACAAAGGATTTAAACAAGATAAAGAACCGAGTTGCAAGATGGCTTGATATATACTTTCCTGAGTTTAATAAAGTTTTTGCAGATTGGGAAGGGAAAGCAGCACTGATAACATTAAAAGAATTTCCAACGCCTGCAAAGATATTAGGGATTGGAGCTGAGGAAATACTTGCAGCTTGGAAAAAGGAAATTAATCGTGCTGTAGGTGCAAAGAGGGCTTTAAAGCTTATAGAAGCTGCCAGTCAAAGTGTTGGTAAAAGAGATGGCATTGAGATGGCAGAAGTGGAGATAAAAATTATACTTGAACAGTACGAAATGCTTGTAAAAACAGTTAAAAAAAAATAGAAAGCAAAATAGAAGAACTTTTCATGCAAGTACCTGGTGCTAATGAAATGCTAAGTATAAAAGGTGTAGGAGTAATAACAGCAGCAATATTTATTGCTGAAGTTGGCGACATAACAAGATATGAGCATCCAAAACAAATCCAGAAGCTTGCGGGTTACAATCTGGTAGAGAATAGTTCAGGACAGCATAAAGGGCAAACCACCATAAGCAAAAGAGGAAGAAGGAGGCTAAGAAGTGCTCTATACAAAATGATAATGCCAATACTTGCAAACAATAAAGAATTTCAGGAATTACACAAATACTACACCACAAGAAAAGAAAACCCGCTTAAAAAGAAACAGTCAATGATAGTTTTATGCTGCAAGCTAATCAGAGTATTTTTTGTCATACTGAAAAAAGGAGTAAAATACAACGGAAATAAGATGTTAAGAGATATAAAAAGACCAGAGATTAGGAATGCTGCATAAATTGCACCGCTGTGGTGATGATACACCGCAGTCCCTCGTCAGTCAAGGGCAAGGACCACGTCTCAGCTTTGCTGCGTTTCACTTCACAAAGCTGACCCTTGACAGCCTCGCTCCTGCGATGGTTTGGATAATTAAGCGGTGCTAAAAATAAAGCAAATAAAGATTTAAAACTCAATTTAAAAATTCGAAGATTGACAAAGAGAGCCGGAATTGTCAGGTTGGTAATTTCACCATAAGGGCTTAAGACCCAGCAAGGGAGCATAACTGACATCCACCTCATGTAAGGCAGAACGAAGGAATTAAGGACAAAGATCCTGTGAGACATGGGAGGGTATGCCACATGAGCTTAAGTGGAATTCATAGGCCAAAATATGGAAAAACAACAGAAGCTTATTTGGGTTACCTATCACATGTAAAATTAATGAATAAATAGCATTAATATACATGAGGGCTCCTTTGAAGATCATGAAAATTTGAGAATGAGTGAGATATTAAAAGAAAATCAAAGATTATAGAGGGAGAGGTGTTCTACTAAGCGGAGTACCTGGTGTTGAGCAGGCAGAGGTGGTAATTATAGGAGGTGGAACTGTAGGTACAAATGCTGCAAAAATAGCTTCAGGTATGGGAGCACATGTAACAATACTTGACCTCAATGCTCAAAGACTTGCATATCTTGATGACATATTTGGTGGCAAGATAACAACATTGATGTCAAATAGTTATAATATTGCAGAGAGTGTGAAAAAAGCAGATCTTTTAATAGGTGCTGTATTGATTCCAGGTTCAAAAACACCAAAGCTTGTTACAGAAAATATGGTCAAAAGTATGAAGAAAGGTTCTGTTATAGTTGATGTAGCAATAGATCAAGGGGGATCTGTTGAGACAATTGATATGATAACCACACATGAAAATCCATATTTTATTAAGTATGGTGTTGTACATTATTCTGTAGCGAATATACCAGGAGCAGTTCCTAGGACTTCTACATTTGCATTAACAAATGTTACAATTCCGTATGCGATTGATATTGCGAATAAAGGCTATAAGAAAGCATTATTAGAAAACAAATCACTTTTACATGGTTTGAATATATATTATGATAACGTGACATATAAGGCAGTGGCAGATGCACATGGATTTAAATATGTCGATCCTTATGAAGTATTGAAATAGCTTAAATTTTATCAAATTCTTGTTATCAAATTGATGCGCATCAATTAATTTTATTATTATTGACATTAATAAAAATTCCAAAATAAGGTTAATAAAATATTTTATAAAAGGAGGTAAATTATGTCAAAGTCATTTAAATTTACATCATTTATCATTGCTGTATTAATGATAGCTGTGATATTTTCAGGTTGTTCAAAAAGCAATTCAACATCTACATCATCAGATACCATAAAAGTTGGAGCGCTTTTTGAGCTGACAGGTAGTGTTGCAACATATGGAACATCGGCGCTTAATGGAGCCAAATTGTACATTGATGAAGTGAATAAAAATGGTGGTGTGCTTGGTAAAAAAATTGTTTTGGTGAAAGCAGACAATAAATCGCAAAGTGATGAATCAATAAATCAAGCTACAAAACTTATACAACAAGACAAAGTTATAGCTATTTTAGGACCTAGCACATCGACTAACACAATAGCAGCATCATCTGTCGCAGTGCAAAACCATATACCATTGATAACAGGTTTTGCTACTGCTGTAAGTGTTACAGTCGATCCTAACACAAACAAGGTCAAAAACGAAATATTCAGAGCTTGCTTTATAGATCCATACCAAGGTAGTGTTATGGCACAATTTGCATCAGAAAAGCTGAATGCGAAAACAGCAGTTGTGTATATGGATGATAAGAGTGACTACAGCAAAGGTCTTGCACAAAGCTTCAAAGATCAGTTTGAGAAGCTTGGTGGGAAAGTTATTGATACAGAAGCGTATGTAGCAGGTGATCAAGATTTTAAAGCAACTCTTACAAAGATAAAGGGTTTAAATCCTGATGTCATATTTATACCGGGATACTATCAAGAAACAGGGAAAATAGCTAAACAGGCAAGGGATATGGGTATAAATACGCCTTTACTTGGTGGTGACGGTTGGGATTCTCCAGATCTATTAAAGATAGCAGGAGCATCTGCATTAAACAACGTTTATTACAGCAACCACTTTATATCGACAGATCCCGATCCAACTGTTCAAGACTTCATAAAGAAGTATAAAGATGCTTACGGCACAGAACCCGATGCGTCGGCAGCACTTGCATATGATGCAGCAGGCATGTTGGTGCAGGCAATAAAGGATGCCAACTCAACAGAACCTGCAAAGATTATTGATGCTTTATCAAAGCTTAAAGATTTTAAAGGTGTTACAGGCACAATAACAATAAATAGTGAGCATAATCCAGTCAAATCTGCTGTTATCATAGAATTAAAAGACGGTAAGCAGAACTTGGTTGAAAAAGTAGCAGCACAGTAAAGTAAAATTGTAAATTGTTGCTTATGAAGTAAACAAAAATAAGTGCTGAATAAAACTTGTAAAACACTGCAATGCGGTCACATAGTGGCCGCTTATGTTCTTTTAATACATTTTAACTTGAGGTGATATTTATGAAGACATTTATTGAACAACTTATAAATGGTCTATCTTTAGGCAGCATATACGCACTCATTGCCCTTGGATATACCATGGTTTACGGCATAATGAAATTAATAAATTTCGCTCATGGTGATATATACATGGTAGGTGCATTTACAGGATTCTTCGCATCCACATACTTTCACCTTGGATTTATACCATCTCTCCTTTTGGCAATGCTGGTAAGCCTTTTGCTTGGTGTGACAATTGAAAGAGTCGCATACAGGCCATTAAGGGATAAGTCAAAAATCTCTATATTGATTACAGCCATCGGCGTCTCCCTTTTACTGGAAAACGGAGGCATAATCATTCTATCGCCACAAGTCAGGACATATCCACAAATTTTCAAGCAGCACATGTACTCATTTTTCAACGGAATAATCACCATATCAAACCAGCAGATCGTCATATTTGTCGTATCTATAATCATGATGGTTGGACTTCAGCTAATAATATACAAGACAAAGATGGGAAAAGCCATGAGGGCTGTCTCAACTGACGCAGATGCGGCAAGGCTTATGGGAGTAAATGTAGATAGGACCGTTTCATTTACATTTGCAATAGGCTCTGCCCTTGCTGCTGTTGCAGGCGTATTAGTCGGAATATACTACAACTCAATAGATCCCCTAATG
The DNA here is from genome assembly GCF_000747665.1 of Thermoanaerobacterium saccharolyticum. GTDB lineage: Bacteria > Bacillota > Thermoanaerobacteria > Thermoanaerobacterales > Thermoanaerobacteraceae > Thermoanaerobacterium > Thermoanaerobacterium saccharolyticum. The sequence continues at coordinate 64,455 of NZ_BBKT01000003.1, read as the reverse complement.
GGTATAATGCCAGGCTTAAAAGCGTTCATCGCAGCAGTCTTAGGCGGAATAGGAATAATCCCAGGTGCTATGGTAGGAGGCCTTTTGATGGGCGTCATAGAAGCACTTGTCTCAGGTTATGGCAGCTCACTATACAGAGATGGCGTTTCATTCGCAATACTCATAATCATATTGCTAATCAAGCCAGCGGGACTCTTTGGCAAAAACGTAAGAGAGAAAGTGTAGGTGATAAAGTTGAAGCAGATATTGAAAAACAGATTACTTATATTCTTAGGGCTGTTGGCTTTTTACGGTATAATACAAATCTTACTGTCTACAAACATATTAAACGACTATTACGAAATAAACATCGTTCTCATGGGTATAAACGTAATACTTGCTGTAAGCCTTAACCTTATAAATGGATTTACTGGACAGTTCTCCTTAGGACATGCAGGATTCATGTCAATCGGTGCATACACATCAGCCATCATAACGTACAAATTAGGGCTTCCATTTCCTCTGGCAATACTAATAGGAGGCATATCAGCAGGAATAACCGGAATATTGATAGGCATCCCATCTCTAAGATTAAAAGGCGACTACCTCGCCATAACAACACTTGGATTCGGAGAAATAATAAGGGTAATATTTTTAAACACTGAATACGTAGGTGGAGCAAGTGGCCTATCCGGAATACCAAAGTACACAAACTGGACGTGGGTATTCTGGATAGCAGTTATAACTGTCGTCCTAATAAAAAACTTCATAAACTCCAGTTACGGCAGATGCTGTGTTGCAATCAGAGAAGATGAGACAGCAGCCGAATCAATGGGCATAAACACAACGTACTACAAGACATTGGCGTTCACAATAGGTGCATTCTTCGCAGGAATAGGCGGTGCCCTTTACGCCCACAACTTCTACATCATACAGCCGGAGACATTCAACTTCATGAAGTCATTCGATATCTTGACAATGGTTGTATTAGGCGGACTTGGCAGCATAACAGGATCAATACTATCAGCAATCTTCCTCACATTCGTATACGCAGTGCTGCAGGATTATGCTGCACTAAGAATGGTCATATACTCACTCCTCTTAATTGTCGTAATGCTATTCAGACCAGAAGGATTGATGGGTACAAAAGAATTTTCCCTCAAAAAATTATTTAAGAAAGGGGAGAAAAGCAGTGAGTTTACTGTCAATTAAAGACGTATCTATAGACTTCGGCGGCATAAAAGCCTTGATAGACGTCAATATAGAACTGGAAAAAGGCTCTCTTACAGGACTTATAGGGCCTAATGGTGCAGGAAAATCAACAGTATTCAATATAATAACAGGGATATACAAACCAACATCAGGCAAAGTAACATTTAACGGAAAAACCATATCTCAAAAACCGTACAACAACACGAAACTTGGCATAGCAAGAACATTTCAAAACATACGTCTATTTAAAAACTTAACTGTCCTTGACAATGTAAAAATAGCCCAGCACATTCACGTGCAATACAGGCTTTTAAGCTCCTTTCTGCAGTACAAAAAATACTTAGATGGAGAAAAATCTCAAGACAAACAAGCGATGGACCTCCTTAAAATCTTCAATCTTGACAAACACGCTTTAAACCTTGCTAAAAATCTGCCATACGGTGAGCAGAGAAGGCTGGAAATAGCAAGAGCACTGGCAACAAAGCCAAAGCTATTACTTTTAGATGAGCCTGCAGCAGGAATGAATCCACAAGAGACAAAAGAACTTACAGACACAATAAGATTCGTAAGGGACAAATTTGACATAACAATACTCTTGATTGAACACGACATGTCGCTGGTGATGGATCTTTGCGAAGACATATACGTCATGAACTACGGGAAAATAATCGCACATGGCACACCAGATGAAATCAAGAGAAATCCAGAAGTAATAGCAGCATACCTTGGAGAAGAAGACATTGATGAAAAAGAAATTTTATCAATAGAAGGAGGTGTTTAATGTGTTAGAAATAAAAGATCTCAACGTCTCCTACGGAATGGTAAACGCCTTAAAAGGCATAGACTTAAAAGTAAATGACGGTGAAATTGTGACAATAATAGGTGCAAATGGCGCAGGCAAAAGCACAACTTTAATGACGATATCAGGCATATTGAAGCCAAAAAAAGGCCACATCAAATTCAACGATGTAGACATAACGAAAAAACCTGCCCAAAACATAGTGGATATGGGCATCTGCCAAGTGCCAGAAGGAAGAAGAATATTTGCCAACATGACTGTAATGGAAAACCTTGAGATGGGAGCATACCTCAGGAAAGACAAAATGGTAAAAAGCGACATGGAAAAAGTGTTTCACCTATTTCCACGTCTAAAAGAAAGACACAAACAGATTGCCGGTACATTAAGCGGTGGTGAACAGCAGATGCTAGCCATAGGAAGAGCATTGATGTCAAAGCCAAAGGTGCTTTTATTAGACGAACCATCGATGGGGCTTGCGCCGATTGTAGTACAAGACATATTCAAGACAATAAAAAATATAAATGAAGACGGCACAACCATCCTTTTAGTAGAACAAAACGCTAAAATGGCACTATCTATTGCAGATAGGGCATACGTCCTTGAAACAGGCAATATTTCTCTTGAAGGTGCTGCATCTGTCTTAAAAGACGATGAAAGGGTTAAAAAGTCATACTTAGGAGGATAAAAGATAGAATGAGAAATATGAAACATTTTCCCATGTTGATATTTATATTATTAATTCTATTATTATTTGGAGGTTGTGGACAGGAAAAGGAAAATATGTCATCTAATAAAACGGAAAATACAAAAAACATTATGGTATTTGCAGGAGCAGGACTTAAGGATGCACTTCCAGAAGTAGCAAAAAAATATAACCGACTTCATCCAGATATAAAAATTTCTTTTAATTTTGCAGGTCTTGGTGTGCTCCAGCAACAAATTGAACAAGGAGCCTCCTGCGATATACTTTTAGGTCCCGGAGAAAAGCAATGGAATACTCTAAGAAGTGAAAATTTAATTGATAAATTAACAGAAAAAAAGATTCTATCTGATAAAATGGTTCTTGTTACGCCAAAAGAAAGCCAAAAGGTTAAAAGCTTTCAGGACCTTACTTTACCTGATGTAGATAAAATTGCTATTGGAGATCCTGCTCTTGTTCCCGGAGGTGAGTGGGCTAAAGATGTATTAACAAATTTAGGACTTTGGGACAAAGTAAGTTCTAAAATTATTCTGGCAAAAGATGTTCAGGAAATCAGAGGCTATATAGAAACAGGAAATGTAGACGCTGGTTTGCTTTGGAAATCAAATACTACAAATAATAATAAGATTAGGATTGTTGCAGATGCACCCGAAAATTCTTGCCCTCCAATTTTCTTTAGAGGAGCAGTTATAAATAGCAGCCAAGAAAAAGAAACGGCTCTTGATTTTTTAAACTACCTTAAAAGTCAGGAAGCATCACAGGTTTTTAAAAAATATGGATATGTACCTTTAGACCAGAAACAATAAATTCAAGGTTAAAAAGGTGTGAGATAAATGATATATCCTATATTCTTGTCAATAAAAGTAGCTATTATAGCTACTCTTATATCATTTGTAGTTGGTATCTTTTTTGCTCGCCTGTTTTTTGTAAAAAACTTTCCTGGGAAAGAAGCTATTGAAGCCATTTTTTTTCTACCAATGGTTTTACCACCAACAGTTACGGGTTTTATTCTCCTGATTCTTTTTGGTAAACATGGACCTTTAGGTTTTCTCATTAGAAAAATATTTAACAGTCAATTATTGTTTACATGGTGGGCTGCTGTAATTGCTTCTTCTGTGGTCGCATTTCCTTTGATGTATCAAAGTGCCAAAGCAGCTTTTGAAAGCGTTGATATAAAGCAGGAGCGGGCTGCTCGTATTTTAGGTGCAAACGAGTTGCGGGTTTTTTGTACTATTACGATGCCTCTTGCTTGGCCTGGTATTTTATCGGGTGTTGTTCTTTCCTTTGCAAGAGCTATTGGTGAGTTTGGAGCAACATTGATGACTGCGGGTAATATCCCAGGAAAGACACAAACAATTCCTATGGTAATTTATTTTGCGGTGGAAAGTGGGGATTACAAAACTGCTATCTACTTAGTTGTTGTGATTATACTATTTTCTTTTGGAATGATTTTTTGGCTAAATTGGTTATCAAGGAAAAAAGTTTTGAAGTATACAAAAAAACAAAGGCAATAAAAGGTGCTAAATCGTTAGGTATACATTATTTAATAGATACAGGAGGAATCAGTTATGAGTTTTTATGATAATTTAAAGTCTGTGTTTAGAAAAATCGTTGACGAAAATGGGCTATTAAAAGAAAGTATAGAAGTTAAAGCCTCTATACTTTCTCCTAAGGATGCTCTTGGTGCGACGAAACGTACAGACTATGTGCTTCTGAAAGGCAAAGAAAGACTTATGCAGGCAGAATTTAAAGGGTCCTATGGACAGGCATTTACTGATTCATTAAATGATTTTCATGGTTCTATTGGGGAGATACTGGAACTTCCACTTAAAAACAATTATGAAAGAGCTATTTTTATTTCCTCCTTAAATGCAATTATGCGACATCTGCGTTTGGCTGATCACACCGTACACTGCAAAAACAATGATTTAGAAAACTGTGCTCAAAAAATAGCCTATTTCATTGTTGAAAAATATGGACAACCGCGTATATGTTTTGTAGGGCTACAACCTGCTTTAGTAGAAACATGTGCCTCCAAATTTTCCGTTAAAGTGCTTGACCTGGATAAAGACAACATAGGCAAAGAAAAAAGTGGTGTTTTGATACTGGATGGAGAGAAAGATTATAATGATGCAATAGAATGGTGTGATATAGCATTAGTGACAGGGAGTGTTATTGTTAATGGAACGATTGAAAATATTTTAAAAGTTCAAAAACCATTGATCTTTTTTGGAACAACTGCCGCCGGGACTGCTAAGTTAATGGGATGGGAAAGATTTTGCCCTTGTTCTTATTGAGGATATAGAACCCACAATATAGACAAAAAGGTGATGAAAGATGCTTAAAGCAAAATTTGTAAAAAAGCTTCCTGATTTTGTTCTTAAAGTAGACTTATTTGTTGATAAAGAAATTTTGGTTCTTATTGGACCTTCAGGATCTGGTAAAACAACTGTTTTAGAATGTATTTCAGGACTTCAAAAGCCGGATTCGGGGGAGATAATATTGGGAGAGAAAGTTCTTTTTTCCTCATCGAGGCGAATCAATCTTCCTTCATACAAACGTGGTATTGGGTATATATTTCAAGAATATGCACTTTTTAATCACTTAACAGTAAAAGATAACATTCTTTATGGGGCAAAAAATTTATTAAAAGAAGAAAAAGAAAAGCAGCTCAATGAGATACTTAAACAATTTAATATATCTCATCTGGCTGAAAGATATCCAGTTCAGCTTTCAGGTGGTGAAAGACAACGAGTAGCTATGGCAAGGACACTTATAACAAAGCCTCATTTGTTATTGTTAGATGAACCGCTTTCAGCTATGGATAGGAAATTAAGAGAAAGATTGCGAAAGGAAATAAAAGAACTTCATAAACAGTGGAATATACCCTTTGTTTTGGTTACACACTGCCGATGTGAGGCAGAACTTGGTGATAAGGTCTTTAAGGCAGAAAAAGATGAAAATAAAGGAGAAACTATAATGTGGTTTTGTCAAAGTGCTTGACGGACAATGCTATTGAAGTATATTAAAAAATTATGGATAAAATTAATGATAATAGAGGTGGAGATAACATATGAAATTTAACTTTTTTATACCAACAAGGATTATTTTTGGTGAAAATTGCATTAAAGAAAACAGCAATTTGATGTGTATAGGTAAAAAAGCATTGATAGTTACAGGTAAAAGTTCTAAAAAAAATGGTTCACTTGATGATGTGTTATCGGTACTTACAGATAATGGCGTAAAATACGAGATTTTTAATCGTGTTAAATCCAATCCGGACATAGAAAATGTATTAGATGGTGCTGATGTTGCCAGAAAAGTCGAAGCTGATTTTATAATCGGCATTGGTGGTGGTTCTCCACTTGATGCATCAAAATCCATTGCAACCTTAGCCACAAATTCAATTAAACCTGAAGAGCTTTTTGCTAACATGATTAAAAAAAGGCCTTTGCCTATAATAGCTATTCCGACAACAGCAGGTACAGGAAGCGAGGTTACACCATATTCAATTTTGACGTATGACAAAGTTGGAAGTAAAAAGAGCTTTTTTAGCCCATTGATATTTCCTAAAGTAGCTTTTTTAGATGCCAGGTATACCATGAGTTTATCATATAATGTTACTGTGGATACTATGCTGGATGCGTTGTCACATTTGATAGAAGGATTTCTATCAGTTAAGTATAATAATTTTTATGAATATCTTGTTGTTAATGGATTAAACAGTTTGAAGACATGTTATAAGAATGTGTTAGATGCAAGTACTGATATTAAAAAACTTGATTTTGAAACAAGAGAATTATTACTTTATTCTTCAACACTAGGTGGTATGTTAATAGCACATACAGGGACATCTGTTGTTCACGCTATGGGTTATTCTCTCACATATTATAAGGAGATTCCGCACGGCAGGGCAAATGGGATATTGCTTGCAAATTATTTGAAATTTAATTATGACAGTGAAGAATATAAAATTAATACGGTCCTAAAGTTGTTGGGGATTAAAGATATTTATGAATTTGAGAAAATTTTAAATGAACTGATATATAGAGAAGGTAAAATACCTGAAATATCAATAGATGAGTTGATTAAATACTCGTCTATAGCCATAAAAGCTAGTAATATAGCTAATAATAAAAAATCAGTTACACAAGATGATCTGTTAGACATTTACAAGAAGAGCATATTCTAGAAGATTTCCGGCAATGGTGGCACACTATTGTTTTTTTACCTTTTGAAAAGGGAATGGTTATATATGAGTATAAAGTGCAGAGATATACTAATGCTTCCATCTTTGAAAAAGTTTAGATTAGTTGGTGGGAAAAATGGGCTTGACAGGAATTTAAGCTGGGTGCATGTTGTAGATGTTCCTGATGTTTCCAAATGGGTTCATGGAGGTGAGCTGCTCTTTACAACAGGCATAAGCATAAAAGATAATGTTGATATTCTAATGAAAATTATTGAAGAAATAGATTCGAAGAACCTGGCAGGGCTTGTGATAAATGTGGGACCTTATATCAAGAATATTCCGAAAGAAGCTATTTCATTAGCCGATAGGCTTGATTTTCCGCTTTTTGAGCTTCCTTGGGAGGTTAAACTTGTTGATGTTACAGAGATAATATGTAATTTTATTATAAAAAAGTCAATTGAGGAAAAGTCAATAGGAGAATTTTTAGAAAACATACTTTTTACAGATTTTAAATCTGAAGAGGTTTTTGTAAGCAGGGCAGAATATCATGGCTTTAACATCAGTCATCAAAACTGTGTTATGATTACAGATATAGATAAATTTGGACAATATATAAATAAGAGCAACATAAAAGACGAAAAGAAGATAATGGATATAAAATTTTCTTTGCAACAGATTGTAAACAATACATTAGAAAAAAACGGCAAGAAACCGCTTTCTTTAATTCGTGGTGATTCTGTTATATCTCTCATATCTAAAAAGGAAGCAGAAGATGAAAGCTTAGTAGTAGGAATTGCAGAAGAAATAAGGAAAAGTGTTATGAAGCAGATGTCTCCATTAAAAGTTAGCATTGGAATAGGACGATATTATTCTAATTTAAAAGATATAAAAAATAGTTTAAAGGAAGCTGAAAGAGCTTTAAAGCTGGCTTATAAAATAATGGGAGGCAATTCAGTTTATAGTTATACTGAAGCGGGGATTTTCCGACTGTTATTTGAAATGAAGGATAAAAGTGAAATGATTTCTTTTTTCAATGAATTGATGGAACCAATGATGAAATATGATGAAAGCTCAAGTGCTGAGCTCATTAATACACTGGAGGTATTTTTGCAAAACAATGGTAATTTCGTAAAAACCGCTAAAGATCTCTTTATACATCGCAGTACTTTAAACTATAGAATAAAAAAAATTGAGGAAATTCTTAATGTGGATTTATCTGATTGGGAAACCAAATTTAATTTACAGATAGCATTGGCTATTGGAAAATTTCTCAAATATTGAATCAATTGTATTAAAATTTATGAAAATAATGCTACATAATGTAGGATGACATTTTATTAATTATTATGTAAAATTTATTTAAGTCTTAAAGATGAGACTAAAAAATTAATATACTAAATAAAGTAGCAATGGTGCTAATTAAAGGTACGAAAAATGCCTTACAATTAGCACCATTTCTGTTTTACATGGTATTCTAAGTGAGGAGGGCTAAAATGTTAGTTAAAGAAGATGATGAAATTTTTATGGATGAAGACAGTATAAGGGAATATGACAAGAGATACAATTTACATTCTTGGAGTGCTCAGAAAAATCTTAATCCATTGGTTATTACAAAAGCAGAAGGAATTTATTTTTGGGATATTAATGGGAAAAGGTATTTTGATATGTCTTCTCAGCTAGTAAATGTAAATGTAGGACATGGAAATAAAGAGATTATAAATGCGATAAAAGAACAAGCGGAAAGGCTTCCTTTTATCGGACCAAGCTATGCTGTTGATGTTAGATCAAAATTGGCTGCAAAAGTAATAGAAAAGGCTCCAGATAATATGGGTAAGGTATTTTTTACATTAGGTGGAGCGGATGCCAACGAAAATGCGATAAAAATAGCAAGGATGTTTACAGGAAGGCAAAAAATATTTTCAAGATATCGATCATACCATGGAGCTAGCTTTGGAGCCGCAAATCTAAGCGGAGAACCAAGGAGATATACTTGTGAGCCGGGATTGACTGGGTTTATTAAATTCTTTGATCCATATATTTATCGTGAAAAAATAGAATTTAAGAGTGAAGAGGATGCAAGTAGGTATTACTTGGATAAGCTTAAGGAACAAATTATTTATGAAGGTGCAGATAATGTTGCGGCGATTTTTCTTGAAACAGTGACTGGAAGTAACGGAGTAATTATCCCACCTAAGGGATATTTACAAGGAATAAGGGACATATGTGATGAATTTGGGATACTTATGGTGTGTGATGAGGTCATGACAGGATGGGGTAGAACAGGAGAATGGTTTGCATGTGATAATTGGAATGTGAAACCAGATATTATAACATTTGCAAAAGGAATTACTTGTGGGTATGTGCCTTTAGGTGGTGTTATTGTAGACAAAAAGATAGCAGAATATTTTGATGATAATGTTTTGATGTGTGGCTTAACATATAATGCACATCCAATAGGTTGTGCTGCAGGATGTGCAACTATAGATGTATATGAAAAAGAAGGATTAATAGAAAATTCAAAGAAGATGGGGAAAGTTTTAGGTGCCGGATTGGAAAAGTTAAAAGAAAAACACGCATGCGTTGGTGATGTGAGATATATAGGACTTTTTTCAGCGGTAGAACTTGTTAAACATAAAGGTACAAAGGAACCTTTAGTTCCATATGGAAAAGACCCTGAAAAAATAATGCCAAGAATTATAGATAGCTTAAGAGAGAGAGGTTTTTCTACTTACTCTCATGAAAACTGCATATTAGTGGCACCGCCTTTGATTATAAAGGAAGAGGAATTAAAGGAAGCATTATCAATTCTTGATGAGGTTTTAGATTTTGTAGATGAGTATATTGAAAAAGCATGAGGCGTTAAATTATCTATTACAACAATTAATATTGAAAAAAGGAGATGTTAATTATGAAAGAGGAGATGTATGAACTTAGAACAGAAGATTTATCAAACAGCAAGCTTTACAATGAAGACCTTGCGCCTACAACAATAAAACAAAGGACATGGGATACTTATCACTTTTTATCTTTATGGGTGGGAATGTCATTTTCCATACCTACATTTATGCTGGCCAGTGGGCTGATTTCAATAGGTATGAATTGGAAACAAGCAGTATTTACCATTTTCGTTGGAAACCTCATAGTTTTAATTCCAATGATTCTCAACGGCCACTCAGGTACAAAATACGGAATTCCTTTCCCTGTACTGTGCAGGGCAGCTTTTGGTACGTTTGGAGCAAATATTGCAGCCCTCCTGCGTGCTGGAGTTGCCTGCGGCTGGTTTGGTATTCAAACCTATATAGGAGGTAGTGCTATAAATACATTTTTGGGTGTGGTATATCCGGGGTGGTTAAAACTGGGCGGTGATTTCAATATTTTCGGCCTGACGATACCTCAAGCCATAACATTTATGATTTTCTGGTTTATCACCATGTATATTATATTTAGGGGTATGAATGCAGTAAAAAAACTTGAAGCCTTTGCATCGCCGCTTCTTGTATTATACATCATTGCCCTCTTTATATGGGCCGTTATTGCTGCCAAAGGACTTGGTCCGATTGTATCTCAGCCGGGCAAGTTGACGAATTTTGGTGAGTTCTTTAAAGTATTTATTCCTTCATTAACAGGAATGATAGGCTTCTGGGCAACGCTTTCATTGAATATTCCTGATTTTACAAGGTTTGCAAAAGGGCAAAAATCGCAGATATTGGGTCAGGCCCTTGGACTTCCAACATCAATGGGATTATTTTCTCTCCTTGGTGTGTTAATTGCTTCAGCAACCATTGTGATATATGGAGAACCAATCTGGGATTTCTCACAGTTAATGACCAAGTTTTCAAACCCAATAGTATCAATGATATCTCTTCTTTGTGTTATATTCGCAACACTTACAACGAATATTGCAGCAAATGTTGTTTCACCGGCTAACGATTTTTCCAATCTATTACCGAAATATATCAGTTTTAAAAGTGGAGGATTGATTACGGGTATTATTGGAATATTAATAATGCCATGGAGGCTTCTAGCAGATCCAAGTGGATATATCTATAACTGGTTAGGCACATATTCAGGTATTCTTGGACCAATTGCTGGCATAATGATATGCGATTATTGGATTTGTAGGAGGACAAAGCTTAATCTTAAGGATCTTTACACTGAAGAAGGAGAATATTTTTACTCAAAAGGTTTTAATGTAAAAGCGATTATTGCATTAATTGTTGGAGTGTTTTTTGCCTTAATTGGCAAGATAGTTCCGATATTAAGTGTTTTATCAGATTATGCATGGTTTGTAGGATTTTTTGTTTCTGGTATCTTATATTTTCTGTTGATGTATAATACTAGTCCTCAATTTTATAATATGGAAATCAGCAAACATCCAAACGAATAAAATTTTCTCATAAAAATAATATTTTATGATATAAATTGGTTATTAAATATTTTTGGAGGTGTTAATAATGAGGGAATATGACCTTATTATAAAGGGAGGGACTGTTGTAACGGCATCTGATATATTCAGATCAGATGTGGCAATAAAGGATGGTATTATAGTTGCTTTAGGTCAAGACATAACAGGAGATAGAGCCAATATTATCAACGCGGAAAATAAATACGTATTTCCTGGAGGAATTGATGTTCATACTCATTTGGAAATGCCTTTTGGTGGTACTGTCTCTAGTGATGATTTTGAAACAGGCACAGTTGCAGCTGCATGTGGTGGAACTACAACTATAATTGATTTTGCAATGCAGGCAAAGGGACAGTCTTTGCAGCAAGCTGCAGAAACGTGGCATAAAAAGGCTGATGGCAAAGCGGTTATTGATTATGGATTTCATATAGCTATAACTGATATGAATGATGATATATTAAACGAAATGCCAAAGGCTATAAAAAATGGTTATCCCAGTTTCAAGCTTTTTATGACTTATGATGGTTTGAAGGTAAATGATGATGTACTGTTAAAATCATTGATTATGGCAAAAGAGAATGGTGGATTGATATGTGTACACGCTGAAAATTATTATATAATTGACTATTTAATAAAAAAAATTTTATGAGGAGGGAAAAATAGAGCCTAAGTACCATGCAATAAGCCGTCCGACGGTGGCAGAAGCAGAAGCTGTAAGCCGTGCTATAAAGATAGCGAGTTTTGCTGGTGCTCCGCTTTATATAGTGCATTTAAGCTGTAAAGAGTCTTTGATAGAGCTTGTGAGGGCAAGAGAACAGAGATTGCCGGTTATGGCGGAGACTTGCCCGCAATATCTATTGTTATCTGAAGAGAAATATGAAGAGCCGAATTTTATGGGTGCAAAATATGTTATGTCACCTCCTCTAAGGCCCAAAGAGAATTTAAATTCTCTTTGGGATGGACTTGCTAAAGGAGAAATACAAGCAGTTTCAACAGACCACTGTCCATTCTTTTTAAAGGGTCAGAAGGATTTAGGATTAGAATTTTTTGGTAAAATTCCAAATGGTGCTCCAGGTATAGAGACAAGGATGTCGCTAATGTATAGCTATGGAGCTAATATGGGAAAATTAAGTCTTCAGCGTTTTGTTGAGGTAACGGCTACTAATCCGGCTAAAATTTTTGGATTGTATCCTTCAAAAGGGACCATAGCTGTTGGCAGTGACGCGGATATTGTAATATTTGATCCTAATGTAAAAAAGGTAATAACTAAAAGTAAACTCCATGAAAATGTGGATTACACGGCATATGAAGGATTTGAAGTAACAGGGTATCCTGTAATTACCATTTTAAGAGGCAATATAATTGTTGAGAATGGAAACTTTATTGGGGAAAAAGGTTTTGGAAAGTTCTTAAAACGACAGGCACCAATTTTGGTATAGAATACAGTTTTTAACGAAATTACAGATTAGAGGTATAGCAATATTGAAAAACTTGGTGATATACTTAACAGTTATCGTTGCCTGTAAATTATACTTTTAATGTATGTCGAATATTACTCAATTCAAATTTTAAGGAAGGAATAAAGGTGATGCAGATGGAGTCTATATTATATGAAAAAAATAGTAAATGCATAGATATATCAACAGAATTTTGCGGTATAAAATTTCCCAATCCTTTTGTACTGGCATCGGGGCCACCAACTGCATATGGTACTATGATTAAAAGGGCGTTTGATATGGGGTGGGGTGGTGCCGTATTAAAGACATTAAAGCCCGACAATATGAATATTGTTGACGTAAAACCACGTTTTAACGTTATTAGAAGTAATAATGGTGAAATAGTAGGTTTTCAAAATATTGAACTTGTGAGCAAACGTCCTCTAACTATCTGGTTAAAAGAGATAGAAGAAATAAAAATGCAGTACCCAAACCGCATTCTTATTGGCAGTATTATGGCAGAAGCCGACAAAAAAGAGTGGCAGGAGTTAGCCAAAAGGGTAGCAGATTCGGGTGTTGATGCGTTGGAATTAAATTTTTCATGCCCACATGGTATGCCGGAAATGGGTGTTGGTGCTACTATTGGACAAAATGAGAGGATGACTTCTGAAATAACCAGTTGGGTTAAGCAAGTTGTGAATATTCCAGTAATAGTAAAACTTACTCCTAATGTTACAGACATTGTATCCATAGCAAAAGCTGCTCAAAATGGTGGTGCAGATGGCATTTCAGCTATAAATACAGTGCAATGTCTTATAGGTATAAATTTAGATACGATGGAGCTGCTACCTTCAGTAGATGGTTATTCAACATATGGCGGATATTCAGGACTGGCAGTGAAACCTATAGGATTAAGAGCTGTATCGCAAATAGCTAAAAGCATTAATCTACCGATATTTGGTATAGGAGGTATATCTTCTTGGGAACACGCTGTTGAGTATATGCTTTTAGGTGCATCCGCTGTTCAAATTTGTACTGCTGTTATGATAGAAGGATATGACATTATTGTAAATTTTATAGAAGGATTAGAAAAATATATGCGCGACAAAAATATTAAGACTATTAGTGAAATTAAAGGGCAGTTATTGAATCGTATAAAGGATCATTCTGCATTAAGTATTGCTAAAAAGTTGGTTCAAATCAATAATAAATTGTGTATTCAATGCGGAAAGTGTGTAAGGGCATGCCGCGATGCCGGTTATGATGCATTAAAATTTAAAAATGCACAGTTAGTTGTGGATGCCGATAAATGTGATGGATGTTCACTATGTACAATTATTTGTCCTAAAAGAGCATTAACGCTTTGAAATTATTCTAAAATTTGCTTTAATCGAAATTTAATAATACTTTAAGGAAAGAATTCTTGAGGATATTGATATTCTAAATTTAGAATAAATTGTTTGAATAAATAAAAGCTAGTTTATTTGATTGTTGATTAACATAAAGGCTTAATAATTATACTTAAACATTTATAAGTTATTATGAACTATTGTAGAAAAAATATATATGGGAGTGTGTGTAAAATGAAAAATATGGTAACTTGTGACAAAGAAAGATTGGCAGATAAGATTCATACATTTAGTAAATTTGGTGATACTGGAAATGGTGGAATAACACGATTGTCTTTGTCAGAACCGGATCTGCAGGCAAGAGCAGAATTCTGCAATAGAATGAAAGTACTAGGTGCAGACATTGTGACAGATGATATGGCAAATATCTATGCGACCTTTAAAGGATCAGAAGATCTTCCGCGTATTGCAGTTGGATCACATTGCGATTCGGTAGTACAAGGTGGAAACTATGATGGTATTTTAGGTGTAATAAGTGCGATGGAAGTAGCTGAAACGATTGTTACAAAGAAGATTCCACACCGTCATCCAATTACGGTTATGATTTGGACCAATGAAGAAGGGGCTCGTTTTGACCCTGCCATGATGTCATCAGGTGTTATTACTGGTAAATTTGATAAAAACAAGATGCTGGCCTCAAAGGATAAGGATGGAATAACGTTTGGTGAAGCTTTGGATGCAAGCGGATACAAGGGTGATGAGAAAAATAGAATGAATCCCAAGGAATATATGGCTTTTGTGGAACTGCACATTGAGCAAGGTCCAGTGCTTGAAGCTGCAAAAATGGATATCGGAGTTGTTGAAGGTGTCGTTGGAATGGTCAATTATGAGTTTGAATTTATCGGCCAGGCTGGTCATGCAGGAACTGTTCCGCAGAGAATGAGAAAAGATGCTCTCTATGCAGCTTCTGAGGCTATTCAGTATCTTCACAGAGAGCTTGATAAGCTTGACAGTAAGTTGGTTTATACCACGGGTAGAATTATTTGCTCGCCAAATGTACATACAATTATACCGGATGATGTTAAGTTTACTTTGGATGCAAGACATCAAGATCCGAAAATTGTACAGCAGGTTGTTGATGTTATTGAAAACATTCCTAAAGAACTTGCAAAGTGCAAGGTTAGCTATCGGAAATTGTGGTCACGTAAGACTGTTGCCTTCAATGAAGATTTGGTCGATTTAGTAGAGAAGAATGCAAAAGAATATGGCTATTCCTGCATGAGAATGTATAGTGGTCCTGGGCATGATGCTCAGTTTGTTGCTGATATCCTGCCTACCACTATGATATTTGTTCCAAGTATTGGCGGACACAGTCATTGCGAAATAGAAAAAACATCTCTCGACAATTGCTGGAAGGGTGCCAATGTATTACTAAAAACGATATTAGATATTGATAAGAAATAGAAAGTAATATGTCGAGTTTTGCAAACGCCATATATCAGTAATATTGCCATAATAAGGAATGTAAAGTAAAGAACAATTGTACATCATAATTCCTTCAATTTTTTGCTTTTAGAAAAATTATCGAAAAACATCTAATATTGCAAAACAAATGTATATGATAAAAATTAGGCATGATAATATCGTGCCTTTTTCTATTATATAAAAATAAAAAAGCAATTAATCTGATATTATTAAAGTATTAAACCTTTATTTTGGGAGTATTGATGATATATAGACTTTATGCTACTATTGTAGTAGTCTTTTTTGTATAATAATTTCACTGTATCGATAATATGGTAGTGAGGCTTGTTTAATGAAAAAAGAATACGCGAAAACTGGTTTTTCTGGCAGTGTTGATCAGCTTAAACATAGATTTAAGAAGAATAGCCAGTATTAGAATAGCTATTGGCGGTATTGAAGGTATAAGAATTGGTTTTGGTGCATTGCCTGTGATTCTTGCAGGTATAATGTTTGGACCTACAGCGGGAGGTATAGTAGGTGCTGCAGGTGATATGGTTGGGTATTACATTAATCCACTTGCTTTTAAGGCAAGAATCTTGTATATATTATTTGCTCCTGCTTTGCTCCAGCTCATTTTTTCGCCTTTCATTTTTAATGATAGTATGTCACATATTTGATGCTCCATTGTTCCTAAATTGCGATAGTATATGTCTTCTGGGGGATCTGGAAATTTTACATTATTCCTTTTATGTATATAATTAAGCCATCAAAATTGCTCCTCAGATTACTCTTCTAGCTGTTCGAGCTTTTTTTTTACCTTTTCATGCTCTCCTACACATTTGTATTTGAGCTTCTCTATGCATTCTAGAGCTTTTTCTACGTTACACCCTTTGATCAAACGCAATATCTTTTTTGCTTCACTTTTGTCGTATTATTGCTTTAAATACATGAAATCTGTCTAGTTGATAGTACATTGGTGCTATATCAGCACATTTCTTTATCCACTTTGCTTTATCACCGTTTAATACCTTTACCACAATTTTTTCTGTATCATATTCTTCATTTATACTAGCCTCCAGTAAATCGGCAAACTCTTCAGGTTCCATAAATCCCGCCACAACTCTCTTATTTATAACTACGTATTCGTCATCTTTTCCTGGATTGCGTTTTTTCCAACCTTCGTATGTAACTGCCAGCTTTACTCTAAGTCACAAAAATTTAAAAAAATTTTACTAAGAATCATCAGTAAAATAAATGGTTTCAGATTATTCTATTTAAAAATTTGCTGCAAAACTAGGGTAACTACTTGATACTAACAAATTCCCTAATTATATTGACTCATGTAAATTTTATGTATATAATATGTTATATATTTAACAAATTTTATATAATACATTTGAGTTGAAGGAGTTGTTAACGATGACAAAAGCTATAATAGGCCCTTCGAAATATGTACAAGGAAATGGAGAACTTAGAAGAATTAGCGAACATACAAAATCTTTAGGGAAGAATTTTCTTGTTATTTCTAGTAGTAATGGTATTATTAGAACAAAATCTATAATTGAAGAAAGCTTCTCCAACACAGAGATTTCGCTTTGTTTTGAATCATTTGGCGGAGAATGTTGTGAAGAAGAAATCAAAAGACTTAGAAATTTTGTTAAGAAAACAAACTCTGATGTTATAGTTGGTATTGGTGGTGGGAAAATATTTGATACTGTAAAAGCCGTTGCTTATTACGAAAATATTCCGGTAGTTATAGTTCCTACTATAGCTTCAACAGATGCCCCTTGTAGTGCATTATCTGTAATATACACAAGTGAGGGAATCTTTAGTAAGTATCTTTTGCTTCCTAAAAATCCTGATTTAGTGCTTGTAGATACTGAAATTATAGCTAATGCACCTGCGAGACTTCTCGTTGCTGGAATGGGTGACGCTCTGGCTACTTATTTTGAAGCAAGAGCATGTCTACGTTCTAATGCATCTACGATGGCTGGAGCAAAATCTACAAAAGCTGCAATGGTACTGGCCAAACTTTGCTATGATACTTTACTTGAAGATGGATTAAAAGCAAAACTTGCTGTTGAAAATAAAACTGTCACAAAAGCTGTTGAAAACATAGTAGAAGCTAATACATATTTAAGTGGAATAGGTTTTGAAAGTGGTGGACTTGCTGCTGCTCATGCCATACACAATGGATTTACTGTTGTTGAAGAATGTCACCAATTATATCACGGTGAAAAAGTAGCTTTTGGAACATTGGTACAGTTGGTGCTTGAAAATAGTTCTTTAGAGGAGATTGAGGAAGTAGTGGAGTTTTGTTTGAGTGTTGGACTTCCTGTTACATTAGAAGATATTGGGATTAAAGAAATTAATTATGAAAAGATTAAAAAAGTTGCAGAAGCTTCCTGTGCCCCTGATGAAACTATTCACAATATGCCCTTTAAAGTTGTTGCTACAGATGTTTATGCTGCTATCCTTTCCGCTGATGCGATAGGGAAAATGTACAAAAATAAGAGATCTAGATAAAGATCTATATGTGCTATTAATTGGATCAGCTATTAATCACATTATGATTTTTTAAGATGCCATTCATTAAGATATATAGGTATCCAAAATAATATAAATGGTTTCGGGTTATGCTAATTAAAAATTTCTTGTAAAACTAGGGCAAAAATTTTATATTGACATATTTGAAAAATATAGTATAATATAACTAAAATAAATATTGTTACTTTAAATTGACAGAGCAAAGGCGCTTTAATTCATAGGTGATTCCTGTGTATTAGAGCGTTTTCTTTTGTTATTATTAAAAGGAGGAAACTATATGAAAAAAAGAATACTAATTCCAGCTATTATTGCACTATCAATGTTGATACCAAATATAGCTTTTGCCGCAGCAGGAAAGATTGATACAGGAGATACCGCATTCATATTATTTTCGGCTGCTTTAGTCATGATCATGACGCCAGGATTAGCATTTTTCTATGGCGGTATGGTTAATGGGAAAAATGTCATAAGCATAATGATGCAAAGTTTTACTATTATTGCACTTATTTCTGTACAATGGGTATTATTTGGATTTTCATTATCTTTTAGTGGTGATATAAATCACTTGATAGGCAATTTACATTGGGCTGGACTTAATAACATCGGTCTTGGACCCGACAGTACTTATTCATCTACGATACCACTTCTAGCGTTTATGGTATATCAATTGATGTTTGCTATAATAACACCTGCTTTAATAACTGGTGCATTTGCAGAAAGGATGAAATTTTCAGCATTTATAATATTTACATTGCTTTGGACGACTTTAGTATATGATCCGCTTGCACATTGGGTGTGGGGAAACGGCGGATGGCTTAGAGACTTAGGTGCATTGGATTTTGCAGGTGGCACCGTCGTTCACATAAGCTCTGGCGTATCAGGTCTTGTAGCAGCCTTAATTCTTGGTAAGAGAAAGAATGCAAAGATGGTACCGCATCACATGCCGATGGTTTTGATGGGAGCAGCATTCTTGTGGTTTGGTTGGTTTGGATTTAATGCAGGGAGTGCTTTATCTGTAAATGGCATAGCGGTTAATGCATTTGTTGTGACAAATACTGCTGCTGCTGCTGCATCCATAGGATGGGTATTAACTGAATGGAAAGTAAGCGGCAAACCGACACTACTAGGTGCTGTAAGCGGCGCTGTAGCAGGACTTGTTGCAATTACACCAGCGTCAGGTTATGTTACAGCCGTTTCAGCAATTGCAATAGGTGTTGTATCAGGTATAATATGCTTTATATCTGTCAATTACATTAAACATAAGATTGGATATGATGATTCGCTTGACGCATTTGGAATACACGGTGTTGGAGGTACATGGGGTGCATTGGCAACAGGTCTATTTGCTACGAAAGCTATAAATCCTGCAGGTGCAAATGGCTTATTTTACGGCAATCCGAATCAATTGCTTATTCAGCTTACAGGAGTTGTTGCGACTTACATCTTTGCAGGACTTATGTCATTCATAATACTGAAATTTATAAGCTTATTTATGGAGCTTAGAGTTACTAAAGAAGAAGAGGAATTAGGTCTTGACATAGTTGAACACGGTGAAGAAGCGTATAACATAGGCTTTAAAGCTATTGACTTTAATCAATAAGTTAAGAGCTTTAAAATAAATAATAAATGCTGCCAAATAAATATAATTTATTTAAAAATGAATAATTTATTTGGCAAATTTAAGAAGCAAAGGTGCTTAATCTGTTAAGATATAAGCACCTTTATTTTTAGAAGGAGGTGATGATATAGGTGAAAAAAATGTCTATCATCATTTTATACACACTAAATACAATAATTTTAATTTTAAGTTTGGCGTTTATATTGTACAGTATTTCAATGCATAATACAATATTAATTTTTTCAAATCACGTGCCAGCATTCATAATGGGATTGCCCATCGTCTACCTTGTATTAATTTATTTTGTGAGAATTCGCAATCTTTCAAAAAGTATAAAAGACAAAAAGTTTTCAATCAGGAATTTTAAAAGAATATAAAAATTAAAAATCTGGAGGTGCTTTTTATGAAAAGGAAAATTGTAATAGGTATTGTAGTTGCATTACTTTTGGCAATGACAGTAGGGGTGGTATATGCTGCTGGTGGCGATCCAACGGGAGCGAATCTTGGCACTGCAAAGGACATTACAAGCGCAGTTGCAGGTAAGCCTACACTAGAAGAAGTAGCTACACAGGTTGCAAAGAATAAGCTTGGGATTAACTTTGTATGGGTAATGTTGACTGCATTTTTGATATTCTTCTTTCAAGCTGGATTTGCACTTGTTGAAACAGGCTTTACACAGGCTAAAAATGCAATGCACACTATGGCTATGAATCTTATGGTATTTTTAGTAGGTACTGTTGGATTTTTCCTAACAGGTTTTGCATTTATGATGGGAGGTTCAGGAGCCTTTTCAAGCCTTGGCGGTACAGCGCCTTTGAACCACGCACTAAGCATAGGAGGATGGAATTTACTAGGACTTAACGGATTCTTCTTATCAAGTGGCGGAACGTATGACGTAGGTGTGTATGCTTTGTTCTTCTTTGAGATGGTATTTATGGATACAACGGTAACCATTCCTACAGGAGCGATGGCGGAAAGAGTTAAATTTTTAGCGGTTGTTATCGGGTCGTTTTTCGTTTCAATGGTGTATTATCCAATCTATGGTGGTTGGGTCTGGGGAGGAGGATGGCTTTCACAGCTTGGAGCCAAACTTGGACTCGGGAATGGAGTAATTGATTTTGCAGGTTCTGGTGTCGTTCATGCAATGGGGGGCATGATGGCACTTGCAGGAGCGATGGTCATAGGACCGAGGATAGGAAAATTCAAGAAAGATGGTACACCTGTGGCAATACCGGGCCATGACATTCCAATGGCTATTCTTGGTACGATCATACTTTTCTTTGGATGGTTTGCATTTAATGCAGGTTCTACACTTAATGGAACGGATTTAAGGCTAGCGGTTGTTGCAACAAATACCATGATCGCCGGTGCTGTAGGAGGACTTGTTGCAATGTTTTATATGTGGATTAAATATGGAAAGCCTGATCCGTCTATGATGTGCAATGGTGCCCTTGCTGGACTTGTGGCGATAACAGCTCCATGTGCATTCGTAAATGGCATATCAGCTTTTATAATAGGTGCAGTGGCTGGCATCTTGGTTTGCGTATCTGTTGCTTTTGTTGAAAATAAACTAAAGATAGATGATCCGGTAGGAGCTTTTTCAGTACACGGTGTAAACGGCTTGTGGGGTATTTTAAGCGTTGGTATATTTGCAGATGGCACATATGGTGCAGGGCTCAATGGAGTACAAGGTGCTGTAACAGGAATACTCTATGGCAGTACAGGTCAACTTTGGGCACAGCTTATTGATATGGTAGTAATAGTCGTATACGGATTTGGATTAAGCTACTTGTTCTACAAAGCTCTTGATGCTATAATGGGTATAAGAGTCAAACCGGAAGACGAGATCGCAGGGCTTGATTTGCCGGAGATGGGCGTTTTAGCATATCCTGATTTCCAATTGACGCCTGTTGTGTACTCGGATGGTGTGATTGAAAAAAATATAAAAAGTCCACAAGTTTTAGATGATATTGTACTAAGCAAGGGGGTAAAAGGTTGAAATTAAAAGTACAAATTGCAATAAGAATAAAATGGCATAGCAAACAAGCCATCTTTTGATGACTTTTTAAAAATTAAATATCGAAGTAAGTGTTAATGCTAAATAGCTGGCTTTATTTTATAGCCTTGAAGTTGAGCTAATAGTATAGCTTGCTCAACCGTAATCTCGCGTTTTGCGGGAAAAGCATCAGATTTTTTATATAATTCAGCATTATATGGTTCTTTCTTCTTCAACATGTTGTATAATGCTGTAAGAAGCATTCTTGCAATAGCAATGATTGCTTTCTTGTGGCCGCGACGCTTTTTGATGCGCAAATAGCGGTTACGAATTTCAGGATGTTTCTCGCTTTTAACTACAGAGTTAGCACACTGCACAAGAAGCGGCTTAATGTAACATCCTGCTTTGGAAACCCGGACAGATTTTTTCTTGCCTGCACTCTCATTGTTAGTTGGAGTGAGTCCAGCCCATGAGCATAAGTGTTTCGCTGAAGGAAAAGCCTCCATATTTACGCCGATTTCAGATATTACAGTAATAGCCGAGAAAATATTTTTAAACGATGGAGCGGTTAGAATTATGTCTAGTTCTTGTTGATAAGGCGCAGCGAGCGCAAGAATTAGTTTTTCTAACTCTGCTTTCCGGGATTCCAAATCTTCAAAATGTCCTTTGATGATCTTTAATTTTCCAGCTTGTTCAGGTGTAATATAACCATCAACAGCGAGTTCCAGCTCAGGGAGTTTTTTTAGCATAGAACCATGAATTAAAGATCCAATATCAAAGGAAGTATCAAGAGGATTTTCTAGAAGCTTATCAATTATCTTTTGAGAACTTTTACCGAAAGTATCTGAAACAATGTTTCCTAACTGTATGTTAGAAACCGTGAGACAATTTTGGAGTCTGTTCTTTTCGCTAGACATAAAGCAAATAAGCTTAAAGCGATAGCGCATTAAGTCACGAAGTTGTCTAATATCAGCGGGAGGCATAAAGCTAGCGGCAACAAGATCATGCTTAAACAGGTCAGCAATCCATTTTGCATCTTTCTTGTCAGTTTTTTTACCACGAATAGCCTTAACATATTTAGGATGTGCAAGTATGATGTTGCAGGAGCTTTCTAATATATTAAACACAGGAATCCAGTATTTCCCGGTAGATTCCATGCAAACATCCTTGCAGTTATTGTCCAAAAGCCATTGTAACAGCTCTCTTAAACCCTTCGTGTAGGTAGAAAAGCGATGGCTTTTATAGGTGGTAATTCCATTAGAATTAGTGGAAGCAATACATGCAACCACAAAGGTTTTGTGTACATCAATTCCACAACAGATTTTATACACGATTTTTAAAGCCATAGGGAACTCCTTTCTAAACCGATAGGTTCTAAAAATTAAAGGGATAGACAGCATTGACTGATTGTCTAGCATTAAACGAGAATGTTTAAACAAAGATAAGGTTACGTGCTCAGTAGCACACTTATTTGTGCTTGGAAAGACAATCTACACATATAAAAATGCGGTCACTACGTAAGTGTAGCAAACCACTCACCTCCCCGTGATTTGTAGTTTACTGGTATCCCTATGACATAATTATAGAACAAAATTAGCTCGAAGTGGCACATTTCATTACGTTTTGTGCCTTGAGCGAAGCGAAAGGAATGATTATAATAATGAAGAAAGTTGAATGTATAATAAGACCAGATGTTTTAGAAGATGTAAAGGCGGAACTTAATAAGCTTAAAATACATGGAATGACGGTGTCACAGGTTTTTGGATGTGGACATCAGAAAGGCAAAAAAGAGATTTACAGAGGAGCGGAAATTGAGATAAGCCTCCTTCCTAAAGTTAAAATTGAAATTGTGACAGAAGATGGAAGTGTTGAAAACATCGTAGATGCTGTTACAAAAGTTGCAAGAACAGGCAATGTAGGCGATGGAAAGATATTCATATACGACATACAAGACGCCATAAGGATAAGAACCGGTGAACGCGGAGAAAAAGCGATATAAAGATTTAGTGAAATTATCAAGGCTTCTACACGAGAGAAAGTGTAGAAGCCTTTTAAAATTTTATCAGAAAGATGATGTGAATATAGTTTGTACAAAAAAATTAAAAAAAATACGAGTTCTACAGTAGTGTTGACTATTGATAAGCTTTCATAAGTTCAGATATTGTTACAAAAGAATATCATTTAGACTTGAGTTTTACAATTTATCACCACGATGTGCTAAATAAAAAATTACTTTTATAGCATAAACCAAATTGCTCTAAAAATCAATGTTGATGCCATCTGGTCAATTTATAAATTTATTAATTCAACAATGAGTTAAAGAAATCTCCCATCTTTTATAGGTAGGAGATTTCTATGGTATGACAGGTATGTAGGATGTATGGTAAGTTGGTAATGAAAGTCCGCTATAGGCGAGGTGATGGAACCAACTTAGCCGAACTTCAGGGGTTGCCCACCGTGAGGTGGAATCTGAAGTAGCATGAAAAAATCTCAGTATGAGAAATACAAGGTCGACAAAATATAGGAAAAAGACTATAAATCAGATATTTTTATGTTTAAATCAGCACCAATAACTCCTATGCACGATCCGTTTTTATCGATTAATGGAATAGATACAGTTAAACATGGAGCTTTTGTAATAGCAGATATATAGACTTCAGATACATATTCTTTGCCTTTTATGGATTTTTGAAACCATTCTCGCACGTTTGCATTCGCAATACCAGCAGGTGGATTTGAATAAATAAATCTTCCTTTAATATCATTTGTCCAAAGAGCTTCTATTTCTTTATGATTTTTTAAAAAAGCGTCAAGTGCTTCTTTATGAAAATTCCTATTCATTAGTAAGAATTCATCTGAAATTATTTCTTTTTTTATAGATTTTATTACATTAATTGCTGTATTCTTTATATTTTCAAAATTCATTCGTATTACATTTTTTATTTCATCGCTTTCGGACAATAATTTCAAATCATTTGATGCTTCTTTTAATTTATCGCTTAAAAATACTATTTTCTCTGCATTTTCTTTTTGATGATATATAGAATTATTCATGATATCAAAATTATTTGATACTTCTTTTAATAAGTTTTGAACACTTTCGATCTTTTCATTGATATTTTTAACGTACTTATATTCATCTTCAGAAACATTTACGATTTTGCTAATCATGTTCATAACTGTATTGTTGTATTCTTCTATCATGCTTAAACTTTTTTCTATATTCATTGTACTACTTACACTATCCTTGACGTTTATATAATTTTCACTGGCTGATTTTTTGACATTTTCTATTTCGTTATTTACTTTTTCGATTAGTGACACAATATCTGTTACAGCTTTATTGGTGTTTAAAGTTAATTTTCTGATGCCATCTGCGATAACGCCAAAACCATTGCCATATTTTTCGGCTTTTGCAGATTCTATAGATGCATTTAGTGAAAGTAAATGGGTTTCTTTAGCTATTTTTTCAATTGATTTTAATATCTGAGAAATTTGTATTGATATTTTTGTAAGCTCATTTATACGATTTAGTGTTTCTTCTGTGGTTATAGAAATGTTGCTTATCTTATCTAAAACTAATCTGATTTCTTTGAAACTTTCATTTACCAGTTTTTTCGATTGAATGCCAGTGTTGTACATTTCTCCAGAAGTATTTTTGATATTTTCAAGCTTTTCAACTAATTTCTTTATTTCGGTGATTGTATTTTCTACATTTTCATAGCAAAGTGAATTATTTGAAAATATCTCTTGCGATTCGGCATATAGTTGTTGGGCAAAAGCATTATTTTCTTCCATAGTAATAGACAATTCTTCTGATACAGAGAATATACGGCTTGAAGCGACTTGTGTCTCAAATATGTATTTTACAAGTTTCTTTTTAAGTCTTGTTATTGATACAGATATGTCTTTTATTATTCCTTTAAAATTAATGTAGTCTTTATTTTCATCTAGTAAATTATTCGCATTTATAATATTTAACAGTTTCAACAATTGTTTGTCTTTGAACACCATTTACTACACCTCTTTTTCATTTGTATAAAAATAAAAACGCTGATCAAAAGAAACTGATCAACGCCTTCGTTGATAAAAATATTTACTTTCTAACCTTGAGAAGTATTATAATCGATATT
The DNA here is from genome assembly GCF_000747665.1 of Thermoanaerobacterium saccharolyticum. Lineage (GTDB taxonomy): Bacteria > Bacillota > Thermoanaerobacteria > Thermoanaerobacterales > Thermoanaerobacteraceae > Thermoanaerobacterium > Thermoanaerobacterium saccharolyticum. Next base: position 38,628 of record NZ_BBKT01000003.1, on the reverse strand, counting down.
TACTGGAATGTCAAGAGTACACTGAGGTCCTGTTAGTTAGATGTTTTTTCATCTGTTTTAATTATTTTTTACATGCCTTTTCACATTTTTATACTTTCTACATATACTACAAACAGATGAAATTCAATATCAATCAATATGGCTACCCTTATTATTTATTTCGAAAGGGGCTGATATGATGTGCGGAATAGCAGGATGGGTAAGCTTTGATGAAGAAGTGATAAATATGAAAAACATAGTAGTTGCGATGGGGAAAAGACTTAGGAATAGAGGACCTGATAGCTGGGGGACATGGTTTTCGACTCATTGTGGTTTTGCACAGACAAGGCTTATAGTCATTGACCCTGAGGGTGGAGAACAGCCGATGATTAAGGAACTTGGCGAGAGAAAGTACGTGATAATATACAATGGAGAGTTGTACAATACGGAGGAAATAAGAGATGAGCTTAGGTCATTAGGGTACAAATTCAATGGCCATTCAGATACAGAGGTCTTGTTGACTGCGTATATTGAATGGGGCAGCGATTGTGTCCATAAGTTAAATGGCATATACGCATTTGCAGTATGGGATGATTACGAGAACAAGCTTTTTCTCTCAAGAGATAGGATAGGTGTCAAACCTCTTTTTTATACTTATAAGAATGGTTCTCTCATTTTCGGCTCGGAAATAAAAGCGATTTTAGCACATCCATACGCTCAGGCTGAAGTGGATGAAGAAGGACTTGCAGAGATTTTTGTCATGGGACCTACAAGGACACCGGGAATTGGTATTTTTCGCGATATATATGAGCTAAAGCCAGGCCATTCTCTTACATTTAATAAAGGTGGAATAAAAATTGAAAGATATTGGTCATTGGTAAGTAAAAACCATGAAGATGACCTTAAAACTACAATGGAAAAGATTCGGTTTCTTTTAGACGATGCTTCGAAGCGTCAGCTTGTGTCAGATGTACCGTTGTGTTCGCTGCTTTCTGGCGGATTGGATTCTACTGCGGTTTCTGCCTTTGCCAATGAAAAATTAAAAAGATTAGGCAGCAAGCTTATAACATATTCCGTTGATTATATTGGAAATGACAAATACTTTAAGCCAAATCAATTTCAGCCAAACAGCGATTCGGATTTAGTTGAAGCTGTTTCAAAAGAGATAGATACAGATCATAATTATGTCTATGTGGACAATGAAGAATTGGCAGATGCTCTGTTGCCTGCTCTTTATGCCCGCGATTTGCCAGGGATGGCTGATGTTGACTCGTCTTTGTACTTATTCCTAAGAGAAGTCAAAAAAGATGTAAAAGTTGCACTGTCAGGTGAAGGGGCTGATGAAGTGTTTGGAGGCTATCCGTGGTTTAGAAATAAAGATGACGTCGAGTCAGGCACTTTCCCATGGATAAGAATGGTTGAAAAAAGAATGAATCTTTTATCTCAAGACGTTGTAAAAAAGATCCGTCCAACAGAGTACTTAAATGATCGGTACAATGAAGCATTAAGAGAAGTACCTAAACTTTCAGGAGAAGATAAAACATCTTCTCGCATGAGGGAAATATTTTATTTGAATCAGACGAGATTTCTTTCCATGCTTCTGGATAGGATGGACAGGATGAGCATGGCTTCAGGCCTTGAAGTCAGGGTGCCGTTTTTGGACCACAGGATAGTGGAGTATGTTTGGAATATTCCGTGGGATATGAAGAACCTCCACAATAGAGAGAAAGGCCTTTTGAGAGAAGCGTTAAAGGGGTATATACCTGATATAGTAGTAGAAAGGAAAAAAAGCCCATATCCTAAGACACATAACCCGGTTTTCAAAGAGAAGGTAAAAAGTTGGCTTCAGAGGATTATTGACGATCCGTCCTCACCAATTTTGCAGTTAATCAACAAAAAGGAAGTGCAAAATTTAATAGATACTGATGCAAAAGATTATGATCCAGCATGGTTTTCTCAACTTATGGGTGGTCCTCAGTTATATGCATACCTTATACAAGTAAATGAATGGCTTTTGAAGTACAAGATAAGAATTTTATAGACATCCATAAAAACATCTTGACAAGTTAGGCGAAAAACAAGTATAATGTATACAAACAATCCTACTACGGTAGGGGGGTATAAAATATTGAAAAGACAAAAGGAGGAAATGATATGAGGTATGCGTATGTTGATCAAGAAATATGTGATAGATCACCGTTTTGCCCAGCAAGCCACAGTTGCAAGTTTGGCGCATTTAAGTTATCAAGAAAAGGCTTGTTTCAAGTTGAGATAAATGTTGATAAAGAAAAATGCACTGGATGCGGCGTCTGCACAAGGTATTGTCCACACGGCGCTATAAAATTAGTAAACGCATAGTATATTTAGAAAGGGTATGTACGAAGGTATATACCTATATTTTTTTGTCTATTTTCTTTTTATTAAGAGTAAAATATATGGTATAATTGTAATAGATGATTTATGGGAGGGTGTGAAATGTTGGACTTTAGTAAAGATTTTTTGTTTGGCGTTGCTACGGCTTCGTATCAAGTTGAAGGTGCTTACAACGAGGATGGCAGGACTATGTCTATCTGGGATACATTTTCCAGACAAGATGGAAAGGTATACAAAAGTCATAATGGCGATGTGGCTTGCGATCATTACCATCTATACAAAGACGATGTAAAGATGATGAAAGACTTAGGGATTGAAGCGTACAGATTTTCGATTGCTTGGCCAAGGATTTTCCCTGCGAAAGGGCAGTATAATCCTAAGGGGATGGACTTTTATAAGAGGTTGACTGATGAACTTTTAAAAAATGACATTAAACCTTTTGCTACAATATACCATTGGGATCTGCCTCAATGGGCTGATGACTTAGGTGGATGGCTTAATAGAGAAATTGTTGAGTGGTACGGCGAATATGCTGAAAAACTTTTTTCTGAACTGGGAGGATACATAAAAAATTGGATCACATTAAATGAACCGTGGTGCTCTTCATTTTTGTCGTATTTCATTGGTGAACATGCGCCTGGGCATAAAGATTTAGGTGAAGCTTTATTAGTTTCACACAATCTTTTGCTGTCCCACGGAAAAGCTGTAGAAATATTTAGAGGTTTGAATTTAGATGATTCTAAAATAGGCATCACTTTGAATTTGAATGAAGTATTTCCTGCATCAGATAGTGATGATGACAAAGTCGCAGCTCAAATAGCTGATGGATTCCAAAACAGATGGTTTTTAGATCCATTATTTAAAGGCAAATATCCGCAAGATATGGTGGAGTATTTTGGAAAATATGCAAAAGTCGATTTCATAAATGATGAAGATTTGAAGCTGATTTCTCAAAAATTAGATTTTCTGGGAGTTAATTATTACACAAGGGCAGTTGTCCAGAAAGGAAATGACGGCCTTTTGGATGCTGTGCAGATAGATCCTGGGAATGAAAGGACAGAGATGGGATGGGAGATTTATCCTGAATCTCTGTACAATATTTTGATGAGGCTTAAAAGAGAATACACTTATGATATGCCATTGTACATTACTGAAAATGGTGCGGCGTTTAATGATGTCGTTGAAGATGATGGACGTGTACACGATGAAAAGCGGGTAGAGTTTTTAAAACAGCATTTTAAAGAGGCTAAACGCTTTTTGAATGATGGTGGAAATTTAAAGGGGTACTTTGTGTGGTCGTTGATGGACAATTTTGAGTGGGCTCATGGCTATTCAAAGAGATTTGGCATCGTATATGTCGACTATGAGACAGAAAAAAGGATTTTGAAAGACAGTGCCCTATGGTACAAAGATTTGATTTCTACAAGAACCATCTAAATATAAAAATCGTGTTATTGATAGTAGAAAATGGCAGAGTGCTAAACCTGCCATTTTTCTTATATTTTATTGACTATTGTCTTCTTCAATATTATAATTTATTAGTGATGTAATATATTGGTTATTATTTTTTTATTTACATTTGGTGCGAATCATTCTTACAAGTCATAAATATAATTTATTATGGGTGAAAAAGATTTTGGGGGAAGTAATGTGAATGAAAAAAGTATATTGATCGTTGATGATGATAAGCTAAGCAGGACTATTTTAAAGAATATTTTAGGCAGCGCTGGGTACAAAATTTACGAGTCACAAGATGGTGATGAGGCTCTAAAACTTTATAGGCGTATTTTGCCGGATATGGTAATACTTGATGTGGTAATGCCTGGCCTTAGTGGATTTGATTTGCTTAGGATATTGAGGGATGAGGAAGAAAACCAATTGGTGCCTGTCATACTTTTAACGTCCAGTGACAATTATGAAGAAAAGCTGCACGGGTTGGAGTTAGGCGCTGATGCGTACATAACGAAGCCATTCAATGAAAAAGAACTTCTTGCGCAAGTGAAAAATCTGTTTCAGAGGATCGAGCACAATAGGATGGCCAATCCACTTACAGGACTTAGAGGCAATATTGACATAAAGTATGAGATAAGAAGGCGCATAAAAAATGGGTCGTTGTACGCTGTTTTGTACATAGACTTAGATAATTTTAAGTCCTTCAATGATTACTACGGTTTTTCACGGGGCGATAAAATAATAAGACAGACAGCCAGGATCTTGAAAGAAGCGCTTTTTAAGTGTGGCAATGCAAATGATTTTTTAGGTCATATAGGCGGAGATGACTTCATAATAATCACTACTCCAGATAAAATCGATGATGTTTGCAATTATATAATAAGTACCTTTGATGAGGATATAAAAAGGTATTACGATGATGAAGATTTGGCAAATGGCTATATAGAAGTCATCAATAGGCGAGGAGAAATACAGAGGTTTCCTTTTGTTTCAATATCTATAGCTGTTGTGACAAACGAAAACAGAAACTTTGATAATGAGCTTCAAATAAGTGCAGTGGCTGCAGAGATCAAGAGGAAGCTTAAGTCCATGGAAGGAAGTAAATACTTAAAAGATAGAAGGAAATGTTAGGCATACGGTTGGTATGCTGATTTTTTTTAGGAGGTTTTACTTTGTCTTTAAAAAATCCTTATGTGCCTGATAAAAAAGTGAGTCATGTCATAATTGATGGAAGGCATTATGATGTGGCTGAGTCATTGAGAAAGATGGAAATAGATGTCATAATGACAAAAAGACATGGCTCTCTCTATGAAGCAATATCGTATCATCCAGATATGATCGTCCACAATGCAGGTGACGGTCAAATTGTTTTAGCGCCAGATGTTGATGAAAATTTTGTTGAGGAAATCAAAAAGTTAAATTTGGAAGTAATATTTGGGAAGACTGTACTAAGTAGAAACTATCCTGACAATATAGCATATAATGTAGCAAGATTGGGCGATTATGCTTTTCACAATTTAAAGTACACTGATCCTGTGTTAAGGAAAGTATTAGAGAAAAAAGGAGTAAAATTTATACACGTTAATCAGGGATATACCAAGTGCAACATGGCGATCGTGGACAATGCAAGTTTTATAACGTCAGACGCAGGTGTTTATAAGACGGCTTCAAAAGAGGGATTTGACTGCCTTTTGATTGAGCAAGGCGGCATAAAGCTTAATGGGTTTGATTATGGATTTATAGGAGGAGCGTCTGGGCTTATAGATAAAGATGTTTTTTGCATTGCTGGAGATTTAAGATATCACGGCGAATACAAGAAAATAATTGATTTTATGAAATATAAAAACAAAGAAATAATTTTTTTAACATCTGGTGAAGTAAAAGACATAGGTTCCATTATTCCACTCTACTGAAGATGCAAAGAAAAGGAATAAAAGCACATACTACTAACGAAGGGAGTGAGAAAAATGCAGCTTTTGTCTATCGGTATCCCAAATGCTTTATTAAGTGGCAGTGTTTTTAACAATGAATTAGAGTATATGAAAAATGAAGGATTAGATTTTACTGTAAATTTAGATAATCGTGGAAACATTACTTTTTTTAATATAGACGTAGAGGATAGAGTTTCAAGTAAAAATATAGTTAAAATAAAAAAGCTTGTATCAGATGTGATTTCTGATGTAATAGTCAATCAGATCGACAAGAAGTTGATAAAAAGGATTATAGATAAATACTATTACTATTTTGATTCCGATGAGAAGAAAAAGATTGAAAACATAGCGAAAAGTATTTTAGATAACGATGCTAACAAAGAGACATTCAAATTAGTTAAGAAAGAAAGAATTTTTGAGGAAATAGAGGATTTTCTAAAAGACAATGAGACCATTGACATAGAGGGATTTGTCAATTTCAGGTTAAGAGACTTCATAGGCGAGATAAGCGAAGTTGTAGATAGAGCAGTTGACGAATACATGATGCAGAAGGAATACGATGAATTTATTGGGCTTTTAAAGTATTTTGTAGAACTTCAGGATTCCAAAGTAGATGTTCTTAATATCCTCATCGACAAAAGCGGAAAGTTCTTGTTTTTCGATAAAGAAAAAAAACCTATAACAGGAAAGTTTTTAAGCGATATAACAATCGAATTTACAGGAGGAGAATTGACAGATGATGATATGCTTATAAGCACGCTTATTGCAATGGCGCCTTCTAAAATATATATACATTCGCTGGAAAATATAAAAAGTAAGGATATTCTGGATACTGTTGAAAAAATATTTTCAAACAAAGTGTTTATATGCAATGGTTGCAGCTTATGTAAAGTAAATGAGGCAAGGAAATAAAACCCAGCTTAAACTGGGTTTTATTATTTAATGAAATCTGTTATTATATTCATAGGTTATTTTGTTGAGGTGATCTGATGCATTTTTTTCTGCAAATGATGTTTTTAGGTGTTGTTGGTGCAGCCATTGGATGGATAACAAATTATATTGCTGTCGTCATGCTTTTTAAACCGATAAAGCCTGTAAAGATTTTTGGCATTTCCATCCAAGGTCTCATACCAAGAAGGAGAGATGAGATAGCAGCATCAATTGGAAAAGTAGTAGAAGATGAACTTGTGTCAATGGACGACATATTGGACAAACTTTTAAATGAAGACAATCGCAATTATATAATAAAAAGGATATTAGATGACGTTGATATTGCAGTTGAAAAGAACATTCCTTCATTTATACCGAAAACATTAAAATCAATGATAGTCAATTATGTAGTTGGGATTGTAAGCAAAGAGGCAGAGAAGTTTTTGGATGAATCTGCAGCTACTATGCTAAATGATATGTCTGACAAAATTGGTATAGCAGAAATAGTTGAAGAAAAGATAAAGCTTTTTGAGCTTGAAAAGCTGGAGAAGATCATACTGGATGTATCCAATAAAGAATTAAAGATGATTGTGGTTTTAGGCGGGGTCTTAGGTTTTGTAATAGGCATTTTACAGGCATTTGTGGTAAGGATGCTGTAGAATATTGACAAGTCGTTGTATCAATTATATAATAGAAAAAAATCAATATTTTGGCGATGATGAGGAAAGTAGATATCTAAAAATATCAAAGAGATTGAATGACTTAGGCTGAAATCATTCAAATATTTTTGATATCGAAGACCACCTCTAAGCTGCGGGTGATGAATCCGATCGGTAATTCCGTTATAATTTAGAGTATAAATGAGAGTGGAACCGCAGAACCTCTGCCTCTTTTGGCGTGAGGTTCTTTTATTTAAATTTAAGAAGGAGGACAAGATATGAAGATAATACTTAAAGATGGAACAGAAAGAGAATATGAAAATGGCATGAGCGTATATGAAATCGCTAAAAGTCTGAGTCAGAAGCTTGCTAAAGAAGCACTTGGAGGTAGATTAAACGGCAGGATTGTGGAGTTATATACGCCTATCAATGAGGATGGCAAGCTGGAGATTTTGACTTTTGACGATGAGGATGGAAAGAAAATATACTGGCACACTTCATCACATATAATGGCACAGGCGATTAAAAGGCTTTATAAAAATGTGAAGCTTACGATAGGCCCTGCCATCGAAAATGGTTTTTACTACGATTTTGATATTGATGAACCTTTTAAAGTCGATGATTTTTCTAAGATAGAAGATGAGATGAATAAGATCATTAAGGAAGATTTGAAGCTTGAGAGGTTTGTGCTTCCCAGAGAGGAAGCTATAAAATTCATGGAAGAAAAAGGTGAACCTTACAAAGTTGAGCTTATAAAGGATCTGCCTCAGGATGCCACAATATCTTTTTACAGGCAAGGTGAGTTTACAGATCTTTGTGCAGGACCCCATCTGCCATCGACAGGTATGGTTAAATCCATAAAACTTCTTTCAGTGGCAGGTGCTTACTGGAGAGGCGACGAGCACAATAAAATGCTGCAGAGAATATATGGCATAAGCTTTCCTAAGAAAAGCATGTTGGATGAATACTTAAATATGCTTGAGGAGGCAAAGAAAAGAGATCACAGGAAATTGGGAAAAGAATTGGATCTTTTCAGCATCCACAATGAAGGACCTGGTTTTCCGTTTTTCCATCCAAAAGGAATGGTTTTAAGAAACATTTTGGAAGATTTTTGGAGAAAAGAACACGCAAAGAGAGGCTATCAGGAGATTAAGACGCCTATAATTTTGAATGAAGAGCTGTGGCACAGATCAGGTCATTGGGATCATTACAAAGAAAATATGTACTTTACAAAAATTGATGATGAAGACTATGCCATAAAGCCTATGAACTGTCCAGGAGCTTTGCTTGTTTATAATTCAACTATGCACAGCTATAGAGATCTGCCTCTTAGGCTTTGTGAACTGGGACTTGTTCATAGGCATGAGTTGTCAGGTGCTCTCCATGGACTTATGAGAGTGAGGAGCTTCACGCAAGATGATGCTCATTTGTTTATGACGCCAGATCAGGTGGAATCAGAAATTTTAGGAGTCATCAAACTTATCGACTACTTCTACAAGATATTTGGATTTGAATACTTTGTGGAGCTTTCTACAAGGCCAGAGAATTCGATAGGTTCTGATGAAGACTGGGAATTGGCGACAAATGCCTTGATAAAAGCTATGGAACATATAGGACTTAATTATAAAGTGAATGAAGGCGACGGAGCCTTTTACGGCCCTAAAATTGACTTCCATCTAAAAGACAGCATAGGACGTACATGGCAGTGTGGGACGATACAGTTGGATTTTCAGATGCCTGAAAGGTTTAACTGCGAATACGTTGGAGATGATGGTGAAAAGCATAGACCTGTCATGCTGCATAGGGTGGTGTTTGGCAGCATAGAAAGGTTTATCGCCATCCTCACAGAAAACTTTGCCGGTGCCTTCCCTACATGGCTTGCTCCTGTGCAGGTAAAAATACTTCCGATTTCTGATAAGCATTTGGCGTATGCGCAGAATATTTATGAAAGGCTATTGGAGAATGACATAAGGGTTGAGCTTGATGATAGAAATGAAAAAATAGGCTACAAGATAAGAGAAGCACAGATGCAAAAGATACCTTACATGCTTATATTAGGCGATAAGGAAGTAGAAGCTGGAAATGTTTCTGTGAGATCCAGAAAAGAAGGAGATCTTGGATCTAAATCCTTGCAAGAATTTTTATCATCCATTTTGGAAGAGATTAAGCAGAAATCCCTCTAAGAGAAATGTCCACCAACTTTGAATTGGTGGACATTCTACTACCTTGATTGACAAAATAAAAAATGGTAATCTAAATATGTAGTGTTTTATCGGGGGGAATAATTACGGCTAAAAATAGGGAGGTCTACAAATATCTTAATTACAACATAAAGATGAATCTGCTAAATGGCATAACATTTTCAATAGGGTACAACATGATTATGCCATTTGTAGGCATATTCGCTATAAAATTGGGTGCCAACAACTACGAAGTATCTCTTATTAATTCTCTTCCAGCCCTTATGGCTTTGATTGGGATACTGCCTGCTACAATCTTTATAAATAAAGCTAAAAATGTCTTTAAATTTGCCTACATTTTAGAGTACATTACAAGGAGTTTTTATCTTTTAGTTGCATTAGTGCCGTTTATGAGCAAGTTTAGGCCTGAAGCTGTTGTCTTGTTTGTAGGACTATTGAATTTGCCGGCTATTGTCGCAGGAATGTGTTGGCAGTCATTTATGAGCGATTTGATACCTGAGGAATTTCGCGGCAAAGTCTTTGCGGATAGAAATATATGGACAGGTGTGCTGGGTACAGCGGCTGTGTTCATAACAGGTATACTTTTGGATAGAATTAAGTTTCCATACGGATATCAGATAATGTTTTTTATAGCCTTTTTATTTGGAATACTTGACGCATACTATTATTCAAAGTTTCACTATGTGTTACACAAAAAAGAAGCTTCAGCGTCTATTTTAGATTCGCTAAAAACTATGATGCAATCAAAAAAGTTTATCTATTTTAGCCTTGCGTCTTTTATATTTACTTTTACGTGGATGATGGCATGGCCTATATTTACAATCTACAAAGTCGACGATCTCCATGCTAACAACATGTGGATGAGCATTTCTACTATCGTAGGCTCGGTAGGTTCTATTTTAACGTATAAGTGGTGGGCAAATCTTGCAGATAGAAAAGGAAATGGCATTGCATTAAGCATAAGCACGTTGCTTATTGCAATAATTCCAGCTCTTTGGGCAAAAGTCACAAGTCTATTTGTAGGTGCTGTCATAGACTTTTTTGGCGGCATGGCCACAGCGGGATATACGATGCTTTCTTTAAACTGGCTTTTGGAGCTTTTGCCTGACCATAAGGAAAAGATGAATTACATTGCTATTTATACCATAGTGACACAATTTGCAGCTTTTTTGTCGCCTATTGCTGGAACTTGGTTTTATGAAGTTGTGGGATATGAAGCATTCATGTATATAACGACGGTATTGAGAGTCTTATCAAGCTTATTGCTTTTTGCCGTTGCATTATATAAAACTGAAAAAAGCGTATTAAACAAAGGGGGAGTATGATTTGAGGTATTTAACATCAGGAGAGACACATGGAGAAGCACTTGTTGCTATCATCGAAGGTTTGCCATCAAACTTGTTTATAGATGTGGATTTCATAAATAATGAGCTTAAAAGAAGGCAATCTGGCTATGGCAGAGGCGGCAGGATGTCTATTGAAAGCGATGTTGTCCACATCTTAGGTGGAGTCAGAAACAATTTGACGATTGGCGCACCGCTTTCCATTCTCATCAGAAATCTTGATTACGAAAATTGGAAAGGAAAAGATGTGCCTAGGGTAACGCGGCCAAGGCCAGGTCATGCAGATTTGTCTGGTGCCATCAAATACGACCTAAAAGACATGAGGGATGTTTTGGAAAGAGCCAGCGCGAGGGAAACCGCAGCAAGGGTGTCTGTTGGTGCTGTAGCGAAGCTGCTTCTTAAAAACTTTGGCATAGATGTAAAAAGCGATGTATTGGAGATAGGCGGAGAAAGAGATAGGGAGAAGTGGCCATCGCTTATAGACGAAGCAAAAAATGAAGGAGATACGTTAGGCGGTGTGATCGAAATTACTATAGACGGCGTACCTGTAGGCTTAGGCAGCCATGTCCAATGGGATCGCAAGCTAGACGCACTTTTATCCTACAGTGTCATGAGCGTCCAAGCGATAAAAGGTGTAGAAATTGGCATGGGTTTTATGGCTGCAAGGCAAAAGGGTTCTTCAGTCCACGACGAGATATTTTACGACGGGCATTTTTACAGAAAGACCAACAACGCAGGTGGAATTGAAGGCGGCGTTTCAAATGGCATGCCAATAGTTTTGAGAGCCTATATGAAACCCATACCAACTTTGAGAAAACCTCTTACGTCTGTTGATATAGATTCAAAGGAGGAAGTGAAGGCTACGTATGAGCGTTCGGACGTAACCGCTGTTGAAGCTGCTGCTGTAGTGCTTGAAGCTGTATGTGCGTGGACTATAGCCGATGAGATGACTAAAAAATTTGGTGGAGATTCCTTGCAGGACATGGTGGAAAACTTTAACATGTATATAAAAAGAGTTGAAAAGTATTGATCTTATGGTGAAAAGTAAAAAAAGCACCTGCGCGTTCTATAAAATCTTTATAGTTGAAAAGTATTGATCTTATGGTGAAAAGGGTATTGACTGATATGAGAAGTTGTGCTATAATTTAACATGTGTTTAAAGTAGAAGCGCCCGCTTCTCACCTTTCACCGCAGGTGTCAGGTTCAAATTCAAATGTTGTTTTGGTCAAAAAGAAGCGGGTTTATACTCGCTTTATTTTTTGTAATATTTTAGGAGGTGCGTATTTATTAACAAGGAGCTGCAGGTTAATGAGGAAATTAGAGATAAGGAAGTGCGCCTCATTGATCAAGATGGTAATCAATTAGGTATAATGTCAGCAAAAGAGGCATACAAAATCGCTTTAGAAAGGCACATCGATCTGGTTAAGATTGCGCCACAGGCAAATCCACCAGTATGCAAATTAATGGACTTCGGAAAATACAGGTATGAACAAAGCAAGAAAGAGAAAGAATCCAAAAAGAAGCAGAAAGTCATCAACATAAAGGAAATAAGGATGACTCCAGCGATTGAAGAGCATGATTTTGGCGTTAAAGTCAAAAGTGCCATGAAGTTTTTAAAAGACGGAGATAAGGTAAAAGTGACGATAAGATTCAGAGGCAGGGAAGCTTCACACACAAATCTTGCCGAAGAACTATTAAATAGATTTGCAAAGAGTTTAGAGGAATACGGCAATGTTGAGAAAGCTCCAAATATGGAGGGCCGTAATTTGATGATGATATTAGCACCTAAAAACGTTTAATTGAGGAGGATACGAAAATGCCAAAAATGAAAACACACAGCGGAGCTGCAAAAAGATTCGCTCTTACAAAAAACGGTAAAGTAAAGAGATCAAAAGCTTTTAAGAGGCATATACTTACGAAGAAGACGAGAAAGACTAAGAGAAACTTGAGAAAGATAGCGTATTTAAGCAGTGTTGATGCAAAGAACATAAAACGCTTGATTCCTTATGCGTAAATAATTAGGAGGTATAAAAATGTCGAGGGTAAAATCAGGAAAAGTTACGAGAAAAAGACATAAAAAAATATTAAAACTTGCTAAAGGTTACTACGGTGCAAAAAGTAAGCTTTTCAGAGTAGCTAACCAAGCTGTAATGAAGTCACTTAATTATGCATACATTGGAAGGAAATTAAGAAAGAGAGATTTCAGGAAATTGTGGATTGCCAGAATTAACGCTGCAGCAAGAGCAAATGGTATTTCATATAGCAGGTTTATAAACGGACTTAAAAAGGCTAATATAGAGATAAACAGAAAAATGTTATCAGAAATGGCTATACACGACAACAAGGCTTTTGCAGAATTGGTAAACATAGCAAAACAACAACTGAATGCATAATTTTATACCCGGTATATGCCGGGTTTTAGCCTATATACAGGATAGTGAATTTTAAATGGTTATAACGAGTGAAAAAAATGAGTTTATAAAGAACATTAAGAAGCTATCAGATAAGAAATACAGGTATGAGAAAAGGCTGTTTTTTGTAGAAGGTAAAAACAGCGTTTTTGAAGCGTTAAAAAGCGGTTTTGAAGTTGTGCACCTGCTGGTTGCAGAAGATTTTAATGTAGACTTTCAGATTGAAAAAGAAAAGATCGTCTTTGTGGATGAAAGGGTATTTAAGAAGATTTCCGACACTGTCGCTCCACAGATGATTATGGCGGTTATCAAGATGCCTAAGTGGGAAGTGAATGACATCGTCAAAGAAGGCGGCTTCTACGTGATACTTGACGAAGTGCAAGATCCAGGGAATGTAGGCACAATAATAAGGTCTGCAGATGCGTTTAACGTAGATGGCATTTTTGCCATAAACAATACGGTAGACATATACAATCCTAAAGTCTTGCGCTCTACTATGGGTTCCATATTTCACTTGCCTGTCGTAAATGATGTAGAGCCATCGAAGCTTTTTGATGTACTTAAGAAAAATGGCATAAGAATTTTATCTACAAGTCTTAAAGCAGAAAAGTACATCTACGATTTTGACATTTCAAAAAATGCAGCGCTTATTTTCGGAAATGAGTCAAGAGGTGTAAATAGTCATTTAGATGAAGTTGTAGACGATTCGTTTAAGATACCTATGGATGGCATGGCTGAGTCTTTAAATGTATCTGTAGCAGCTTCTATTTGCCTTTATGAATCAGAGAGGCAAAGATTGATAAAATAGCGCAAAGATGATATAATATTCAAAAAAATAAAGAGAAATGCGATGAAAGAGTAAAGTACATTACGCTTAAGTGCGACAGGGAGGCGATGCCGTAGACTGAGAGCATTGTCGGTACTGCGTAATGGAAGTTCCCTCTTAAGCAGTGTGCTGAACCGATAGTAGGCATAACCGGTTTATATCCGTTACATCAAAATGAGTGGGCTTATAGCCAAATTAGGTGGTACCACGGTCATATCTCCGTCCTTTTTAAGATGGAGTTTTTTTATTATATTTTAGGAAAGAAAGGAGAGTATTTCTTTGGAAGAGACATTGAGAAATCTACTTGAGGAAGCCAAGAAAGAGCTATCATCTGCGGAAAATCTAAAAACACTTGAGGAGATAAGAGTTAAGTATTTAGGGAAAAAAGGTGAGCTGACAAAAATCTTAAGAGGCATGGGAAATCTATCGCATGATGAAAGGCCCATCATTGGCAAAATCTCAAACGATGTAAGAGAAGAAATCGAGAAAGAGCTTACTCAAAAAAGAGAAGAAGTGCTGTGGCAGGAAAAAGAGAAAAAAATTAAAAGCGAATATATAGACATAACATTGCCCGGGAAAGTCCATGAGATAGGCCATAAACATCCTATGACTAAAGTTTTAGATGAAATAAAGGACATATTCTTAGGGCTTGGATTTTCCATCGCTGAGGGACCTGAAATTGAGCTTGATTACTACAACTTTGAAGCGCTAAATACTCCGCCTGATCACCCAGCAAGGGACTTGCAGGATACTTTCTATATAACCAAAAATATATTGCTTAGGACGCAGACATCTCCAGTACAGGTGCGGACGATGGAAAAAAGCAAACCACCTATAAAAGTCATATCGCCTGGTAGAGTTTACAGGTCAGATGAAATAGATGCTACACATTCTCCTGTGTTTAACCAAATAGAGGGATTGGCGGTTGATGAAGGGATAACGATGGGAGATTTGAAAGGCGTTTTAAATCTATTTGCCAAAAGGCTTTTTGGTTCAGACACAAAGACAAAATTCAGGCCTCACTATTTCCCTTTCACTGAGCCAAGTGCAGAAATGGATGTATCTTGCTTTGCGTGCGGCGGAAAAGGCTGCAGAGTTTGTGGATATTCTGGATGGATTGAGATATTGGGATCTGGAATGGTTCATCCAAATGTGCTTAGGATGTCTGGAATCGATCCTGAGAAGTATTCAGGCTTTGCATTTGGGATGGGACTTGATAGGATAACGATGCTGAAATATGGAATAGACGATTTGCGTCTTCTTTACGAAAATGACCTGCGCTTTATTAAACAGTTTTAAGGAGGTTAAGACATGCTAATATCGTATTCATGGTTAAAAGACTACGTAGATTTGTCTGTTGATGCGAAAAAGTTGGCTGACGATCTTACGATGTCAGGTTCAAAGGTAGAGACTGTAAAAAGCTATGGACAAGAGATAAAAAATGTAGTGATAGGAAAGATTGTATCTTTAGAAAAACACCCTGATGCGTTAAAGCTTCAGATAGGAATCGTAGATGTAGGAAAAGAAAAATTGCAGATAGTGACAGGCGCTCAAAATATCAAAGTTGGTGATTATATTCCTGTCGCACTGCACGGTTCAACACTGCCTGGCGGTGTAAAGATAAAAAGAGGCAAACTAAGAGGTGTTGAATCAAATGGTATGATGTGTTCCGCCAAAGAATTGGGATTAGACGAAAGTCTGCTGCCAGAATACCAGAGAAACGGCATATTTATCCTTCCTGAGCTTCCTTTGGGAGATGATGTAAGAGATGTTCTTGAACTGGACGACGTAATAGAATTTGAAATAACGCCAAATAGGCCTGACTGCCTTTCGGTAGTTGGAATCGCAAGAGAAGCTGCAGCTACTTACAGGAAAAGCTACAGGATGCCTGAAATTAAAATAAGCGAAGTTGACGACAAAAATCCAGCTACTGTCACAATCGAAGCGGATGATTTGTGCTTTAGGTATGTTGCCAGAGTCATAAGAAATGCGAAAATAGGCCCATCACCTATGTGGATGCAGATGAGGCTGTTGAAAGCCGGCATAAGACCCATAAACAACATAGTTGACGTGACAAATTACGTTATGATGGAATTGGGTCAGCCGCTACACGCTTTTGACTTAGACAAAGTTAAAAATAGGCATATTGTGGTGAGAAGGGCGAAAGAAGGCGAAAGACTTATAACCCTCGATGATAAAGAGAGGATATTAGATAAGGATATGCTCGTAATCGCAGATGAAGAAAAGGCAATAGGTTTAGCTGGTGTTATGGGTGGACAAAATACTGAAATAACAGATGATACAGTAAACATATTGATAGAAAGCGCTAATTTTAAAGGCAGCAATATACGGTATACATCGAGAAAACTTGGGCTTAGAAGCGAAGCATCGTCAAGATTTGAAAAGGGGCTTGATCCAGAAATCACGGTTTTGGCATGCAATAGAGCAGCACAGCTTATGGCTGAATTAAGCGGCGGAGAGATCTTAGAAGGGCTTGTAGACGTATATCCAAAGCCTGTAACTGAGAAAGTCCTAAGTGTACGATATGAAAGAATAAATAAGCTTTTAGGAACAAATCTATCTTGCCAAGAGATGAAAGAGATACTTTCATTTTTGGATTTTGGCACCATCTGCGATGATAAAAACTTGATAGTGAAGGTACCAGCGTTTAGAGGTGATGTTGACGGTGAGGCAGATATTGCTGAAGAAATCGGAAGAATGTACGGCTACAACAACATAGAAGATACCCTCTTAAAAGGAACGCAGATTACAGCAGGTGTCAAGACGAGAGAACAAAAGTTAGAAGATACTGTAAAGGATGTATTTTTGTCATGCGGATTAAATGAAGTCATAACAACGTCATTTATGGGCATGAAAGACTTAGATAAGATTAATTTGCCAGATGATAGCTATTTAAGAAATGCTGTTAAAATAATGAATCCGCTTGGGGAAGATCAAGGCTATATGAGGACAACGCTTTTGCCATTCATGCTAAATGTAGTTTGCACAAATTACAGCCGTAAAGTCTCTGAATTTAAAGCATTTGAAATATCGAAAGTCTTTGTGCCAAAATCGTTGCCATTAGAAGAACTTCCAGATGAAATAAAAAGCGGCATAATAGCTATGTACGGACATGATGTAGATTTTCTGACGATTAAGGGTGTGATTGAAGAACTTTTAGATGTCCTCAACATCAAGAATGTCAAATACGTCAGAAGTCAAAATCCTGCATATCATCCAGGAAGATCTGCCGATGTCATCGTAGGGGATGAGAAGATATGTGTCTTCGGTGAATTAAATCCTGATGTTGCAGAAAACTACGATATAAATAAAAGAGTTTACATTTCAGAGGTAAATCTTGAACTTTTGTTTAAGCATGCAAACGACGAGAAAGTCTACAAGCCGCTTCCGAGGTATCCAGCTGTTGAAAGGGATATAGCTGTGCTGGTAGATAAGAGTACATTTGTGGCAGATATAGAAAATGTCATAAGAAAAGCAGGGGGACAGCTTGTAGATGATGTTAAATTGTTTGACGTGTATGAAGGTGAAAATATTCCTGAAGACAAAAAAAGCGTAGCATTTTCAATTTGGTATAGATCGTACGACAAGACTTTGACAGATGAAGAAGTGAGCAAAGTCCACGATAAAATAGTAAACAGATTAAGTGAGGAGCTTGGAGCGCAATTAAGGTAAAAAAGACCGAAATGGTCTTTTTTTCTTCATAAAGGAGGAAATCGAAAAGATTTGTAGAAATAAATAAAGTAATGCTTGGTTTGAGGGGATGTTCTAATGGAAATAAGGAAGATAACGGTAAATATAAATGGCAATGAGTACATATTGAAGACTGATTATCCTGAGGATTATATACTCAGATTGACAGAACATTTAAACGGTGTAATATCAGGGATTTCCGGCAGTTACAATAGACTTTCAAATCAGATGGTGCTTGTTTTATCGGCTCTTAATATAGCTGATGAGCTTTTCATTTCGAGAGAAGAAAACAATGCCTTAAAAAAAGAGATCGTGTCGCTAAAATCGAGGTTAAGTGCTGATGACGAAAGGATAGAGGAATTAACAGAAGAAGTCGAAAAGTTGAAGGAAGAGTTGAAGGCTGCAAGAGAAGAGCTGGAGGAATACATAAATACATTTGACGACGTTGGTTAAAATCTATTAAAATTAAAGAGACTAAATACTAAATATATTTTTACAAGGTGGTTTGATGAAAAAGGTAGAATTATTGGCTCCGGCTGGGAATCTTAAGACGCTAAAGTTCGCTTTAGATTATGGAGCAGATGCTGTATACCTTGGTGGCAAATTTTTTGGCGCCAGAGCGTATGCGGCAAATTTTGAAGAAGATGAATTGAAAGAAGCGGTAGAGTACGCTCATTTGAGAGACAGAAAAGTTTATGTGACTGTAAATACAATCGTGTTTAACAAAGAAGTTGAATTGCTTCTTAAATACATCGATTATCTGTATCAGTTAAATGTAGATGCGATAATAGTTCAAGACTTTGGTGTAGTTAAACTACTTAAAGATTTTTACCCTGAGTTGGACATACATGCCAGTACGCAGATGACTTTAAGCAACTTGGAAAGCATTAAAGCGGCTTATGAAATGGGTATAAAGAGAGTTGTCATGCCTCGTGAGCTAAGCTTAAAAGAAATTAAAAAGATAAAATCTGCGACTGGTATAGGAGTGGAGGTGTTTGTTCATGGAGCTCTTTGCGTCTCTTACTCTGGGCAATGCTTATTTAGCAGCGTAATTGGCGGCAGGAGCGGTAACAGAGGCAGATGTGCGGGGCCATGTCGCTTGAAATACGATTTTTTAGATGACAAGATGAATACAATTGCCAGCAATATGCATTTGTTAAGCATGGCAGATTTATGTACTATAGACCACATAAAAGATATGATAGAATCAGGCATCGACTCGTTTAAGATTGAAGGACGCATGAAAGAAAAAGAATATGTGGCATCTGTTGTCATGTCATACAGAAAAGCCATTGACGCATGTTTAAGCGGAGAAAAAATCAATACAGACATGTACAAAGAAATGATGTCTGGAATATTTACCAGAGGCTTTTCTAATGGCTATCTATACGAGAAAAAGCCTCATTACATGAGCTATACAAATCCTAAAAATAAGGGTGTTCCATTAGGCAAGGTCATATCCATTGATGGCAAAAAAATAAAAGTGTCGCTTTTAAGCAGTTTATCACTAGGCGATGGCATATCAACTGAAACCGGTGAATATGGGTATAAAGTCGCTGATATTATGGTGGAAGGTAAAAAAGTAGATGAAGCATATAAGGGACAAGTTGTAGAGCTTAAAAAAATACCTGTAAATTGTGGGGACATCTTATACAAAACATATGATGCAAAATTAAACAAGGTATTTTCTGTCTCCAATGAGTTAAAATCGCCTGTTGATGTATTTGTAAATATGAAAAAGGATAAACCTTTTAATATAATGATTAAAAATAATGACATATGTGTTTCAAAAGACAGCAAAATCGCCTCAGTTAAGGCGATGAAAAAAGCTATTTACAAAGACACATTGATAGAAAAAGTGTCGTCAATAAACGATACTCCTTTTTATGTAAATGACATTAAAGTAGATATGGATGAAGGACTCTTTATGCCTTTAAGTGAGGTAAAAGAGACGAGAAGAAAAGCGGTGGAAAACCTTATTACAAAAAAATTAAAATATAGAGAACCTAAGAATATTCACATAAATTTCTACAAATCAATAAACGATAAAATTAGTGATTTGAAATTGTCGTTTTATACTGAAAAAGAAGAGCATGTGAAAATAGCGTACGAGCTTGGAGTAGATAGAGTCTACTTCAATTACAGGCTAAATTATGATGCGCTAAAAGACATCATTTGCTACAGGGATAAATGTGAGGTAGTTCCGGCATTTCCGCAGATAATGAGGGATGAATTGGATGACTTTCAGCGGGAGATGAAAAATATTAAAGAAATGGGATTTAAAAAAGTCCTTGTGACTAATTTAGGCATGTATGATGCTGCAGTAAAATTAGGGCTTGATGTATGTGTGGATTTTAATCTAAATGTCTCAAATAATATTGCTGTTGATTTTTTTGGTAAGGCAGATACAATTACATTATCACCAGAGCTTAACATTCATCAGATAAAAGACATATCCTTAAGAAGCAATGCGAAATTTGAGGCAATTGCTTATGGAAGGTTGCCGCTTTTGGCGATGGAATACTGTCTAATAAAAAATTTAAAAGGATGCGATAAAAAAGGCTGTGAGGAAGGAAAGTATTTTTTAAGGGACAGAAAAGGCAATCTCATGAAAATTGTAAGCGACGGTTTTTGCAGGATAAAGGTTTTAAATTCATCTGTTTTATATATGGCGGATAAGATGAATGATTTAAGAAAGATAGGTTTATCTTATATACGGATAAATGATACGGTTGAAAGCGATGAAGAAATAAAAGATGCAATAAAAGAATACAAAAATTCGTTGAAATTCGGGACTTGTGATTTACACATTGAAAACTACACTAGAGGACATTTTTACAGAGGGGTATTGTAATGGATGAAAGGTATTTTAAGAATTTGGAGTTTGACAAGATAATTAACCGCATCTCTGATTTATGTGATTCTGAACCAGGGAAAGAAGCAGCATTAGACATTAAACCGTATGAAAATGTAGAGGAAGCTTTAAAAGAAATTGAAAAGGTAAATGAAGCTGTATCTTTTATTATTTCGTACGGCAATATGTCTTTTTCGTTTAAAAAGATAGACGATATTTTGGCTAAAGCTAAGATAAGGTCATCGTTAAAGCCAGGACAGCTTTTATCGCTATCGAGATTTTTGTCATTGGCAGGGAAAGTTAAAGCGTATTTGAGAAATGAAAAAGAAGAAGGCAATTTTCCCTATTTAAGGGAATACAACATGAGGCTTACTAATATTAGGGAACTGTACGATAAAATCGATAGAGCTGTCATATCTGAAGATGAACTGGCTGATGACGCATCACCTGTTTTAAAAGAGATAAGAAGACAGAAAGCGCATATAAACAATAAGATAAGAGATACATTGAATTCTATAATTGCGTCTTCGTCAAAAGAGCTGCAAGATCCCATCATAACTATAAGAAATGGAAGATATGTTGTACCTGTAAAGCAGGAGTACAGAGGAACTTTCAAAGGACTTGTTCACGATCAGTCGTCAAGTGGTGCTACGCTTTTCATAGAACCTATGGCTGTTGTAGAACTTAACAATGATTTAAGACAACTTGAGATTAAGGAACAACATGAGGTAGAAAGAATCTTGGCAGAGCTTACAGATGATGTAGGAAAACATATTGATGAGATACACGAAAACATGGTTGCATTAAAAGAGCTGGATGTCATTTTTGCAAAGGCGAAGTATTCTATAAATACAGATTCAACAAAACCCATATTGAATACTAAAGGATATATAAATATAAAAAACGCAAGACATCCTCTCATCGCAAAAGATGCAGTTGTGCCTATAAGTGTGCACTTAGGCCAATCTTTTAATACTCTCGTCATAACAGGGCCTAATACAGGTGGAAAGACTGTCACACTAAAGACTGTAGGACTTTTGACGCTTATGTCTATGTCAGGATTAAATATACCTGCTGATGATGGTTCTGATGTAGCTTTCTTTGACAATGTATTTGTAGATATTGGAGATGAGCAAAGCATAGAACAAAGCTTAAGCACATTTTCAGCTCACATGACGAATATAGTAAAAATACTAAACAATATTAATAGCAACAGCTTAGTTTTGCTGGACGAGTTGGGAGCTGGCACAGATCCGACAGAAGGTGCTGCACTTGCTATGAGCATTCTTGATTTTCTTCACAGGATGAATTGCCGAACAATCGCCACTACTCACTACAGCGAACTTAAGCAGTATGCATTGAAAAACGAAGGCGTGGAAAATGCCTCTGTGGAATTTGATGTAGAGACATTAAAACCAACTTATCGCCTTACAATTGGCATACCCGGGAAAAGCAATGCGTTTGAGATAAGCAAACGCTTAGGATTAAATGATGACATCATAGAAAATGCAAAAAATTATATAACAAGCGAAGAACTTAGATTTGAAGACATATTGAGAGATCTTGAGAACAAAAGGGCAGAAGCAGAAAATGCAAAACAGAGGATAGAGGAATTGAAAAGGCATGTAGAAAGCTTGAAAGATGAGTATGAGAGAAAAGTAAAAGAAGCAGAAAGAGAAAGAGAAAAAATCATAGAAAAAGCCAGAGAAAAAGCCAAGAAAATATTGGAAGGTACAAAATCTACTGCAGACGAGATTATAGCAAAGCTTAAAGAAGCAGAAAAGTCCGATAGAAAAAATAAACTTATTGAGGAAGCTCGACTTAAGCTTAAAGAGAATATAAATGAGATTGAAGAAAATCTCAAAAGGTCAGAAATCCCCGAGTACAAAAAGATCCCGAAAAATGTCATGCCTGGACAGACTTTTTACATAGTTCCTCTTGATCAAACCGGGACAGCCTTGTCTGAACCTGATAAAGATGGAAATGTAAAGATACAGGCAGGGATACTAAAGATGAATGTTCACATTAGCAATCTTAGAGAAGCCGAATCAGGCGAAGAGAAAGATATGGAAAAAGGTTTTGCCAAATACATTAACGAGAAATCTTCTAATATTTCTACATCGATTGATTTGAGAGGAAAAACATTGGAGGAAGCTTCAATAGAAGTCGACAAATACCTTGATGATGCATATCTTGCAGGTCTAAAACAGGTTACTGTAATACACGGAAAAGGTACTGGCACCTTAAGAAGCGGCATAACAAAGCTTCTCAAAATGAACAAGCATGTAAAATCGTTTAGACTGGGAAGGTATGGCGAAGGAGAAGACGGTGTCACAATCGTAGAATTAAAAGAAAAATGAGTAACCAAAACACCTCATCTATCATAAAATGTAGAGGAGGTGTTTTTCTATATGAGGAGAAAAAAGTGGGGAAGAAGGAAGATAAAAATACGTGGGATAAACAAAAATTCTGTTTACATTTTGGCATCATTATTTATATTATCATTGCTATATATGTTTGTAGCATACAGGTTGACACCTGCGCTTATTAAAGCTAGTGAGACAGTAGCTCAGGAAGTTGCTGTAAAATCTATCAATAAATCCATTAATGAAAAAGTTCTAAAAGGCATTCAATACAGCGACCTTATAAACGTAAGAACTGACAATAGCGGAAAAGTATCGATGCTGCAAGCTAATACGATAGAGATGAATATTTTATCAGCAAAGATTACCCAAGCTGTTCAAAATAATTTAAATAGCATAGGATCGGTATACGTGAAACTACCTCTTGGAAGTCTAATATCAAAGGATATCTTTGCAAATACAGGACCAAGGATAAAAGTAGGGCTTCTTCCGATTGGCTCTGTAAATGTTGATTTTGAATCAAGCTTTGAACCAGCCGGGATAAATCAGACGAGGCACATAATATATCTTTACATAAAGACCAACATTCAAGTAATTGCGCCGCTGGCATCAAAGCAAATACAGGTATCCACGCACATGCCTATTGCAGATAGTATAATCGTAGGCGATGTGCCTCAAAGCTTTGTAGATGTCAATGGTAATAAGTACACTGTACCTGTTCCGAGCGGAGATTCGAAAATTAATGTAGAAAGTAATTGACAACATTAGAAATTATGATATAATAATAATTGTTTGACGGGGGTGTAGCTCAGTTGGGAGAGCACCTGCCTTGCAAGCAGGGGGTCAGGAGTTCGAATCTCCTCATCTCCACCATGGGCTTGTAGCTCAGGCGGTAAGAGCGCACGCCTGATAAGCGTGAGGTCGATGGTTCAAGTCCATCTAAGCCCATTTACGAACCCTAGCGGGTCTTTTTTTTATGTCTAAATTTAAAAAAATAGAGGAATTAGCAAATTTTTGTCGAATTAGATAAATAAAATTTGTCTTTGAGGTGTAAAAATGGCTTCCAAGTTTGAATATGATAAAAAGCTTGACAACATAGTTGAAAAGACGATAGAAGTTATAGGCAGCAGCAAAGAGCAGATTTCGGAAATATTGGAGAGGACAAGAAATGAGTACCATCTTTTAGAAGAGCAAATAAACGAGCTAAAAGTCAAGGTCAGATCGGTTATAAAAGAGGTAGAACAACTTGAAAGAAAAGAGAAAAGCTCTAAGCTAAAACTGGCTTATGTAAGCCAGCGCTTTGGCAACATTAGCGAAGACGCCATAAAAGAAGCTTATGAAGAAGCCAAGGAGATTCAAGTGGCGCTTATTTTAAAAAGGCAGGAAGAAAAAGACCTTATAGCAAGAAGAAATGAGCTGGAAAGAAAGCTTGTTGAGTACAGAGCGATTGTAGAAAAAGCAGAAAAACTTTCTACACAGATAGGCGTTGCACTTGATTACTTGACAGGCGATTTGACAAAACTTCACAATCAGTATGAAGAGCTAAAAGACAGGCAACTTCTCAACATACGCATAATAGAAGCTCAAGAAGATGAGAGGAAAAGGATCGCCAGGGAGATCCACGATGGTCCTGCGCAGTCTATGGCAAATGTAATATTAAAAGCAGAGCTGTGCGAAAAGCTAATAAGCAAAGATACAGAAAAAGCGAAAGATGAGCTTAAAAACCTTAAAGACATAGCACACTTATCTCTAAAAGAGGTGAGAAAGATTATTTACGATTTAAGACCGTCTGTTCTCGATGATTTAGGCTTAATACCTGCCGTATCAAAGTACATAAACGAATTTAAAAATGATACTGGAATAAATGTCGATTTTGTTACTTTGTCAGAACATAAAAGATTAAAGCCTGAAATAGAGATAACCTGCTTTAGAGTCATTCAGGAAGCCTTGACAAACATTCGAAAGCATTCGAAGGCGAAGAATGCTGTGATACGCTTAGAGTTTGGCGATCGCTTTATAAGCATAATTATAAAAGATGATGGCATAGGATTTGAAAAAACATTTAAAGATAATAAATTTGGGCTATTGGGGATGCGGGAGAGAGTTCAGATATTAAATGGGAAATTTGAGATAAACAGTTCACCTAATGAGGGGACTCAAATTTATATTTCTATTCCGCTAGGTGGTGATAAGTGCAATGATTAACATTATGATAGCTGATGACCATGTGCTTTTGCGTCAAGGTCTAAAACAGATAATTGAATTGGAAGAAGATATGAAAGTGGTGTATCAAGCTTCAGATGGAGAAGAAGCTTATAATTTGGCTAAAAATAATTCTCCAGATGTAATTTTGATGGATATAAACATGCCAAATGTAAATGGCATTAAAGCCGCAAAGATGATAAAGAACGATAATCCTAAAAATAAAATAATGTTTTTGACTATCTATAATGACAAAGAATACCTTATGGAGGCATTGAAGATTGGCGTAGAAGGTTACATATTAAAAGATGCAGATTCAGATGAACTTATAAAAGCTATAAGAATCGTATCAAATGGAGGCGTTTACATACATCCATCACTTATAAGAGAAATTGAAAATTTAGAGAAAAATGAATGCAAAAAAGATCTTACTGACAGGGAATTTGAAATATTGAATTTAATTGCAGAAGGGTACAGCAACAAGGAGATAGCAGATAAACTTTTCTTAAGTGAGAAGACAGTAAAAAATCACGTATACAATATATTTAGAAAATTAGATGTAAAAGACAGGACTCAAGCTGCCATATATCTATTAAAAAACAATAGCATGTACAATATACATACATAAAATTTGCTTTTAAACCAAAAATATTTTATAGTTAATATGTAATCCAAAATGTTTAGGAGGCGTATTAAATGGAGAGTGGCGAATTAAAAGACATTGAAAAAAGATTTGGATACAAAAGCAAAAATGGATGGCTTAAAGTAAATGACGAAGAAAAGGAAAAGATATTTGAGTACGCAGAAGATTACAAAGCATTCATAGGAGAGTGTAAGACGGAAAGAGAAGTTGCAGACAGAATAATAAATGTTGCTGAAGAAAATGGCTTTATAAACTTAGAAACAGCTACAAACTTAAAGCCAGGCACAAAGGTGTATTATAACAATAAAGGCAAATCGGTAATTTTAGCTGTTATCGGAAAAGATTCTGTTCGCAATGGATTTAAAGCTGCAGCCGCTCATATAGATTCACCAAGGATTGATTTGAAGCCGAATCCACTATACGAAGATAGTGGTCTTGCATTGTTTAAGACACATTATTACGGGGGGATTAAGAAGTACCAGTGGGTTACGATACCATTGGCACTGCACGGAGTTGTCATAAAAGAAAGTGGCGAAAAAGTAGTTTTTAAAGTCGGAGAAGATGAAAAAGATCCTGTGCTGTACATAACTGATTTACTGCCGCATCTTGGAAAAGATCAGATGGAGAAAAAAGCTGCTGACGTAGTCACAGGAGAAGCATTGAACCCAGTCATAGGAAATATTCCTTTGTCTGAAGACGTTTCTGTAAAGCCAAATTTGTTGAAGATTTTAAACGAAAAGTATGGGATAGTGGAAGAAGATTTTATAAGTGCTGAGTTGGAATTGGTGCCAGCGCATAAACCAAGGGATATAGGCTTTGACAGAAGCATGATAGGAGCTTATGGGCAAGACGATAGGATATGCGCTTATGATGTGCTTAGGGCTATTTTAGATGTTGACAATCCTGAAAAGACTGCTGTAGCTATATTTGCTGATAAAGAAGAAATAGGAAGCATGGGAAATACAGGATTACAGTCCAGATTTTTTGAAAATGCTATAGGGGAAATATTAGAAAAGCAGGAAGGCAGCACTGATATAAAGCTTAGAGCAGCTATGAGGAATGCGGAATTGTTATCTGCAGATGTAAATGCTGGTTTTGATCCATTATATCCTGACGTAAGCGAAAAGCTTAATAGCTCATATATAGGACATGGCGTGTGCCTTACGAAGTACACAGGTTCAAGGGGGAAAAGTGGATCAAATGACGCAAATGCTGAATTTGTGGCAAAGGTGAGGAAGGTATTTAATGAAAACAATGTAGTATGGCAGACAGGAGAGCTTGGAAAAGTAGACATTGGAGGCGGAGGAACTGTCGCACTTTTCGCAGCAAATTATGGTATGGAAGTCATTGACTGTGGAATTGCACTTTTAAGCATGCATTCACCTTATGAATTGTCATCAAAACTTGACCTGTACATGGGGTATAAAGCGTATAGATCATTCCTTTTAAGCAAGTAGGTGACATTATAACCACCCGTAAAACGGGTGGTTTGCCTTTTATTGATTTATAAACATTTCTACTACAATTACGCCATTTCCAGTGCTGTTTGTGACAACACCGACGCCGACTTTATTGAAATAAGGGTTTAAGATATTTTCTCTATGGCCGCTGGAATTCATCAATGCGTAATGGGCACTTACGACATCGCTGTTTAGTGCTATGTTTTCCGCAGCGGCGTTGTAACTTATGCCAAATTCTTTCATCATATTAAATGGCGAGCCATAAGTAGGTGACGTATGAGAAAAATAGTTGTTGTCCCTCATGTCTTCAGCTTTAATTCTGGCTACTTTTGACAGGGTTTCATCGATAGCAAGGGGACTCAAACCTCTTGATGTTCTTTCACTATTTATGAGATCCACCAACTGTTTTTCTTGTGCTGATAATCCTTGATAATCTTGTTGTGTGCTGCTATTTTTAGCGCTTCCTGCGGCATTGGAAGATGGATTGTTGGCTGATGTAGCCGTAGATGCGACAGTTTCTTTTGTATTAATTGTCGTTTGATTTACATTTGCAGTGCTATTATTAATTGTAGTCCACCAATAATTATTGTTGTACCAAGCGTTTGTATTATTTGTTTGCAAATAATTTATTTTTACTGTGGCTGTATTAAATACAGAGTAATTTGACATGGTAGGTTTTGAAGTTGTCGCTACATTGTAGACAACATTGTTGTTTGTATATGTTCCAAAGGAATACGAAGCTTCTGCAATACTAAAAGAGCTAATCATGGACAATGAAATTACTGCAAATGTTGCATAATACTTTAGATTTTTTTTTCACTAATATCACACTCCTTAATTAAACTATTCGACAAAAAAAGAAAAAAACCTTTAAGTAATTAATGGACACGTAGGAAATCTTATCAATAGTCACATCTTTGAATATACTGTGAGTAGGGGGTGCAAAGATGAGATATGGGATATTAGTTTTTTATTCTTATCAACATGCAGTATTGTGCGACAAAGTATTGAGGCAGAACAATATACCTGTAGAGTTTATACCGACGCCACGCTCTATAATGAATAGCTGCAGCCATTCTTTAAAATTTGCATTAGAGTACGTCAACATTGTAAAATTAATAGTACAAAGAATAAATATCCCTTATAAAGGGATATATGAGGTAGAAAAAACATATAATGGGTACACTGTCATAGGTGTTCGTTAGGCTTTCTGAAAATCATTGATTTTATCTTGTCTATAGTTCCATTTTCTACTTTTTCGTTAAGCTTTGAGTTTAATATGATTATTTTATTTTGCAGATCTTTTATCTGCTTTTTTAATTTCTCATTTTCCAAAAGGACATTGTTGTAGACAGAGTTAAGATTGTCAATTTTTGAAGTGTATTTTGTCTTTTCCTCATAATATTTTTTTTAGGTTTTCCTTAAGTTCTTCAATATTTCTGTTTTTAAGTGCGATTTCATAGCTTTTTTGGTTCAGGTTTCTCTCTAAATGTATTTTTTCTTTTTGGAGACTTTCTATTTTTTTTAGATAACGCGCTTAAATATTCCTGGACTTCTTTTATGTAAAAAGTAAAATAGCTGTCTTTATCGTAAGATGCGCCATCTTTAACCGATGTAAATGGAAGCTCCAATCCGCTTTCATTTAAAAACGTAAATTTCTCTGTAGATTCTTCTACCTTTTTTACAAATTCATACAACGAAGGTTTTTCAGCCAATTTAAAAGGCTTGCAGAAGCTGTTGCCGCCATCTGATGACACAGCGCTGTAAAAAGTATCTTGTTGAATCCATGTGCACCATACAGTGTTTTCTACTGTATTAAAACAAGGCCATAAGATTGCGTCCGAAAATGACAAAGTGATTTTTTTATCCCACGAACCTTTTGGCCATCCTCCGTCGATTTTTTTTCTGTACTTTAGTTCTTTAATTATGTTTTCTTCTACCCAGCATATGTGAATGTTTCTTTTGTCATCAATGGCTATGTTTGGATATTCAAGCGATATGGCTTCAGAAATTGTGGTCTTTAAAGTCCAAGCACCGCTTAAATACGTTGTATAAAAAATCTTCTGAGTGTTTTCGGCTGTTACATAGACTAAATGCAGAACTCCGGATTTGTCTGATACTACGCTGTAGAAAGGTTTAACTTGACTGTTATAAATTACAGCCACATCATTAGCTTTGAAAGTATTGCTGAGGACAAAATGCTTTAATATTAATTTTTTTGGCGATAAAAGATCGTGTTGTATGAAAAACAGATGTAAGGTTTCACCAAATGCTATCAATCTAAAATTATCTGCAAAAAATGATTTGTCGTTATAATGGTACAAAATCTTTTTGATTACTTTGTTGTCATCTTTTAAGTGTGCTAAAACAATATTTTGCTCTCTGCTAAAATATGCTATTAAAATTTCATTCGAGCTTAGCCCAACATCAAAATCGCTTATGACATTATCTATAAGGTCTATTTTATCTGAATTATCACCAGATATATTTAATAAGATGGAGTTTTGATTTAATGAAAATTTGTACGTCTTGTCTTTAAAATTTAACAGTACCTTGTCCATAAAATACCTCCTTTCATTTAAAATTATATTCTTTATTTGTAACAAATATTATGGGTGCTACGTATATTGTAACTAGAAATATGCAAAATCAAATTAAACAAAATTTAATCGTAAGGGGGAAATAAAATGGCATTTGCTAAAAAGCTGATTGGAGAGCAAGAAGTAGGACCAGGTCCAGTAGAGCCAGGCCAGCTTCCTGAACCAACAGAGATAACTTGCATAGAAGTTACAAAGATATACGATTCATGCTCACAAAGATTGTGTTTGGACAGCATACCACCAGTTCCATTTGTGCCTACTATTACAAACCCAACATCTGGACGCTGTGAGAATGTAACTGTAACGCTTGTATCACCTCCAGGTTTTACACTGACACCTATTCCAGAGAGACCAGGATTTGCAAGAGTGCAGGCTACGTTCCAAGTAACATATGATGTGGTGATTACAAATACATCTGGCGATATTCAAACATTGACAGGACTAACGACCACATTTAATAAGGATATAGTATTGTATGTGCCAGAACCTTCTATTGCCATCATGAAATTTGAGGCAGTTGCAGAGTGCTTGTTTGGAAGAGTCAATGTTGGAACACCAACAACATTAGAGGTAATCATAGGTGTATGGATTATAATAAAATCTGCTATGGATGTGCAATTATTGGTACCTTCGTATGGATTCTGCCCAGTACCACCTGAGTGCGTACCATGAGTTAATCCTAATTCTGCCTTATAAAGGTTAAAAAATTTTTATGAAACTAAGAAGGAATTTTAAAATAAATGGAGAATATATTAAATATAAATTGTAAGCATTAAAAAATTTTAAGCAGTAAACATTCCTTTTCTCACTATTTCAAAATATAAGATAAGAAAATATGGAAGGTGCTTTCGGTGAAAAGTTTTAAAGAAATATATGAATTAGTTAAAGATTTGAATTCTAAAATCGTGGCTGTTGCACAAGCGGCTGATGTTGATGTGCTTTTAGCTGTGAAAGATGCTTACGAAAAAGGAATAATAAAATCTGTTTTAGTAGGGGATAAGTCAGAGATAGAGAGACTTGCACTTTCTATATCGATGCCTTTAAAGGATCATGAGATTATAGATGTAAAAGATGATGAGAAAGCGTGTAGAACTGCAGTAAAACTTGTAAATGATGGGCAAGCAGACATGATTATGAAGGGATTAGTGCCAACATCGGTAATATTAAAAGCTGTTTTAGACAAGGAATTTGATTTAAGATCAGATAGGCTACTAAGTCATGTAGCTGTTTTTGAATCTCCATTTAACAGATTAATGCTTTTAAGTGATGCAGCGATGAATATATCACCTGATCTAAAAGCAAAGATTGATATAATATACAATGCAGCTTACGTGGCTAAAAAAATAGGTATAAAAGATCCAAAGGTAGCTGTACTTGCTGCTGTAGAGATGGTAAATCCAGCTATGCAGGCGACAATTGATGCTGCAATTTTGGCAAAGATGAGCGATAGAGGTCAGTTTAAAGGCATGATAGTAGATGGGCCGCTGGCATTAGATAATGCACTTTCTATTGAGTCGGCTTATCACAAAGGCATAAATAGCGCTGTTGCAGGTAATGCAGATGTTCTCATTTCACCTGATATAGAAGCTGGCAATATGCTTTACAAGGCTATCACATTTATTGCAAATAAAAAAATAGCTGGAATAATCGTTGGAGCTAAAAAGC
Source organism: Thermoanaerobacterium saccharolyticum (assembly GCF_000747665.1). Classification (GTDB taxonomy): domain Bacteria; phylum Bacillota; class Thermoanaerobacteria; order Thermoanaerobacterales; family Thermoanaerobacteraceae; genus Thermoanaerobacterium; species Thermoanaerobacterium saccharolyticum. The sequence continues at coordinate 7,025 of NZ_BBKT01000003.1, read as the reverse complement.
CGGTTATTTTAACATCAAGGTCTGACTCTAAAGAGTCTAAATTTAATTCAATATTGCTTGCTTCAATTGTGGCATCAGATAAAAACATATAATTGCTTAAAATATCAATTAAGAGAAGTGATTTGTATGGAATTATTTAAAACATTGGGAGAGTTTGACTACGAAAACGTTATATTATGTCATGATAAAACATCTGGTCTAAAAGCTGTGATAGCAATACATGATACAACATTGGGTCCTGCATTAGGCGGATGCAGGATGTGGACTTATGACACAGAGGAAGACGCAATAAATGATGCCCTAAGGCTTGCAAGAGGCATGACCTACAAGAATGCGGCCGCTGGTCTAAATCTTGGTGGTGCAAAAACTGTTGTAATTGGAAATCCAAGAAAGGATAAAAGTGAGGCGTTATTTAGAAGCTTAGGAAGATTTATAGAAGGGCTTAATGGAAGGTATATAACCGCTGAAGATGTTGGGACAAATATGAAAGATATGGATTATATAAGTATGGAAACAAATTATGTTGCGGGACTTGCTGAGAAAAGTGGTGATCCATCCCCATTTACAGCATATGGGGTGTTTAGAGGTATTCAAGCAGCTTGTGAAGAAGTATTTGGGACAACTGAATTAAGAGGTAAAACAGTTGCTATTCAAGGTGTTGGAAATGTTGGATACAATTTAGCAAAATATTTGCATGAGGCAGGAGCAAGATTAATAATCACAGATATTTTTGAAGATAATGTAAAAAGAGCTGTCAATGAATTTAATGCTGAATATATAAAACCTGATGATATATACGGTGTTGATTGTGATATATTTGCTCCGTGTGCACTTGGTGCTGTAATAAATGATGAGACAATACCGCACCTAAAATGTAAAATTGTCGCAGGATCTTCAAACAATCAATTGAAGGAAGAAAGACATGGAGAAATCCTACAAGAAAAAGGAATACTTTATGTACCTGATTTTATTATCAATGCAGGTGGTGTCATAAATGTAGCTGAAGAATTACATCCATCTGGTTATAACAAAGAACGGGCAATGAGAAAGGTTTCTATGGTATATGATAATGTAAAGAAAGTTTTACAGAAAGCAAAGGAAGAAAATATTCCAACTTGTATTGCTGCTGATATGGTAGCTGAAGATAGAATTAAAACTATAGCAGGAGTAAGAGATAATTTCATAAAAAAAGTTTAAGCTGATGGAGGGAATTCTTTTGTTTCTAATCCTTGCAATAAATCCTGGTTCTACGTCAACAAAGATTTCAGTTTTTGAAGATAAAAAAGTTTTGTTTACAGAAATATTGCGACATAGCGTTTCTGAGCTTAGCCAATATAAAACTGTATCTGAACAGTTGGAATTTAGGAAAAACGTTATTTTAGAGATGCTCCATAGAAAGAATTTTTCGATAGAAAGATTGAATGCAATTGTAGGAAGAGGTGGTTTGTTAAAACCGATAAAAAGTGGCACGTACATTGTAAACGAAAGAATGATATTAGATTTAAAAGAAGCAAAAAGAGGAGAACATGCATCAAATCTTGGAGGTATTATTGCATACGAATTAGCTAAAAATCATGGTATACCTGCATTTATAGTTGATCCAGTTGTTGTAGATGAGTTAGACGATGTCGCCAGAATTACGGGAATGCCTGAAATCCAAAAATCCAGCATATTTCACGCATTAAATCAAAAAGCTATTGGAAGGCGCTTGGCTTCTGACTTAAAGAAGAAATATGAGGATGCCAACATTATAATTGCACATTTAGGCGGAGGAATTTCGGTTGGAGCTCATAGACATGGTTATGTAATAGATGTAAATGATGCTTTAAATGGAGAAGGACCATTTTCACCTGAAAGGGCGGGAGGACTTCCAACGTTAGAACTTGCGAGATTATGCTACAGTGGCAAATATACTTTTGAAGAAATGAAAAAAAAGGTATTAGGTGGCGGGGGCCTAGTAGCACATCTTAAAACGAACGATGTAAAAGAAGTATACAATATGATAGAAAATGGCAATAAAAGTGCGGAATTAATACTTGATGCAATGGCGTATAAGACAGCAAAAGAGATTGGAGCGATGGCTGTAGCGTTAAATGGCGAAGTAGATGCTATAGGTATAACAGGCGGCATAGCATACAATGAAGATTTTGTAAAGCGCATTTCAAGTAGAGTTAATTTTATAGCTCCTGTGTATGTCTATCCAGGAGAAGATGAGATGCAAGCACTTGCTGAAGGAGCATACCGTGTCTTAAGCGGAGGAGAAGAAGCAAAAGTTTTTGAATGAGGTAATAAAATATGATGGAGATGATGAAATTGAAGCAAGTCATATTTAACGAAAACTTGTGCAAAAGTTGTGAACTATGTGTTGAAGCATGTCCAAAACACATAATAGAAATGGACAAAGACAAATTAAACGTATATTGGCATGGCTTGGTCTTATACCATTGATAAAATTTTTTGGAGATGGTCTTACAAGTCCAATATATCCAGCTACAACGCTTATAAAAGATATGTCAGCTTCTCAAATATGGGGCAGCTATATAAGGTATATAGGTGCTGGTGGAGTATTGGCAGGAGGATTTATTACTTTATTCAAGACATTCCCTACACTTATAAAAGCATTTAAAGATTCATTATCTGGGTTTGGAGCTAGTGCAAAAGGACAAAAAGGACTGACAGCGATATATCGATAAATATAGTGATTATCGGATCAATTTTTCTATTCCTCTTAACATGGCTTCTGCCAATATTTAAGATGACATTTATAGGAAGTCTTTTGACGATATTATTTTCTTTCTTCTTTGCTGTTGTCTCAGCCAGAATGACGGGAATTGTTGGTGAATCCAATAACCCAGTGTCAGGTATGACAATAGCTACATTGCTTGTTGTTACGTCTATTTTAAAACTTACAGGTATTGTTGAAGACAGTGGCATGATATTGGCAATTACGATAGGAGGTATCGTTTGTATTGCGGCAGCAACAGCTGGTGTTCATGCGTTTTGCAATAAAGGGCATAGGGTATTAATTGAAAATAATGCTGGTTTAATCAGTGGAATAACTAATGAAGAGTATAGAAAGGCTGGAGCTGAAATCCTTAATACGGCTGAAGACGTTTTTAATAAATCCGATATGATATTGAAGGTCAAAGAACCACAGCCTTCTGAATACGACTATTTTAAAGAAGGACAGATTTTGTTTACCTATTTACATTTAGCTCCAGATAGACAGCAAACTGAAGTACTTTTAAAGAAAAAAGTAGTAGGTATTGCTTATGAAACAGTTCAAACAGATGATGGTATGTTGCCATTATTAAGCCCAATGAGTGAAGTTGCAGGAAGATTATCAGTGACTATAGGTGCTTATTTACTGCTTAGTAAAAATAATGGTAGGGGAGTCCTTTTAAGTGGCGTTCCAGGTGTTGAAAAGGCAAATGTTGTCATAGTCGGTGGTGGAACGGTAGGACTAAATGCAGCAAAGATTGCCGTTGGAATGGGAGCTAATGTTACAATACTTGATGTAAATGCTTTAAGGCTTGAATATTTAGACGACATTTTTGGAGGAAAAGTAACGACTCTTATGTCAAACAGCTACAATATAGCTAAATGCACAGAAGAGGCAGATTTAGTAATAGGAGCAGTGCTTATTCCGGGGGCTAAGACACCAAAAATAATAACAGAAGAAATGGTAAAGAACATGAGAAAAGGATCTGTAATCGTCGATGTAGCTATAGACCAAGGTGGATCTGTTGAAACGATGGACAGAATAACATCTCATGACAATCCTTACTTTATAAAATATGATGTGGTGCATTATTCAGTTCCCAATATACCAGGTGTAGTTCCGAGGACATCTACATTTGCATTGACAAATGCTGTGGCAATGGAATAATAACATCAGCAATTATAAGAGCCATTGATAAGTTAAACATAGATCGTGATAAAGTCTGTATTGTATCAGGCATAGGATGTTCATCAAGAGCTTCAGGATATCTTAATTTTAATACGCTTCACACAACACATGGCAGAGCATTGGCATTTGCCACTGGTATAAAAGTGGCTAATCCATCTCTCACAGTTATAGTAGTTACTGGCGATGGGAATTGTGCTGCAATAGGTGGCAACCACTTTATCCACGCATGCAGACGAAATATAGATTTGACTACCATAATGTTCAATAATAGCATTTATGGCATGACAGGTGGACAGTATTTACAAAATATATAAAGAGTGCAAATATAGAGGACATTGAGTTTTTAAAAGATATGCCTCAAGAAAGAGGAACACAAGAATATAAAGTAAAAATAGATCTTCAATGCGAAAATGTTCCTGATGATTTAAAAACTGTTGCCGTTTCCGGAAAAAGGACATTATTTATCACATTGAAACTTGAAAATGGTGAATGGAAAATAGCTTCAATTGGAACTGGCCCATAGGTGATAGCTGATGAAGATTAGAACGAAAATATTAATATGTTATGTTAGTGCTTTTTCGATTATCATATTATTAATAGGGTATTTTATGTTTGTTACAATAACTAATTACATTATTATGAGAACAGTAAATAATATGATTGATAATTTAAATAAAGAAATAAACATTATAGTTGATAATAATAAAAATATAGATCCTAAAATATTGATTGAAAAATATGTTGATACTATAGCTTCGAATTTATATCTGAACAATTATTTTGTAAAGTTATATAATGATAAGTCATTAATCAGCCATTTGCATTACGATATTGATGGTAAAAATAGCAAAATAGATGATATTGTTAAAATTGCTTTAAGAGGTAAAGGGGCATATGAAGTTAATAAAAATTTATTGTATATCTCACTTCCAATAAAATTTGGAAATGAGATTATTGGAGCAGTAGAATATATACATCCATTAACTAATGAATTAGATAGCATAAATTTTATCAAATTGATTTTTGAGATATTTGGGCTTATATCAATTTTTATTATTTTACTTGTTAGTATTTATATGTCATATATTATAACAAAACCAATTAAGCAGCTTGATTCTGCCGCAAGAAAATTCTTGAATGGAAATTATGAGATATTGCCTGTTAAAACAAAAGATGAGATTGGTAATTTCACAATGACTTTTAATCAAATGACTATATTTTTGATATTGTTAATAAAACGTATAAAAATAAGCACATAATTGAGGAAATACCAATAAATGATAAAATATTGAACATTGAGAGCTTTTTATGCGACGGTTATTGTATTGTTGTCATTAGAGATATTACTTTAGATAAAGATCTGGTAGAAAAGCAAAAGAAATTTGTTTCAAACATTTCACACGAGTTAAAATCGCCTTTAACTGCTATTTTGGGTTTTTTACAGATATTAAAAGAAGAAAAAGAATATAATCAAGTGATACTAAACTATATGGAAAGTGAAACAATTAAATTAAAAGATCTTGTTTTAGATATTCTCGAGGTATCAAAACTTCAATCATATGAGTTAAAACTTCAAAAAAAGACTATAAATTTAAGTTGGTTGTTATTGAAAATATGCGACGAAAACATAAATTTAAAGGCCTCAAAATTTAACATATCAATAAATACGAATATTCAAGATGGAATAAGTTTAATTGCCGATGAAGATAAAATTTCTCAGGCGATAGTTAATCTTCTTGACAATGCAATAAAGTATTCAAATCCTCATAATCAAATTAATGTATTGCTATACAAAAATTTTAATCAAGAAATCTTAATTGAGGTTAAAGACAGTGGCATTGGTATTCCAGAAAACGAAGTATGTTATATTTTTGATAGATTTTACAGAGCAAAAAATGCTTTATCTATAGGCGGAAATGGACTGGGGTTGACGATTTTCAAAGAGATTATTGAAATGCATGGTGGTAGAATAGAAGTTGCGAGTAAGGTTGGACAAGGTAGCACTTTTACGATAATACTGCCAAAAGAAAATTTAGCAGGATGAAATTTTGAATCCTGCTAAATTTTCTTCATATCGATCCAATTGTGTACACGTCTATTTACTTCATCCCATTTGACATTGTTCATGAAAGCGTCAATATATCCCTTTTTGTCTGTCCCGTAGTCTATAAAATATGCATGTTCGTAAGTATCGATTATCAAAAGCGGAATCGACATTGAAATGATGCCATGATTGTGAAGATCCTGCAGATAATTGTGAAGCTTTAAGTCAATTGGGTCAAAGCAAAGAACTGTCCAACCCCTTGACGATATTGCACATGATTTAAAGTCGTTAAGCCAGTTTTCATAAGAGCCGAAATCGCATGTTATCATAGAAGCGATTATTCCTGTTGCAGGACCACCTGTTCCGCCAAGGTTCTCAAAGTAAAGTTCGTGTAGTTTTACGCCATCTAATGCATACGTTTCTTCCAGTTTAAGTTCTCTGTATTGGCTGTATGTGGCATTTGCATTTTCTCTATTAGATGTGGTTAATTTCTCCCAAATTTCATTTGTCTTTGATACATATCCTTCATACAATTTATAATGCTCTTGCAACGTCTTTTGCGATATGCCGTTTAACACTAAGTTATACTTTTTAGGTATCAACCTTTTCAATTATTTTACCTCCCTCTATAATCTTTGATTTTCTTTTAATATCTCACTCATTCTCAAATTTTCATGATCTTCAAAGGAGCCCTCATGTATATTAATGCTATTTATTCATTAATTTTACATGTGATAGGTAACCCAAATAAGCTTCTGTTGTTTTTCCATATTTTGGCCTATGAATTCCACTTAAGCTCATGTGGCATACCCTCCCATGTCTCACAGGATCTTTGTCCTTAATTCCTTCGTTCTGCCTTACATGAGGTGGATGTCAGTTATGCTCCCTTGCTGGGTCTTAAGCCCTTATGGTGAAATTACCAACCTGACAATTCCGGCTCTCTTTGTCAATCTTCGAATTTTTAAATTGAGTTTTAAATCTTTATTTGCTTTATTTTTAGCACCGCTTAATTATCCAAACCATCGCAGGAGCGAGGCTGTCAAGGGCCAGCTTTGTGAAGTGAAACGCAGC
>NZ_BBKT01000004.1 GCF_000747665.1 Thermoanaerobacterium saccharolyticum | reverse complement strand
GGCCTGTTGGTTCCATGCCAACCATAAGATGCTCTTTGTTGCTTTTATTCATAATATCTGCAGCCCATTTTAAAAATCTTTTCATTCCATCAATGTCATTGCTAAATTCAATACGCTTACCGTATTCTATTCCTCTGAAATCGAAAGCTCTAGCGTGATGTATCTCTTTAGCAATGTCTACACCTACAATTAATGTCTTTTCTGTTATTTGCATTATTTTTGTATTTTGGTTATACTTCATATTAGGTACCTCCTTGTTATTTGAGAGTCGTGTTCATGAACAATCGACATCTTGTATTTTATCAGGAGGTACTTTTTATTTCAAATCTTATATTTCTTTATTACAGGAATGCTCCCTAAATCCAATTGTTGTTTTAAATGCATATCCCTCAATATCTTCTAAATTCACATTCTCCTTCTTTGTTTTTATCTCATATTTACTTTGATTTTTAACAAAGCAATTATTTACACATATAAAATCCGGGAGGTTATAATGTATTTCCAAGTTTTTAATCATCTCAAATATATCATCATCAAAACTTTTAAAGGTTATTGCCGCATTAATCAAAGCCATTTTAATTGAATACGGAGAAGGAGCTATCAAAGACTTTGCAGCGGGGTTTGTTGCATCACTTCTTCTCAATGAGAATAGAGAAGTCGGCTTATAAACAACCTCAAGAAGCATAAATTATCTTCCCTTTCATTTCTAATTATTTGCTCCCAACTCATATGGTTCATAATTTTGTATCAAATCAGTCATAATTTCAGTGAACTCTGACAAAGTATTGAACTCTATCACTCTAATTGAATTTTTCTCTAATTTATTAATATTTTCTGCTATAGCTTTTATTTCATTTGTATATGTATCATTTAATGGACTTATAGTTGGAGCAGGAACCGTACTATTTGAAATCGCAATAACCCCTTTGAAAGAAATAATGTGGGGATCTTGGGTATTTCTCATAGCACCATTAGGTTTAATAAATGTGTACATTATGGATTGCAAAAAAGCTTTATATCTTTCGCATCTTTGAATCGCATCAATAGCATATGTTCTTGATATCTCATTATAACCTATTCTATATATATCATAATTAGATACTAAAGCATAAATGCCAGAATTGGCAGGTCTATGAAATATATTTTGTCCTTGATTTGCTGATTCATCGTTACTTTTATTTCCTGCATTTGCTACTAACTTGACATGGAAAAAGGTATCCGTTTTTACCTTTTCAGGTATTCCTATCAACCAGCCAAATTCTGCTGCTGACTTTCTCGGTAAATTTTTATTATTATTGGTTATCAAGATGCCTTCCAAATCATCTATGGCACATTTATTAACTAACATGTCCAAAATCTCTTCATCTTTTTTGTCCTTTGTTTCTTCTGTAAAGGTTTTGTCGCCACTTATCCTATTTGCATCAAAAACCTTACACTTCTCACAAAGCGGAAGCCCTTTTTCTATTGATATATGATACAAATGTTCGGCTTGGATATGTTTTAACATATCACCACTAACGGCATTTACAGTAAAAGTCTTGCCATCTTCATTTACAATCGTAACTTCCCGAGTCAGAACTTGATTCCCCTCTCCACCTTCATTATTTAATGAATGCATATTAAGTCCTAATTCTCCGCAAATTGATAACGAAGAAATAAAGTTTTTATCCATTTTCCATTCTCCTTCCTTTTTAAATATTAGTTTCATCAACTTCATTATTTTCTTCTATCAACTCATCTTCCTTTTCTTTCCTGTCAAGTGAATATCCAAAGGCACACAATAATTTACCTATTAATGATGGATTGTCGTATTCATCAATTAATTTCACCAAATCTTCTAAATCCTGTTGCTTTATTGTAGCTCTAACTTTCCCTTTACCTTTCTCAACCATTTTAGCTGTCTCTTGATTATATGAAACAATAAATTCTGACAAAAATTCTATCAAGTCTTCTTTATACGCTGATTTCCTCAACAATTCTTGAGCAAGTCCATATTTAACATCGTATTTTTGTTGCCCTTTGCTCTTTGCATATTGTTCAGAGATTGTAGATTTGCGTATAGCTTTAGCAATATTCCTAAAGCCTTGATTTTGCAGTATTTCTGATATTTTGCTATCAGTTTTCATCAAAAACACCTCCATCAATTTTTCACTGAAAGGCTTAGTAAAATAATTTTTCTTTGCAATCTGCTCCATGAGAAAGATTGAATATCGTCCTATGAAATCATAAAAATAATCAATATCTGATGTTGTTAAAAACTGTCTATATGTTTTAAGTAGAGAAATTATGTTGCCACTTTCGTCTTGATCTGAAATAGAATTCCGTATACTGTTGATAATCTTTAGATGTTCATCAATTATCTCTATCCAATCTTTTGCCTCTTTATCTGAATTTATCTCTATGAACAAAGGCAACTCAATAAAAGAGATATTAGTAGGAGAATTAGCATTCCCCATATTTTTAAAATAAACTACATAAAAACCTTTTATCTCGTCATGAGGACAATATTTATTATTTAGAAATTTTCTATTGCTTTTATAATCTTCCCTATGTTGAATCAGCTCTTTAGTCATCAAAAGTACAGAATTTATATCTAATTTTACAGACGTATTTCCTTTCAAAAGTTTCTTAAATTCGTTAAATACTTTTTTGCTTATATCCCAATCCAAGTTATTTACATCTAATACATATACTTTATTGTCCCACTTTTGCTTAGCTATTTGTACAGGTTTTATAACCATAGAAATAAAACTTCCAGCAATTTTTAGGCACTCTTGCAGCCAAAATCCATCTACAGATTTTGGAGTTATATCGTTACTTTTTGGAGAATGTGCTCCTTTAACCATTGATGGATTATAAAGTTGTAAACTGTTCACCTTTTCTATATTTTTTATTTTCTTTGCCTTTTTTAAATCTGATATTATTGCCTTCGCTTTTTCAATATTATTAGTTGTATCAGAATACAGTCCTAGTACAACATCAATAATATTCTGAAAGCCATCTTTGTTGTCGTATAAGTTAAAATATGCTTTTTTATACATATCGAGTGCTTTAAACTGATTTATGCCTGTTATTACATCCATTTCTTTCCGTGGCTTATCTTCATAAGTTTCAATTTTTTTTATTTAATTCAGCTAATACAGCTTTTGCATTAGGAAGATTTTTGACCTTTGCCCTCTCTACACTCATTTTTTTAATATAATCATTATATCTATTCTTTCTTTCCTTTTCCTCTTCTAAATCAATGTAATTTCTAATTCCTTTTTCTATCACTTCCTTATCATCTTTTTTCTTTAAATAAGGAAATAAATCAAAGTACCTTACTTCAGAAAGTTCCATATCTTTTACATTAAGTTCATAGTAAAAGTCTTTGTCAATAATTGATATTTTTGCTTTTTCATGAGTAAGTCCTGAAATCAATTCAGCCAGTCCATAGGCCTCCAAAGCATTTGAGTATGTTCCACTTTCTTTCAACACATAATATTTTTTATCTGTCATCTCTAACTTCACCTCCTTCCATCATATCTGTTTATAAGCAAATGATTTTTGGTCACAAATTCTAAGTATCCTAACAAGAAGAAAATATAGCAATGCATCAAAATCAATACCAAATTTATTAAAGTTGACTGCATAGTCATTAAAAAATTGTTCATCCCCTTCTGATAAAAATTCATTTGATTTATCAATATCTTTATATAAATTGGGACAATAAATTTTTATTAACTCTAAAGTTTTTGCCTTACCTTCATTTATGATTCTATACTTTACAGAAGATTCAGTCTTTACTGAATGATGTTTAGCTATAGCATTTAAAATAGCTATGCAAACCCCATAATCCAATATCTCTCCAACTAAACTTGTAGCTACAACACCACCAATACCCGCATGATTAGGTAGTTTAACTCTACTATTTTCATCAACATTTGGATTATAATCAGTATGTGCTAATAATTCTTCCTTGTTATAATTTCCTTTTTTACTTTGATATTTAGAAGCAGATGCTTGCCAAGCAGTATTTAACTTACCATAATCATGCATTATAATGATAAATCTTATTAATTCTTCCATATCATATTTTAAATTTAATCTTTCTTTTAATTTTAAAAATACATATCTATATTTATCTTTGAATAAATCTTCAAAAGCTATCATCATATACTTTATATGTTCTTCATAAGTATCTTTTGTAATTATGTATTCATGTTTTTGCTGAAGTTTGTCTATTTTTAAAATTTCTCGTTGACCTGCATTTAAAAAGTTTAATCCAATATCATCATCATAAAACACGTATTTAGAATTTAAAACCACTCTGTTCTCAACTTTCAATCGTATATCATCAAGCGATATTTGAGGATAATTAAACTTTCCAAATAAACATTCATCATCAAAAAAAGACTCTTCTATTATTCTCACCAGCCAGTCTTCCTCATCTTCTTTTACAACATTTTTTAATCTTGAAATTAATGTATACCTATTTATGGGAATAGCATCATATGCATATGGATTCTTTAATAAACTTACATCTTGAACCACTAACACATTAATTGTGTCTATATCTCTTATTAATCGACTGGCATTTCCTTTTTCATTATTTATCCAACAATCAACTACTTCTGTAAATCTCGTATGTTTTTCTTCTTCAATGCACTCGAAATCTCTCAATTCCTTATCAGTAAGAATATCATTTATCAAAACTTCACTTTTTTGATAGTCAATATTCACACCATCCCCCATACTTTTCAATTTATTCAACGTTCTAACGCACAATTCTTCATCATACGGTAAATAGGGTTTTATTTTACCATCCTTATTTACATCATAAACAAAAATTTTCCCATTTTCTCCTTCATATCTTGCACATCTGCCAATCCTCTGAAGAAAAGAATTTATTGGAGAAATTTCAAGATGCATTACATCACAGGTTATATCAAGTCCAACTTCTATAACTTGTGTTGAAACTAATATTACGTTCTCATCGCTATATTTGTTGAAAAATTTCTTTATTAATTCTTCTTTATATTTCCTGTCATTTGAGCTAAATCGCGAATGAATGCACAAAAGTCTAACATTATTTAATGACTTTTCTCTATCAATTTTGTCTTTAAGCTCTAAAAATAAATTCTGACACGCTTCTACAGTATTACATATTGCAATTGTCTTTTTAGCATGATTCTTAATTATTTCTTCTGTGCTGATAGCCATTTCTTTTACAAAAATTCGCTTTACCTTATTTCTCTGACTTTTAATTTTTACAATTTCACTCCCTCTATAATCTTTGATTTTCTTTTAATATCTCACTCATTCTCAAATTTTCATGATCTTCAAAGGAGCCCTCATGTATATTAATGCTATTTATTCATTAATTTTACATGTGATAGGTAACCCAAATAAGCTTCTGTTGTTTTTCCATATTTTGGCCTATGAATTCCACTTAAGCTCATGTGGCATACCCTCCCATGTCTCACAGGATCTTTGTCCTTAATTCCTTCGTTCTGCCTTACATGAGGTGGATGTCAGTTATGCTCCCTTGCTGGGTCTTAAGCCCTTATGGTGAAATTACCAACCTGACAATTCCGGCTCTCTTTGTCAATCTTCGAATTTTTAAATTGAGTTTTAAATCTTTATTTGCTTTATTTTTAGCACCGCTTAATTATCCAAACCATCGCAGGAGCGAGGCTGTCAAGGGTCAGCTTTGTGAAGTGAAACGCAGCAAAGCTGAGACGTGGTCCTTGCCCTTGACTGACGAGGGACTGCGGTGTATCATCACCACAGCGGTGCAATTTATGCAGCATTCCTAATCTCTGGTCTTTTTATATCTCTTAACATCTTATTTCCGTTGTATTTTACTCCTTTTTTCAGTATGACAAAAAATTACTCTGATTAGCTTGCAGCATAAAACTATCATTGACTGTTTCTTTTTAAGCGGGTTTTCTTTTCTTGTGGTGTAGTATTTGTGTAATTCCTGAAATTCTTTATTGTTTGCAAGTATTGGCATTATCATTTTGTATAGAGCACTTCTTAGCCTCCTTCTTCCTCTTTTGCTTATGGTGGTTTGCCCTTTATGCTGTCCTGAACTATTCTCTACCAGATTGTAACCCGCAAGCTTCTGGATTTGTTTTGGATGCTCATATCTTGTTATGTCGCCAACTTCAGCAATAAATATTGCTGCTGTTATTACTCCTACACCTTTTATACTTAGCATTTCATTAGCACCAGGTACTTGCATGAAAAGTTCTTC
>NZ_BBKT01000005.1 GCF_000747665.1 Thermoanaerobacterium saccharolyticum | reverse complement strand
CGAGGCTTCTTGGATTACCAATAACAAAACCTTCTGCAAATAATGAGTATCCAGCTATAGATTCATTTATAGAAGATAATAGAGAGATATACATATCAACTGAAACTAAATGTAAGAGAGATATATTAAGAGATAATAATCAATTTAACAATTTTAATTATAATGGAGAGAAATATGAGTTTCCAATGGAATTAGATGAGCTTGGACAATCAGAAGGTGAAAATTACATAGGAATTGTACATATTGATGGAAATAATATGGGACATGAAATAGATAAATTTTTATCAGAATTTGATGATTCTACTGAAGGTATGAAAGCTATGAGAGAATTATCAACTGAAGTAGATAGAGCATATAAATTATTTTTTGATGATATGGTAAAAAAATTAATAAAGGATATTAAAACTGAAAAATTAAAATTTTTAGAGTTGAAAAATAATACATTACCCATTAGACCAGTAATTATGGAAGGTGACGATATTACTTTTATATGTAATGGTAAATTGGCTTTAGGCTTAGCAGTTAATATATTAAAATCTATCAATAAAAAAAAATAGTGTAAAAATAAGAAATTATGAAATTCCTATTTCTGCTTGCGCAGGTGTAGCTATAGTAAAAAGTCATTTTCCAATTGATAGGGCATACAGAATAGCAGAGAATTGCTGTAGTTCAGCCAAGAGGAAAGGAAAATTTCTTAAAGGAGAAAATGAAACGATTGGTAATTGGATTGACTTTCATATAGTAAATAGTGGAATGACTAATGAATTAGATGAGATGAGGGCAAAAATTTATAATTTAGGTTTAAAGGATCCATCATTGACATCATTTAGTGGAGATAATAAATTGCCTCAATATAATTTACTTTATAGGCCGTGGTGCATTATGGATGAAGGAAAATATTCGTGGGGAAATTTTGAAAAAATATTTGAAGGGTTTAAAAACTGGCCAAAATCAAAATTAATGAATCTAAGAGATGCTTTTTTAGAAGGTCGCGAAGAGGTAGTTGATTTTATGATTGAAGCGAGAAGTAAAAAATTTGATGTATGTGAAATTGATGATGTGAGTTATGAGAGTTTATTTGATGTATATGATATGACAGTAGTGATAGGTCAGGCTTTGATGTTATCTCTGCCTTTTCCCCCACTCCAAACCGTACGTGAGACTTTCGCCTCATACGGCTTTCCAACGATTAGTCGCCTTTACGGAGACAAGTTTTAGCGTCGCCGCTATCGCTTGCTTGCAATAATTCTCTAAATTTATTGATCTTAGATTTCTGTCTGTCTGTGTAGCTGTTCGGAATTGGACTTCCATGTACAACATGATGGCATTGTTCACACAGCCATGTCAGATTAGGTACCTTATTTGCCTTGTCAGGTTTAAGTTGCGGTTGGATATGATGACATTCCATGTCGCCTTTTTCCAGCCATTTTCCACATATTCTACATCTGCCTTTGTCTCGATTATAGGCATATTCTCTATTCATGTAGTATTCAAATTATATAGTTTGTCATTTTTGTGTTGAACTAGAATATCTACATCATAGAGCGGTGGTCTATTCAAAGGCAGTTTCTTTTTCATATCAAATTGTTTTAGGTATAAGTTTCTGCCTTCTTCTGTATATGGGGTCATCTTTTGATTGAATGGATATTTTAGCCATTGGCTATGAGTGATGAAGGCTTTAGTAATGCCAATGTATTGGTCTTTAATTTTAACCGCAAATGTTTTAGTCTTATAACCTTGATGTCTTTGCGGTCTATTTGAGAGTTTGTCCAATTCAATCTTGTACTCCATATACGTTTTGGGATAGAGTTTTTGGAATGTTCGGCATGCACAGCGTTCTATTTTGTCATCAATGTAACTGAAGGTATTGCTGCTTATTCCTGTTTTCCAATACTCCACTACGCCTATAATCATGGAGTTTATTTTTTCTATTTGTATGGCTCTGTCCAGTTCTTTTGGAATGTCTTTTAGTTTGCTAATTTCTTTATTAATAGTTTTGACTTGTTCCTTGACTTTTTTTTGAAGTCTGGTCTGGGTTTGCCTACTAATTTGGTTGGATGCGGATTGTCTGGTGTAGGTCTTTTATAGTCTGCCTGTATTAGGAAGCCTAAAAATTTAATGTATCTTTGTGTCATGTCTGTTATAACTGTCTTTTCTTCGGAAAGTTCCAATTTGAGTTTGTATCTGAAGTATTTCCGGAGGTATTTTAACAGTCTGTTGGCTTCCTTTTCTGTTGTTGTCATTATTATCCAGTCATCGGCATATCTGACTAGGTATTTAGGTACCACGCCATGTAGCTTAAGCCTTCTTCTGTCCGTGTACACATTTTGACATTGTTGTTTTGGTTCTTGATACATTCTACCGACCATCCAGTCAAAATTATTTAGATATATATTTGCCAATAATGGTGAAATGATGCCGCCTTGGGGTGTTCCTATTTCTGTTATATGTTTAAGGTCAGATTCTATATAACCTGCCTTGAGCATTTGCTTGATTAGCATTAGTATCCGTTTGTCATGTATTCCTATGCGATAACATTTGTTTAGCAGGATGTGATGATTTATGTTGTCAAAGCAGCCTTTAATATCACCTTCTATTACATATTTGGGTACATCATTTTTGGCTGAATTAATGTTATTTACAACATCCTTTATGGCGTGTTTTGTTGCTCTATATGGTCTGAAACCGTAACTGTGTGGGTAGAATTTTGCTTCACATATAGGCTCAATGACTATTCGAATACATTCTTGAATTATCCTGTCTAACATAGTAGGAATACCTAATGGTCTCATTTTGCCATTTTTCTTCGGAATATATATCCTTCTGACTGGTTTTGGTTGATAGTTTTTAACTGTGCTTTGCACGAGCTCTATTAGCTCCTGATATGGCATTTGCAAGTAATAGTTTATGTTGTTTTTATCCACACCAGGTGTATAGGAACCTTTATTGGACTTAATGTTGTGAATTGCAGTAACTATTGTTACTGGATTGAAAGCCAACTCATACAGTCCATGGAATGATCGTCCTTCTTTACTTCTGGCATAAATTAAGTCTAGTCTTTCCTTAAGCTGTCCTTCACTTGCAACCTTGCTGTTTATATGCATAAGGTATCGCCTCCTTATGGTTCATTACCTATATTTCAAGGACTCTCAAGATTGCGGTGAGAATTATTTACAAGAACTAACCGTCTGGTGTCCTTCGCTCAATACCATTTATGTTATGGTATATCATTACTACTATGACACCTCCGACTTCCTATATGCTTCATTATGTCGCTACATTCCACATATAGGCTCTCCTGCGTTCCGACTCATCTATCCTTAATTGTGACCTTTAGGAGGGTACTCTACTCCGGGAAGTTTACACCAATGTTTGAGTTACAGTTATGCATTGGCTATTACAGGTTATTTCAAGCCTGTACAGATATAATGAACACAGAGCATTATATTTGACTTCCATTGTTTCCTTGTTTCCAAGGCACATCATGACGGAGCTTCAGGTATACCTTTCTTGCGTCTCCATGGGTCACGGATGTCCGCACCATTATTATCCATGCCTTGTATTTCTACAAGGTTTAGGTTTTCAGGCTACGACTTTACCTGGCTTCTGACACCAATATATAGCGATATACTAATGCCAGCAGGAGTCTCAACACGCACACCGCTTTGGCTTTGATATGCTTCATCAGCGTTAACTCTGTGTGGCAGAGGAATTTCACCTCTGATTTCGATGAGTCAGTTGTCATGTCATTTCTGACATGCTGGCGTTTTTCCTACCTTATCAGGGTAGGATTATCGCGCAAACGCAGCGCACCCATATTATGATGTGATTGAAGCGTTTGATTATTACATTGAAATTTGAGAAGGAAGGGTTAAAATGCATATAAAAGTTGAATTAAAGTCGGATTTGTGTATTTCTTCTGGTGAGGGGTTATCAGGGATAATAGATGTCGATGTAATTTATGATGACAATGGCATACCCTATTTGCCTGCTAAAAGATTTAAAGGTATTTTAAGGGAGGCCGCTGAAGATATTTCAGATATTTATCCTGAGAAATATTCGCAGAAAATTATTAATGATTTATTTGGCGATCCCGAAACAAATTCTGTTGGTGAGCTGTATATTGATAATGGTTATATAGAAAATTATCATACTATTGCTAAATTTATAAAAATGTGTAATAATAACAAAAGCTACAAAAATTTATTTCCCAAACAATATGTAAAGTCATATTTTACAAATATTCATCAACAAACTGCTATAGACAGAAAGAATGGAATTTCAAAAGATAAATCATTGAGAGTCATACGCACAATTAAAAAGGGAAATTTATTTTATTTAAATATAAATATTGATAGTATTATAGATTATGATAAAAAAGTTGAATTGCTTAGAGATGCATGTAAAATTATCCGACATATCGGACTATCAAGGACGAGAGGCTTAGGTGAGGTAAGGTGTGAATTAATAGAGAACAACATTAATGAAATTAATAAGGGAATGAATAGTTATTCTGATATATGCGACAATAATAATAAAAAATATAAAATCACATATATAATAGAATTGTTATCGGATACAATTGTTTCGAATATTGGCGGTAATAGCAATGTGACTAATAGTTATATATCTGGTAGTAACGTTCTTGGGTATTTTGCGACACAGTATATTAAAAAAATTTAAAGTTAATGATGCGGAAAATGATCCTGTTTTTAAAAGGATATTTTTATCAAAAAATGTAAGCTTTTTAAATGCATATCCAACAGATAAAAAAAACAATGATTATATACCTGTGCCAATAAGTATTGTTAAAGAAAAAGACAAAGAAAACTATTTTGATTTAGCTTATAATGAGGACTATGAGTATATTAAAGAAGAAAGAATTCAAACAAATTCATTGTCGAATAATTATATAAATATTGAAGGTAAGTATATTAATATTATAAATCCAAAATATGTACTGCATTATCATCATAAAAGACCTGAGGATAAATCTGTTGGACATGCTACTAAAAAATCTGGTGAATTTTATAGTTATCTATCTTTATGTGCTGGAGAAAAATTTAAAGGTTGCATAATTGGCAGCAAATCAGATCTTGGATTAATAAAAGAACTTATACCAGAGAATTCAATAATTTTTATAGGAAAATCTAAAAATGCGGAATATTCAAGAGCTAAAATATCTTTTGGAGAAATAGAAATGCTTAATAGTGAAATTAGTATAAATGATGAAGAAAAATTAATTATAACACTTACTTCACCAATGATACTGTGTAATGAATATGGCAATATTGATTCAGATCCAAGGAATTTTATAAAAATAATACAAGAAGAATATCCTTCTCTTGTGTGTAATGATAAATATTTTATAAGGCATGTTACTGTATATGGTTTTAATTCGAAATGGGGATTGCCAAGGCAACAAGTTCAAGCATTAGCCTCTGGAAGTGTTTTTGTTTTCGATATAAAAGATAAGAATAATGATTTTTCAGGACTTTCAACAAAAGCATATGGCTTGAGGATAAACGAAGGATTTGGAAGAATTGCCGTAAATATCCATGGATTTAAACCATTAGAGAAAATGGATAATGAAAATGATGAATATATTGATATGAATTTAATATCACAACATGCGAAACCGTTAATAATTTATATAGAAATTGAAAAAATCAAAAAAGAATTAATCAAAAAAGCTATAAGTGATGCAAAAAAGCAAAAGTATGGACTGGAAAATATGACGAATTCAACTATTGGTAGGCTAAAAACTTTATTAAAAAAATCTAATAGTGAAGATGATTTTAAAAAATTATTATCAGAAGAATTTAAGAAAGAAAGAAAAATAAATGGGATAAAAAAATATTTAGATGATAATACCTTCATCAATATTTTACAAGAATTAGAAACATATCAAACTTTTAAAAAATTAAATATCGATTATATAGAAGGTTCAAACATAGTAAATGAATTGTTTGCTTTTTATTATACAAAATTATTTAATGTCTTAAGACATTTAAAAAGAGAAAAAGAAGGTGCAAGAAATGCATGATAATAAAATAGAAAGGGTAATATTTGTTTCAGGAATTTTAAAGTTAGAAACACCTTGTATGATAGGTTCTGGTAATGATACTAATACAGATATAGATATAGTAAAAGATAATGACGGTATACCTTATATACCGGGGAGTTCTATAGCAGGTGTGTTGCGTAATTTCTTATCAAATGGATCTAAAGAGGATGATGAACCTGAATATGTAAAGTATTTATTTGGGAAAAGGAATAATGACAAAAATAATGATGATGGTGAATCAACAATTAGCTCCATATATTTTTATGATTTAAGCATGATAAACTACAGTAATGATAGAATTAGTACACGTGATGGTGTAAAGCTTGATTATGAAACAAAGACATCAATAGAAAATAATAAATACGATTATGAAGTTATTGAAAGTGGAAGCTGTTTTCTGTTTAGAATGGAAATACAGCTTAGACGAAAATTATCATATTTAAATGATAAAGTCGAAAGTATTTTATACAAAATTTTATATTCTATGATTGACGGAGAAATAAGATTAGGCGGAAAGACTAATAGAGGTTTAGGAAAGTGCACAATTGATAAAAACAGTATAAAAATTCTAGATCTTAATTTTAATGATAAAGAGCATTTAGAAGAAAATTTGAATAAATGGTTTAATTTTGACTGGGATTGTTTTGTTGATAATAAAAAGTTGGATGAACTTAAACATGAAACACATACAAATAATATAAAAACAATAAAGGTTCCGCTAAATATAGAGACATCGATAATTATAAGAAGCTATGATAACCTTGAAAATTCTGATCAAAAGCATATAACAAGCAATGGTATACCGGTTATTCCTGGTACAAGCTGGGGTGGTGTTATAAGAAGTGGATGTTATAAGATACTTAAATTGTTTTATGATAAATTGTTAAAGTTGGATGATTATAAAATTAATGATAAAGTTAATTCAAATATAAATTGTATTTTTGGATATGTAGACAATAAAAGCAAAAAAGCAAAATCATCAAAAATATTAATTGAAGAAGCAAAAATTAATAATGGTAGAACATTGTATCAAACGAGAGTAAAAATAGACAGATTTACTGGTGGTGCGGCGGAATCTGCACTTTTTAATGAAGAACCTATTTATGGTGGAGAAACATATTTGACTATAAAAGTTAAATCAAAAGAAGCTTGGATAATAGGGCTATTAATATTAGTAATAAAAGATATACAAAATGGTTTTATCCCAGTAGGTGGCGAAGCTTCAGTTGGTAGAGGCATTATGAATGGAGATAAAATATACATTGATAATGAAATTGTTGATCTAGATACTGAAAAAAAATATCTAAAGAGTTTATATGACTTCATAGTAGGAGGTGTATCAAAGTGAATTCCATTACTGTTAGTGAAATAAAGCCATTAATTTATAAATTTTGTGAAAGTAGATGCTGCAATATATTATTACAAAAAGATTATGAGGTTCTTTTAGGTATTGCTACAAAAGATGCAATTCGATTTTATGGTGATAATAAATTCGATGAAGAACATGTGATTGATATTCGTGTTTTTGATAGAAATGGTGAACTCCATATCTGGAAAATAAATGACGATTTTTATTATAGATTTAAAGAAGATGACTTTGAAATTGACGAAAATAGAGATTATAATGAAAGGATTTTAAAAGATAAAAAAATATTTGTGGAATATCCGATGGTTTTTGGTTCTACGGTTGAAAAAGCTGATGGGAAATGGACAATTCTTAAAGAGCGGGAAAGAGGTATAAAAATATATTTTCCATATGATATATCATGCAAACAATTGCCGATTAGATATAAGGTTTATAACTATTATGATTTTGATGAGGATGGGCTCCTAAGATTTTATGATGCAAGGCTATGTGGATTTTTTGATAGGGATTTTAAAGAGTTGGAGAGTGAGATAATATGACTTGGAAGGAAGATATGAATATAAAATTTGTGAATCCGTATAATTTTATATCATTAGGAAATGAGTGCAAGAGGAAGAGTTTTGATGATTATATAAATAATAAAGAATTATTAACAGGCTACATTGAATGTGAATTGGAAAACTTAACACCAATTTTCATACCTAATACAACAAATGAAAATGCATTTACAGACAATGAAAAATATAAATCTTATGATTTTTTTTCCTATGATGATATACATAATCAAAAACGTACATTTAAATATTCAGAACCTGTTATACCGGCAAGTGAAATAAGGGGTGTTATACGTGCTGCATATGAAGCTTTGACAAATTCATGTATGTCAACAATAGACGACAATGGTGTATTAAGTAAGAGAACAACAATACCGGCAAAACCAGGCTTATTAAAAAAAGAAAATGGAGAATGGAAGCTATATAAAGCGGAAAGATTAATGATAAAAGTAAAAGACTGTTCAATTGATAATGCACAAAATTTTAAAAATATTTTATCAAAATATAACGAAGGGGATAAGATTTATTTTAAGCGAAGCAAAAGATATAAAAATAAAAATTTTATGCCATTTACAGTATCAAATATATCAAATATTAACGTTAAAGATTATGAAGAAGGTTATATTCACTTTGGAGAGGATTTTATTAAAAAACATCATGAGTCTATATTTAAATTGGGTGAAATGATAAACGACATAGAAATAACAGATGAGGACATTAAAAAAATAGATGCATTGATAACTATATATAATGATTTAAATAAAGATAATAATGATACAAAATATAAAAAATTTAATGAGTTGCTAACATCAAAAGATTTTGAAAATGGTAGGAGAGTACTGCCACTATATTATTCTGTTTATAAAAAGGATGATAAGAGTTACGTATATTTTTCGCCTGCATGTATAGGAAGAGAAGTTTTTACAAATAGATTAAGTGACATTTTAAAGGTTCAAGGAGGTTATCAACCTTGTAGTAGTAGAGAAAATTTATGTGAAGCTTGTGCTCTTTTTGGTTTTACAGGTAATGGCAGCGAAAATAATGCATTAGCATCGCGTTTAAGATTTACAGATGCAAAAATAAAAAACAAAAAAACTCGTAATGAAGATTACTATGATGAAATTTGTATTTTGCCTGAATTAGCATCTCCAAAAATTTCGGCAACAGAATTTTACCTTGAGCGACCATATGATGATAAAGGAAAGACATATGACATGTGGAATTATGATTATGCATTTAACTGGGTTTATCAAAATAAAATTGAACAATTTGACAAATATATTCCTAAAATTAGAGGACGGAAATTTTACTGGCATTCTGAAAAATTTAAATTTGTCTATGAGCAAAATGAAAGAAATTGTAAGGTAAGACCATTAAAGAAGAATAATGTATTTAGTTTTAGAGTATATTTTGATGCTATAACAGAAGATGAACTAAATAAACTTGTATGGACACTAAATATTGGTGATAACAATAATACGAATTGTCATAAGATTGGCAGAGGGAAACCAATTGGTTTTGGTACAATAAAAATTAGAATAAATAAAATTATAAAAAGAGATATATCATTTGGTGGTGATACAATATCTTATGTATTGAATGAATATAAAATAGATTTAAAACAAAATAGACCGTTTGATTATAATAAGAAAAACGTACAAGAATTTTTAAAAATTACTGATTTTATGAAAGCTCCGCAAAATATAAATTATCCAATAGGCGAAGATAAAACAAAACCTGGTAAATCGAATAGTGTAGCATCACATCAATGGTTTATAGGAAACAAACAGATTGGTTATGGACATAAAGATGCTAAGATTAAAGCAAGTGGTACAAAGCCTATCATATACAAAACTTTACCGTATATATTAGATAATGATATTACTTTAAATAAACTATATAAGGAGAGGAATTAAAAATGTATTTATGCTTCACGTTAATTTTTAAAAGAAATGACGGATATCAGGAGCCTTTTCAATTAATTTATGAGCCTTGTCCGTGCTGGAAAAGGGTGATAAATGCATAATCAATTTTAACGAAAGCCCGCATTATCAGAAAGGTTCTTTTAAAGAGTTTATTAAACATATTAAAAGTATTGATTTTGACAAACAATGTGTTTTAATTGCAGATAAGAACTGGAGTAATAATTCTGGATATGATGATAATAATACTTTAAATAGAATAATTGAGGACATAGAAACAGAGGGCTTTAAAGTGGTAGTTGTTCAATTTTAAAAGAAAGCTTGCATAATTTCTTCCATTTTTTATCTTTATATATTGTTTGCTGTATGAATTTAGGAATACAGTAATAATTATTGTATATGATGGATGCTGGATAAATTGCCTAAATAGGGGGAAGCAAGTTGAGCGAAATAATAAATTAAAATGAACAACTAGCTGCTAAAATAAATGATGTACTATAGATGAGAAAAAATGATAACAAATATTACCATCAAACAGATAAAATAAAAAAATACTCCTATAAGAAGAATTAATTGATATCATAGCATGAAGAGAGTATAATATGATTAGAATATTACTATAAGGAGTTGTTATCATGCAGATTAAACCGTCCGCAAGCATCAGGCAGAATTACAATGAAATTGCGGCTTTGTGCAAGTCTACCGGAGAACCTGTTTTTCTTACTAAAAACGGGGAAGGTGATCTTGTTGTCATGGATATAGAGGCATTTACCCGCCGTGAAAAAATGCTGAAGTTGCGCGAAGAATTGCTGGCTGTCGAGGAAGACCGTTTGGCAGGACGTACCGGGGTTACACCGGATGAACTGGACAGCTATCTGGACAGCATTATTGATGAGGTGGAGCATGGAAAAGAAGGTTCAGTATAATGTGATTGTTTCCGATCGTGCCCGCCAAATGTTGGCGGGTCATGTCCGCTTTCTGGCACAGAAAAGTCCCACTGCCGCCCGTAAGGTAAAAAATAGCTTAATGAATGCTATCCGTTCTCTGCATGAAATGCCGGAGCGTTTTCCATTTTTGGAGGTAAAATTTATCCCTTCGAATAAATATCATAAGATGTTCGTAGAGAAACAGTATTTGATTTTATATCAGATTAAGGACCAGACAGTGTACGTTGATTATATAGTTGATTGCAGGCAGGATTATAAGTGGCTGATACAATAAACATTTATCTTTATTACAAGCGACGAGGTTTTCTGCCAATTTTCAAGGTAAACTTTTGTGGTTTTTCATACTATTTTTTTTATGGTTTGCACCTTTACTCCCCTTTATTTTCTTCCTCTTCTATTGCCTTTATTATTCTGATTATTTGTCTAATATTTTTAGGAGAAAACTTTTTGGTCTGATTAAATAAAAGCTTTAAATCTTCTCTATCTTTTAATGTATTCCAAAACTCCAGCAGTTCTGGATCATCCAAAACTGCTTTTGTGATTTTATCAAGTGGAGAGCGGATGTCTGTTCTTCCAAGAAGATAATCAATGGAAACGTTAAAAAAATCAGCTATTTTTTTAAGGTTTCATAATCAGGTTCTTTTCTTTCTGTTTCGTATCCCGCTATAGTGGAACGACTTATTTCCAATATTTTTACAAGATCTCCTTGAGTTAAATTTTTTTTTCTTTACGCAGTTCTTTTAATCTATCCGAAAATGTCATTTTTCGAAACCTCCTTTTATGTTATTGCAGCTAAAAATGTGGTACTATGTCAAGAAAAAGTACAAATTCTTGACATAGTACCAGTACAAATAAAGATATAAACAAAGACAGATTAGAAGTTTTTACTGTAGAAGAATTAAATAAGAAGATATTTGATCCAGAAGTAGCACCAATATTAGCTAAACTTTTGAATGAAGAAAATCAAAAGCTTAATAAAGAAAAATTTGAAAAAATAGCAACATTAAAGAAGAATTATAACAAAATAGAGTCACAAATAAAAAAACATTGTTGATGCTATTGCCGAAGGCATGTACCAACCAATCATGAAAGGAAAAATGAGAGAGCTTGAAGAAAAGAAAAACGAAATTCTCTATAGTCTTTCCGAAATAGAAAGGAAGAAAGAAACAAGTTTTATTACTCCTGAAATAATCATGAAAATATTCAATGCAGATAGAGAGGTAATTAATTCTTTAAGCGATCCACAAAAAATAAAGGAGGTGCTGAAAAAATATATAAAAAAAATCACCGTTTATCCAACTGAAATAAAATGTGAATTCTATTTCTGGATAGGTGATGATTTCCGTTCTTTGGAAGTAGCGGCGAGTGGAGTCGAACCACCGACACTGCGGGTATGAACCGCATGCTCTAGCCAACTGAGCTACGCCGCCATGTTTGGTTGCGGGGGCAGGACTTGAACCTGCGACCTCCGGGTTATGAGCCCGACGAGCTGCCAACTGCTCCACCCCGCGATGTTCTATTCAATTGGTGCCGGAGACCGGAATCGAACCGGTACGAGCTTTAAAGGCCCGCAGGATTTTAAGTCCTGTGCGTCTGCCAGTTCCGCCACTCCGGCAATCACATCAACCAGCGACATCATTAATTATATTACATAAAAGAATATTAGTCAATACCTTTATGCCATATTATTTGGTGTAGATTACAATAAAATTTTGGTATATTTGATGATGAAATTGATTAATAGTATCAATTGTTTCTATTCAATTTATGAAGAAGGAATTAGAGGAATTATGCAGAATATATTTATATAAAGTTAAATTTGTCGTTTACATTGGATAATGCAAAAAGCACATGATATGGACGAAATTTTAGGAGTTTAACTTTTAAGCTTTATCAGGAGGGAGGGGTATATGGGACATTATCAAGAATGATGGCTTGATATTGGCTTAATTTTCATAAAAAGAAAGTGGTTTTACAAAAAATGTGTATGAATGTTTTTAGCTTACCTATGAGGGATCGAAAAATATTAACTAAATTTGACAAAGTTCGTCAATTCTATATAATTTATTATAGTGATTTATGAGGAGTTAAAAAATTAACGAATAAATTAAGGAGGACTAAAATTGATAACTGTATCTAAAGATGAAATGCTTGAATTTTTTCATAAGTTAACAACTTTTTTACCATTACTTTTTGAGGACAGTGTGTCATTTGCTATCGTAGATAATGAGAAGTATTTGGAGATAAAAAATTGTGATGAGCTTCCTATTAATGCAAAAGTAGGTGATGCAATTCCAGAAGGTGGTGCAGCTTTTGAAGCCATTAGAACCGGAAACTACATTATAAAAGATGTACCGAAAGAAGTGTATGGAGTGCCGTTTAAGTCATATGCTATCCCTATAAAAGACTACGATGATACTGTAATTGGGGTTTTACTTATGGGGAAAAGTTTAGAAAAAAGACACAAAGTATTGTCACTATCAGAAAGTTTGGCATCATCACTTGAACAAATATCTGCGGCAATTCAGGAAGTTTCCTCTGGAGTCGAAAGTGTAGTTAATTCTAATACTAAGATATTGGAAGAAGTAAATAAAGCTATTGAAAACACGAAAGGCACTGATGATATTTTAAAATTTGTTCAGAACATTTCTAAACAAACAAATTTATTAGGATTAAATGCAGCTATTGAGGCTGCAAGAGCTGGTGAAAGAGGTAAGGGCTTTACTGTAGTTGCTGAAGAGATACGAAAGCTATCTAATAGCAGCAGTGAATCAATAAGTAGAATAGACTCAATATTGGAAAAAATACAGGAATCTATTAAAAGTATCTCTGACAAAATAAATGCATCAAGTTCATTTTTTGAGACACAAGCTACTGCTTTTGAAGAAATTAGTTCATCCATAGAAGAAATAAGCGCCACTTCTCAACTTTTAGAAGAATTGGCAAGGAATTTATAGGATTATAAAAGCAAGTGTGGATTTTTCATTTTCGCTGCTCAAGAAAAAATCTGAATTTATAGCGCACCTCTGCTTATTTTGCAGGAGTGCTTTTATTTTATAGAGGCAATAATTTGCTTCTATCAATTGCTGTTATCAAACAAATATCAGAGAAGATAAAAAATATTTTTTAAGCATACTGCTAGACTGAACTCTAAAAGCATGAAAGATGTATTTCATTCTACTTCAAAATTTCTTCTGATAGATCTTCTGGTAAACATAATGATTCGATTATTTTAATCATAGCAATTCTTAGTTTTAACAGAAAAATAACCGCCCACTGCAACCAGAGCGGTTATAAATTTAGACACAGTTTTGTTACAAAATTTACATTTTTTTAATATATTTGCAAATGAAATTTTACTATGGTATAATTTAATTAATTTAATAATATGCTATAACGCTGAATTCGTATGAAGCGGGGAAACCAATTTTGGGGTGAATCCATTTGTATGGAGGGGTTATCTTTCGACCCTAACCCGTCAGCTAACCTCGTAAGCGTTGAAAGAGGAGGAAGTAGCATGAATATATTCGGTACAACTACCTTCTATTAGTTACCGGGTTTCAGCTATAGATTTTCTCTATGGCTTTTTTAATACCCTAAAATAGAAGGAGGTTTTTAAATGAGATTACCTATTTTTTCTGTCATTGGTGCCGGCAATGGTGGGCAGGCGATGGCGGCACATCTTTCGCTGATGGGTTTTACAGTCAATTTGTACAACAGATCTCGTGAAAAATTAGCTTCTATCTTAAATAATGGTGGCATTCATCTTGAAGGAGTTGTAGATGGATTTGCAAAGCTTAATATGGTCACTGACGATATGGAAGACGCTATAAAAGATGCAGACATAATCATGGTGACAGTTCCTGCGTCTGGCCACAGTGACATAGCTTATGAAATGTTACCACACTTGAGAAATGATCAGATAATAGTTTTGAATCCGGGAAGAACTTTTGGCGCCATAGAGTTTTATAACATTGTTAAAATTAGAGACGATATAAATGTGGTAGTAGCAGAGACTGATACGTTTATATATGCTTGCAGATCGAATAATGGCATTTCAAAAATTTTCAGGATAAAAGATGTGGTTTCACTGGCATCTATACCGTCTTGGAAAGCTGATTATGTTGTTGATTTATTGAGGTTGGCTTATTCGCAGATAGTACCTGCTGAAAATGTTTTAGAGACCAGTTTGAATAACATAGGTTCTATCTTTCATCCAGCGCCTACACTTTTGAACTCTGCAAGAATAGAGACTACAGAAGGTGATTTTCAATATTATTTGGAAGGAATATCGCCATCGGTTGCCAAAATATTGGAAAGAATGGACAGAGAGAGAATAGCAGTTGCTCACGCTTTAGGCGTCAATGCTGTTACAGCGCTTGATTGGCTTAAAGATGCATACGGCGTTATTGCAGACAATCTGTATGATGCGATTCAAAAGACAGATGCTTATAGAGGCTTGCTTGCGCCAAAAAATCTTAATTGTAGGTACATTTTTGAAGATGTGCCAATGAGTTTGGTGCCTATTTCATCGATTGGCAAACAATTAGGCATTCCTACTCATACTATAGATTCCATAATTCATTTGGCATCGTGTATGCATGAGGTGAACTACTGGAAAATCGGGCGCACAGTAGGAAAACTAGGATTGGAAGGAAAAAGCGTAAAAGAAATAAAGGAAATGATAGAGGGGTTAAAGGAGGAGATCACTGTCGCATGAAAAAATATATTATTGCAGCTTCTATAGAAAATGACGTCC
Organism: Thermoanaerobacterium saccharolyticum; assembly: GCF_000747665.1. Classification (GTDB taxonomy): domain Bacteria; phylum Bacillota; class Thermoanaerobacteria; order Thermoanaerobacterales; family Thermoanaerobacteraceae; genus Thermoanaerobacterium; species Thermoanaerobacterium saccharolyticum. The sequence goes on along the minus strand of NZ_BBKT01000005.1, from coordinate 52,022 downwards.
ATGTTGCAGGAGTATATAGATTTTTAAATATGGCAGAGCAGGAAGGGTATAAAGTGGATTTTTTAGGTCCTGCTACATCTATTGATAAGTTGGTAGATACAGTGCGTTTAAAGAAACCTGATATAGTAGGTGTAAGTTATAGATTGACTCCAGAGGCACTAAAATCCATATTAAATGAGCTTAGAGATAAAATACGAAAATATAGTTTGGACAATGTTAGATGGATATTTGGAGGCACAGAGCCCAATTGCTTAGTTGCAAAAGAGTCAGGAATATTTGAGGAAATTTTTGATGGAACTTTTGGTGATGAGTACACAATTTCATACCTAAGAGGAGAGAAAGCTTCACATAGCAAAATAGAATATGGTAAAGATGTGGTTGAAAGGATTGAGAAAAGCTATCCATATCCTATAATAAGGCATCACTTTGGAATGCCATCGTATACAGATACACTTGAAGGTGTAAGGAGGATTGCGGAAGAAAAAATTCTCGATGTGATATCAATAGCCCCTGACCAAAATACGCAAGAGCACTTTTTTGACAAAAAGTATAAAACATCGCTTGATGGTGCAGGTGGTGTGCCTATAAGGACTGAAGAAGAATTTAAAAGACTTTACGATGAGTCAAGACATGGAAATTATCCTTTACTTAGATGTTACAGTGGAACAAATGATGTCTTTAAAATGGCAAAAGTGTTAAAAGACACGATAGACAATGCCTGGGCAGCTATACCCCTTTGCTGGTACAATGTACTAGATGGCAGGGGGCCAAGAGAAGTAGAAGAATCCATTAGAGAGAACCAGATGTTGATGAAGTGGCACGGCGACAGAAACATACCCGTTGAGGTAAATGAAGCACATCACTGGGGGCTTAGAGATGCACATGATGCCATTTATGTGGCGGCAAGCTATCTTGCAGCGTACAATGCTAAGAGAATGGGTGTAAAGACATATATAGCACAGTTTATGTTTAATGTGCCACCGGCTACATCTCCTAAAATGGACCTTGCTAAGATGCTGGCATCCATAGAACTTGTTGAAAGCCTTCAGGATGATAACTTTAAAGTATTTAGACAGGCGAGGGCAGGGCTTGCAAGCATGCCGCAGGATCTTTTTGAGGCAAAAGGGCAGCTTGCTTCCAGCACATATCTTTCCATGGCTATAAAACCTCACATATATCATGTTGTAGGTTTTTGTGAAGCACATCATGCTGCAACGCCAGATGATATAATAGAGAGTGTGAAGATTGTAAAAGCTGTAATAAAAAATACCTTATCTGGCATGTTTGATTTTACTCAAGATTTAGATGTTTTAAAGAGGAAAGAGGAACTAATAAATGATGCGATGGTAATAATCAATGCCATAAAGGATCTTAATACACTATGCAGTGATCCGCTGTCAGATCCACATACACTATCATTAGCGATAAAATTAGGTATATTGGATGCTCCGCATCTTAAAGGAAATAAAAGCGCAAGTGGTTCTTTGCAGACGAAAGTTATAAATGGAGCATGCTACGCTTTTGATTATGAAAATAACAGGATTATCAAAGAGGAAGAAAGAATATACAATATAATTCAGAACTACCAAAAGCTTATAATCGTAGCTTAAAAATAGTTATTATCGGGTGTATACACAAAATATACATCCGATTTTTTTATGTTTTCTATATAAATTTTTTTTGAGAAAAACATATTATAAGGAGAGGCAAATACAATAGGAGGTGATGAATAATTGTTAATAGTTGTAGATCCTGGCCATGGCGGTTCTGACAGTGGTGCTATAGGATATGGCTATTTTGAAAAAGATATAAACTTAAGCGTATCTCTTAAATTGAGGGACGTTTTAGAAGCAAACAATGTAGATGTAATTTTGACAAGGGATAAAGATATAACGTTGGGGCTTAGCGAAAGGTGCGATATTGCCAATAAAAACAATGCAGATTACTTTGTTTCAATTCACTGTAACAGCTTTAAAGATTCTTCTGCGAAGGGGACAGAAACTTATTCATATCCTGGAAGCACTTCAGGAGCAAAATTGGCAAAAGGCGTGCAGCAAGCTATTGTGACAAATTTAAAAACAGCAGATAGAGGTGTAAAAACAGCCAACTTCTACGTATTACATCATACAAATATGCCAGCAATATTAGTTGAATTAGGATTTATAACAAATAAGGATGATTTGGATCTTCTTTTGAATAAACAAAATCTGTATGCTGCATCTATTTCAAATGGAATATTAAATACTGTAGGTTTAAAGCAGACGAATGGTTCCAATGATATAGAAAAACTTCATCAAATGGGCATAATCTCTGATTACTACGATCCAGAAAGTTATGTAAAGTGGAAAGATATTGCAGGTGCATTATTAAAAATTATAGGGGGTTAAAGGAAATGAAAGACCTAATCATGACTATATTGACAGCAGGGTTGCAATTGGTGATACTTGCTACATTAGGCTATGTCATAAATTATTTGTATTCAAAGATAGGCACTGAAAAGACAAAAAGGTATTTCGAGATAGCGAAAATGATTGTAAGAGGAGTAGAGCAGGAATTTGGTGCGGGAAATGGTGCTGATAAAAAAGCAGAAGCGGTAAACCTAATAAAGAAAATAGTGGGAAACAAGCTGACGGATGAAGAAATAGACAAATTAATTGAAGCTGCTGTGTTTGAGATGAACTACGTATTAAATCTAAAGGGGCTTAGCACCACAAGCAAAAAAGTTTAAAAAAATGACTGCTGCAAGCTATATTAGCGTAGTCTTGCAACAGTCTTTTTTTACGCTTGTGTAATGACGCTGTCGTTTTTTACTTTCGATTTTTCGCCTTCTGGTTTTGTAAGTTTAATTTTAGGAAGAACTAAATTTAAGATTATACCTGCTAGTGTTGCAGGACCGACGCCTTCAAACACGAAATTTCCTGATCCTATTTTGATGCCGCCGACACCGAGAGTTAAGATTACTGATGCTATTATCAAATTTCTGCTGTCAGAAAAGTCAACCTTATTTTCTACCAATGTTCTTATACCTGCGGCTGCAATCATTCCAAATAGGATTATGGTGACACCACCCATTACTGCTTGTGGTATAACCTGTATAAGTGCGCCTATCTTTTGAATAAAGCTTAAAAGTATCGCTATGACAGCAGCACCTTCTATGACTCTTGAGCTGTATACTTTTGTCATGGCTAAAACACCGATATTTTCTCCATACGTCGTGCTTGGTGGACCGCCAAATAGTGCAGCTATTGACGTTGCTAAGCCATTTCCCAGCATGACTCTATGAAAACCTGGATCTTTTATCAAATCTTTATCAACTATATTTCCTATTACAAGGACGTGGCCTAAATCTTCGATTATTGCAACTAATGCTAATGGTGCAATAAGTGTCACAGCACCCCATGCAAGCACTGGTGAATGGCCAATAAGGAATGAGAATTTCGGTACAGCAATCCACGAAGCTTTTAAGACAGGAGAGAAATCTACAAGACCTCTGAATATGGCGAAGATGTATCCGCCGATGGTTCCTAGTAAAATTGGTATAACTTTCATGAATCCTTTTCCAAACATGCTGAAGATTATGACAAGTGCGGCTGTAACTAAAGCCGTAGGCAAATCTTTTTGTGCTTCTTGTATCGCTGTAGGTGCCAAGCTTAAGCCAATGATCATTACAACAGGACCTACTACTACAGAGGGAAGAATCCTTTCAATCCAATCGATGCCGGTTAAGCTTATTATTATGAAAACTGCCACGTACACAAGCCCCGCGGCTATCATGCCGGTGAAAGCGCCTCTTACGCCGTAAGCTTTTGTCGCTGCTATTATAGGAGCGATAAATGCGAATGATGAACCTAAATATGCAGGAACTTTTCCTTTTGTCATTAAGTGAAATATTAATGTACCAAGACCTGATGTAAACAACGTTACGGCAGGGTCTAATCCTGTCAAAAGAGGTACCAGTATTGTTGCGCCAAACATTGCAAAGACATGTTGAAAAGACAGCGGAACAGCTTCATTGATAGGCGGTACATCTTGTATACCGTAAAATTTGTTTTTCATGACGATTCCTCCTTTAATTTTTGGCATAAAAAAACCCTCTCAAGGAGGACAAACATATAGATATGCAGCAATATCGTTCCTCCTTTTTAGCCTCACTGGACTAATTTTAAAGGGTCTTATTAAACTACAAAAATTATAACATAAGAAAATTAGATTGTCTATATCTAAATTTCAAAATGTAACTTGCTTATCAATCAAGCCTCTTTCTGAATCGCAATACGGCGATTAAAAGCAGTGCAAATCCCATTGATGTCATGACTATGATTTGGTTTAATAATAAATTTGCATTAACTCCTTTTATTATTATTCCTCTCAATATATCAAGAAAATATGTAAGTGGAATTACATCACTTATAGCTCTTATGACAGAAGGCATTTGCTCTCTCGGAAATATGAACCCCGATAAAATTATTGTAGGCAAAAGCACCATGAAAGCGCCTTGCATTGCCTGCGTCTGAGTCTTTGCTGCTGTTGATATAAGCATACCTATAGCGAGAGCGCATATTATAAAGTCAAAGCCTAAAAGAAGCAGTAAAAATATGCTGCCATTTACAGGAACGCAGAACCAATAAATGCTTAAGGCAAGAACCATTAGAAAATCTGTATATCCGATTAGAATATATGGTATCAATTTTCCTATCATAAGTTCTACTGACTTTATAGGCGTCACAATAAGCTGTTCCATTGTGCCTTTTTCTTTTTCCCTTACTAAGGCAAAAGCCGTCAATATTATCGTTATGTTCTGCATTACTAATCCTAAAAGTCCAGGTATGGTAAATGTCAATGTGTTTAAATCAGGGTTGTATTCGACTTTTGTACTTAAGTCTATGCCTATATTAGGTATGTGCATACCTTTCTTAGACAATTCTTCCTCTGTATTTTTGTTTGAGAAGTGTTGAGATACCATTATACCGCTTGATAGTGCAGTCCGTGCTGTTGTAGGATCGGAACCGTCAATTTTAAGTAGTACGTTTGTCATCTTGTTTTTATATTGTGAGAAATCTGGTGGAATGATAAGTCCAGCTTTTACTATTCCTGTATCAAGCAGGTTGTTGAGCTCATCAATATTATCTACATAATAATCAGGGTTGAAGTACAGTGAATTTCTATATGCATTTATGAAGTCCCGACTTTCCTGCGTCTTGCTTTGATCAAATACTGCCATTGGTATATGATCTACTTCTGTAGATACGGCGTATCCGAAGAGAAAAAGCATAGCAAGAGGCATCACTATTGATATGACTAAACTTGGTTTATCTCTCTTTATCTGTGTAAATTCCTTTTTTATTATGGCAAAAAGCCTTGAAATACTCATATCTACTATCCTTTCATTACAATTTGTCCATACCACCATGCTCATTGACGTATTTTATAAAGACATCTTCGAGGTTGTTTGAATTGTTTTCTTTGATGATTTCTGAAGGTGTGCCAAACGTCAAAAGATGGCCGTTAAACATAAATGCGACAAAATCGCTTTCTTGAGCTTCTTCCATGTAGTGTGTTGTGACTAATACAGATAGCCCTTCTGATGTAAGTTTTTTTATTGTGTTCCAGAAAAGTCTCCTTGAGACAGGGTCTACACCTGATGTTGGTTCATCAAGTATGATGAATTTAGGATTGTGCAAAAGGGCACATCCAAGAGACAACCTTTGCTTCCACCCTCCCGATAGTGTGCTGACTATTTGGTTTTCACGGTCATGTAATTCCATCATGTCGATTATGATTCTTTCTCTTTCGGTTCTTTCTTTTTTGTCAAGCCCATATATACTGGAGTAAAAGTCCATATTTTCCTTAACAGTTAAATCCTCATAAAGGCTAAATTTCTGTGACATGTATCCGATGGACTTTTTTATCTTTTCACTTTCTTTTACAATGTCAAAGCCCATGACTGTGCCGTGACCAGATGTGGGTTTTATTATTCCACATATCATTCGTATCGTTGTTGACTTTCCAGATCCATTTGGGCCTAATAGGCCGAAGATTTTGCCTGACGGAACTTTAATTGAAAGTTTATCTACGGCAGTGATGTTGCCAAAGCGCTTTGTCAAATCTTTTAATTCTATGACGTAGTCCATTTTATCACCTTCATCATATAGTCACATCTGCCAGCATTCCAGGCTTTAATTCTTTAACATTGTCTTTTATTTGTATTTTTACCTCATATACGATGTCCTCTTTTGAAGACTCTGTAGTAGCATTTTTGGGTGTAAATTCACCATTTGGAGAGATGTACACGACTTTACCGCTTATTTTCTTATTAATGGAGTTTACGCTTATGGCAACATCTTTATTAAGGGATACTTTGTACAAGTATTTTTCTGGGACGTATATTTTAATCCAAAGATTGCTTAGATCAGATATTTCAGCTATACTTCCGCCAGAAGTTATGATTTCACCTTCTTCTACATATTTGGTTGTTATAATTCCATCACATGGTGCTTTTATTGTGGCATTTTCGATATTCGTTTTTACCTCATCTAAAGCTGCTTTTGCAGCATTTAAGTTTGCTTCGGCTACCTTGACTGTTTCACCAGCAGTCGCTGTTTGCAGCTTACCTGCTTCAGCTTTCATAATTGCAGCCTTAGCTTGCTCAACAGCCGCTGCTGCTGATTGAATGTCCTCTGGCTGTGCTCCTTCTTGTATAAGACTTAATGCTTCTTCGGCATAATGAACGTCATCAATTGCAGCTTGATACTTAGCCTTTACTTCATCTAATGTCTGTTGCGATACTGCACCTGATTCGAGAAGCTGACTTGTCCGTTGATATGACTTTTCTGCAACATCGAGTGCTACTTTTGCCTCATCAAGTTTGGCTTTTGCCTGTTCTATTTCTTGTGCACGAGCGCCATTTTTTACTTTGATATATTGTGCAGTTGCTTGGTTAAGAGATGCTTGTGCTGCTTGAATATCAGCTTCATTTACTTTTTCTTGTAATAGATAAGTATCTTTAGCATTACTATACTGTGCTTGCGCAGCTTCTACAGCAGCTTCTGCTTGTTTTTCTTTGTCTTGTAATTCTTTTATATCTATGTATGCTAATATCTGACCTTTTTTTACTGCATCTCCTTCTTGTACTTTAACTGTTTCCACGCGCCCAGAAATTTCTGATTGAACGTTTACCGTTGTTGATTCAATTGTTCCAGAGTATACATTTTCATTTGAAGCTGTATTTGAACATCCTGAAACGATGAATATTGATATGGCTAATAATACTATAAACGCCATTAAACGCTTCATAGACTACTGCTCCTTTCTCGATTTTATGCCATTCATAAAGATCTCCACGATTGTGCTGATTTCTTTGTCCACATCTTTTGATTTTTTGTCATCGGGGAAAAATTGCTGTTCGGCTATAAGCATCATTATAGAGCCAAAAAGCGAGCGGACAACAGTACGTGGAGGCAAATCCCTAAATATGCCTTTTTCAATGCCATTCTGATAAAATTCTTCTCCTATTTCCAATGTCTTTATTGCAACGTGTTCCACCAGTTTTTCGCGTATTTTTTCTTTTGTCAATGCTTCTGTGCCTATCACTTTGATTATTGAAAAATTTTTTGAGATCATTTCATACCTGTCTTTCAGTAAATCTGCGAGAATTTCTTCTTCTGGTTTTTCAGAGTGAAGAACTTTATTTAAAGGCAATACGATGAACTTTTCAGAAAAAAATTGGATTGCTTTTGTGACGATGGACATAAGTATATCTTTTTTTGTTTTAAAGTACCTAAATATAGTTCCTTCTGCGACGCCTGCATTTTTGGCAATTTCGCTTGTCTTTGTGCTGTCAAATCCTTTTTCGCTAAAAAGTTCTATTGACGCGTTTATGATCTTTTCTTCTGTTGAAATGTCATCTTTTTTCATTTATACACCTCCAAGTGAGTGCTCACTCATTTTTATTTATTATATTCTACTATGAAAAGATTGTCAATATGACAAAATTTAGATTGTACTATCAAAGTGTATTAAGTTTATAAACAAACTGGCAGTAATGTGTATGATAATCATTTTTTATGAAATACTAACTTTAGCAAAATTTAATATTGTTTTATTTGAACGAGGAGGGTTAAATATTTATGACTGTCGAAATGAAATCTATGGATGGAAATACTGCTGCAGCGTATGCATCATATGCTTTTACAGAGGTTGCTGCCATATATCCTATCACTCCGTCGTCGCCAATGGCGGAGAGTGTAGATGAATGGTCTGTACATGGCAAAAAAAATATCTTTGGAGATACGGTTAAAGTGGTAGAGATGCAATCAGAAGCAGGTGCCGCAGGAGCGGTACATGGATCGCTGCAAGGAGGTGCACTGACGACTACATACACAGCATCACAAGGTCTTCTTCTTATGATACCAAACATGTACAAAATTGCAGGTGAGCTTTTGCCTGGTGTTTTTCACGTAAGTGCCCGTGCCATAGCAGCACATGCCTTATCAATTTTTGGGGATCATCAGGATGTGATGGCATGTAGGCAAACAGGATTTGCACTTCTTGCGTCAAACAGCGTTCAAGAAGTGATGGATTTAGGGTGTATTGCACATCTTAGCGCAATTAAGTCGAGAGTGCCATTTTTGCACTTCTTTGACGGTTTTAGGACATCCCACGAGATAAAAAAGATTGAAGTGATTGATTACGAGGACCTAAAAAAGCTTGTAGATTATGATGCAATAAATGAATTCAGGAATAGAGCGCTAAATTCTGAACACCCGGTGGTAAGAGGAACTGCTCAGAACCCTGACATATACTTTCAAGGAAGAGAAGCAGCAAATAAATTTTATGAAAAGGTACCAGATGTAGTTTCATTCTATATGGAGAAAATAAAAGAATTGACATGTAGGGAGTATCATTTGTTTGACTACTACGGGGCAAAAGATGCTGAATACGTAATAGTAGCGATGGGCTCTGTATGTGAGACAATTGAGGAAACGATTGATTATCTTTTGGGGTTAGGCGAGAAAGTTGGACTTGTAAAAGTTAGGCTTTACAGGCCGTTTTCAGAAAAACACTTTTTAAATGCTGTCCCAAGCACAGTCAAGAGGATAGCTGTATTAGACAGGACAAAAGAGCCTGGGTCTATCGGCGAACCTTTATACCTTGATGTGGTGAAAGCATTTTTTGGCAAACAAGATAAGCCTATAATCGTAGGAGGCAGATACGGTTTAGGTTCAAAAGATACGACTCCATCGCAAATCATAGCAGTGTATGAAAACCTTAAAAAGTACAATCCGATAGATAGATTTACGATAGGAATAAAAGATGATGTGACGATGACGTCTTTAGATGCAGGCAGATTAATAGAAACTGTGCCGCAAGGAACTGTAAGCTGCAAATTTTATGGCTTGGGCTCAGATGGAACAGTTGGTGCAAATAAATCAGCCATAAAGATAATCGGTGATAATACAAATCTTTATGTGCAAGGTTATTTTCAGTATGATAGCAAAAAATCAGGAGGAACTACCATATCTCATTTGAGATTTGGCCAGAAGCCTATAAAATCCAGTTATCTTGTGTATCATGCCGATTATATAGCATGCCATAACAAGTCTTTTATTTACAACTACGACATTTTAAAAGGACTAAAAAACGGTGGAACCTTTGTCTTAAACTGCCCTTGGAGTGAATCAGAACTTGACGAAAAACTTCCAGCATCTATGAAAAGATACATTGCCAAAAACAAGATAAATTTTTATACAATTGACGCCATATCTATTGCAAGAGAAGTAGGCTTAGGCGGTAGGATAAACATGATAATGCAGACGGTGTTTTTTAGGCTTATCAATATAATACCATTTGAAGATGCCATTAGGTACTTAAAAGAATCTATACAAAAGACTTACGGCAGCAAAGGGCAAAACATAGTCGACATGAATATTAAAGCTGTTGACAGGACATTGGAGTCTTTGCGAAAAGTTAATGTTCCCGCTTCATGGGAAAATGCCGTCGAAAATGAAGATTTTGTCAAGGATGAACCGGAATTTTTGACCAAAATACAAAAACCTATGGCCAAAAATGAAGGCGATGATTTGCCTGTAAGTGCTTTTTCAGGCATGGAAGACGGCACATTTCCATTGGGAACAACAGCATACGAGAAGCGTGGCATAGCTGTAATGATTCCGCAGTGGCAGATAGAAAAATGCATACAGTGCAACCAATGCTCATTGGTATGTCCTCACGCTGTTATAAGGCCGTTTTTGCTAAACGATGAAGAAGTGAGAAATGCACCGCCTACTTTTGAGACCAAAAAAGCGGTAGGTAGAGGGCTTGAAGCATTTCAGTATCGCATTCAGGTAAGTCCCTTAGACTGTACAGGATGTGGCAACTGTGCGGATGTGTGCCCAGCACCTGGAAAGGCACTTGTGATGATGCCAGCAGAGGGAGAAATAGAAAATCAAGTTGACAATTGGGAGTTTGCTGTAAAGATTAAGCCAAAAGATAATGTGATGGAAAAGACTACATTAAAAGGCAGCCAGTTTTCTAAGCCTCTCTTTGAATTTAATGGAGCGTGCCCTGGCTGTGGAGAGACTCCTTATATAAAGCTATTGACGCAGTTGTTTGGCGATAGGATGATAATAGCAAATGCTACAGGGTGTTCTTCAATATACGGCGGAAGTGCACCATCAATACCATATACCACTAATGATTTAGGCAAAGGACCTGCGTGGGCAAATTCTCTTTTTGAGGACAATGCAGAGTACGGATATGGCATATATCTCGCAAACAAGAAAATAAGGCAGAGGCTTGGGGAATTAATCTCTGAAGCGCTTAAAACTCAGATACCTGATGAATTGAAAAATGCTTTTGTAGAATGGCTAAACAATAAGGATGATGGTGAAGCATCTCAACTTGCATCAAGTAAAATCATAAATATAATTAGCCGTGAAAATTTAAAATCTAATAAAATAGTACAGGAGATATACAGACTGAAAGATTACCTTGTCAAGAAGTCCCATTGGATAATAGGTGGTGATGGGTGGGCGTATGATATAGGTTTTGGAGGGCTGGATCATGTGTTGGCATCTGGAGAAGATGTAAATGTGCTTGTGCTGGATACTGAAGTTTACTCAAATACAGGAGGTCAGTCGTCAAAATCTACACCTACAGCGGCTATTGCAAAATTCGCAGCATCCGGCAAAAAAATAAAGAAGAAGGACTTAGGATTAATGGCTATGAGCTATGGATACGTCTATGTGGCTCAGATTGCCTTGGGTGCAAATATGAATCATACGGTGAGGGCAATTGCTGAAGCGGAGAAATATAAAGGTCCTTCACTTATAATCGCTTACTCGCCATGTATAAATCATGGGATAAAATCAGGAATGGGTACAAGCATTAGAGAAGAGAAAAAAGCTGTCGATGCGGGGTATTGGCATCTTTATAGGTACAACCCAGAGCTTAAAGCCGAAGGGAAAAATCCATTTACATTGGATTCGAAAGAACCGACAGCGTCTTACATAGACTTCTTAAAAGGCGAAATAAGGTATTCATCATTAGAAACACTTTTCCCAGATTTGGCGAAAAAGCTGTATGATGAGTCTTCAAAAGACGCAAAAGAAAGATTTGAAATCTACAAGTCTCTTTCACAACTTTAAAAAGTATGGCCTCGGTTGCTGAGGCCATACTTTTACTTTTCGTTTTCATCTACCCATTCTTTTGCGTTTATGACTTCTATTTCATTTGGGATAGGTACTTTTGCCTTGCTGGCATTTTCTTTAATATTCGCCCATGAGGCTGTTTCATGCTTTTCAATAGGTTCTTTATAATATTTTTTGCTTTTTCTTATCATAATATCAACTCCTTAAAATGTAGTATAATCATTGTGTATTATTTTATTATGCAAATTTTAGGGGGTTTTTACATGATTATAAGAGGTCATCATCTTTTGTGTATGTTAGGCTTTAAAGGATTGGGATATGATGAGGAATTTATCAAAAACATGGATAAAGTCGTTGAAAAGCTTAAAAATGACGATGATGTGTTGATAAAGCTTGTGGATAGTGTGGATAACATTTGCGAGAAATGCCCCAATAATTTATCTGGCGTGTGCAAAAATGAACATCATAGAGACAGCATTAAAGAGATGGATGATGCTGTACTCAAAGTCATTCAAATAAGACCCGGAGAATCCATGAAATATAGCGAGATTGCGACCAATATAAAGTTATTTATGACTGAGGATATTATGAATGATATATGTCGTAATTGTACTTGGAAAGGATATGGATATTGTGTGGATGGATTGAAAAATTTGAGATGATTAGAAATGTTGGTATTTTTTTAATTGTGATTTGATGTTAAAATAAAATCAAAAGGAAAAAAGGAGGAAGTGGAAATAATATGACAGTAAGGAGTTTTTTAAAATTAGTTGAGATACAGACGAAGGCTGCCAGCGTGACACCGTTTATGTTGGGAACTGTATATGCACTGTATGCTTTTCATGAATTCAAAGTTGTTAATTTCTTAATTATGTTTATTTCACTCATATCGTTTGACATGGTTACTACCGCAATTAATAATTATATGGATTATAAAAAGGCAAATAAAACTTACGGGTATAATTATGAGAAGCACAATGCAATTGTAAGGGACAATCTATCCGAGACAACTGTTGTAATAACTATAGTTGTACTTCTTCTTGTAGCATCTGTGTCAGGATTTGCACTGTATTTGCGTACAAACTTAGTGGTGCTTCTAATCGGCATGATGTCATTTGCAGTTGGCATTTTGTATTCATTTGGACCTATACCTATATCCAGGATGCCATTAGGGGAGATTTTTTCAGGCTTTTTTATGGGATTTGTGATTGTATTTTTATCTGTTTTTATCCATGTATACGATAAAAATATAGCTTATGTTACATACAGCGATGGCATTTTGAATGTATGGTTTAATGTGCTTGTTGTACTAAAAATTTTCTTCATGTCGTTACCGGCGGTGATGGGGATTGCCAATATCATGTTGGCAAACAACATATGCGATATTGAGGACGATTTAGAAAACAGGCGCTATACACTGCCTATTTACATAGGAAAAGAAAAAGCCCTAAAATTATTTAAGGCTTTATACTATATTTCATACATCGACATAGTGGCTCTTGTGATTTTAAAGGTGCTGCCTTTATTGGGGCTTATTGTATTGTTGACATTTGCGCCTGTAAATAAAAATATAAGAAAATTTTACAAAGCCCAGACAAAGAAAGATACGTTTCCACTGTCTGTCAAAAATTTTTTGATGATGAATATTTCAGAGATAATCGCTATAGGGCTGGGATTGATTTTATAATTATCACAAATCCCTTTTTTCAAATTTCCTTGTTCCGTAATACAGCAAAAAACAGATATAGAAGGCGATATACACAAACATGGCAGGACTTGGCTGTGAAGTACCGCCAAAAGGCCCTTGGGCAAGAAAGCTTAAGCCTGTATTTTGAGTGAGAAGCTCTGCATTCATCTTTCTAAATATCACATCTGTAGGTAAAATTAAGCTTGTGATAATACCAACATTTGAAAGACCTTGACTTGTCGCATCTGTGAAAAATGATCCCATTTGTTCGAGAATGCCACCTATCATTGCGATGCCGTATGTCATGACAGCTAAAACACCTGTATTTACAGTTGACATTATTGAACTTGAGGCGACTACTAATGATAAAAGGACTACTGGACCAAGGTCAAAAAAGAATAATGCACGGAAGACGTTTCCTAATCCTAAGTATACTTTCGTGCCAAAAGCGATATTAAGTCCTATTACTGAAAGAAACAACAATGTGCTATATACAGTGATAATTATGCTAAGCCCTATAAATTTGCCAAGCACGTATTCATGCCTCTTTAGAGGTTTATACAGTAAGGCATATATAGCACCACTTTCTACATCGCCTGACACAGCACCTACGGATGTAAGTACTATCAAAAATGCTACTATAAAATTTGAAAAATAAAGCCCTGCTGAGAGAAGCTGTGATTCGAGTAATATTTTAGCTATGTTTGGCGTATTGTTTACAACCTGATTGTTGTTATGAAAAGCTAAACTCAATCCATAGCCATAAATAAAAAGATATCCTACTGTAAGTATTGCAATTAGGAGGAATGCACGCTTTTTGACCATCTCTTTGATGGTGTATTTCGTTATTGTCAGCATACATCCTCATCCTTTCCAACTATATTTATAAACAGATCTTCCAATGAACTTGTTTTTGAATCCAATTGATACAGTTTTGCACCGGAATCTACGATAGTTTTTGCGATATTAGGAATACTGTCTTTGTCTTTTACTTTAAATGTAAGTTTGCCATCTTTAAATACAACGTTATATGCTAATTTAGAAATCTTTTCGATTAATTGGCTATCGTAATCTGATATAACCATCTCTACATAGGTATTTTTACTTAATAAGTTTTCAAGCTTTCCCTCTGCTATTACATGCCCGTGATTTATAATTGCGACTTCATCGCATACCATTTCCACTTCACTTAATAAGTGACTGTTTAAAAATACCGTCTTGCCGTCGTCTTTTAGTCTTTTTATTATCTCTCTAACATCTATTCTACCAACAGGATCAAGGGCTGATGTGGGTTCATCTAAAAAGATTACTTTTGGATCATTTAAAAGTGCTATTGCAAGTCCTATCCTTTGCTGCATTCCTTTGCTGTAATTTTTTACTTTTTTATTTTCATGTCCTTTAAGCTTGACCAGTTCAAAAAGTTCTTCAATTTTTTTATATGGGTTTTTCATTTTGCATAATTCTGCATGAAATTTCATCAATTCTTTTCCTGTCATCCAATCATGATATTTAAAGTTTTCAGGAAGAAATCCGATTTGCCTTTTTGATTCTATAGTGCCGATGGGAAAGCCATCAATCCAAGCAAAACCAGAGGTGGGGTATAAAAGCCCCACCATAGTTTTTACAAATGTGCTTTTTCCAGCACCGTTCGGACCGAGGAATCCAAAAACCATGCCACTATCGATAGAGATGTTTACATCTTTAAATCCGCCTTTGCCATCAAACTGTTTTGTAAGGTTTTGAGTCTCTAGTATCATTTCATCACCTCATTGATTCTGCTATTTTTATAAGCTCATCTGGTGAAATATTGTTTCCGCTGAACAAATATATTACACCATTATCATTTAATGCAAGATTTGAATATACCTCTAAAATGTCGGAACTTTGGAATTTTTTTGATATTACAATTCCTTTGCTGCCGTTTATAGTAACATCTTTTATATCATCTGTATCTGACACAGGAAATGGTATTGTGGTTTTCCAGTCTTTTATGCTGGCTATTTGATTTCTAATGTCGTCTGGAATGAATGGCATATTTATGACAGCATCTCTTACTTTTTCAATATCAACACCATCTGGTACGATTATTTCAGGGGTTTTCATTATATCAAGTCCGTAGCTTATATTTTTTGGAGAATCTGATTCATTTTTATCTATAGAAGATATATGCACACTATTGCCTAAAATTATTTTAAATGTCTTTTCATTTAAGTTCTCTGGCAGCAGCTTATTTCCTCCGAATGTCTTTATTAGATTATTTATCTTATCTACATTTAATTTAAATTCAACAGTTTGGCCTTTCTCTACATAAATGCTGTCTCTTAATTTGAAGTTGTCCACATCTTGAGGGATTTTAAAATTGTAGCCAACATATGATTTTATTTTATCCAAATTGTTTTTACTAATTTCTTTGGATGAACCATAGTCACCAATTACTTTAATATCGCCGTACTGCTTTAGGTCGATTTCTTTATTTCCTGCTTGATAGAATTTATTTTTTATATCTTGTAAATCATCAGGTGTTATTGTTACAGCTTTAAAGTTATTAAGTCTAAACAAGCTTAAAATCTCGGCTTCTGCTTTTTGGACAGGTGGCAATGCTATTGATGCTGCAATTACTGCTGCCGCAGCGGCTGCTGCTATATATTTTTTTGTATTTTCTAAACATATTAAATACACCTCTTTCTTCTTTATTGATCTTTTTATTTAGATTTTCCCACGCTTCATTGAGATCGATAGAACTCGTCTTTAAGGCTTTATCTAAAAAGCTATTTAAATTCTTAAGCTCATTAAACTTGACTGAACACTTTTCGCATGTATCAAGATGCTTTTTTATCTGTTGTTTTAGTGATTCATCTATTTCACCGTCTAAGTATGATTGCAGTGTCCCTTCATCGAAGCACATATACTACACCTCCTTTTCATAAAGCTCTTTAAATTTTCTGTGAGCTCTTGCTACTGTTGTTCCAACAGATGATTTTTTTATACCAAGTGATATAGAAATTTCTTCATAATTGTAACCTGAGTGTTTAAGCACGAGACAAAGCATGTCGCGTCTATCCATTTTAGACAAAACTTTTCTAACTTTGTCTATCTCTATTTTTTCAATTGCTATGTCCTCAGGTGATATCAAATCGTCATTAAACTGAGATACTTTTAATTCCCTTGACTTAAGGTTCTTTTCTGAGCGGATGAAATTTAGTGCTTGATGGATAGCCACTTTCGATAACCAGCCTCCTATATTTTCATCATCATGGGGAGGGTTTTTAATTAACTTGATAAAAACTTCCTGTGCAATATCTTGTGCTTTGTCATCATCATTTATGATAAGAGCTATTTGTCGGTAGATCTTAAAGTAGTATTTTTCAAAGATATCTTTGAATGAGTCAAGTATTTTGAACACCTCCCACATGAGACTTACATTATATAAACACATCTGAACCGTATTTTGTGACATAAAAAATTAGTACTTTTGGACAGTTGACAAATTTATGTAATAGTCTATTATAGTTATTAAGAGAATTACCGGTAAGCTCTCGGGCATCAAAAGTAAAGTCAAACAATGCATTAAAGATTTAAGAAAACCTTCAAAATACAATTATTATAATACTTGCAATTTGATTTTCAAAATGTTTTTTTGCGCAATAAGTATAAAGCTTTATAGTCTAAATGCGCGTGCCATAAAATTTTGGATGTCAATAAAATTTAGGAGGTTTTTTATGAAGCACTTTTTTATAAGATTATTAGCGGTTATTTGTACTATAGTGCTTATAATTGGCTCGAATTTATCAGCGTTTGCGAGCGAAAATAAAACACAAAATGTGGAGCAAATACCTACATCAATGTTAAACTTTGATACGGATACTGCTGCTAAATTTAAATTTGAATTATCAGAGGTAAGTGACAATGTTCAGCTTTCAAAAGGTGTAAACATTGAGACTATAAAGAAAGGACTTCAAAGTGCGGTAAACTCTAAAGATGAAAGGAATAGTGTTGTGCCTCAAGCTTTAACAGATCCATATGAACCAAACAATAATTCTGACAGTGCTAAATCCATTTCATATAACCAGTATATGCTTGCAAATATTGATGCCGTAGGCGATGAGGACTGGTATTAAGATATATTTGACTGCCAGTTCTGATCCTAATGAAATAGTTGCTTTTTTACTTAAAGATATTCCTGCTGGCTGTGATTATGATTTATATATATTCGATCCTAATTTCAATTATGCAGCGTCACAAAATTCTGGTAATAGCGATGAAAGGATATATATACAGGTACAAGCAACAGGAACATGGTATGTTGTCGTAGTACCTTATAGTGGATACGATGATAATGCGAATTATAAACTTTTTGTAGGAGATGCATGGCAGAATGGGACAACAGGATGGAGGTCAACAAATATGACATTTAATTTTACATATAGTAATGTAGGCACAATTTTACCATATCAGATATTTGATTTAAGCAATGACGCAAGTATTCCAGACACAGCCGTTGTACAGTATATACAGATCGACAGTACTGGTGTTGGAAGTTGGTCAGGACAGCATAAGTACATTTATTCACCACAGACACGAGTTCGATATGAAACTTATCCAGGATTGGATTATGTTCTAAATATTCCCGAAAATACTTTATCTGTAAAACAACAATGGGGTATTTCAACTGGAATAGAACATCTTTTTACTCCAACCGCAAAATGGACTCCGAATATTTATTTCGCGTATAAATATATTATTCAATAACGGTGTAGGTATTTACGCTAATGTGCCGATATATAAAATGCGGTGTAAATCGCACTAAAAATATAAAAAATCAAATAAAAACAAAAATATATTTGTGTAAGATGAGGATATATTGTTTAAATAACTATGGTATATTCCTTTAAAAAATATGGAGGTGAACGTTTTGAGGGTAGAAGCTTATAATACGTATGCGTCAATAATTTATCAAGGCAATAAAGTTAACAAAAGAATGCCTAACTTTACGCCACAAGACAATTTATATGCAGAGAGCCTAAACGACGAATCTAAACAGCTTAAAAATGTATATTACGATGTGAGTGAATTTAATCCTTTGAATTTTTTAGGTACAGCATATATAAGTTCAAAAGCTATTGAATCAGTACAAGTTCAAGAAAATTCTATTAACTTAACACCCGGAACCACAGTAAGCCTTGGTGAATATTCTGGGCAGGATGTTGTATTGCATGTTGGTGATAGTTCTATTAGCATGTTTTGGGGTTCAAATCCGATAGGCACTGATTATAGCAAAAGAATCACGGATTATATAAATCAGATGATAAATTATGCTGTTGATAAATACGGATTCCCTGACATGTCAAAATTAACGAAAGAACAAGTCGCTCAACTTTGGAAAGTTGAAAAGAATCAACAAAATGTTATATATAAATTAGGGGGACCAGAAGAATATGATTATTTAACCAAAATAGGCGGTGCAGTAGACTGCTTAATACGTGTAGCGAATGGCCAAATGCCAATGGCTTCGTTAAGTCATGACGTGTATGAAAAAATCAAAACAGGTTTGGATAAAATGGGGATAGATACTTCAAGACCATTTTATGTTAATGGACAGAAATTTGTATTTTCAGATGACGGAGTTTTGAGATATGCTTAACATATACTTTGTAGGAAAAGCCTGACGGATGCCGTTGGGCTTTTTTTATCACTACAAACACTATCCCCTACCCAAACATATAATGTATTGTACTTCTATTTGTAATATGTTCTTTTTAAATTTGCCTATATTATATCATTAATTGTTTAAACTATGAAGCGGTGCAGGGATTCTTCCGCCTCTTTCTATGAAATCTTTTGGCGAGAAGCTGTTTACTTTCATAACAGGCGCATGGCCTAAAAGTCCGCCAAATTCTACGTAGTCACCTTCTTTTTTGCCGGGTGCTGGGATGATTCTTACAGCAGTCGTCTTCTTGTTTATCATGCCTATTGCCATCTCGTCGGCTATTATGGCTGATATGGTCTCGTAAGGCGTGTCACCTGGAATCGCGATCATGTCAAGCCCAACTGAGCATACGCACGTCATGGCTTCAAGTTTTTCTATTGATAAAGCGCCTGCTTCAACAGCTTCTATCATTCCGGCATCTTCGCTTACAGGTATGAATGCACCGCTTAGACCTCCTACGTATGATGATGCCATGACCCCGCCTTTTTTTACGGCGTCATTTAAAAGTGCCAGTGCCGCTGTGGTACCATGTGAACCACACTTTGAAAGTCCCATTGACTCAAGTATGTTTGCTATACTATCGCCTATTTCTGGCGTTGGAGCCAAAGATAGATCGAGAATTCCAAATGATGTATTTAACCTTTGCGCTGCAAGACGTCCTATGAGTTCACCGGCACGGGTAATCTTAAATGACGTCTTTTTTATTGTCTCAGATATTTGACCGAAATCGGCGGTTTTTGGAAGTTTTGAAAGAGCTGCTAATACAACACCTGGTCCGCTTACACCTACGTTTATGACGCATTCACCTTCACCGACGCCGTGAAAAGCGCCTGCCATGAATGGATTGTCTTCTGGCGCGTTGCAAAATACTACAAGCTTTGCAGCACCTATGCCGTCATTTTCTTTTGTCCGATATGCCGTATCTTTTATGATTTTTCCCATCAAAGCTACCGCATCCATGTTTATGCCTGCTTTAGTCGTTGCTACATTCACAGATGAACAAACTCTTTCTGTCTCACTGAGAACCTGTGGGATTGAATTTATAAGGTTTAGATCGCCATCTGTAAATCCTTTATGTACTAAAGCAGAATATCCGCCTATAAAGTTTATGCCTACATTTTTTGCAGCTTTATCAAGTGACGAAGCTATTTTAATAAACTCATCTTTTTCAATATTGTCTGCAACGATAGCTATAGGCGTCACAGATATACGCTTATTGACAATAGGGATGCCGAATTCAGATTCTAATTCTTCGGCTACCTTTACGAGATTTTCGGCTTTTCTTGTGATTTTATCGTAGATCTTTTCGGCGATTGTGTCTGCATTGTTTCCTGAGCAATCTCTTAAACTTATGCCCATAGTTATTGTCCTTATATCAAGCTTTTCCGATTGAACCATCCTTATAGTTTCTTCTATTTCTTCAAAAGCAAAGCCCATTTTAATCATTCCTTTCAATAAAGCATCTGTCTATAATCTGTGCATTGCTCTAAATATGTCTTCTTTCTGAATGTCGATTTTGACTCCAAGATTTTCGCCTAAATTTTTAAGTTCTTCTTTTAATATGTTAAAGTCATTTGTAGAATTTTTTATATCAACTATCATGATCATCGTAAAGATGTCTTTTAATATCGTCTGGCTGATGTCTAAGATATTTATGTTATTTTCGGCTAATAATTTTGATACATTGTAAATTATTCCTACTCTGTCGACACCGATTACGGATATAATGGCTTTTTGTTCGCTCATGATAAACACTCCCTCCATATTTGTACATAGTATACTATATGATGAATTTTCGCGCAATACATATATGATAATAAAATCTCAAAGAAATAGGACGGGGAATGAAGCATATCCCCGCCTTATATCATTTTTGAATTATGTTTGTGGCACCGCATTGTTCCATTGTTTCTCTTATTTTAGACAGTTCTTTCTTAGGTGCTTCCACTGTAATGAGTATTCCGGATTCAGCGTCATCTGTATAGAAGTCTGTATAAGGTCTTTTTTCACCTAAGCCTTCTCTTTCTGACTTTATATCTATAGCATTGTCAACCATAAAGTCCATATCCTGCACAGATTTTTTCATGTCTGTTATGATCATATCTTTTCGATCGAAACCCATTTTTTTCAAACTGTCGACTAATGCGCTTGCCATATCTTGAGTAGGCAAAACAGCAGTTATCTTCATAAAAACACCTCCACATTCTAATATTCCACACAATAGATTTAATTATAAAATGCGTTTTCTTTCTTTTGTTTTTATATTTACTTTGTTAAATTATTGTGGTATACTATCAATTAGTACCACCCCCTATATAGGGGATATGTCTTTGGTAAAAGGTGGTGACGAGATGGAAGCGAAAGAAAACATAATAAATAGATATGAAAAATTAGCCGAAGAAGATGACAACTTAAGCTGTGGTGGCAAAAATATTGTTTTGGCAGATTTAAAAGAAGGGGAAAATGTCCTTGATTTAGGATGCGGCAGAGGGAATGACGTTTTAAATGCTGCGAAGATCATAGGTGAAAGAGGAATTGCAGTAGGTCTCGATCTTACTGAGAAAATGATCGAAGAGGCTGAAAAAAACAGAAAAAAGCTTAACATAAGAAATGCTGAATTTGTTGTAGGAGATGTAGAAAACATACCACTTCAAAGTGAAAAATTTGACGTTGTAATAAGCGATTGCGTGATAAATCATGCAAAAGACAAAGAAAAAGTCTATAAAGAGATTTACAGGGTTCTTAAAAATGGTGGAAGATTTATCGTTTCAGACGTTGTATCAAAGGACAGACTTCCGGATGAGATTGTAAATGACCCTGAAGCTTGGGCTGACTGCTTCGGCGGAGCTATTCCGGAAGAAGAATATATAAAAGCCATAAACAATGCAGGTTTTAAAGAAATAGAATATCTTAAAAAGCGTGAATACATGAAAAATGGATATCCTGTTGCAAGTATAACGATCAAAGGCATTAAAAGGTAGTTATCTTGCATTAAAAGGAGGTGATTTAGGTGAAAGCTGTAACAAATAAGAATTCAAATTGCTGCACAACACAAAACAGCAGCGTTGCACAATGCTGCTCAAAGTCATCGAAGCTTGTTGTAGGCTGCCATGACTAAAAAAATGCGGTAGAATTTCTACCGCATAAATTAAGGAGTGATTTTATTGTACTTTAGTAAGTATAACATGATTCTACCTTTTAGTGAAGAGAAAAATGACTTTATTATTTTAAATTTGCTATCAGGTAGTTCAGATATTGCTTCAAAAGATGAGGTAGATAAGCTTTATGACATAAAATCAGGTAAGGATGTTTACGACATCGATTTTCTGGATTATGTCATTGATAGAGGTTATGTATATGAGGAAAAAGAGCATGAGGATATAAGGATAAAAGAAGCGTACGAAGAATTTAAGGAAATAATGGATGAATCGCCAACACAAATATTGCTTGTGCCCACATACGGATGCAACTTTTCTTGCATCTATTGTTATGAGAGAGGAATACCAACAAAGAAAGATTTAATAACGAAAGAGGCTGTAGATGCCTTTTTTGATGATATAAACGATAGATTTAAGTTAGAGAGGGTAAAGCCGTACATTACGCTCTTTGGCGGAGAGCCTTTTATAGATACAGACGTTCAAAAAGACATCATTAATTACATCGTAGAAAAGAGCAAGCTGTACGGCTATGAGATAGCTGCAGTTACTAATGGTTACAATGTATTAGAGTATATAGACATTCTTGAAAAGGGAAATGTGAAAGAAATACAGGTAACATTGGATGGACCTAAGGAAATTCACAACAGGCGAAGAAGGCTATTAGGCGGTGGAGACAGTTTTGAAAAGATTCTATTGGGAATTGACAGCCTAATCGAGAATGACATGCCTGTTAACTTAAGGGTTGTGGTTGATAAAGACAATTATTCTTATCTGCCGGAATTGGCAGAAATTCTTGATAAAAAAGGGTATCTCGATTTGGATGGCACTAAATTTAAGACGCAGATAGGCAGAAATTATGAGCTTTTTGAATGTTCTTTAAATCATCAGAGCCTTATGTCACAAGTAGAACAATGGGCTACATTTGTAGAGCTGTCTAAAAAGTATCCAATACTTAAAAAATTTCACAAGCCAGATTTTAAAGGCATGAGAAATACTCTTGTATCAGGGACTATGTATTCTCCTACTTTTGATACTTGTCCTGCTGGTAAAAAAGAATGGCTTTACGATTTGTATGGCGATATATACGGTTGCACTGCAAGCTGTGGCAGAAAAGATTACCGATTAGGCACTTTTTATCCTGAGAGAAGGATTTTTGATGATAAAGTTTTGCCGTGGAAAGAGAGAAATGTCTTGAATATACCGCAGTGCAAAGAATGCCCCGTAAGTTTAGTTTGTGGCGGAGGTTGTGGAGTCGTCGCCAATGAGAGAAATGGCAGTGTATTATCTCCTGATTGTAGAGATATAACAAAACTGTATCAATTAGGTATCGAATATTACAAGGATGAAGTCTTAATTCAAGATTAAAAATTTTAAGGAGGATGTATTTATGGTAAGAGAAATCAATGCTAATGAATTTGAAGAGGTTGTTTTAAATTCTAAGAAACCAGTTGTTGTAGACTTTTATTCCACTGATTGTCCACCATGTGCCCAACTAAAACCGATATTTCATAGATTAGCCGAGGTATACAAAGATCACATGGAATTTGTAGAGATATACAGGCAAGGCAATAAAGACTTTGCGTTAAGCCTTGGTGTAAAAGGAAGCCCTACGCTTTTGTTTTTTAAAGACGGCAAAGAAACTGGTGACAGATTAAATGGATATATTTCAAAGCCAGATCTTCGCAAGGCCGTAGAAAAGATAATAGGTTTTTCGCTTTTGGATAAAGAACCAGAGAAAGTGGAATGCGATGTTCTCATAATGGGTGGAGGACCTGCAGGTCTTACGGCTGCTTTGTACTCAGCAAGAGCAAACTTAAAGACAGTCGTCATAGATGAAGCAACTACAGGCGGTCAAGCAGCCAACACATATTATATTGAAAATTATCCTGGAACAGAAGGGCAGATTGAAGGGAAAAAATTGACTGAAAACATGAGGAAACAGGCGGAAAGCTTTGGAGCAATCATTGACGATTTAAAAGAAGTATTCGAGATTAAGCTTACTGATGATGAGAAATTTGTAAGGACAGAGGACAAGATATACTATCCTAAAGCGGTTATAATAGCTATGGGCGCACAGCCAAGAAAACTTCCTGCAGAAGGTGAAGCTGAATTCAGAGGAAAAGGCATTCACTATTGTGCAATATGCGATGGTGCAATGTATGAAGGAAAACACGTAGCTGTAATAGGAGGAGGCAATTCTGCTATTCAGGAAGCATTGTACCTTGCAAACATCGCTGACAAAGTTACGGTTATACACGAATTTGATAATTTACAAGCTTCAAACGTGCTGCAAGAAAAAGCCTTTACCAATCCTAAGATAGACTTTATTTGGGAGTCTCACGTTGTAAAGGCAAATGGAGATGGAATGCTTAAGGCACTGACGTACAAAAACCTAAAGACTGGTGAGCTTAAAGATATAGAAGTTGATGGTGTGTTTGTCTACATCGGCCTTACACCTAAGACAGATCTATTTAAAGGAATGCTTGAGCTAAATCAGTACGGATACATCAAAGCAGATGAGGATCTAATGACAAATGTGAAAGGCGTATTTGTCGCTGGTGATATAAGAGATAAAAAGATAAGGCAAGTGGTCACTGCGGCTGGTGATGGTGCTACCGCTGCTATAAGCGCAGAAAGGTATATACAAGAGCTGTGATTTTGCATACTTTTAACGAAAGCTTGAAAGGAGATAATGATGGAGTGCTGCGAAACAAAGTACATGGAAAATTGCATGATATGCGGGAAGCCGCTCATGTATTTAGAAAAGCCAGTATTGAAAAGATGCGAATACTGTGGTACAGAAGAATTAACTCTTGCCCACTGTACGGATGGGCACTACGTTTGCGACAAATGTCACGCAAAGGACGGCATTGAGGTCATAAAGGATTATTGTTTGTCTACGGATTCTAAAGACCCTATGGAAATCGTGGAAAATATCATGTCAGACAGTAGGATACCAATGCATGGGCCAGAACATCATGCATTGGTTCCTGCAGCAATAGTCACTGCTTACAAAAATTTGACAGGAAAAGCTTCTGACGAGGATATTTTAGAAGCAATAAATCGCGGAAAAGAGATACCTGGCGGAGCATGCGGCTATTATGGTGCCTGTGGTGCAGGTGTTGGAATCGGTGTTGCTATTTCCGTCATTTACAAAGCGACACCTCTTACACCTCTTAAAAGGACTAAGGCTCATTTAGCTGTTGCAAATGCCCTTAAAAGCATCGGTGAAGCTGGTGGTGCCAGATGTTGCAAGAAATGCACAAGGATATCAATAGAAGAAGCGGTAGAATTTTTTGAGAAAGAATTGAATGTCAAATTTCCTACAAATTTTGAAAGGACAGATGATTGTAATTACTCAAAGAGAAACAGGGAATGCTATTATATGTGTAAGTACAGAAATATAGAAAAGTCAGAAAGGAGTGTGAAGTATGGATCTTGACATTACTAAAGAAGTAGCTTATTCATTTGCCGAAGCTGTGGAAAAGGCTAAAGAAGCTTTAAAAAGCGTAGGATTTGGTGTATTGGTCGAAATAGATATGAAAGATACGATAAAAAAGAAAATAGGCAAGGACATGATGAACTACGTCATACTTGGTGCATGCAACCCTGCTTATGCTTACGAAGTATTAAACATTGACCCCGAAATAGGGCTTTTGCTGCCTTGCAATGTGATTGTGTACGAAAAGAGTGACGGTGGTGTAGTTGTATCGTCAATTGACCCTTTAAAGGCATTACCTTCTAACGATGAAAAATTGTCTAAAATAGCATCTGAAGTTGCTGATAAATTGAAAAAAGCCATAGATATGCTGTAGAATAACATTAGAGGTGATACAATTGGCAATTGATATTGAACCAGATATGAAAATGGCTTTAGATCTATTGGGTGAAGGTCATGTGTTTGCACTGGATGTAGGCACTGGTAGAGCCCGTATGGCTTATGCATTGGCCAGATACGGCTACAATGTGGTGTCGTTAGAGTACAATATTGACACGCTTAAAAAAGCCAAAAAAATCATCAGCAATGAAGATGTGGAAGGCAAAATTTTGCTAGTACATGGTGATGCACATAAGATGCCGTTTATTGATGAATCTTTTGAGGTTGTCACATCTTACAATGCAATGCATCACATGAAAGACTATAATGTTGCCATTGATGAGATGGTGAGAGTACTGAAAAAAGGCGGCAAGATATTGATAACAGAGCTTAATGATATAGGCAAGGAGAAAGTTGCCGAATCTCACAGGCAAAGAGGAAGCCATCATGAAGCAAAGATAGACATTTACGATGTAGTAAATTACCTTAAAGATAAGCATAATATTGTAGGCGAGATTTCTAATGGAGAATTTATTGACATATTTTACGGAGTAAGATAGATAAGGATAAATTTGATTGTTGACAAATCTACAAAATATGATAAAATATGATATGTCTTAGGCCCCGTGGTCAAGTGGTTAAGACATCGCCCTTTCACGGCGGTAACATGGGTTCGAATCCCGTCGGGGTCACCAAATTTGAATATTACGAGAGAAGCTACAAAATTGTAGCTTTTTTTATTTTATTTATATAAAATGTCGTCAAAAAAATTTAGACTACCACCATATATTTACAAATTTTACCTTATATTGGATGATATAATCATATCAAAAAAATGGTGGTGGTAAATATGCAGAGTGCTGATATTCTTCCTTACTCAAGGATAGGAAGGAAAGAAAGCAATGAAAAATTGCAAAAAGACAATGTAAGATTTATATTCAATGCCTTAGTTTTTGCATTGATAGGTTTTGTCATTGGACGCGCGCAAATAATGGACAACCTTATCCCGTTTGGTGTGGCGTATTTTGCTTCTCTCTTAATGCAAAAGAGAAAGTACTTTTTGTCAGGGATTGGAGTCTACCTTGGAGTATTGTCTTTACCCGGTGTCAATAGCGTCAAGTATCTAATCGTTTTGGCTCTGATATTGGCTTTTGAGCATCTATTAAAAGTTAAAAGCAAAAACATCTTTAAAGTGGCATTGATAACATTTTTCGCGCTGCTTTTAGTAGACCTCAGCTACAGCAAAGCGTACGGATTTTTGCTGTTTGATGTGATGACATCTATTTATGAATCCGTCATAGCCATGTTGATGGTATTCATATTTAATCAAGCAATTTTGCTTTTAAATAGCGCAAACAGAAAAGTCATATCAAACGAAGAGATCATATCATTGTGCATACTGCTTAGCATTTTCATCTTGGGGCTTGACAATATAAAGGTGTGGAGATTTAACTTAAATAGCTCATTTGGCATACTTACTATACTGATTAGTTCATACATAGGTGGTGTTGGCACAGGTGCCAGCGTAGGAACTACCATTGGTCTTATTGGAAGCCTTGCTCTTACAAATACTCCTACATCTGTAGGCTTATACGGATTTACAGGGCTTTTGTCTGGAAGCATGAAAAAACTTGGTAGATTGGGAATCACATTGGGATTTTTCACTGCTGCAGCAATTATGACATTTTATGTCAATGGATTTGCAAATATGATCATCAGTCCTTACGATTTTGCCTTAGCTTCTTTAGTGTTTTTATCTGTTCCTAAAAAAAGATTAGATCATCTTGTGTCAATTGTAAAAGGCGATAAAGGTTCATTACAGCGCAGCTACAACGTAAAGCTTAAAGAAGTGGTGACTGACAAATTAAAAGAATATGCTGAAGTGTTTGACGAGTTAGGGAAAAGCTTTAAAAAGGCTAATGAAAAGATCTTGGATCACAAGGACATATCATATCTTTTTGAAGAGATAGCTAATAAGACTTGTAGTGATTGTGCTATGTACAAAATGTGCTGGGATAAAGATTTTTATTTTACGTATAAAAGCATGTTTGATTTAGTAGAAAGCCTGGAAGGCACAGGCAATGTAGAAGGCAATAAGCTTTACAAAAAGTGCATAAGATTTCCAGAGCTTCTTAATTGCACAAAGCACAACCTCATGCTTTATAAGATAAACATGCAGTGGAGGGAAAGGCTTAAAGATGCTAAAAACATTGTCTCAAATCAACTGAAAGGCATTTCGTCTGTTATATCAAACATGGCTGATGATATAAGCATGGATATCACTTTCAAAGACGATCTTGAACAGTATTTGCTTGTAGAATTGGATAAAAGAGGCATACCTGTAGACGATGCTATAGTTTACGATTCGGGAGACGGAAATGTGGTTATAAAGATATACAAGAAAGCCTGTTATGCAGCTAAAGAATGTGAGAAAAAAGTTATCCCGGCCGTATCTGAAATCATGGGGGAGAAGTACGAGCGGAAAAATACTTTGTGCTCTATAAACAATAAAGGGCGATGCAGCCTAACTCTTACGAGAGCTGAAAGCTATCAAGTATCCACAGGCATTAGCAAAATCAGTAAAAGTACCAACAAAATATCTGGTGACACGTATTCTTTCATGGAGTTAGAAGGCGGAAAGTACATGGCGGCATTAAGCGATGGAATGGGTTTTGGCTACAGAGCAGCTTCTGAAAGCAGTACGACAATATCCTTGCTGGAACGATTCATTGAGGCGGGATTCGACAAAGGATTGGTTGTACAAACTATAAATTCTATTCTGGCATTAAGATCGGCAGAGGAGATGTTCTCAACAGTCGATATTTCGTTTATAGATTTGTTTACGGGAGATGCGGAGTTTATAAAGATCGGCGCCTCAGCCACATTTGTAAAGAGCGGAAAAAATGTGGATGTGATTGAATCCAGTTCACTGCCTATCGGTATTTTGGAAGACGTCGATGCAGATATCCACGATAGAAAATTGAAAGACGGTGACTTTGTAATTTTGACGACAGACGGTGTATTAGACTGCTTTGATGGCAATAAAGAAGAAAGTATGGCAAGATTTTTAAGAAACCTTGATATGAAAGATCCTCAGGACATGGCTGAAGCTATAATGAAGAAATGTCTTGAGCTTTGTGAAAACAAGCCTAAAGACGACATGACAGTGCTTACGGTAAAAGTTTGGAAAAGGCGATTGTGAATTGAATAATCCTTCCATAAGATGGCAAAAATAATAAAAAATCTTATGGAGGGATTTGATTTTGGAGATTTTGATAAACCAAATAATCGTTGTTACAGACGGCAAATCAAATGTTGGCGGAAATCCGGCGGATGCAGCTTTTTTGGCATTTAGAAAGGGGATTCGAGTAAGCTCTATAGGCATCGTAGACGACGGCAATTTGTCTATAAAGGAGATAAAAGATATTGCAAGTTCTGGTGGCGGTGTGTATGACATAATTTACTCAGATGACTTTATAAGGTCTTTATCGGCGGTGACGCAAAAATCAGCCGAAAAAACTTTATACGATACGTTGGATAGCGAATTGATGAAACTCATAGGGAAAAATATAGAAGGACTCCATCCTGTATTGCGGTCTCAAATCGTAGAATACATCGATAAACTTTTGGATGTTTCAGACATAAGATGTGCAATTTTGCTGGACTTAAGTGGAAGTATGGCAAGAAAATTGAAAAAAGCGGTGAATGGAATAAGCGATCTTCTAAGCACTATGAAAGTGAGAAAGGGCAAAAGCCGGTTTTGCCTAATAGGATTTCCAGATGGAGATGACGCTTA
Source organism: Thermoanaerobacterium saccharolyticum (assembly GCF_000747665.1). Taxonomy (GTDB): domain Bacteria; phylum Bacillota; class Thermoanaerobacteria; order Thermoanaerobacterales; family Thermoanaerobacteraceae; genus Thermoanaerobacterium; species Thermoanaerobacterium saccharolyticum. The sequence continues at coordinate 22,209 of NZ_BBKT01000005.1, read as the reverse complement.
TGCAAAGGTTATATGCCCATTTACATCGAAGATAAATGATATAGAAGTTCATCTTAAAAACTTAAAGGTAGGTGGAAATACACCTACTTACCATGCGATAAAGCTGGCTGCATCGCTTTTTGACACAGAAGTTGAATCTATAAGAGGTATTGGTTAATGCTTGAGAATGGCTATGTTTTGACGGGCATACACAATGGACGGAAATACGTAGTCGAGAAAAAAAATTGGGCATGGCGGTGTAGCTTATGTATACCTTGTGCACGACGATGAAAATTTAAAATATGCGCTTAAGATAAGTGAAGACTTAATAAGCATCACGAGAGAGCACAAAGTGTTGACATCATTGAGAAATTGCAATTTTGTTCCACGTGTATTTGATTTAGATGATGCATTATTGTATAATAAAATGTATCATTATATAGTTTTGGAATACATAGAGGGATATAGCCTTGATAGATTGATTAAATCAGGCATTGATTTGGAGAGTGCTTCATACATATTTGCTGAAATTTTAGATGCTTTGATTGTATTAAAGCGATTAGGCATTTTTTACACAGATTTAAAACCATCCAATGTCATGGTAGATGAGGTAAAAAAGCGTATAGTGCTTATTGACTACGGTTCGACATCTGCTAAAGATGATACCGTAAAAGAATTTACGCATGAATTTGACAGAGCCAGTTGGAAGGTTGGCTTAAGAAAAGCAGATTCTGGGTATCTGTCGTTTGAAGCAGGGATGCTTTTTGTATGCCTTGTAATGGGCAAGACATTTAGATACGATTACTACAACACGATAGGAGAAGTGCTAAAACAATCAAAGGGCAGGCTTGGAAAGTTTTATATTGTCATAATGAAGGCGCTTAATGGCGCGTATGACATAAATAAACTGTATATCAATTTTAAAAATGGCTGCTTTAGTGAAAAGGCGTCAATGTATTTAAATTACGTGCTTTTAATAGTGGGCATGATATTCGTTGTACTTATGATTTTGGCGGTGTAGGGGATATATATGATAGATAGCTTTGAAAAGACGATAAAAGAATATAAAATGATAGAAAAAGGCGATAAAATAGTAATAGGAGTATCTGGAGGTCCTGATTCTATTTGCCTTCTTAATTTGCTATTAGAGATAAAAGAAAAGTATGAGCTTAAGCTTTTTGTGGTTCACGTCAATCACATGCTGAGGGGAGCCGATGCAGATAGTGATGCTCTGTTTGTTGAGGAGTTCTGCAAAGGGATAAACATCCCATTTTTTTTATTTAAGGAAGATGTCAGAAGACATGCTGAAGAAAGGGGATTGTCTGAGGAGGCTGCCGGAAGGGAAATAAGGTACAGTGCTTTTAATGAAGTGCTTAAAAAAGTTGGTGGAAACAAAATTGCCATTGCTCACAACAAAAATGACGTAGCCGAAACGGTTCTATTAAACATCTTAAGAGGTGCTGGCACAACTGGACTTGTAGGCATAAAGCCTGTTAACGGATGCATCATAAGACCACTTATAAGGACCACGAGAGATGAAATACTTGACTACTTGACATCAAAAGATTTTGGGTATGTAATAGATGCCACAAATAAAGAAGATGTGTATAGAAGAAACCGAATAAGGCTAAAATTGATACCATTCATTGAAGAAAATTTTGATGTAGACATAGTTGAAAATTTGTACAGAACATCACAGATCGTGCTTGATGATGAAGATTATTTAAGTCGGGAATCTGAAAAAATATTTAACGAGATTGCTGACCTTGATGATGGAAATGTTAAACTTGACATTGATGGAATAAAAAAATTGCACAGTTCCATAAGAAGAAGAATCATTAGATTGGCTTATAAGAAATTAAAGGGAAATTTTAATCAACTTACATTTAAACACGTGGAAGATGTGTTAGATATCATGGACAAGCAGACATCGTCAAAAATTGATTTACCCTTTGAAATTGAAGTTATAAAAAGTTATAATAATCTTATATTCAGAAAGAGAACATTTTATGAAAAGCATGATTTAAGTGAAGTTAAACTTAATATTCCTGGTTTAACAGATGGCGGATGTTTAGGCGTATATAGGGCGGAGATAGTTGATAGAGAATCAATAGAAAGCCTTAATTTAGGTAGATACCGTAAGCTTTTCGATGCTGATTTGATCGATGGCGATGTGGTCGTAAGGCATAGGAGGATTGGAGATATCATCTCGCCTCTAAACATGAGAGGGACGAAGACGCTTAAAGAGTATTTTATCGATGAGAAAATCCCAAGAGAGGAGAGGGATAAGATACCATTATTAGCTATTGGCAGCACTATTTTGTGGATTGTGGGATATAGAATGTCTGAAAAGTACAAAGTACGCGATGGCACAAAAAAAATATTGTCTATAGAGTACATTAAACAAGATTAAGGAGGAAATTTGATGGAAAATTTATCGAAAGACATCGAGGAAATTTTGATCACAGAAGAAGAACTTAAGGAAAAGATAAAAGAGCTTGGGAGACAGATTACGAAGGACTACGAAGGGAAAAATTTGATGTTGGTAGGAGTCTTAAAAGGTGCTTTAATGTTTATGGCTGATTTATCAAGGTGTATTGATTTACCTTTATCACTTGATTTTATGGCTGTTTCCAGCTATGGAAGCTCAACACATTCATCAGGAATAGTAAAGATAATTAAAGACCTTGATATAAGCATAGAAGGCAAAGATGTCCTGATTGTTGAGGACATAATTGACAGCGGTTTGACTCTGTCTTACTTGAGAGAAACTCTGCTTGGAAGAAAGCCAAAAAGCTTGAAAATATGCACTATATTAGATAAACCGGAAAGAAGGGAAGCATCTGTAAAAGTCGATTATGTGGGGTTTAAGATACCTGATAAGTTTGTAGTAGGTTATGGATTGGATTTCGATGAAAAGTACAGGAACCTTCCTTTTATAGGCGTTTTGAAACCTGAAATGTACAGCTAAAATTTGTTTTTTTATATGGTATATGTTATTATAAATTAAGTGATACGGCTTTGAAGGGAGGGCCATATTTGAATAAAACGATCAGAGGTATCGTTATATGGATACTGATAATTATCGCATTATATGCAATGGTACAATTGTATACTGATAATATTAAACAACCTGCGGCTATTGACGTCACTGAACTGTACAGTCAGATTATCAAAAACAATGTATCAGAGATGACTATTTCTGGTACAAGTATTACAGGTACTTTGAAAGATGGCACACAGTTTAGCAGCAATGTGCCTGATGTGACTTCTTTTATGAATTTCTTAACACCCTATATTAAGGACAATAAACTTGTCGTCAAGAGTGAACCGCCTCAAGGTGCACCATGGTGGTATTCTCTTTTGCCAACACTGTTTATGGTGGCTGTACTTGTAGTTTTGTGGTATGTGTTTATGCAACAAGCGCAAGGCGGTGGCGGCAACAGAGTAATGTCTTTCGGCAAAAGCCGTGCCAAGATGATAACAGATGATAAGAGGAGAGTCACTTTTAATGACGTGGCTGGTGCTGACGAGGAAAAGGAAGAGCTGCAGGAAATAGTAGAGTTTTTGAAATTTCCGAAGAAATTCTTAGATTTAGGCGCTCGTATACCTAAAGGCGTTCTCTTAGTAGGGCCTCCTGGAACAGGTAAAACTTTGCTTGCAAAGGCTGTGGCAGGTGAAGCTGGTGTTCCGTTTTTCAGCATAAGTGGTTCTGACTTTGTGGAGATGTTTGTGGGCGTCGGTGCGTCAAGGGTTAGAGATCTTTTCGAACAAGCCAAGAAGAATTCACCTTGTATAATTTTCATAGATGAAATTGACGCTGTTGGCCGCCATAGAGGCGCAGGATTAGGCGGTGGACATGACGAAAGAGAGCAAACATTAAACCAGTTGTTGGTTGAGATGGATGGCTTCAGTGTAAATGAAGGCATCATAGTCATAGCTGCTACAAATAGACCAGACATCCTTGACCCTGCTCTTTTAAGGCCTGGCAGATTTGACAGGCATGTTACTGTAGGTGTTCCAGACATCAAAGGAAGAGAGGAGATCTTAAAAGTACATTCTAGAAACAAGCCTCTCGCACCCGATGTGTCTCTGAAAGTTTTGGCAAGAAGGACGCCTGGCTTTACAGGAGCCGATATTGAAAATCTCATGAACGAAGCGGCGCTATTAACTGCCAGAAAAGGCATGAAGCAGATAACTATGGTGGAGCTGGAAGAAGCTATTACGAGAGTAATAGCAGGACCAGAAAAGAGAAGCAGGGTAATATCAGAAAGAGACAAAAAACTCGTATCGTATCATGAAGCAGGTCATGCTGTTGTTGCAAAACTCCTTCCTAATACACCTCCTGTACACGAAGTGACGATTATTCCAAGAGGAAGGGCAGGTGGCTACACAATGCTGCTTCCTGAAGAAGACAAGTATTACATGTCCAAGTCTGAGATGATGGATGAGATTGTCCACCTTCTGGGAGGACGTGTAGCTGAAAGTCTTGTTTTGAATGATATATCTACAGGTGCACAAAATGACATAGAAAGAGCCACAAACATAGCGAGAAAGATGGTTACAGAGTACGGCATGAGCGAGAAATTAGGTCCTATGACTTTTGGCACAGACAATGATGAAATATTTATTGGCAGAGATTTAGGCAGGACCCGCAATTACAGTGAAGAAGTTCAGTACGATATCGACAAAGAGATGAAGAGGATCATCGATGAATGCTACAACAAGGCTGAAACACTATTAAAAGAGAATATAGATAAGCTTCATAGAATTGCACAGGCTTTGATGACGAAAGAGAAGCTTAACGCAGAGGAATTTGAAAAGTATTTTAATGGCGAAAATGTAGATGAGACAAATCAAAGCGAAGAAGCATAGCTTAAAAGACATACAATTACTTTGTATGTCTTTTTTAGTTTTATGAAAGAGATTTCAAATTTTTCAAGATATCGTGTGATATTGCTTTTGCGATTAATCCAATTCTCTATATTCTTTTGGGGACATATTTGTCATCTTCCTGAAGTTTCTGTGAAATGTCCTCAAATTATTGTACCCACAATTAAATGCGATTTCGCTTACAGAAAGATTGCTATTTTTTAACATGTAGCATGACTGTGAAATGCGGTAGTTGTTTAGATATTCTGTAAAAGTCATGCCCATTTGCTGGATAAATAGTTTTGATAAATATGGATAATCGTAATTTAGGTATTTTGCAGCCTTTTTTAATGTACAGCCATTTGAATAGTTCTGCTCAATAAAAAGCAGCATCTTGTATAGAACTTTTGTCTTAGTCGATTGTCTTGAAGGAATGAATGAGGTATGGTTTACTAACTTATCGCATAGTGAATATAAAAAACTTTTTTTTACCATAGATGGAATCAAGCTTATTGAAGTCTATGATACTATCTAAGTGCAGTATGTTATCTTCAGGGATCATGCCTTTATAATTCATGTAAAAATCTCCGATAAGTTCTGGGGAAAAAAGGATGATTGTTATGTCAGAGCGACCGATTGTCTTAAATTCATGCATCTGGTTTGAAAACACAAAGGCTAAATCGTTTTTCTTCAGTATGTATTCTTTTTTGTCTATAGAGACAGATAATTGGCCGTCATTTAAGTATATAAGTTCGTACGCTCTGTGAAAATGATATGGAAATTGATAATTCTTAAGTGAAAAAAAGCGGAAGAGATCTTTTTCATTTACACCATGCTTTTGAAAAAAGACCATAAAAGTCCCTCCTAAAAAAACACTAATATTGTCTTAAAGTATACTACTTTTTGCATAGAGATATCAACACGTATTTGATTAAAATAAAATTAATCTTTTAAAGAGGAGGTTTTAAAATGGAATACCATGTGGCTAAGACTGGTTCAGATGAAGGGAAAGGAACGCTTAAAGATCCGTTTTTGACTATAAATAAGGCTGCGTCTGTCGCAATGGCTGGCGACACAATTATAGTCCATGAAGGAGTATACCGGGAATGGGTTAAACCAAAGTATAAAGGGTTAAGCGACAAAAGAAGGATTACATACAAGGCGGCAGAAGGCGAAAGAGTAATAATAAAAGGTTCAGAGAGGATTCAAAGCTGGCAGCATGTAGATGAAAACGTGTGGAAATGTCAGTTGCCCAATTCTTTCTTTGGGGAATTCAATCCATACAAAGAAGAAATTTTTGGAGATTGGTTGCTTACAGTTGATGAGAAAAAACACTTAGGAGATGTATACTTAAATGGCATGTCGTTTTATGAAGTCACGAGATATGAAGATCTTTTTAATCCACAAGTCAGGACAGAAGTCCTTGATCATTGGACCCAAAAGATTGTACCTATTAAAAACGTAGAACAGACGAAGTACGTTTGGTATGCCGAAGTAGACCGGGAGAAGACGACGATTTACGCTAATTTTCAAGGTGCTGATCCAAACGAAGAATTTGTAGAGATAAATGTCAGGAGATCGTGTTTTTATCCTGTTGAAACCGGAATAGACTATATTACAGTTAAAGGTTTTGAGATGGCACATGCGGCCACACCATGGGCACCTCCAACAGCAGATCAGCCGGGGCTTATAGGTCCTAACTGGAGCAAAGGTTGGATAATAGAGGACAATATCATACACGACGCCAAATGCAGCGCTATAAGCATTGGGAAAGAGGCTACAACAGGCAACAATTATCGCTCTATACGGAAAGACAAGCCTGGATACCAGTATCAATTAGAAGCGGTATTTAATGCGAAGAGGAATGGTTGGTCTAAAGAAAAGATAGGTTCACACATAATACGAAACAATACGATCTACGATTGTGGGCAAAATGCCATTGTTGGGCACTTAGGAGGCGTCTTTAGCGAAATTTACAATAACCATATTTACAACGTCGCACTGAAAAGAGAATTCTACGGTCATGAGATAGCAGGGATTAAGCTACACGCGGCCATTGATGTACAGATTCATCATAATCGCATTCACGATTGCTCATTAGGGTTATGGCTGGATTGGGAAGCGCAAGGTACAAGGGTCAGTAAAAATCTGTTCTACAATAATAACAGGGATATGTTTGTTGAAGTAAGCCATGGGCCGTATCTTGTTGATCACAATATATTAGCTTCTGAGTACGCTATAGACAACATGTCACAGGGTGGAGCGTATATAAACAATCTAATTGCCGGCAAGATGAATCAGAGAAAAGTCCTAAACCGCTCTACTCAATACCATCTTCCACACAGCACTGAAGTTGCAGGATTTGCATTTGTATACGGTGGAGACGATCGATTTTATAACAATATCTTCATAGGAAAAGAAGGCTTAGAAAATGTGGGCACTTCCCATTACAATAATTACACGACGTCTTTAGAGGAGTACATTGAAAAGGTAAATGAAGTGCCTGGTGATTTAGGAGAATTTGAACGTGTGGAACAACCGGTCTACATCAATAAAAATGCATACTTCAATGGTGCAGAGCCATTTGGGAGAGAAAAAGACAATCTTGTTAAAAAGGACTTCGACACGAAACTTGCCATAATTGATGAAGGAGATGAAGTTTACCTTTCGCTGCAATTGCCAGATGAATTCGAAAATATTGTAGGCGATATCCATTCAACAAAGACATTGGAAAGAGTGCGGATTGTAGATGCGGAGTATGAAAGTCCAGATGGCAAAGAGCTGGTGTTAGATACTGACTATTTAGATGCAAAAAAGCTGGGGAATAGTTCAATAGGTCCCATAGCGCTTTTGAAAAAAGGAGATAATTGCATAAAGGTTTGGTAATATTGAAAGTCTTATGCCTTGCGATAAAGGCATAAGGCTTGTTTTTTTACGCTTTGACACATATATGAAAATAATAAATTTTTTATAAAATATCAAAAAAGTTTGTCAAAATAAGAAGGATTTTTGACAATTATGTCAAAATATATAAATGTCGCCTTAAAACTTATACTAAAGAAAAGAGGAATTATCATGGATAAAGTGATAAGGTCATCGAAGGAGCCTAACTACGATTGGATATTTGATTTAGTCGATGGACTAAAAGGGTTTACTATTTTAAAAAAATTTGACGGTGAAGTGATATATATAAACAAAGTTCTCTTAAAATTATTGGGATTTAATCACGATGACATAGGGGGAAATTACGATTTCTTTTTTAAAAACTTCTTTCTTAATGAAGCTAAGAAAGTGAATGAAAACATATATGATATTACTTTAAATTCCAGATATGGTTTTACATTGAGATTTAAAATGGTGGACAATTTTTTAAATTCTGACGATGGGAAAAAGCTTTGCATCATTTCTACCCTTAATTTTGTAAAAAGTGAGTTAGATTCTATGCGAGACGTAAAAGCGTATTTGGATCTTCTGTACAATAGATTTAAGCTTGTAGACATGGTAGATACAGGTATTTTGCTTATGGATAAGAGAAGGCGCATAGAATATATAAACAAGGCTGCTTGTCAGCTTATGTGTTTAGACTACAAAAAAACTTACCGCAAAGATGCAGGAAAAGTATTGAAATCATTAGACGAAAAGATAGACCTTGATGAAATAGTAAGCAATAAGATCATCGTTTACAATATAAAAGACAGTGGACGTTTTTTGTCTATGGAAGTAGCAGACACTTACGATGACAATTTTTTGTGCATCATCGTAAAAGACGTTACAGAAAAATTGAAATTTGGAGAGATCATCGAAAGAAGTGAAAAATTTAATTTGATGGGAAGCTTGGCTGTGTCGCTAATTCATGAGATAAAAAATTCCATCACATCTATAAAAGGATTTTTACAGCTTATGCAGCTTAAAGACAAAGCGAATGCTTCTTTTTTTGATACTATCATAAGCGAATCAGATAGGATAATAGATTTGGTAATGAGCTATTTAGGTGTAGTGAGAAATAGCCCTGATGAAGGCATTGACCTAAACGAGCTTATTGAAAAGTATATGATTTTAATTGAGGCTGAAGCAAAACATAGGCAAATCGAGATAGTAAGGAAATTAAGAGAGGTTCCAATGGTGAAGATAGACAACAACCAACTAAAACAAGTGCTATTAAATGTGTTTCAAAATTCTTTTCAGGCCATAGGCACTGGAGGGAAGATATGGATAACTACAAGATTTAATTCTTACACAAATAGGGTTATAATAAAGATAGCAGATAACGGCGGTGGAATCGACAGAGAAACACTTAAAAAAGTGATGGTACCTTTGTTTACTACAAAAAAAGACGGCACAGGTCTGGGACTATCAATTTGCAAAAACATTCTCAATAAGTACGGTGGAGATTTAAAGATATTCAGCAAAAAGGGTACTGGCACCATCGTAGATATATACTTAGAGCTTAAAAATTAATCACTGGGGGGATTAGCGTGAAAACAGATATTGAAATCGCACAAGAAGCCAAAATGATGCATATAGCCGACATAGGCAAGAAAATAGGAATAGAAGATGAGTACCTGGAGCTTTACGGGAATTACAAGGCTAAAGTGTCGCAAAGGCTTTGGGAGAAGATTAAAGACAGAAAAGACGGGAAGCTTATTTTGGTTACGTCCATCAATCCTACACCTGCAGGTGAGGGAAAATCTACTGTCACTGTAGGTTTAGGGCAAGCCTTAAATAAGCTTAAAAAGAAGGTTGCAATAGCCTTAAGAGAGCCGTCATTAGGCCCTTGTATGGGTATAAAGGGCGGCGCTGCTGGTGGGGGCTATTCGCAGGTAGTTCCTATGGAAGATATAAATTTGCATTTTACAGGTGATATGCATGCAATAGGTTCTGCCCACAATCTGTTATCTGCCATGATCGACAACCATATACATCAAGGAAATGAACTAAATATCGACGTAAGGCGCATTACATGGAAACGGGCCATAGATATGAATGACAGGGCGTTAAGAGAAATCGTCGTAGGTCTTGGAGGGAAAGCAAACGGGTATCCAAGGCAGGATGGCTTCATAATAACTGTCGCATCGGAGATAATGGCAATCTTGTGTCTTGCCACAGATTTTAAAGATTTGAAAGAAAGATTAGGCAAGATAATAATAGGCTACGATAAGGACGATAATCCTGTCACAGCCAAAGATTTAAAAGCCGATGGCGCAATGGCACTTTTGCTTAAAGATACTATTAAACCTAATCTGGTACAGACTCTGGAAAACGTGCCTGCATTCATACATGGTGGACCATTTGCCAATATTGCCCATGGATGCAACAGTATAATAGCGACACGATATGGATTAAAGCTGGCAGATTATCTTGTGACAGAAGCTGGTTTTGGTGCTGACTTAGGTGCAGAAAAGTTTTTTGATATAAAATGTAGGTATGGAGGATTAAAGCCAAGTGCCGCTGTCGTTGTGGCGACTATAAGAGCTCTTAAGATGCACGGTGGCCTTAAGAAAGATGAGTTAAAAACTGAAAGTATTGATGCGCTTGAGAAAGGTGTAGAGAACCTTGGAAAGCATATAGAAAATGTACAAAAGTATGGAATACCAGTAGTCGTTGCTATCAACAGGTTTATGAGCGATACGGACAAAGAAATCCAATTTGTAAAAAGATATTGCAATGAATTAGGTGTAGAAGTGGCATTGACAGAAGTATGGGAAAAAGGCGGTGAAGGCGGCATTGAGCTGGCAGAAAAAGTGATTGGTGCCTGCGAAAAAGAGTCTGATTTTAAGCCAATATATGAACTGGATGCATCAATTGAAGACAAGATAAGGACCATAGCAAGGGAAATATACGGTGCAGATGATGTGGAGTTCACTAAAGAAGCTGTAAAAGACCTTAAAAACATAGAAAAATTGGGATTTAGTCATCTTCCTGTTTGTGTTGCCAAGACTCAGTATTCTCTATCAGATGATCCAAAGCTCTTAGGAAGGCCTAAGGGATTTAATATTACTGTGAAAAGCTTAAACATATCTGCTGGAGCTGGATTTATCGTTGCAATGACAGGTGATATTTTGACGATGCCAGGGCTTCCTAAAGCGCCTGCAGCAGAGAAAATGGATATAGATGAGGAGGGCAATATTAAAGGTCTATTTTGATATGAAAAGTGAGATGCTTAGTATACAAAATTTAAGTCAAGCTAAAGCTGAATTAAAAAAACTTCAAATTGAAGACATTTCTATATCTATGATGGCCCCAAAGGCTGTGTTTTGCGTCGTAAAGCTATATGACGTTCATCCAGCGGCTGCAAATATCATAAAGCAGGAGATGTTAGCTTTAGGCGGAGAAGCGGCGGTAGAGAGAGGCTGCGTAAACATGAGCATAGAAAGCTCTCAGGTGGTCATTATGGGGACCTTAAAACAGTATTTAAGGCTTCTGTCGAAGTTTAAGATGCAAAAAGGATATTTTGGACTTGATGATGTTGTAAAAGAAGTGTCTAAAAGTATAGAGGCTTTAATGAAATAGAATTATCTAAAAAGCGGATTTGAGAAATAACTTCTTTCATCCGCTTTTAAATATTTTTAAAGATTAACTTAAAAGGATATTTATTATTAGGTCATAATATGATATATTAGAAGTTAGTAACATACAAAGTATTTCGGTAATATGTCAAGGGGTGATTGAAAAAAATTAAAAAATTTTTTAAAAAAAACAGCTAAAAAAAGAGCATAGCAAAGCTAACCATTACTAAAAACAGCAATGGAAATATATGTTAATTATGGTAATGGGATATTGTGTTAGTATTTACAATCATCTCCTTTCATTGCTGGTGGTTTATAAAGTTTTTCTTCGCGCAGCAGAGCAAAGACTAACCTTACAGCTTTGCGTGCCGTTAAAACTAAAGCACGTTTGTGTTTATGAGTTTTACCTTCATTAAATTTGCGAGCATAGTATTGTGAAAACTCAGGACAATATTTCCTAAGTTGGTCGGCTGCTTGAATAAAGTAGTATCTGAGATACTCATTACCAGTGCGTTTTAAATATGTGTCCTCCGCTTTAAAATCCGCAGACTGGTATTCTGACCAATATATGCCGGAAAACTTTGCAAGGGCATTATCATTATCAAACCTTGATATTCCGCCTATCTCAGATATTAGGCCGGCTGCTATAGTCGGACCAATGCCATTTACTGAAGTAAGACAAAGAAATTGATTCTTAAATCCTTTGACTTCATTGGCAATGGTCTTTTCAGAAGCTTTCTTCAGCTTTTCAAGATACTGTATATTATCAAGACACGACTTGATAACAAAATTCAAAGAATCATTTACATTAGCGTTGATTCTATAAGATTTGCGTACAGCATCTTGAAGTAATTTAGCCGTAGCATTAGGGTCATTAAAATGGTCTCTGCCTTTATCAACTAAAAAGGCAATAAGATCTTCAAGCGGTCGAGCCGCAATATCATCAAGAGTTAAAAACTCATTAAATATTTCAGTAGCAGCCGTACCAAAATTATTGCTAAAAACTTTAATCTGACATAAGCCACTAAATTTAAGAAACAGATTACTTAGGAAATAATTTTTCTCCCTGACAATACTATCAACAATGTGAAAGCGATGGCGAGTAAGTCTTTGGAGAGCAAGGTATCTAAAATCTACAGGACAAGATTTAGGAAGCCTTCCAAACCTTAATTTTTCAGCAATAGTAAAAGCATCAACCCAGTCATTCTTAGGCAAATTGCCAAGAGACTTTTTAAAAGCCTTGACAGTGTTAGCATTAAAAGTAGTTACAGAAGGATTAAAAGGCTTCAAAGAAACATGGTCAGCTAAATAATACTGAATATGCCAACCATAGACTGAAGTAGATTCTAGGCCAATAAAAACCTTCTGAATTTTGTATTTATTACAACAATCCAAGATATGAGACACTAAAATATCGCAACCAGAAGGATTATTATCTACAGAAAAACGAGGGCAAGCATCGTTACCGTCTTGGTCGAGAATATGAACCTTGACATCATCCAAACTTATATCCATGCCTACGAAAAGTTTATTCAAAGCTATAGCACCTCCTTTCAAAGGTAATGGTGTAGATGAAAGTTAATTTGAGATAACCTAGCGACCAGATTATGTAGCAACCTCGCAATTAGCTATTAGTATATAAACCTGAGTCCTCTGCTGCCAGGGGTTTATATACGACAAAGCAGATTTCGCGTGAGAAAAGGCAAATCTGGTGTAGGGACCATACTTTAAAGAGCGGAAAAACCGCATGGAGGACAAAAGCCTGTCCCATATTAACTTTACAGTATAATAATGCTACAAGTTATCTCAAAAGTAAACATAAAGGCCGTAAAATAAAAGATGTGGCGGCCTGTGCCATGTACTTAATTTGATATTTTAGATACATGGCAATAGATGTGATTTCTAAATGATGATTTTAAAAAGAGGTAATTTCCAATTATCAATGTGTTTCTATTAAATTTTAAGAAGTGGGACAAATTTATTGTCTACAAAAATAATTATACGAGGAGGAGTATGATAATGGAAAAAATAACAATTCACGAAATTGATTTTGCCCTCATCAATGAATTTTTCGTAGAGCTTGAACGGCAGGGACCCGGCAGCCCCGAACAAACCATCAAGGCATTAGGGTTTATCGATAATCTTTCAAACAAAACAAAAATTGCCGATTTAGGCTGTGGCACAGGCGCCCAAACAATGGTTCTGGCACAAAATACAGAAGCAACCATCACCGCTCTCGACCTTTACGCTATTTCAATTGATAAACTTAACGCAACAGCCAGAAAACTTGGTTTGCAGAACAGGGTAAAAGGTATTGTCGGTTCAATGGATAATTTACCGTTTCAGAATGACGAATTTGATATTATATGGTCTGAGGGGGCTATTGCCAATATTGGTTTTGAAAAAGGCTTGAATTACTGGAAACGCTTCCTCAAAAAAGGCGGTTATATTGCCGTAACATATGAGTCATGGTTTACCGACGAACGCCCCGCTGAAATTGAGAAGTGGTGGTTGGACGCAGTTCCTGAAATGGGCACAATAGGATATAATATTTCCGTCATGCAAAAAACAGGTTATATTCCTGTTGCAGCATTTACGCTACCTGAAAATTGTTGGATAGACAATTATTTTATTCCGCAAAAAGCAAGGCAAGAGGAATTCTTGAAAAAACATGCGGGAAATAAAACCGTTGAGAATATGATTGCATTTTTGAGGCGTGAGGCAGACTTGTATTCAAAATACAAACAGTATTATGGATATGTATTTTATATTGGGAAAAAGATGTAAATTAAGCTCTTTCAAAATTTGCCGAAGGACACCAGGGTGCGCTCATGGGTATAAACAGCGCTGTCGAAATTCTGGGCAAGGTGATGGGGTTGCTTTGTGCAGGGTATTTTTACGAAGCAAATATAGAATTCCCATATATCAGTGGAGCTGTTGTTTCTATTGTGGGATTGGTTATTTGCATCATTTTGATGCGGGCTGGAAACAGAAAAGCTGGGTGGAAGGACACTGACTGCCGCGAATTCTCCCATGTTGTCACCATAGACGGGAACGCACAGATCTAAAGCTTCCTCGCATACCCAGACAATAGTCTTTGCCTTTTTTGCAATTTTTGCTGGCGCGTTACGGTGGATTAGCAGGATCTGGTGGGAACATGATATGTCCTGGCAGGTAATTCTCGGCGATATCATTTTGGTACTGATAGCGGGGTATGTGGCTTCTAGCGCATTTTCAGCCAGTATCGGTGTACATAAACTGATGAGACGGATATTCAACTGGAGAATAAACTGGGTTTGGTATGATTTTGCCCTTTTATTCTGGCCTGCTTTAACATTTGTTAGCAACTTAATTGGGGAATTTGTAAATATTCCGATTCCAGGAGGAGCTACCATACCAGATGTTCCGATATAAATCATAATCATTGTTATGGTATTTGCCGACCGTATGTAAAAACGGCTGCCTAATACAAATAATATGTAATAACGCAAGACACAAATCAATAGAGCAAAGAGCAAACCCGGTGAAAACCGGGGACGCAAAGCCACACGGTAATCTTATGATCCTATGTATGAGATGATACTCGGCAATAACGGTGAAAGAAGGTGAGCGGTGTGAATAAAAAAGCCTCCCAGTAGGCGGATGACTGAAAAAAGTTACTATAGCTATTTGTTAATCTTGACTAAAAATGTAACATATGTTACAATGTAATAAATGCTATTTGTAACAGGTTGGAGGAGTCGAAATGAATGAAATTAAAGACGTTAAAAAGGAGAGAAAATTCTTTGGTTTAAGTCAAAACGTATTTATGTTTGGTTTTATAAGTCTATTAAATGATTTAAGCAGTGAAATAACGGTAAGGACCTTACCTTTATTTCTTGCCAATGTACTTGGTGTTAAAACTTCTATAATAGGTTTGATTGAGGGTGTTGCAGACAGTACAGCTACTATACTAAAAATATTTTCAGGATGGTTCTCCGATAAGGTTGGAAAACGTAAACCTTTGGTAGTTTGGGGATATGCTCTTTCTTCACTGTCAAAGCCTCTATTTTACTTTGCCAACTCATGGCCGTTTGTTTTAATATTGCGTTTCTTTGATCGAGTGGGTAAAGGTATCAGGACTTCGCCTAAAGATGCTTTAATTGCTGACTCAACAGAAAAGGAGAATCAGGGCAAGGCTTTTGGTTACAGTAGGGCTATGGATCCGCTTGGAGCTGTAATTGGCCTTTTAATAGCTGCCGTTGTTATAGCTTTTGGAAGTAAAGGTATAATAGACATGACGAGATCAATATATCAGAAATTAGTTTTAATTGCTGCTGTACCAGCAATAATCTCGGTTTTACTTATTATATTTTTCATTAAAGATTACAGTCCATCAGGCAATAAAAAAGGGTTGCCTAATCTTTCATTAAAGGGTTTTGATTCTCAATTTAAAGCTTTTCTGGTTATCATTGTGGTATTTACCCTGGGTAATTCCTCTGATGCTTTCCTGATATTGAGGGCACAGCAGTTGGGGCTTTCGCTGTTTCAAATATTTATAATGCTTGCAATGTTTAATTTTGTTACATCCATAGTATCTATCCCCGCAGGAATTTTGTCAGATAAATTTGGCAGGCATAGGGTGATTATCGCCGGATGGCTGGTCTACGGACTAATATATTTGGGATTTGCCTTTGCGAATGTGGGTTGGCAGGTTTGGATTCTTTATACATTGTATGGTATATATTATGGTGCTACAGACGGAGTGGCGAAGGCTTTGGTGGCTGATATTGTACCTTCTGAAAAAAGGGGCACAGCATATGGCCTATATAACGCAGCAATAGGTGTCAGTGCCTTGCCAGCCAGCTTTATAGCAGGTATCCTATGGCAAAATATAAACCCTGCAGCACCATTCTTGTTTGGGTCAATATTATCTCTTTGTGCAATGATTTCAATGGCGATATTAGTACGGCCTAAAAAAGAAATTAGGGCATGACAGTTAAAATGTCATATTTAAAATAAGTATGGTAGTGAACTTTGGCTTCACAAGATACTGATAATATACGTTCAAAAGTAAATTCTCCGTGTTTTTTCTGGGTGATTTTATGATAAAATATAGGAAAGAGAGGTATTTGTAGTCATTGGATATTTATTGGCGGGTATAAGCCGACCGTTATTAGCTCTTGTTAATTCAAGTTGGACTTGTAATGACTTTGCGGTTTACAGATAGGTTAGAAGGTGGGCTATGGCTTTTCATGCTGATGTATCATTCTTATTCGGTGGGATTTTATCTTTGACAGCGAGTCTACTAATGGCTGTTATCATGCTTTCAAGAAAGGGGGAATTATAACATGAATAATAAATGGCTGGCGATAAGCTATAAGCTGCAAAGTGAGCCATCAAAAAACCGTGTGTATGTATGGAGAAAGATAAAAGAAATGGGAGCTGCTTATCTGCAGCAAGGTGTTGCTTTGCTTCCTTATACCGAAGAATTTTTACAGGAATTGCAGAAACTTCACAGAGAGATAACAGAAATGGGTGGAGAGGCATCTGTAACGAACCTTTCGTTTATTAATGAGGAAGATGAAAAACGCATAATTGATGAATTCAACAGGTTAAGAAATGAAGAATATGAAGAAATAGCAGAACAATGTGAAAGGTTGATATATGAGCTTGACCGCGAAACCCAGAAAGGTAAGTTCACTTTTACAGAGATAGAAGAAAATGAGCAGGAACTTGATAAAATCCATAAATGGATGGACAAAGTATCCGCACGGGACTACTTTGAAGCTTCTGGTAAGGTAAACACAGAAAACATGATTGAACAGGCTACAAAAAGGTTGCATGAATATTCAGAAGAAGTTTATCAGAGGGATGCATTGAAGGATCACGAAGGTAAGATTTAAGATTTTGGAGGTACTTAATGGATAAATTAAAAAACTTGTTTAACCGTTTAAAAGCAAGCGCAAAAAGCCTAAAAAAAGAAGTAAAAACTTTATATTTGGCCTATAAAAGACCTGATGTACCATGGCATGCAAAATTGTTTTCAATATTGGTGATAGGCTACGCATTAAGCCCCATAGACTTAATACCTGATTTTGTTCCAATTTTTGGATATATAGATGATTTAGTGTTAATTCCATTAGGTGTTTCATTAGCAATTAAAATGATACCTCGGAAGATAGTGGAAGAATGTAGGGTACAGGCAGAAGATGTTTTTAAGGATGGCAAACCGAAGAACTGGGTGGCTGGAGCAGCAATTATTTCAATATGGATAGTTGTTATTTGTTTTATTATTATTAAAGTACTTTTACGTTTATAAACTTTAGGTAAACTTTCTACTTGTATGGCTTATTGTTCATTGATAGCTTCATTGTTGCTGCGATATCATGAGTGGCAGGCTTCGAGGGTGCCTTGGAGATAATGGACGTAACCGAAAATGATGAAGCTTTAGAAAAACAGTCTCATTGTGAGGTATTCAAAAGGTAGCTATGAACAAGAACTTGAAAAATGCAAAAAGCTTATTAAATCCATTAAATATACATGTAGAGAAGGCTTTATATCATATAGAGAAACTTGTAGCTTTGTAAATGATATGGAAGATATATTGTGAAAATCAAGTAATACCGATAATATATTATTAGCCTTGGATATCGCATTTCTTCTGCTCAATGAGTCTATGAAAGCTTTTCAATACGCTGATGATTCCAATGATGTATAGGCTTCCTCATATCTGAAACTATAGACTTAAAATGAAAATAAAGTCTATTGTTACCATGAATTCAGGTGATGAGTATAAAAAGATACAGTAATGAGAAGATGTTGCAAATATTATTTGAAATAATTGATACTTATGGTACTGATGAAGAAGCTTTAGAATTTATAGAAAAAAAACAAATTATACATCATTTAGAGAGCTTCTTATAAATAAGTT
Source organism: Thermoanaerobacterium saccharolyticum (assembly GCF_000747665.1). GTDB lineage: Bacteria > Bacillota > Thermoanaerobacteria > Thermoanaerobacterales > Thermoanaerobacteraceae > Thermoanaerobacterium > Thermoanaerobacterium saccharolyticum. Next base: position 3,939 of record NZ_BBKT01000005.1, on the reverse strand, counting down.
CATGAAAGAAAGAAACTTTAATAAAGTTATATAATTAGCTTTAGAAGGCGAAAAGAAAGACAAACAATATGCAGGATTGGCATTGAAATGGAAGAAAATAAGATATGAAGAATATAAAAAACTCTCTCTAAAAGAAGAACAGAAAAAATTAGACAAAGAACTTCTTTTTAAAGGCAACTTTGAATATTATAATGAACTTAAAGAATCAATCGCAGGTGATAAGACAGAATTTTACAACAACTTGAAACAAGAATTAAAAAGGAATGAGGGATGGGTCAGCAGGAATATTATAGTAGAAGAAAAAGATCTTGATGAGATAATGGATTGTAAAAGAAAATCCAAGTATATAAACGTATTATTTTACATTCAGTCGGTCTACATGAAATGTTTCATCTAGAAAATCAAAGCCTTGTTCTTTGAAAAAATTCCATATCCATTGATTCATACCTATCATTTGTATAGGGTTGTAATGAAAGCCAAACAATTTTTGTGCTGGATTTATGTAGCCGTTTTTTTCAACATTTGCTTTTACTTTGTCAGCAAAGTCTTTTCCACTAACTGCTGAAGCGATATTGTAAAGATCATCTATTAAATAGTTATTTTTGTTATTGATGAACGTGTTGCTGTTTTGATACTTTTCTTCATAGTATCTTTTGATTTCATTATCGCTTAATTTCTTGTACTTCTCATCAAAAACGACTGCATCTTTTTGAAGCTTTTTTCTAGGATTTAGCGTACCTTTTACATTTCCGAGGCACATAGCGAGAATAGGGATTGTAAGCTCTGGCAACTCTAAAAGTTCTTTTATTTCCTCATAACGTAGATTTGGCGTGCCTAAGTAAACACTGCCTATACCTTTTAAAGTGCATGCACATTCAATGCTTTGTGCAACACACATTACATCTTCTAAGGAGATAATAAATTCTAAAAAAGATCTGTTTCGTCCGTAAGGCGCTGCATTTATTTCGCACCATCTTTTTTGCTTGTAAAAATCCAAAAGAAATACTAAGATAGTGTCGCATTTTTCGATAAAATTCTGTCCAAGCAAATCTTTAAGCTTTGATTTTTTATCTTTGTCTCTTATCTTAATTATGGTACATGGCTGAGTGTTGCCTCCACTGGCGGCATTTAAACCAACGTCCAGTATGTCATCCAAAACTTCATTGTCTATTGGAACATCAGAAAAAATTCTGCAACTTCTTCTATTTTTCAACAATTCGATTGCATCCATTTGGCGGTCCTCCTAAAATAAAATTATCTCATAGTGCTATACTATTTATAGTATTATGTTAACGCTAAAGTCAAGTATTTTCTTTAATGAGTTTTTATAAACTAATGATTGATGAGAAAGATAACTATTTAAAGACTGACTTGTTGTATGGACTTTATTATTTGAGAAGATATTTTAAATTGACAAAGAAATATAATGGACAGTATAATTTTTGTACAAGGTAAAAACACTGTTTTGGGTGTTGATTAAGAAGTATGTAATTTCATATCACGGTTGTATTTGCGAAAAGGAAGGATACTATATGATAATAAGCGTTAGCAGAAGGACAGACATGCCTGCATTTTATAGCGATTGGTTTTACAATAGAGTTAAAGAGGGTTATGTCTTAGTAAGGAATCCTTTTAATTATCATCAAATAAGTAAAGTCTCTTTGTCTCTGGATGCTGTTGATTGCTTTGTATTCTGGAGCAAAAATCCTGCAAATATGATCAATGATCTTTACATTATCGATAAATATCCGTATTATTTTCAGTTTACATTAAACCCTTATGATGATAAAGTTGAGAAAAATGTCCCGGGAAAATCAAAAATAATTGATACGTTTAAGAGATTATCAGACAAGATAGGACCAAATAGAGTAATTTGGAGGTGCGATCCTATCATTATAACTAAAGCTATTAGCGAGGAATACCATTATAAATATTTCGAAGTATTGGCATCGAAACTTAAAGGTTATACATCAAAGTGTATAATAAGTTTTGTGGACTTTTACCCTAAAGTAAAGAAAGGCCTCGAGAAGATAGGCGCTTTTGAGATTAGCGATGAAGATAAAGTAAGGATAGCTAAAAGACTCGGAGAAATTGCGGAAGCATATTCTCTTAAAATTGAAACATGCGCAGAAAAGATAGATTTATCTCAATTTGGAATAGAGCATGGCAGGTGCGTAGATCCTAATCTGATTAAGGAAATTTCTGGACGCAATATCAAGACTGCAAAAGACAAGAATCAAAGAAAAGCATGTGGTTGTGCTGCCAGTGTAGATATAGGAGCTTATAATACGTGCTTGCATGGGTGCATTTACTGTTATGCAAACTATAGCAGCAGTGTTGTCAATGGCAATATGACTTTATATGATGTCAATTCTCCATTATTGTGCAGCAATATAACAGATGAGGATTTAATAACGGAAAGAAACAGTTAGCTATTTTATATCAGCCTAAGCTTCACTCAAAAATAGAACCCCATTTCATATCTCTGGCTTTTTTATAAATATCTCCATCGCTTTTTTTGACTGTGACTTTCCTAAGTCCGTCTTTTGTGCATAAATCCAATATTATGTGGCCTTTCCTTATCTGCGGATGTCTTATAATTCTGCTTTTTATCATATTGTGAGTTTTTTTTTGATACACATATGTACGAGAATTTTTCATCTTCGTATGAAAGTTTACCTTTTTTAACTTTCATGTGTATGCTGGAGCGCGGAATGCGAGAAGAAAAATGGCACCAATCATTATCTTTTATAAGGCACACATTATCATGTGGACAAGGCGCTATTATGTGAGCTCCAAGGGACAGCATCGTCTCACGGGCCATTTTTATGCAAGAAAAACCATAAGTAGTCCCGGGCTCTATGAGTATCAAGATATCATTTGTATATTCCCATAGCTTTTTTATTAATTTTTGCTGTACATTTGTATCCAGCTCACCAATTGAATATGATGCTATGACGATGTCATGCTTAGGAATATCAAATGAGCCATTTAAATCTATTTTTAGCCACTTTGAGTTTTTGATAGAATCATAATGTGAATTAGAGGATAACCTTTTGCCGATATTTATCATGTTTTCGTCTTTTTCCAGAAGCGTTATATGATCAATATCATGCCATACGGATGTTGCTGCCCACATAGCTGTCCCCGGACCAGCTCCTACATCTAAAAGGGACTTTGGGTGAAAATCCCTGTATACTTCCTTTATACAATTCAAGGCAGTAAAGATGGCGCCATATGTTGCAGGCATTCTATACACAATGTACGCGATTATTTCATCGTATGTAGCAAGATACTTATCATTGATAAACAATTTTCCTTCTCTGTAGCGTTTAGAAATATCTGAAACTAAGGTTGCTAATCTGTTTGTGGGCACATTTTCCATTATATTTTCTATTGCGCCTATAAGTTCAACTGGAAGCTCCATGTTTTAGACATTCCTTTCTTATTGCAGATTAATTTATATTATATCATAAAAACCGAATATAAATATGATAAAATAAATCTTAGAGACTTTTTTGCGTTGATGTAGGATAATGAATTGAATAAATGAAGGGAGCATTCCTGTAATAAAGAAATATAAGATTTGAAATAAAAAGTACCTCCTGATAAAATACAAGATGTCGATTGTTCATGAACACGACTCTCAAATAACAAGGAGGTACCTAATATGAAGTATAACCAAAATACAAAAATAATGCAAATAACAGAAAAGACATTAATTGTAGGTGTAGACATTGCTAAAGAGATACATCACGCTAGAGCTTTCGATTTCAGAGGAATAGAATACGGTAAGCGTATTGAATTTAGCAATGACATTGATGGAATGAAAAGATTTTTAAAATGGGCTGCAGATATTATGAATAAAAGCAACAAAGAGCATCTTATGGTTGGCATGGAACCAACAGGCCATTATTGGCTCTGCTTTGCACAGTTTCT
>NZ_BBKT01000006.1 GCF_000747665.1 Thermoanaerobacterium saccharolyticum | reverse complement strand
TTTTACAAGCATTTCGTACTGTTCAAGTATAATTTTTATCTCCACTTCTGCCATCTCAATGCCATCTCTTTTACCAACACTTTGACTGGCAGCTTCTCATAAGCTTTAAAGCCCTCTTTGCACCTACAGCACGATTAATTTCCTTTTTCCAAGCTGCAAGTATTTCCTCAGCTCCAATCCCTAATATCTTTGCAGGCGTTGGAAATTCTTTTAATGTTATCAGTGCTGCTTTCCCTTCCCAATCTGCAAAAACTTTATTAAACTCAGGAAAGTATATATCAAGCCATCTTGCAACTCGGTTCTTTATCTTGTTTAAATCCTTTGTAAGCATCTCTCTTATGTCCACTGCAATTCTAAGTTCGCTGTATATACCCTCAGGTATATTAGGTTCAACATATCTTCCATCTTTAACTAGCATTGCAATTGTCTTAGGGTCTTTCCTGTCATTTTTAGTTGGCGAGTTATCATCAAATTCCTTACTTCTCTTTACATGGAATGGATTTACCAGTACCACCTTATGGTTCTTATCTCTAAGAAACTGTGCAAAGCAGAGCCAATAATGGCCTGTTGGTTCCATGCCAACCATAAGATGCTCTTTGTTGCTTTTATTCATAATATCTGCAGCCCATTTTAAAAATCTTTTCATTCCATCAATGTCATTGCTAAATTCAATACGCTTACCGTATTCTATTCCTCTGAAATCGAAAGCTCTAGCGTGATGTATCTCTTTAGCAATGTCTACACCTACAATTAATGTCTTTTCTTAGTGTATAATTTTAGTAGGCAGTAAAAAATAGAAAAAGGAAGGTATCCAAAAAATACCTTCCCTTCGCATGAATCATCCGCTATAATGTTTAATAGAAAATAAAAAGCGTTATAGAGGTGATTACATGCTAGATATAAGTTTAAATGAAAATGAAATAAATTTCAAGGACTTAGAAGTAGAAATTTATAGATTAGCATGCGAAGAAGCTTGTAAGATAATGGCTCAAATCCTTATGGAAATAGATGATATTCTACTAGAAAAAAGGGACAAAAAGGAATATAGATGTAAAGGTAAAAAGCATACAAACATAAAGACAATTATGGGCACTGTTGAATTTGATAAAAGAATTTATGAACATATAAATAGTGAAGGAAAAAAAGAATATGTTTATCTTTTAGATGAATATTTAAAAATGGATACAATAGGTCATATATCAACAAATCTAATTGAAAAAGTTGTAGAAAATGTAACGGAAATGCCATATAGAGAAGCAGCGAAAAATATAGAATCATTAACAAATCAAAACATTAGCCATACAACTGCATGGAATATAATACAAAAGGTTGGAGAAAAAATAGCAGAATTAGAAAAACGAGATATAAAACTATTCAAAGAAAATAAATTAAGTGGAGAAAAAGAAACAAAAATATTATTTCAAGAAATGGATGGATTATGGTTATCAATGCAAGGCAAAGACAGACCAAAAGGCAAAAAAAGCAGAGGGAAGAAAGAAATAAAATTAGCAATAGCATATGACGGATGGGTAAAAAGAAGCCCAGGAAGTGATGAATATATAACACATAACAAAATAGCATGTGCAGGATTTGCAAGCAGCAAAGAATTTAAAGAATTAGTAGATGCGACGATAGCAAAAGAATACAACGTAGACGAAATAGAAATAAAGATAATAAATGGAGATGGAGCAAGTTGGATTAAAGAAAGTTTGGGAGAAGAAGGAGTATATTTTCAATTAGACCCATTTCATAAAAGCCAAGCAGTAATAAAGAATGTAGAGAACAAAAAAAGATGCCCGCAAATTAATAAAAATGCTAGATGAAGGAAAAGCAGAAGAAAGCCTAGAATACATAACAAAATTGATGATAGAGCAAAAAGATGATGAAAAGCAGATGAAGAAATTAGAAAAACTATATAACTATTTAGTAGCCAATAAAGAAGGGATAAAACCATACCAAAAGAGAGAAGAAATAAAAATACCAGAAGCCCCAGAAGGAATAGAATACAAACATTTAGGGACAATGGAAAACAATATATTTGATATATTAGCAAACAGAATGAATGCAGGTAAAATGAGTTGGACAGAAAAAGGGGCAAACAATTTAGCAAAGATATTAGCCTTAAAGACAAGTGGAAAACTTAATAGTGTTGTAGAAGCATATTTTAATGTGACAATTTCAGAAGAAAAATTAGCAGAGATAAAAGAAGAAATAAAACTATCAGCAGCTGATGTAAACAAAAAACAGAAAAAAGCAAAGACATATCACATACAAAGAGGCGGTATGCCGTTTGAAGGTTGTGCAATGACAAACAGTCGAAAAGCAATAAGGGAAATACTCAGATACAAATGCTTAAGTGAACTAAAAGTCATATAAAAGGTGCAATATAAAAAGAAGAATAGAGCAAAAACAATTGCACGAAAATTCACAATATGTTAAACATTATGCGGATAACATTTGAAGAAAAAAAATTTGCCAACAACTACTTGACACAAACATGCGTCATCCTCATATTTACATAGCTTAATGTACCAATTATCAAAAATATGATTATTGATAATGCTGATGCCAAATCGTATCTATTAAATTGCATCGTCATTTTATAAGCCGCACTTACAAGCAAGTCTGTAGTACCAGCAAAAGCTGTATCTGTTCTTGGTGGACCTCCACCAGTTATCAAAAACACGGAACCAAAATTATTAAAATTAAAAGCAAATGATGATATAATAAGTGGCAGCGCTGATGACATAAGCATAGGAAGTGTTATAAGTCTTAACTTTTGGAACCAAGTAGCACCATCCAAATCTGCTACTTCATATAATTCTGGTGGTATGGCTTGTAATCCCCCTAAAGATGCATTCATCATAAAAGGATATCCCATCCACGCACTGGCAATAATTATTCCCACTCTTGCCCAGAACGGATCCGTAAGCCAAGGTATTTTTGAAATATGCAAGTAACTTAACAAAGTATTTATTCCACCATAATCTTGATTATATAGGCCCTGCCAAGCTAATATTGCAATTGTTGATGGCAATGCCCATGGAATTATGAGTATAGCTCTGTAAATATTCGTTTCCCACATATTTTTGTTATTGAGTAAGACCGCTAAAAATAAACCTATGACATAATTAGCCAACGTTGCTATCGCTGCAAAAATTACCGTCCATAAAAGCACTGGCAAAAAAACTGTTCTTAGCGGACCATTGATAATATCGATAAAGTTTTTAAATCCTACAAATTGATATTGTTTAAAATGATTTAAGCTGAAATTAGTAAACGCAATATATATAGTATATGCAATAGGTAAGAAACTTAATACCGTCATTGATAATATAGCAGGTGACAAAAACGCATATGGCGTCAATTTGTCCCTAATTTTTGTTCCTGTCTTCATAAAATGTCCTCCTCTGAAATAATTGGAAAGGGGCACTTAGCCCCTTATTTTACTGCTGAGTAGCAATACCCTGCTTTATCTGATTGACCATATCATCTGCTGCCTTATCAGGAGTTGCTTTACCTGATGTTACAAGCTGCAATGCATTACCCGCCGGTGTCCAAACTGCTGTCATAGCCGGAATGTTTGGCATAGGAATAGCATTCTTAGCTTGTTCAGCAAATGCATTTAAAATATCATTGTTTTTAACTTCATCATTGTTTAACACAGAATTGAGAACTGGAATTCTATTGCCTGTTTCAAAAAGAGGCAATGCCGTATTTTGAGCAAGATATTTTAATAAATCCCACGCTTCTTGTTGATGTTTAGAATTAGCACTTACAAAAGCTGCCTGTACACCAGCAAATGAAGGCATCGGCTTTCCATCAACTGTCGGCAGTAGAGCTACTTTAAAAGGAACATTTGCTTTCTTAAATCCATCAACATCCCATGGACCACTTATATAAAGGCCTATCTTTCCATTTTGGAAATTGCCTTTAGCTATATCACCCTTAATATCAGCAGTCATAAACTTATAAGTTTTTACAAAATCTCTTATCAAAGACAAACCTTTTTTTGCGCCATCATTATTTAAGCCTATGTCATTTGGATCGAGAGCGCCTCCATTATTTTTAAATACATAACCACCATAAGCAGCCATAAATGCAAAGCTGTAGTAGAAATTATTTATATCATATTGGAATCCAACTTGCTGCCCAACCTTAATCAAGTCATCAAGTGTAGCTGGAGGAGTTTGAACTTTGCTTGTATTGTAGAAAAGTCCGTATGTCTCCATTGATAATGGTATTGCATACATCTTCCCATCATATGAAACTGCATCTATGCTCATCGGGACATAATCAGATTTATTAATAACTCCATCAGGTACTTCTGCTAAAAGCCCAGCCTTTTGGAATGTTCCAAGATTATCATGCGGCAATCCAAACATAATATCCGGCCCTTTACCGCTCTGAGCTGCCGTAGAAAACGCCTGGAAGTCGCTTTGATCAGCCAATACTTTTACTTTATTGCCTGTCTCTTGAGCCCATTTGTTAGCGATTTCTTGCACCTTGGCTATTTCAGGATCTGTCAAATGTGACCATACCGTCAATTCAACTGGTTCCTTTTTTTGCTGTGTCTGAGAAGTGTTATTAGAACTATTATCTGAAGACTTTGATTCATTTGTCTTGCTGCTTCCACAGCCTGTTAAAGCAACTGATAATAGCAATACCATGGCAGTAAGTATTGCAAAAATTTTTGTGTACTTTTTCATGTAAATCCTCCTCACAAAATAAAATTTTTATGATTTTTTTGGGTATATCCCAAAATTTTATTTCAAACCTCAATCTAAGCTTTTGCTACAATGTTTACATATATAGTTATTGTATATATAGCATCGCCCTGCATCGATTTTCTCCATATCAGTTTTACAACCGAATAAAACAATAATGCATTTTATTTTTCTCCAACATAATAACAAATTGATGTATATTAACTAAAAATGCTGCAGACAAACTTCATAATCATAATCTTTTACTAGTATCATCCCCTTAGTGATTACTATTAAATTACAGCAATCGCTTTCTTTAGCGCTATTTTTAAAAGCGCTTAACTGCAAATAAAATTTGCAATCGCTTGCGCCGCCTTTAATATAATTGTATATCCAGATTCAAAAATTGTCAATATGCTTTTTATAAAAATATTGTTTTTGTTTTATAAAGGTTGCTCAACATTTCCAATTAATAAATTAACATATCAATTAATGTAACAACAATAATCCATTTATATTAAAAGTTGGTTTCTGTCAGTCTATCTTCTACAACGTCCCGTATGAATTATAGGTCCAACTAAAGCGCATAACAGTTCCAATAGGCATATCAAGAGCAAATTTTATAACTGTCTTTTTAAAATTTTAGATTAATTTTCATCAGCCACATCAAAACTTCTATCTTAATTTTTACGCAATTTTCAAACAATATATTTTAAATATACAATTATAAAAATACAGTTAAATTTTTACAATTACGATTTTAATTAAATCTTATTATGCTCGATCAAAATGATATTAAGTTCAAACTATTCTATATATTTCATTTGCAATTTTATATATTAATGCTATAATATATTATGCAATCGTTTGTATGCTTTGCTTATTTAACTTAGAGGAGGAGTAATTATGAACAAAAAATTGTTAACACCTCAAACCACTCGTAAGCAAAAATCAGCTTTAATTAAGCCAAATTTACAAAAACTTGTAATAAACAACAAAAGCATTTTTACTAAGTTAATGGTTTTTATTGCTTTAATTATAATTTTGCCACTTACATTTACAGGTTATATGTCTGCAAACAAATCTACTCAAATTTTAAAAGCTCGCATTGACATTTCTAACAAGGATACTCTTGGGCTTATAAATAATTATGTAAATCTTTTTAAAAATGATGTAGAAACTCAGCTTACTATTCTATCTGACAACAGTCAATTATTAAATTACGGCAAAACAGATTTTACAACAGATAAGCAAAACCTGCAAGACTTATTTACAAATATTTTAAATACAAAGAACAGTAAAATATCAATAATTTATTTTGCAACGCCTGACAAAAAAATGATTCAGTCACCAGATTTGCCTCTTGACTCAAATTATGACCCAACCACCCAAAAATGGTACAAAGATGCAATAGAAAATCCTGACTCGATAATATGGACCGGACCCTACAGCAACAATGGTACAAATGGTGCAGTTTTCACTGTCTCAAAAGCTGTTAAAAGTTCATTAACATCAGCTGCCTCTGATGTGATCGGTGTTTTGGCTTTTGACATCAATCTTGATTCCCTTTCTAATATGATTTCATCAATTGCGATAGGTAAAACTGGAAATGTATATATTTTATCAAAAGATGGTATTATATTAGCAAGTAAAGATAAAAATAGCCTTTTTACATATATAACCGAAAGAAATTATGGCAAAAAGATGATTTCTTTAAATGATACCACTTTTCAATACACTGATAACGGAATAGTAAAATTTGCAACGATAAAAAATCTCAGCAACTTCGGTTGGAAAGCAGTTGTTGATATGAATTCTTCAGAACTCAATGATAGTGTGGCACAAATAAAATACAATATAATTTTGTTTAGCTTAATATGTCTCTTTATAGGACTTCTAATAGCATATTTCTTCTCAAAAGGTATTACATCTAATATAAAGAAGATTATGCAAATCATGAATGAAGCTTCAAAAGGAAACATAACTCAAAAAATAAATATAAAAGCAAAAGATGAAATTGGATTACTTGCAAATGGTTTTAATGAAATGATTGATGGCATTAAAAATCTCATAATAGAAGTATTTAATGCCGCAAACAATGTTAATTTATATTCCGAAAAATTGACTTCTTCATCACAAAAAGCCGAAATAATAACAAATGAAGTCGCTATTGCAATGAAAGAAATTGCAGAAGGATCTCAAGAACAAGCTAAAGATGCTGAAAATAGTGCGGCACTTACAGATGAATTAAGTAAACATGTAGATATTGCAATTAAGAATTCAAAAAACATAAATAATGAAACAAACAATGTAATTTACGCTACTAATCAAGGAATCGAAAATATAAAAGATTTAAGTGAGAAATCTAAATTAACTGATTTGATGCAAAATAAAGTAAAAGAATCAACTTCATATCTAAAGAAGAAATCAATAGAAATAGGCAATATCGTAGAAACAATAACTTTAATTGCAGATCAAACTAATCTTCTATCACTAAATGCTGCTATAGAGGCAGCAAGAGCAGGAGAAAGCGGCAAAGGATTTGCAGTTGTTGCTGATGAAATCAGAAAACTCGCAAGTCAGTCATCGAAAGCAGCTAATACTATAGAACAGATAATAAGAGAAATACAAACTAATATAGATACAACATATAAAATTGTTGAAGATGCTACCTCATCAATAGAAGAACAAAATAAAGCACTGGACAAAACCATACATACTTTCTATGATATTCAGTCAGCTGTAGATTGTATTGTCAGTGAACTAAAAAAACTAAATGATTCAATGGAAAGGATATCGCAAAGTAAAACTAATATGATAACATCTATTGAAAATATAGCATCTGTAACTGAAGAAACGGCAGCATCTACTGAAGAAATCTCTTCATCTGCTGAAACTCAAAAAGAAGCAATAGATGAAATATCAAAATATGCAAGAGATTTAAATGCCATTGCTAACACATTAATGAGTGCTATTAACAAGTTTAAGATAAGTAAATAAATTAAGAATAAATTAAGGGTCAAGAAATCATAACGATTAGATTTCTTGACCCTTATTATTTTAATCTACTGTTGCCAGTTTACAATTACAGTACCTGTACCAGATGATGGAACTGTATAAGTATGGTTACTACCACCTTCCCATGTTATCGTACTGCCATTTTTCTTTATAAACTTAAATTGTATTGTTGTTCCTGCTGGAACACTTACATCATAATACCATGTAGGATACTGATATACTACCTGATTAAACATTGGTCCGATTGCTTTTGACGTATCCCAGTTTCCCAGCTCAGCTACATTACCAGTAAGATAAACATTCTCTCCATATACTGTGTTTGCATTATTTACAACAAACCTAACACATACCTGATTGCCTGTAAGAATGTTAATATTGTTATAAGTATTGCTTGTAGCACCACTTGAAGTTTTTAACGATACATTATATTTACCAGGTGTCACTGAAGGAACTTTTACTTTTACCTCTGTATCATCCCAGGAAACAATAGTACCGGCCGTTGAACCAAACAAAACTTGTCCGGCTGTCGTGCCAAAACCTCTTCCATCTATTGTTATAGTTTGTCCCGCTTTTGTCATTGTTGGTCCAACATGCCCTATCAGCGGAGAATTGCTTGAACTTACATACTGCCATACTGCAACTTCACCAGCTCCAAGTGTAAATGATGTTACAGAACCATTACTTGCGACAGAAATACTATTACCATTCAAAAGTCCGCCAAGAACATCAGTATAAGTACCAGCAGGCAAAGCAGTATATAATCCCGTGATATTATAACTTGTAGTAAGATTTCTATTGATAGCAACAAGTGCAACATTATTTTCGAATTTTCTTTCGTATATATAAACATCATTGTTTATCCAACGTTGTTGAGTAGTACCATAAGCAATTGCAGGATTGGATTTGCGTAACGGAGCAAGTTTTTTAATTACATTATATGCTGTAGTCGCCGTATTGAATGATGTCATCATAGCCCTATTATAAGGATCTCCATTGCCTGTCATATACTGTTCTGTTCCATAATATATAGCAGGTACTCCACGTGAAGTCAATGTAAATGCTAATGCTTGTTCAACTGGACGAGTAGAACCGCCATTATAGAATCTATCCATATCATGATTATCAATAAAAGTAACCATATCATTTATGAAATTATAATCAGATGCAGTTGATTGAATCATTGAATCAAGTCCATACATAGTATCCGTATTATCCCTAAATACCTGCCTCACTTTTTGAGAAAACCTAAAGTCCAAAAGACTCATACCGCTTTCATTCGCAAAGTATGTGTTATTTGCATCAATTTCATTCGTTCCAAGAAACCACTCTCCAAATGTAAATACAGGCCTATAGCTCAATATGCTATCCATAAAATTCTTCTGCCATCCGAACGGCATATGTTTTACAGCATCTAGACGTATACCGTCTATTCCCATATCGAGCCACACCTTAATTGCTGATTTTAAGTATGAATCGATTGTACTATTCTGTTGATTTAAATCTGCTAAATCAAATAAGTTACGATAAATGCCATCTTCATAAGATGAAAAATCTGTTCCTCCATAATGATGAAAATACCCGTTTGTATCATTTGTATACCCGCCAAGCAATGTTCCATTGTCGTATAGCCTTCCATTTTCAGCATAAGTCGGATCGGTTTCAGATGCAGGTGAAGTATGATTTGGTGCAAAATCGATAATTACTTTTATGTTATGTGCATGAGCTGTATTAATCAAATTTTGAAAATCAGTAAAGCTTCCAAAGTATGGATTTGTTCTCTTAAAATCACGAGCCCAATAACCATGGTACGATGTACTTCCACCAAAAGTTGAATCAGGTAAGACTGCATAAATATTTTCTACAGGCTGAGATATCCAAATTGCTGTTACACCCATTCCTGTTAGATAGCCATCATTTATCTTGTTAATAATACCCTGCCAGTCTCCACCAAAGTACTTTTTCAAACTTGTATGTGTTGGATCATACAAATCACCAGTTGGATTGTTGCTGGTATTTCCATCAACAAATCTATCAGTGACAATCTGATAAATTACATCCGTCGAGTAATTGACAACATTACTTACTGCTGTATCAGAAGCTGCCTGTATTGGTGCTGTCAATCCAAAAACAAGTGTAAGTGAAAGCATCAGCACCAATATCAATTTAAACGTTTTTTTCATGTAAGACCCTCCTTTTAATTATTTTTTTGATTAGCGAGTTGTTTAATAATTTATTGGTTTTCAATCACTCCTTTCTGTTATATAAAAGCAATCGATATTAATGTCAAAATACTTTTATATCGATTGCATATCGTCTATAATTTTAAATTAACTTGTTTTAAATACAAATATTCATCTTACTGTTTAACAGCACCAGCTATTATGGCTGTAACCAATTTTCTCTGCGCCAAGAAGTAGAAAATTACAACGGGTAAAATTGCTATAGTTAGCCCTGCCATACCGAGATTCCATTGCTTTGTGTATTGACTAAAGAAGTAAAAAATCATTAATGGGAGAGTCCTATAACCAACTTTGTTTATGACTAAAGATGGCAATAAGTAGTCATTCCATATCCACATGATATCCAATACAGCCAAAGTAATCGTAGTAGGATTTAATAAAGGCAATATAATATTCCAGTAAATTCTAAATCTACTGCAACCATCTATTAATGCTGCTTCATCTAAAGATGTCGGTATTCCTTTTAATGCACCATAGTATAAAAACACTCCTAAGCTTGATCCAAATCCCAAATACATAAACACAAGCCCTGACCTTGTAAGAAAATGAAATTTGCCAAATTCCGCTACTAATGGAATCATAACTGATTGAAACGGGATCAACATAGCCACTGTAAAAATCATATATATAATTACACTGCTTTTTCTTTTTACTCTTTGAAGTGCATATGCCGTCATAGATGAAAATATTGCAATAATCAATATGCTAAAAACCGTTATTATTAATGTATTTGAAAATGCTTCACTTAAATTTAAATTTGCGGCTGCCGTTTTATAATTATCCAGCATCAAACTTTTTGGAAGTGACAATGTATTTGTAAACAGCTCTAATTTTGTCTTGAAAGAGTTGACAAGTATTATATAAAAAGGAGATATCCATAAAAGCGAAAGCACAATTCCTAAAAATGTCAATAAATATTTTTGAACATGAACTTTTCTCATCACATCTCAACCTCTCTTTTCTGTGTCAAGTAAACTTGAATGACAGAAATAACAGCAATTATTAAGAACATTATTACCGCTTTTGCCTGTCCTACAGCCATTTCCTGAGCTGAAAAAGCCGTTTGGTATATATTAAGTGTTATCATTTGTGTGGTATTGCCAGGCGCTCCAGCAGTTAATGATAAGTTTTGATCAAATAGTTTAAATGAATTTGAAAGCGTAATAAACAAACTCACTGTAAACGCTGGCGCTATAAGCGGAAATACGACATTCCTAAATTGTTGCCATGAATTTGCGCCATCAATCTTTGAAGCTTCTATTAAATCAGTAGGAATGCTTTCAATATATGCTATATAAATCACCATAACATAGCCTATCATTTGCCATGATGTCACAATCACAAGCCCCCAAAAGCCAGTATTAGTTGTGGATAACCAGCCTCCAAGCCATCCAATATGTGTAGCGTCTGAAATTGTTTGAAACACATCCACAAAAATGAAATTCCATATAAATCCTAATATGAGTCCACCTATTAGATTAGGCAAGTAAAATGCTGTACGCATGAAATTTCTGGCAAATATTTTTCTTGTTACAAGCATGGCAAGACTCAAGCCTACCACATTTATGATCACGATACACGCGACTGCAAATTTAGCTGTAAAAATTATTGAATTCCAAAACTCAGCATCGTCTCTAAGTGTCATGAAATTTTTTAATCCAATAAATACAGGTTGATTTATTCCATTCCAATCTGTAAATGAATAATATATTCCTATAATAAATGGTATTAATACGACAATAATAAGTGACAATAGTGTTGGTGCTATAAAAAGCCAATACCAAATCCCGTTTTTAAAAAATTTCGCTTTTTTTGCCATTGTATTACCTTCCTTCTTGTTCATATTTGCAAAGTGGGAGAATACAATTATACTCTCCCACTACAATTTTTAATTATTTTCTCGCATCTGCCCAAGCCTGTTTAGCATGTGAAATCACTTTATCCCAACTTAATGAACCATTCACATAAAGCTGTATATCAGCACCAAGGACATTTTGACCCCAATTGTTTGGATACCCCATGAATACCCATCCATATGTCTTGCCTTGACTTGCTGCCACAAAAAGCTGCATTCCAAGCGGATCAGATATGCTATTTGAATTGTACCCAGTATATGCTGGGACAAACTTAAACTGCTGAGTAACTATCTGTTTTCCTTCATCTGATGTATACAACCAATCTAAGAAATCTTTAGCAGCTTTTTGAACATCCGCTGGTTTGTCGCTGTTAACTGCCCAATACATTGGGACACCTTCGGGATATGAGTCTTCTTTATATCCTGGAACAGGGTATGGCAACATGCCAATATCATTTTGTGCAAAGTTCTTATCAAGTGACTCTAATGTAGGATATACCCAGTTACCTTGCTGAATCATCGCAACTTTTCCAGTTCCAAAAAGCTTTTCAACTTGCGTGCTGTAGTCAAGACTTGCTGTAGGTTGTACTGAATACTTATTCTGAAGATCAATCATCTGCTTCATTGCATCACCATATTTGAAGTCTACTGTCTTAGAATTAAATGCTTTCATGACATCTCCATCAAATTCTGGTGACAAGAATGCATTAGATAGATGGAGTCCAGTAACCCAAGTTTCTTTTGCCGGGAATGCGAAAACAGCTTCGATGCCTAACTCTTTCTTCTTTGAATCCAAAGTCTTTACAGCATTCACCAATGCATCAAAAGTTTTAATGCTGGATGGATCAATACCTGCTTTGCTGAATATCTGTTTGTTGTAGATTAATCCATATCCCTCTAAATCAAATGGTAAACCATAAATTTTACCGTCCTGCGTCACACCAGTAAGAGTACCAGGAAGAGCGGCTTTTGCAGCTTTTGTATCTGACAGATCAGCCAATTTTGGCTTCCATGTAGCAACATCCTGTGGTCCACCTACATTGTATATTGCTGGCTCTGAACCTGAATTGAATTTAGCTTTTAATGCAGCACCGTAATCTTGTCCTCCGCCTACAGTTTCTAAATTGATCTTAACATTAGGATTTTCTTTCATGTAAGTATTTATAGCATTTTGAAGAGCATCTTTTATTTCAACTTTAAATTGGAAAATGTCTAATGTTACAGGTTGGCTTGTAGTCTCAGTCTTATTTTGAGTTGAACTATTTTCTGAAGTTTTGCTTTGATCAGATTTTGTACTATTTCCGCATCCTGTTATAAGCACTGAAAATGCCATTAAAAGCACTAAAAGCAGCGCAATTACTTTTGAGGTTTTCCTCATAATCAAAATCCTCCTCTTCAATAAGCCAATTTTTTCCATTGACTTATGTGATTTTTAATTATAAAATTTATGCAGTTCCATATTGATAAAAAATGTTTAATGAATCTTATCAATCTTTTATTTTTTCTTTTTATCTACATATATAAGCGTTTTCATGTAATTTAATTTAAAGTTAACAGACATCCCTCCTTATCATAGTATTTCATAGAATATTTGCAACCGGTTGCGCTTTGCTTAATTATATTTTATATCCTTTGATTACAAAAGTCAATAGACTTATTTATTAAATCAAAAAAATTTAAAAAGGTTATCTTAAATTATATTTTGAGAAAGATATAAAAGTAAACAATTAAAATCATATCTTTCTCATCATAACTAATTTATACAATTTTATATGTTTCCGCTTTTTTCTAATGAGCCGTATATGATAGCTGCTGCTTCTGCTCTCGTGGCATTTCCTTTAGGTACAAATACGTTATTTGGCTCACCATTTACTATTCCTAATTTCGCTGCATTTGCCACTACATTTCTTGCCCAATCGCTTATGGATTTGTCATCGCTAAATGTTGTCGCACCTATATTATCTTCTTTGTACTGTGTCAGCATCTCGTATGCCCTCATGGCTATTGCTGTCATTTCTTCTCTTGTTATGCTGTCATTGGGCCTTGCGTTCTTTCCGTCACCTTCGATTATCCCTGCTTTGTATGCTGCTTCTATTGCGTTTGCATACCAGTCTCCACTTTTTACATCGCTAAATTCTCCGCTGTATGCTTCTTCTTTTATGTTTAGAAGCCTCAGTATCATTGCTGTGAATTCTGCTCTCGTCACTGTCTTGTTTGGTTCATACTGTGTATCTGTCATCCCTTCTACTATGTGCCTTGATGCTAATACTTCTATTACATCTTTCGCCCAATTGTCTTTTATGTCATTAAATGTCTTGTCGTACTCAAATGCTGCATATTGTGAGAAGTGCGTCGCATTGAATGTTATTGTTCCAGATGATGCGTCTACTTTACCACCTACGTACTCCCATTGATTTGTCGTTGGGTTGTAGTAGTAAACTGCTACTTTTCTTGGATCGTTAGCTTTTGATATATTTAATGTTACCTCTACTGGTTTTGCCAATGCTACATTCCCACTGCTACCGTTTATTGTTATGTCTACTACATTAGAAAGCGGCACATAATTTGTCACATTAGGCTTTCCATTGTCTTTTATTGATACATTGACACCGTTTTGTATCTGGTCTTGGTTAAGTGCATCTTTCGTAAGTGCTATCGATGCATTGTCTGATTTTATGACGATGTCTTTGTCGTTGGCAGCACTTGAGTCTAAAATGTCCTTAGAAATCTGCACGACTTTTTGTTGTCCTTCACCTATTGTTGTTATGTCAAATACGATTTTCTTGTCTTTTGAATTTACTATAAGGTCTTTAGCTTTTCCCGCATCAAGCGTCAATGTGATAATGTTGCCATTTTTATTGACTGTTCCAATTGTATTGTTCGTATTGCTGCTATTGCCGCTTGTAGTACTTGTTGTGCTTGTACCTGTACTTTCAGTGTTACCGCTCCCTGCGCTGCTTGAATTGCTTCCACTTGTGCCTGTATTATTATTTCCTATGCCGCTTCCACTATTATTCTCTTGTCTAATTACATCAATCTCAATATCCTTTGTAAGTTCAGTTATTCTGCCTTGATCGTTACCATAAACACTACCATCATTTGGTTCAACATGTATCTTAATCGTATTTATCCCATAATTTAAAGAAACATCTTTAGTAAATACACCATTTTCATCTTGGACAAAACCATCACCGTTTATTATGACTTTAGCACCTTTATACGTGTTACCTTTGATTTCCATTGTACTTATATTAGAATCAACTGTCATATTGCTACTTGGAGAATATATAAATATTGGAATATCCCTCCACCTATAAACCGTATCATTTATCGTCATTTCATTGTTGCCTTGATTTACAATCGTTACTTTTCTGTTTGATGCAAGCTCATTTCCGTATTCGTCTTTTTCAACCTTATCCCAACTACCTCTGGCATATTTGTATTCTATTTGTGTTCCTTCTTCAAGCGTAAGTGTAATGCTATAAGTATTATTATCTATTTTTGTCATCTGTTGTGCTGATGGATCCCAAGTAGCATTAGGAAATGTTCCTGCCAAATTAACAGCATCTGGTGTATAATCAGGTACAGTTACATTAAAAATAACTTTTATAGGTACTACATCTGGTTTTATTGTAACCACATTAGATTCTGTCCTATTAAATGATAGATCAACAGCAACAACTTTATAATTGTAAGTTACACCATTAATTACGCTCGTATCAATATAATTATAAACTTCATTTGATACAGTAGCTATTTTATTAAATGTTCCACCATCGGACCTATAAATTTCATAATCGTATATACCGACATTGTCGGTAGATGGATTCCATGTAAGCGAGACTCTCGATGATTCTGTACCTGGCTGATTCAAATAAGGTGCAGTTGGCTTTATTAAATCGTCAGAAGGAACAACATAAAATGATAATGTGCTTGTGGTAATCCAGTCTTGCCCTTGATTGTCGGAAAATCTCATCAAATATTCCCATTGACCTATTTTATCAGGTGTAAAACTTGCTTTGTACTGATCATTATTTCCTATGTCTCCAACATATTGAGCATTTACCCAGGTAAAGCCACTATCATCTACGCCATATACGCTGTTATATACACTTCCATATACTGAATCATAAATAGTACCGCCAACATATTTATATCCTAATTGCGCTATCATATTTGGACCTTGACCAGTGCTATTTGTAAGTCCATCTGCCCAAACTTCCGCATAAATATCTTCTGTTGGTTTATCAACACCTATTATATGATTATCAGATACTTGTGTAAGATTTCCTACCCACCCTATAGGATACGCTGGATATGCTACTGCATCATTACTAATTCCGCTTTCATTGCCTAATTCATCAATTGCTGATATTGCATATACATATTTTAATCCATTTGTAACATTGGCATCTTCAAACGTTGTTTCAGTTACATTTGATGCTATTTTTTCATATAAACCACCTTCTACTGACGAACGATATATATTGTATCCTGTTGCACCATCAGATTGCGACCACGATAAATCAACTTTACCATTGCCGGAAGTAACAACAACATTTGAAGGAGCTTGTGGAGCAGTTAAATCTTGCCCATCATCTGATATAAGCATTACACCGCTCATAGCAGGTACATCTATAACTATCTGTCCATTACTTATTGAATACGATACATTGTTGTTAATTAAATCTTTAAAAGTAACTCCATCTCTTAAAAACTTTGTAGTATCAATAGCTATTTGTTTATCTGACTTGCTTCTATTTATTGCAACAATTGCAGCGCTATCAGGGTATGAAGTGCCAAAAGCATCTTTACCATTTATAATTCTCCTACCAATGGCATAAACATCATTTTGTGCATATAAAGTCTCCAAATCACCAGTTTTTAATACTTGATTGTTATTTCTTATGCTTGATATATTTTTAAAGAAATCTTGTAATGTCGTATCTTCATTTCCCCACGGGAATGTTCTTCTATCATCTGGATCTTTACCGCCAGAAACTCCTGCTTCATCGCCATAGTAAATATCCGCCATACCAGGATATCCCATCTGCAAAATTGTTGCTAATTTTAGCTTTTGTTCTGCCAGTTGTTTAGCAGCGTCTGAGTTTTCGTTAGGATCTGCAGAGTTATATCCAAACACTGTTAATATTCTCATTGTATCATGAGAACCAAGCAAATTCATCGTTGAATAAAAAGCAGGCAACGGATATCTTTCATATATGCTCATCAGCCTTTGGTCAAGTTTTGCTGCATCTATAGGATTGTGTTGACCATTTCCATCATCGAAAGATTGCCCAATCAAAAAATCTATGATGTCATTTCTAAACTGATAATTCATAACTGAATTAAAAGAATCGCCAAGTAAATCAAGGGACGCATCTCCCCAATTTTCTGCTATCATTGGCGCTTCAAATTTTACGGTATTAATAGCATTCCTAAAATGTGTCCAGAAATCATGTGCAACTTCATTTTCCACATCCAAACGCCAACCATCAGCACCATCATTTAAATTCCCATCTGAATTTAGCCAATACTTGGAAATGGCATTTTCATTGTTTATTATAAAGTTGGCCCAACTTGTAACGTTATATTCACTACCATTTAATGATTTTATAACAGGCAAACTGTCATAACCCCACCAGCACTCGTAAGTACCGTCGGAATTTATAGTATACCAATCACCATACGGCGATAAAGACTGATTTCCTTCTTTCCAAGCTTGATATGCACCTAATCCCGGATATTTGCCGTATCTATTAAAATATATACTATCATCACTGGTGTGATTGAATACACCATCAAGAATTATTTTTATACCTTTAGCATGTGCATCACTCATTAACTTTTCAAAATCTTGTGTAGTACCAAACATTTCATCAATCTTTGTATAATCAGCAGTATCATACTTATGATTTGAAGGTGATTCAAATATTGGATTTAAGTAAATTACAGATACTCCAAGTCCTTTCAGATAATCAAGTTTATCATCGATTCCTTTTAAATCACCACCAAAAAAGTCGTTTGACCAAATACCATCGCCAGTATAACCTGGAGTTCCAGCATTATTAGGGTTATCCGGCAGATCATTCCAATTATTATGGAACTCTATTGGATCATTGCCACGGCTTAATGTCTTTGCATGATCATTAGATGTATCGCCATTATAAAACCTGTCAGGGAAAATTTGATACATGACAGCGCCTTTCATCCAATCAGGCGTATCAAAATTTTTATCATATACAGTTAATTCAAAATCCTTATTTACAGTATCTGTTGCTTTTCCAACACCACCAAGTTGATCATCATTGTCGCCATAATAAGCTGTTTTAGTTCCATCTTTTAATATAAAGTAATACCAAATTCTCGTTGGATGATCAAAACTCAACTTTATTTCCCAATATTCATAATTACCATCAGGACTTTCACCTATTCTTGTCATAGGTAATTCTGTCCTAATCTTATTTATATCGTCCCAATACGATATTCTGGCAGACTCGAGATCATGATTTTTTGCTTGAATTCTTAATGTGACAGTTTGCCCTACTTTTATAGCGCCAAAAGGATTCCTAAAAAACGAATCATGTGTATCATGCTTTAGGTCATCATAATATATGTTGTTATCTAAACCAGTGAGGATGGGACTATAATTGGTCCAAATATTATGAGTATTTGCATCATAATAAAACGTTATATCGGCATCGTTTGTGACATTTATTTGTATATTTGAACCATCTTTCACACCATTTGCACCATAATTTTCATCCCATGTATTTCCTAATGTCACCTTGTATTGATAGTCACCCTTTGGGACATGCGCAGTGTATGAATAAACGTTGTCAAAATTATCATCTGTCATTATTGCTGTCGATGTTCCAGGATCCCAATCATTACCTGCTCCAATAGCTGATTGAATTGTTCCAACTAATCTGGGCAATTTGTCATTAGCTATTGGAGTATATTTAGTAGAATCAGTTACAGATTGTGTATTATAGTCAAACCAAAATGTAACATATGAATCATTTGCTAAGTTCAGCGTTAGATTTCCTTGAGATGGGACACCTCCACCATCCCATGAATGGTTTAATGCAACTTTATACTGATAGCTACCAGCTTTTAGTTGAGTTGGCGTAGTAAATTCATACAGTCCATTTCCCATATACTGCATTATGGTAATGTTACTATCAATATTCCAGTTAGAATCACCCAGTTGATCTTGAAATTCCCCTACGATATTTGCTACAACGCTTGCATTATCAGCAGCATGTACACTGTGAAGTGGTATTGAAGAAAATACCGCTGTCAATACTAATAAAAGCGACATATTAAAGCTTATGAATCTGTTGGTAAAAAGCTTTTTATTCATATCAAAGCCTCCCATTATTTTTTGAATTGAAACAAATTTAAATTAACGTATTGTCCTACAATTGACCTCCTTTCAAAATCGTTTATTTACTGAAATTAGAACAAAATAGTTTGAGATTGCTGTAACGAAATGAATGTGCAAAAAATTTGCGCAACCGGTTTTTCTTTGAGTAATATTATATTATCTTTACTAAAGAATGTCAATAATGTCAATCAAATTTTAATGCGTGAAGTATTTAATAATTTTCAAACTCTATTCATACCTTTTTTATAAGAATAAATTTATTATCATTTTTATTGTTAAAAAAAAGGACCTTGAATAAATCACTCAATTAGTCCCATTAGTATCTCTGCAAGCTTTTGCTCATCATGCCTTATATAATTGTTTCTTATTGCTAGCACATCTTTTTCGATGACTTTTATTCCCTTTTGCTTAAAGCTTTCTACATCATAACTTACAGGTTGCGACATGTCTTCTTTATATCTATCTTTGTACTCATAAGGAATTTCACCATTATTTACGATGACATAATCAAGAGATTTTAACCCATGTAGAAAAAGTGCATCAACGTGTGCATTGGCATCGTAACCAATTGTCTCACCAGGCTGTGTCATTATATTACATACATATACCTTAATTGCTTTTGAATTTTCTATTGCTTCACAGACATCATTGACTAATAGATTTGGTATTATGCTGGTGTATAGACTCCCAGGACCTAAAATGATTTCATCAGCTTCCATAATATCTGTTAGAGCTTCTTTTACTGGTTTTGCATCTTTTGGCTCCAAAAATATTCTTTCTATCGGGCTTTTTTCTTTCATTTGAAGTTTCGGTATTAAAGATTCTCCATCTATGACTATACCGTTTTTTAACTTAGCCTTTAGTTTGACATCATCCAATGTAACAGGCAAAACCTTTCCTGACACAGCTAAAACCTCACTCATTTTCTTTACAGCTTCTTCAAAACTATTTGATATGCCATTCATAGCAGCTAAAAAAAGATTTCCAAAGCTTTGCCCTTTAAGCATACCATCAGTAAACCTGTATTGTAAAAGCTTTTCCATTGTAGGTTCAGTATTTGCTAACGCCAGTATACAGTTTCTTATATCACCAGGCGGCAACATGCCTAAATCCTCTCTTAATACACCAGAACCTCCTCCATCATCTGCAACTGTTACGATTGCAGTAATGTTATGGGTGTACTTCTTAAGTCCTCTAAGCATTGTTGATAATCCTGTACCACCGCCAATAACCACGACTTTTGGCCCATTTAAGTAAGCAAAATTCTTCATACGAGCAACCCCTTTGCAATAAGTCATATAAAGAAAAATATCGGTTATTCTTCTCTAATATCCCTATGATTTATTATAGCTGTGTAATCCCTTTTTCTAAGCAGATCGTACAGTGCATTTGCAATAGTCACAGATCTATGCTTACCGCCTGTACACCCAACAGCTATTACAAGCTGTGACTTTCCTTCCCTTATATAAAATGGTAGTAAAAACTCTATCATGTCTTCCAACTTGTTTAAAAATTGTTTTGCTTCTTCCCACTTCATGACATAATCCATTACTTTTTTATCATTTCCTGTAAGTGGTCTAAGTTCATCTATATAATAAGGATTCGGCAAAAACCTCACATCGAATACAAGATCGGCATCAAGTGGTATACCGTATTTAAATCCAAATGACATTACATTTACGATTAAACCTTTGAATTTTCTTCCTTCGATGAAAATATTGTACAATTCCTGTTTAAGCTGAGCTGCAGTTAAATTCGTCGTGTCAATGATGCTGTTTGCCATTTTTCTTATTTCCGCAAGTTTTTGCCTTTCGTCTTTTATTCCGTTTATTATTGAGCCACCATCTGTAAGTGGATGTCGTCTCCTTGTTTCCTTAAATCTCTTTATCAAAGCTTCATCTGAAGCCTCTAAAAAGATTATTTCATAATCGTACTTATTTTTCTTTAAATAGTCTATAGCAGAAAAAATATCTTTAAATAGTTGTCCACCTCTAAGATCCATACCGAGCGCCACTTTATCTATGTCTTTAGAACCATAAAAGAGATCAGCCAACTTCGGTATCAACGCTGGAGGAAAATTGTCAATGCAAAAGAATCCGATGTCCTCCATAGATTTCAATGCTTGGCTTTTCCCTGCACCTGAAAGGCCGGTAATTATTACAAATCTCATTTGTATCACTCCTTAGCATTTATTATATCATTTGTTGTAAGTCCTGCTTTTTTCGCAATTTCGATTCCTCTCGCAAAATCGCCAACTCTCGACGGTATGTGTGCATCGCTGTCAATTACGAATTTTGCACCAACAGATTTTGCTATTTTTACGTATTCTACAGTCATATATCCGTGGCTTGAGTTTATCTCAAGAGCCGTTCCCCTTGCTTTGGCTGCTAAAGCAAGTCTTTTAGTATCTATATCGACTTTTGCTCCTGGATGTGTAATTATATTTATATCGTATTTATTTATGGCTTTTATCATCGCATCTGTATTTTGTTCTCTAACGACGGGTTTTAAAGATATAAAATATTTGCTCATTGCATTTTTCCCAAACAAATTGACAAGGTTATAAAAATCAAATGGCGAAACACCTGTATGATAACCCATAAGCAGTATATCTATATATTTTAAAAGCTCATCATCGACATCAATATCACCATTTAAACTTATAAGATTTGCTTCTACTCCCATTAAAACCTTTATATCAGGAAATTTATCGTTCATTCTATCTATTTCGTCTCTTATTTCCCTGTAATCGTGCCTTCTTATGCCAAAAAATATATGCCTCGGTCCATGATCAGTGATAGCAATTTCTTTAAGTCCTTTTTGTATCGCAGCTTTTACATTGTCTTCGATTGTACCTTTTCCATGGCTAAATACAGTGTGTGTATGATAATCAGCAAAAATTTCCATATCAAATTACCTTTCACCAATTATTTTTACTTCCGTTTCCAGATCTACTCCAAATTTATCTTTGACTGTTCTTTTTATATGTGCAATTAGATTTAAAACGTCATCTGCAGTCGCATTGCCTCTATTTATTATAAAACCACAATGTTTTTCAGACACTTGTGCACCACCGATTGCATACCCTTGAAGTCCAGCATCTTGAATCAATTTCCCTGCATAAAATCCTTCTGGCCTTTTAAACACACTTCCAGCGCTTGGATATTCCAGTGGTTGCTTCATTTTCCTCAATCCGTTCAATTCATCCATTTTTGCTTTTATATCCTTATAATTTCCTTTTTTTAAGTGAATCCACGCTTTTATTGCAATCAAATTATCTGACTGTATTAAACTGCTTCTATATCCAAATCTCATGTTACCATTTTTCACTTCATAAATAGAACCATCCTTATCGATAACCTCTACTTTTTCTACTACATCTTTTATTTCAGGGCCGTACGCACCAGCATTCATGGTTATAGCACCACCTAATGTGCCTGGTATCCCGCTGGCAAATTCAAAGCCTGTAAGCTCATTGTCAAGAGCAGTATTGGCAATGACTGAAAGCAATGCACCAGCCTCCGATATAATTATCTCACCTTCTACAGAAATTTTCCTAATAGCAGTCAGTTTTATCACCACCCCCCTTATTCCCTTATCTGAGACTA
Organism: Thermoanaerobacterium saccharolyticum; assembly: GCF_000747665.1. Classification (GTDB taxonomy): domain Bacteria; phylum Bacillota; class Thermoanaerobacteria; order Thermoanaerobacterales; family Thermoanaerobacteraceae; genus Thermoanaerobacterium; species Thermoanaerobacterium saccharolyticum. The sequence continues at coordinate 79,663 of NZ_BBKT01000006.1, read as the reverse complement.
TGATATTTGTTCCATTACCAAGTATAAAATAAGGTATATTTTCAGCTTTTATTAAACCCATAACTTTTATCAGTTCATCCACGCTTTGAGGTATAATCAGTACGTCCGCCGGACCACCAATCCTAAAAGATGTATGCCTTGACATAGGTTCATTTATATATATATTCTCATCTGAAACCACTTTCCTTAATGTTTCTACAATTTTTTCCAATATATCAACTCCCTACATGTATTTACAGGAAACCTTCATTCAGTAATATTTTATCAACTATTATCATGTTTAATTCCATTTTGTTTTCCATTTAAGAGTATAACACTTTTTTAAAACATAAAAAAGATAAAAAAATAGAAGGCTTGTAAGCCTTCTTCAAACATTGTAACACACTTTAAATCTTTTACTGATGCAGCCCTCAGAGTCATAAACACTAACAACAGCCGTACATTTTTTGATCTTAATCTCGCAATTGCAATCCCTACAAAAATATAGGTTATTGCCTATTTTGCCCACATTAGTGCTTTTGCAATTTGGGCATTCCATATAACTCACCTCACTACTTAGCTGATCTGAACCTCCTCAGCCTTAAGGCGTTTGATACAACTGATACTGAACTGAATGCCATTGCACCCCCTGCTATGGCAGGACTCAAAAGTCCCATAGCAGCAAATGGTATACCTATTGTATTATAGATAAAAGCCCAAAACAGATTCTGGTAGATATTTCTCATCGTCGCTCTGCTTAATTTTATAGCCGTAACTAAACCCATAAGATTTCCGCTAATTAACGTGATATCCGATGTCTCTATAGCTACATCTGTTCCTGTGCCGATGGCAATACCTACATCTGATTGTGCTAATGCTGGAGCATCGTTTATACCATCACCAACCATTGCAACTATTTTACCCTGTTTTTGTAACTTTATAACTTCCTCTGCTTTATTTTCTGGCAAAACTTCTGCTAATACATGTTCAATACCTACTTGCTTTGCAATGGCCTCAGCAGTTCTTGCGTTGTCACCAGTTATCATGTATATATCTATGTTTAAAGCTTTTAATTCTTGTATAGCCTTTGATGAATCTTCCTTAGGGGTATCTGCAACAGCTATTAGGCCTTCCACTTTTTCATTTGATGCTAATATCATTGCTGTTTTGCCTTCATTCTCTAACTGTTCTAATTTGGACTCTATATTAGAAATATCTATATTATTCTTTTCCATTAACCTTCTATTGCCAAAGTAATATTCTTTTTCGTTAATTATAGCATAAATACCATGACCTGGTATAGCCTCAAATTTGTTCGGATCCGGCAATTTTTCGTATTTTTCCTTTGATTTATTCACAATAGCTTTACCAAGCGGATGCTCAGAATTTTTTTCAGCAATACCAGATATATACAATACTTCATTCTCACTTAAATCGCCTAATGATATTATGTCAGTCACTTCTGGCTCACCTTTAGTTATCGTACCAGTCTTATCAAGTACAATCGCATTAATCTCTTTTGCTTTTTGCAAATATTCACCGCCTTTTATAAGTATGCCATTTTCTGCACCTTTACCTGTACCCACCATAACAGATGTCGGTGTTGCAAGACCTAATGCACAAGGACATGCTATTACAAGTACAGATACTGCACTTATTATACCCGCATTAAAATTTCCCAAAACAAAGTACCATATCAAAAATGTAACAACTGCAATTCCAATGACTACAGGTACAAAAACCCCTGATACCTTATCAGCAATCTCTTGGATAGGTGCTTTTGATCCCTGTGCATCTTCTACCATCTTTATTATCTGTGATAGTACCGTATCTTTCCCAACCTTCGTTGCTTTAAACTTAAAAGTACCTGTCTTGTTTATTGTGGCACCTATTACTTCGTCATTGACATTTTTATCAACAGGAATGGATTCTCCTGTTATCATAGATTCATCTATGGCCGAACTTCCCTCTACAATTACACCGTCTACAGGTATTTTTTCGCCTGGCCTTACTACAACTATATCTCCCACTTCTACCTCTTCAATCGGTATATCTATTTCTTCTCCGTTTCTTATGACTCTTGCAGTTTTCGCCTGAAGTCCCATAAGTTTTTTTTATTGCTTCAGATGTTTTACCTTTTGCTATAGCTTCAAGCAGCTTACCAAGGGTTATAAGCGTTATGATAACTGCCGACGCTTCAAAGTACAAGTAATTGTGTATCTCTGACATAGGTTTTGTAAATACATTATACAAGCTATAAAAATATGCTGCAGTTGTTCCCATTGCAATTAATGTATCCATATTTGCTGACATATTTTTTAAATTATGCCAAGCTCCTTTATAGTATCTATATCCAATAATAAATTGAACTGGCGTTGCTAAAAGTATTTGAAACCACGGAACCTCCAAAACTCCTGCAGGCAATTTAAAAACTTTTAATATCATAGCAAGAAGAAGTGGGAAAGTCAAAATCGAAGATATAATCACCATGGTTTTGGTCCTTTTTATCTCGGCATCTCTCTGATCTTTTTCATAATCTAATGCATTATCTTTTTTTTCTTTCGCATCATAGCCAATGTCTCTTATGGCTTTTGCCATCTGTTCTACACTTATAGCGTCTGAATTATATTCTACAGATGCCTCCTCTGTAGCAAAATTAACGTTGGCTTTATATACACCAGGCAATTTATTCAAAGTCTTTTCTATTTTAGTAGCGCATGAAGCACATGACATGCCAATCAGTACAAGATCTGCTTTGTCCCTTACTACTCCATATCCTAAGTCCTCAATTTTTTTCGTCATATCATCAATATTAACTTTAGTCGGATCGTATACAACTGTTGCTTTTTCCACAGCCAAGTTGACATTGGCTTCATCAATTCCTTCTAAATTTTTAAGACCCTTTTCTATGCGAGCGGCACAAGACGCACAAGTCATGCCGGTAATTTTTAAAGCAGCTTTTTCTGACATATAGCTCATCTCCTTAATTATTATTAAATTAATGCCTCGTTAATAGCATATAATATCATTTCTCTTGAAGGTATACCTGAATACCCATCTATAGTTTTATATACCCTACAACCATAAAGAGGTTCATCATTCCTTCTCTTTTTTTCGATGTCTTCTCCATTGATATGAATTGACGGTGAACCTAAAAATTTATATCTATATGCATCTTCCTCAGATTCTATTTTTACCATATCTATATCATCTTTAATATTTTTTCTGATAAAACCTCCTTTAACAATCTTAATGCTGGTTCTGAGTTAGGACATCCTTCGAAATATAAAAGGCCAATATGCATTATCGTCCATTCTCCTCTTTTAAACATATTATACCCCTTATGGGTATTGCAATTTTATTATATAATTCCGATATGTTTATGTCAATATTATTTTGATAACTTTTCATAAGTTTATGCATAACTACATCATACATGCAGATAATAATTTTGATTAAAATTATTTGGAGGTGTTTTTAATGAATGCAGAAAGTGTAGTAAAATGTGGTGTTAACACATGCACATATTGGAAAGATATGAGATGCCATGCACAATCAATCGAAGTAAATCCAAAGACCCCTACAGCAAAGACCAGCGCAGAAACTGAATGTACAACATTCAAGTCAAGATAGCAAATAATCTATCTTCTATTATTTTTTACTGTTAAAAGAAAGCGTATATACAACGCTTTCTTTTGTTCACTTAATTTTATTAAAATCTTACTATTATCAGTTTATCGCCTTAATACACTATACCATCAACATTGGTATTGCTTTTACTAAATGATACAACTATTTTGTTCGGCAGGCATACAATTGATTGGTATGACTCTTTTATCCATCCCGTTTTTGAACATATGCCCTGCGGGCATATTTTTTTATCCATTGGAAGCATTCTTACCATGCCATTTTTCGTCTCTATAATGCCTGTTGCTTTGCCAAACTTAAACTTTATATATTTAGGTTGCGACTTACGATTTACTATTACTGTTTTTACTAATTTCCCATTTACCTTAATTTCTACATTATTCATAGTAGTATTTTTATTAGCCATTATTTTCGGTAAAAGAAATAAGCTAGAGGCAGAAATTATTAAAAGAAATACTATTAAAAATTTATCATATTTAGTCACTATCTCTACGCTCCTTAATCCCATACTTCTCCATCCTATAAATCAGTGTATGCCTTGTAAGCCCAAGAAGTTTTGCTGCTTTTGTCTGGTTATAGCCCGTTCTCTCAAGTGCCTGTTCTATTAGATTTTTCTCAAGTTCATCGATTGAAATCCCATTTGGAGGTAAGACGATTTTATCAACATCTTTTATCATTTTGTTTGATCCAAGTGGTAGATCTTCCTTCTTTATAACAGATCCATGATTTAAAATCAGCATTCTCTCAACTAAATTTTCAAGCTCCCTTATATTCCCTGGCCAAGAATATTCCATTAAAAACTTCATTGCAGATTTGTCTATTTTAAATTTTTCAAGTCTTAGATTCTTGCTATATTTATCTAAGAAATAATCAATAAGAATTGGAATATCCTCCACTCTTTCTCTTAAAGGTGGCAATTGTATCGGGACTACATTTAATCTATAAAACAAATCTTCTCTGAAAGCACCTTCTTTAACCATATTTTCAAGATTCTTATTTGTTGCAGCAATAACCCTTACATCAGCTTTTAAAATCTCAACGCCTCCAAGCCTTTCAAATTCCTTCTCCTGAAGAATTCTAAGCATTTTAACCTGAATAGAGGGTGATATTTCGCCTATTTCATCAAGAAATATGGTTCCGCCGTTAGCCCTTTCAAATCTACCAGGTTTACGCGATAGTGCACCTGTAAATGCACCTTTCTCATAGCCAAATAATTCGCTTTCAAGTAAATTCTCCGGTAATGCCCCACAATTGACCTTTATATATGGTCCATCTTTTCTCTTGCTTAAATTGTGTATTGCCTTTGCAATTAGCTCTTTACCTGTACCGCTTTCACCAAGTAATAAAACAGTCGCATCTGTTGGTGCAACTTTTTTAACTATATTTAAAACATCTTTGAGCTTAGAACTTTCACCTATTATATCAAATTCTTTGCCATTTAGTTCTTCTCGCAAAAACTTCACTTCTTCTTTTAAATTCGTAATCTCCAGTGCCTTTCCTATTGTTAGCTTAAGTTCATTAATGTCAAAGGGTTTTTGAATATAATCTACAGCACCAAGTTTTATCGCTTGTATAGCGGTATCTATTTCACCATACGCTGTTATGACAATTACAGGTATATCTTTGTCCTTTTCTCTAATTGTTTTTAAAACATCTATGCCATTTACCTCAGGCATCTTTATATCAAGTATAATGAGATCATATATACTGCTTTCAAATTTATTTAAAGCTACTGCACCATTTTCAGCTTCATCAATTACATATCCATCATTAAAAAGTGCTTTTTTCAAAGCCCATCTCATATTTTTCTCATCATCTGCAACTAAAATATGTCTCATTTTAACCTGCATTCCTTTCTTTTTATCGAACAATTATTCTTAATGAAGTGGTAACCTTACCAAAACCTTCGTCCCTACGCCAACGATACTTGATAATGATATATAACCACCATGTTCCTCTATTATTCTATGAGTTATGGATAGTCCAAGGCCGGTTCCCTCACTTTTAGTTGTGAAAAAAGGATTAAATACTTTATCTATTTTATCATCTTCGATTCCAATTCCTGTATCTTCAAAATAGATGTTTAAAAATTCGCTGTCCTTATTGCCATATAAATGTAATATTCCACCAGCACTCATGGCCTGTATTGAATTAATCATTATATTTATAAATGCTTGTTTTATTAATGTATCATCGACAAGCACTTCAACATCAAGCAATCTATCAAATATTATTTGAACATTACTTTTTATGGAGTATTTATTTATAATATTAATAGTTTCTTCTAAAACATTATTAATATTTTTGCTTATTTTATTAATAGACTCTGGCTTTGCAAAATTTAGCAACCCTTTAATTACATTGTCCGCTCTATCAACTTCCCCAATTATTATCTCAAGACCTTCTTTATCGTCTTGTTTTGATTCAGATAAAATTGTTTGTGCGATTGTCTTAATAATACCAAGAGGGTTTCTTATTTCATGAGCAATGCCCGCTGACATTTCTCCAAGAGCTGAAAGCCTATCAGCTCTTCTCATTATTTTCTCCATTTCTTTAACTTCCTTTAAATCCTCAAAAACCAATACAGCACCGTCAAATTTCATCTCACTTTTTAACGGATATATGTGTAATCTAACGGGTTTCTTATTGTTTAAAAGTGTTTCAATGTCAAACTCAAATCCTCTTATTAAATTTTTATTTTTTAGAACTTCATCAATTTTTCTCTTCAAAACCTCGCCATTTCGAATAATTTTGTATATAAATGCTCCAATTATGTCAGAATTAATATCCATTAAATCTTTCGCATATCCATTTATAGCAGTTATCGTATAAGCTTTGTCGACTGCTACAACACCATTAACGATTGACTCTAAAATATTATTTAAATAATCTTCAATATAAGCTGTTTTCCTAAGCTGGCTTTCGAGAAGCTTTTTTTCTTTATATTCTTTTTCTACAAGAGTACCTGTTATAATACCTATAGCAAAAAACAATCCTACTTCTATAAATTGATTTACAATATCAATTGTGAATTTGCCCATATAAATCATTAGATGTGGTGAATAAAGTACTGCTACAACTGAAGATTCCGTAAGCCCTCCCTTTAATCTATATTTAAAGGCTGAATAAACAATCGGTATAAAATATAATAAAGTATAAAACTCATGATATCCTATTGCTGTTGCTTTAGTAAAGTAATGCAAAAAGGCAATTGCCATTGTCATTACTGCAATAAAAATTTTATCACTGCTATAAACCAAATTTAAAACACCTACTTCAATGATTTACTACAATATGGGCAATAAGACCATCTTGCATCTACTATTTTACCACAACTTTTGCAATTTACCATTAATCTCGATTTACATACAGCACAAAATATATCATTTTCTCCTACTTTGCTATTGCAATTAGGGCATCGCACATCTTTATTATTGTTATTATCTTCATCAAATAATATTAAGCTTAAAAATATTGCGGCTACTATAAATATTAATAACATAATTATCACCTCTTTAGACTTCTACCACAATAAGGACATGTGATCCAGTCCTTTTCAATTTTATTCCCACACACTTTACAATAATATCTATTTTTTAAATGCTTCTTTACACCATAAACAGTTATTACAATAATCGTCAAAATACCTGCCAATATAAATAAATCCATAAAATTGTAGATACCAGATCCACATGATAAATACCAATTATTTAACCAGTTTTTCATAATTAATCACCCTTTAAAAAATTTGGATCTATAACAATAGATCCTAGATTGTATGTGAAGTTGTACATTAATAATCTCATGCAATTTTTATGCCAATTTAATGAAATCTGCTATTGCTGAAAGTAATAAATATATAAATACCTATGGTTTCTTATGCGAAACAAACTGGAGAGCTAATCAAATAAAATTGGCATGATTTTTGCAGTAGATGTGAATAAAGGAGGAATACAAGTATGAAAAAAATTTTAATCATTCTTTTAGCAACTGTTATTATTGTATCGGCAATATCAATCCCAACAATCTTAAAAGGATGTGCTGGAAAAAACACAACTGATGTACCAAATGGTACATATGGCAACAATGTAGCAGAAAATTCAAACATAAAAACAAATAATGAAGGTAGTATTTCCATAGATGTAATGTTTATAAATCCAAATAAACAAGGTGATAAAATACTTAAATTTCAGGTGATGTTAAACAATCATTCGATGGATTTATCAGATCTTAATTTATCAAAATCCGTAGAATTAGTAAATGATAAAGGATTATCAATAAAAGATGGATTCAGTTGGAAAGAAGAAGGTTCCGGTCATCATGTATCAGGCATATTAAGTGTTGAAAATAACATCAATGGAAAAAAAATCCTTGATAACTCAACAAAATCGATAAAATTAGTCATAAAAAATATAGGCGGTGCGAATACAAGAGAGTTTGTATGGCAGTCTAATGAGCTTAAATGAGGTGATTTCAATGTACTTTATAGCTTTTATAGCAGGTATAATATCATTTATATCGCCATGTATTATTCCAATGATAACCGTTTATTTTACAACAATAACAGGTTTATCAATTGAAGAGCTTAAAAATATAAAAGACAAAAAAATTAAATTAAATGTCATATCAAGCACATTTGCATTTATTCTTGCATTTACAATTGTTTTTACAATTGCAGGCGGTACAGCAGGATGGATTGCATCATTATTTAAAAACTACTTATATTTACTAAATATTATAGGCGGTATTTTCGTGATTTTGTTCGGCCTAAATCTACTTGGGGTTATAAATATCAATTTCAAAAGCATAAATCTACCTGAAAATAAGATATTTGGAATTAAAACTGGAACTTTCAAAGCTTTTTTGATAGGTCTGTTTTTCGCATTTGCATGCTCTCATTGCATAGGTCCTATTTTATATTCGATATTAATATATGCGGGAAGTACCGGTTCTGCTGCATCAGGAATGCTCATCATGTTTATATTCTCTATAGGTCTTGCAGTACCATATATACTTGTTGGATTATTTATGGATAAAATACTTTTTGGATTAACCAAGATTAGTAAATATATGAGAACAATATCAAATATTTTGGGTACAATTATGATTATATTCGGAATCCTTCTTTTAACTGATAGATACTCTTATATAGTTGGTATTCTTAATAAGATAATACCTTATAAACTTCCTTTTGGAATGTAAATTTGATTTGAGTGTCATAAGTGACATTTTTTAAGCTACTAATAACAACTCTGCTTGGATTTTACCTGTTTTTGTAAGAATAAATTTGATTTCGATATTTTTATACAAACTCGCAGCCATCTCCGCTGCCATTTTTAGTACTTTTTTTGCGTTTATAGCTCCTATTTTGAATGAAAACCAGATTTTTGAGCGCACTAATCCCCTTACAGGTATCACATCTACATGATATTTTCGTCTTAGTATTGATGGTATACCCTCCACTCCATTTCTTATCTTTTGAAGTACACTGTATTTTTCTGTTGACATCTTTTTTAAATAGCTTGCTCTCTGTATTGTTTTCGCTGTTATTAATACATACGCTGATTTTTTCTGTAGCTTTGCTCCACATTTTTCTCTTAGTGGACAATGTTCACATGTTTTTTTATTAAAGGATGCTCTATATAATCCTGTTTTTTCATAGTATCTTGTTTTGTATGGTTTTTCTCCTTTTGGGCATTTGATTATTTCATGGGTTACTTCATCTAATTTAAATTCGCTTTGTATTTCATCTGGTAATTTCCCTATAAGAGCTGTTGTTATTAGTTCGATATTGTTTTTCTCTGCAAGTTCTATGTTTTCAATGCTGCTGTAAGCTCCATCTGCTATTATTGTTATTTCTTTTTCTTGTTTCCCAAGCTTTTCTATTGTTTCTTTGCAAAAGCTGCTATCGCTGTGTGTGTTTACATCATAGTCATAGCTGGTTATTATGGAGCCTTTTTCATCTATTGTTTCTACTATGTTAGCTACATAGCCTTTATGGTCTTTTCCTGCTTTTTTGCGGTATGTTGCATCTGGGTCGCTTGGGTTTTGGAGACTATCAGGGCTTATTTTTTCTTTTTCTACTGGTACTATTTTGCCTTCTTCTGTTATTTCTGTTTGTTCTTTTAGTACACGCTGTAATAGCTGATATTCTGGCAATTCAGCGTATGCTTCTCCTAATTCTTTTATTAGTGTATAGGCATCTTCGCTTATTTCTTGAAGTCTTTTTGTTATTTCTTCGTTTTTTCTATGATAGATTGTTTTGTTTCTGTCGTCTTCGTCTAAGTAGTGTTCCATGTTTTTGAGATGCTCATATTCTCCTGTTTTGTATACTGCTTTGACCATATTTGCTACGCATGTGTATAGTATTTCTAATCTGGACATTTTTTTGCAACTGGATGATACCATAATGCTGTCCATTCTTTTTACTGATGGATTTATATCAAAGTATTTTACAAATACGTTTGCCATGGCTTCCATTTCTTCATGAAGAAGATCTCTTCCTGTTTCTAGATTGTAAAGATATAGCCTTTCACGGAAGCGGCTAAAAGTCCTATCACTGAAAGGTTGACTTTTGAAGCTTGTAGTGTGAAGGGCGTACTGGAAACGAACATCACATAGGATGCTTGCTAATAGTTCGTCGTCTGTAAGGTTAAACATTTCTTTTAGTATTAAGGCTCCAATTATTGCGTTTACAGGACTGTTTGGACGAGAAGCTGGATTGTCACTGTACAATACGGAAAAGCGCTTCTCGTTGATTGCTGGAAATATGATTTCAGCAAAATCTTTTGCCCATGAGTTTAAAACAAACTTTTTTGTTCTATCATCCAAGTTTAAGAATCTGTCCTCCATTGTGATTTGTTGATATTCGTTTGGTTTGAATGCCATGGCTATGTATCGCTCCTTCTATTTCCTTTTGTTTATATTTCTATTTTACCATATTTCATCTAAACTTGGATGAAAAAAATACTTTTGACACCTTAATCAAATTTTAAAGAAAAAATTTTACGGATAATGATTAACTATTTAATAGTTGTGTTATAATATAGATACAATGAATAGAATGTATAGGAAAGTAATGTATAAGAAATTGTGAGGTAATAGTTATGTTTACAATGTTATATGAGTTTATCGAGGATAGATTGATAAATTATATCAACAAAAAGTATAAAAAAAGACTTTAAATGCTTGGAGGAGATTATAGCAGATATATCAATTATAGATATACCAGATTCTGTTATTGTAAGAGCGTATAACGAAAAAGGATATGAAACTTTCGATGGATTTGATAATATTAATTTAGAAGATGAGGAGTCTAAAAATATTGATGAGGAAAAATTAAAAGATGTCTTAGAGATAATTGATAGAGCAAAAGAGTTGTTTATTTCAAATGATGAAATAAAAGATTTAGATGATTGGTTAGAAGAAGAATATGCTACTTTAGAAAATATATCATCTTTCATTTATACTAGATTAAAGAGAAGAAATTTATTATATGACGAAAACAAAAAAGAGATGAAGGTAAATATTGACAAGAAGAATTGTGTTCATTTTGAAATAGATAGATGTGATTATTATACGCCGTCTGATAGATTAATACAGGCGGCATAATTATTGAGGTGATAAAAAATAATATATCTAACGACATTAGACAGCTTATATATCAAATTTACTCTGACGATGATTTGAGCGATATAAGAGGAAATATAGTTGAAGATATTGTATTTAATTTTAGATATAATAATACTCAAATAAAAAAGGAACGCCAATGTGTTCCTTTTTATAATGGAAAAGAAATCAATACTGAGTTTAATGACAGAATTTTAGGAAGTGATAGTCTAACAAATTTTGATGTTGGATTTTGGAATGATGACAATTTCATCGAATTAATAGAATGTAAATGTAGCATTAAAAATTTTTTATCAAAAAAAGATATTAATAAAATTATATATATGAATGACATATATTTAAAATTAAAAAAAATTAACACAAAATGCTAATGTTTTTTTATTTGGTTTAGAAATTGATGAAAATGATACAACTGAATTAAATGCAAGAATATTTGAATTATATAAACGTGAATTCGAGAATCTAATATCTATTTTAAATAGAAGCGGATATTATAAAAAGCTATCATTTAATTTTTTGGGTAGAAATTCTTTAAATGTTTGAATACATAAAAAAACACATGAGACGACTCTGTGCGCCGAGCAAGGCTCTGGCGTTAAAGTAGGTGCTAATCTGAATTTGTAGTGTCTGCAGGAAAAAGTAAAAAATGCCTTTTTATTGTTTATGCAGTTTGATAAAATTTTAAGAAGGGATTTTTTGACTAGAAGGGGAGGACATTTATGTACTGCAAGAATTGCGGCTATAAAATAGGAGACAATCTTCATATCTGTCCTTACTGTGGCGCAATAGTGGACAATACATCTAAAGAAGCAAAAACTTCAAATAAAAGATATTGGCTCATTCCTTTTAGTTTTGCCATAATGGTTGCCATAGCGGTAACTTTTTATTTTTTCTATGAAATAGGTGTCAATAAGAAAGTGGAAGAAATACGGGCAAAAGCAGAAGATATGGCTTTACAGGGGAATTTTGATACTGCGTTAAATTTTGCTAAAAAGGGCTTGGCTTTGCGTCCTAATCATAAAGTATTACAACAAGACCTGGTTTTAATAAATTTTGGCAAAACGGTATATGAAAAATTAGAAACAGCTAATAAGTATGCTGATGATAAAAAATTTGATTTAGCATTAAAATCCATTTCTGCAGTTGATAAAGACCTTGAAGGTCGAAGTGGTGAGTATTTTGACATGCTTTCTAATCTCAGCAAAAAGTATAAAACACAGGTAGAAGTAAAACAACTGTATGATGATGCCAAAAACAAAAATACAATTGATGAGTTGGCTGATGCATTGTCTAGGTTAAGTTATATAGATAGTCCAGATGCAAAGAATATAGATAAATTAATACGTCAGAAAATTGCCAATATAGCTTACTCAAATGCCAATGAGTTGTTAAAGGATAAACAGTTTAATGAAGCATTAAAAGTGATAGAAAAAGCTATGCAATACGATAGTTCAAATGCTAAACTTATTTCATTTAAAAAAACTATAGTGGATCAGAAAACTGCTTTTGAAAACGCAGAAGCACAGAGAATGCAGCAAGCTATGATTTCTGCAGCCAAAGAAGATGCTATGAACAGGACCAATGCGGTCAGTGTATTAAATGTAAAAAATTACATCAATGGTTATGGGGATTTTGTGATAGAAGGAGAAATTAAAAATGTAGCCACAAAACCTATATATGAAGTAGAAATTTATTATGCAATATATGATGCTAATGGTAATACTATTGGAGACGGCAATACATATGTATATCCAGTTTATTTGTCACCATTGCAAAAAGGAAGTTTTTCCAACATACATTATGGGCTTTCAAATGCTGATCATATAGAAATAACTGGGATAAACTGGTATATTGATTAAAAGGGGCAAACAAGCATGGGAGAGACAAAAAAAAGATTCTAAAAATTCTTTAATTATTAATTTACTTATAACAATTCTGATAATAGAAATTGGACTTGTTGCATTTTATTATATTAACAAAGAATTTCATCAACAAGTAATTACAGGTAATTCAAAATTAAGCCAATATAACGCTATAAAAAGTTCACAAACAAAAGATTCAAAACAACCTAATATCAAGGCTATAATATCTGATAATCAGGAAAAAGTTATGTACATCGAGGTCAACGATGGAGGTGATATAGTATCAGGTTCTGGCTTTTTATACGACACTAATGGCGATATCATAACAAATGCCCACGTAGTTAGTGGTGCTTCAACAGCAAAAGTTAAGACATATGATGGAAAGGAATACAACGGTACAGTTATAGGCAAGGGCGAAGATATAGATGTAGCATTAATAAATGTACCTGAACTCGCTGGAAGGACTCCTGTTAAAATATCATCGAGAAAAGGGGAAATCGGCGATCCTGTCATTGCCATGGGAAGTCCACTGGGGTTACAGAATACAGTTACGACGGGGATAATAAGTGGTGTTGACAGAGATTTTACAATTGCACCATATGTGTATAAAGGGGTATATCAGATATCAGCTCCTATATCGCCTGGTAGTAGTGGAGGCCCACTATTGGATCAAAATACAGGAGAGGTTCTAGGAGTAAATTCAGCCGGGACTATTGAAGGGGTAATAGGTTTCTCCATACCCATAAATCAAGTATTACCACTTGTGGAGAATTGGGCGAAAAATCCATCAAAACCTCAGACAAATGAATATGCAGTTGATTCTACAGAGCAACTTGATAATGGTCAATCTATTAAAGAAGAAGCCGAAGCTTTAGTTCAGTATTTTTATCAATGCATCAATTCGCATGATTATGTTACTGCATATTCACTTTTAGGCAGTGATTGGCAAAGCGGAACAACATATCAAGATTTTCGAAATGGCTATCTTAGAACAGAATATGTTAATATTCAAAACATTATATCTAATTACAAAGATAATAATCATGTAGAAGTTACTATAACAATAGAAGCTCAGGAACTCACTGATCAAGATACTGTTGTGACAAGTCTTTATATGTGTACATACGATATAGGTTATGAAAATGACCAATTGAAAATCTTAAGTGGTAAATTTAGAAAGATATAAAAAGCAGCATTTATGGAAGACATAACAATATCAAAGGAATATTAAAAAGGGGCTTTGCCTTATAAGATCACAACTGGAAATGGTTTGGCAAAAAATCAAAAGGCAAATATGATTTTGTATTTTTGTATGGCAATGGAATTTTGGAGGGGATGATGTAGGAAGCTGGACATCAATGGAGAGATTGTACGAAAAAGACGAGAACGGCAACGTCATAAAAGGCAATGTCGTAAGCATTGATACAAAGAAATGCATCATAGCAGGAAGCGATAAACTCATTGCGACTTTAGGCATAGAAGATGTGATTGTCGTAGACACAGAAGACGCACTTTTAATATGCTCAAAAGATAAAGCGCAGAATGCGAGAGAGATATATTGCAGGAGTTGAAGGAAAAAAATAGCGAGTATTTATAAAGGCCAAAATTATTCGATTAATCTTTCCCTTTCATAAGTTCATAGGTATATGAATACATTATATGGGAAATAATTATTATAAGGCGCTATAGACTTAGAAAGGGAAGTATGATAATATGGTGATTAAGGAACAATTATGTTTTGTTATAGAAGAAGGTGAAAATATGTTTAATTTGGAATTTTATATTACAGATTATGGATATACTGATTATAATGGAAATAAGTTTATTCCTGGATCAACTTTGAAAGGAATGTTGCGTAGTTATTTTCTTAATTATGAACAACGCAGCATTAATGATGATATAAAAGACTTTTTTGATTGGCTATTGGATAATTTAAATAACGATATAAAGGCGATAAAAGAAAATAATTATAAATGGTTGTATGAAGAATATTGCAAAACCAAGAAGTCGCTGAAAGATAGGAAAGATAATGTTAGTAACTATTTCTATCTAAATTTTTTAGATTATGATTCAATTCAAAGATTGAAAAAGATATTTTTGAATTATAAAGAGGAATATGAGATATTTAAAAATTATAAAAAAGATATTGTATTCTATAATGATTTATTGGGATGGTACAAAGACATACCTGATGATGTAATTATGTTTATTGAGAATTTGTATAAAAAACAATTTGAAAATTATATTGAAACATATATAACTGAGAGCAAACAATTGAAGATGTTAAATTGTGAAGATAGTGAAGGCAGCTATGCTGCATAAGGGTGAACAAAATGGAAGATAATTATAAAGAAATGATAAAAAATATAGAATTGGTTAATATTTACTTATCTAAATTAAATTGTATAAGAACGAGTGATCATAAGAAATTACTACAGGGAATAAATGTTAATTTTAATCATAATTTTGAATTAGGTGAATTACGAGGAGATAATTTCGATTGTAAAGCAAGTTTTAATGTAAAGGGAGTTAAAGAGGATATAGAAATATTAGAGATAAATGCCGAGTTCATAGCTACTTATCATTTAGAGAATGCTTCAAATATTGATAAAGAATTGATAGATAAATTTGTGAAAATAAATTTACCTTTAAATGTTTGGCCATATGGTCGTGAACTTATTTCTTCTATGACTGTTAGAATGGGGTTACCACCATTAATTTTAAGTACATATAAAATAGTTTAGGTGAAATTATGGGGTATAAAATTATAAATAGAAAGATAGATTACCAGGCAGATCATATAATTAAAAAGCTTGGTGATTTTTTATTATCAGATAAAAAATTCCTAAATATATTTACAAAAATTATAATTGATGAAAAACGTAATTTAACCGAAAAACACATAAAAAAAATTAATTCAAAGATATGTAGATGCAATGGTTATTAGTGAATATGATAGTGAAATTTTTTTGAAATTGTGTAATGACTTTCTATGCTATGATATAAGAGGTAATTTATTAGAATATATAGTTCAAAAATTAGGGCCTTTTAAATTAGAAGGGGGAAATTATGATTATACGTGTAGAACTGTAATTTTCTATAATGAGAAAAAAATAAGTAACTTTGATTTTGATATAGTATTTTTTAATAAAGATTTTGTTGAACATATAACCAAAGAATATATCTGTATTGATAAAAGTGATGGAGAGTTTATTGAATGTAAGACAGATATTAAAACATTTATAAGTGAAGAAATTTCAGAAAGAAGTCGGAAAAAGTTAGATTTTATAAAAGAAGTATATAATTGTTTTAAACAAAATTCTTGCAGCTTTTTTTATATTATCACATTTAGAAGAGAGATTGCGATTTTTAAAAATATTTTGGAAGGAAATAATTATGGATTTATAAATATAATTGGCGGTAGGGAATTATATGATAAAATTTCGATTTAACAAATGTCTGAATCAAAAATTTCTACAGAAATCAATTTGAAAAAATATAACTGATAAGAAAAGATAAAGAGAATAATAGTAGTGGGGTGAGATTTTTGATTTTTAAAACAATTGTACTTTTTCTGATAAAATCAATCCCGGATTTTAATGATGTTTTTTGCATTGGTATTGTAGTTTTTGCTTTTATTACTTACCTTTGGACCCATAGGAAACCTAAACGATATGTTAAACTTATTGATTCATACATAGAAAAAATTCAAAATACATCAGATAAAAATATGTTGCTAGAAGAACTTATTGAATTGACAGATGAAACGATAGAAAGAGAAAAAAATGACAAAGATATAACTGAGTTGCTTAAAAAGTTTAAAAGTATGTGCTATAGTGGCAATATAAAAAATGCTATAGATGTGTTTGATTATACTGCCCTGGTTGAGATTCCAGGCAAGCGAAAGATATTTAACATGATGCCGGGTGTATTTACAGGCCTTGGTATTTTAGGTACTTTTGTTGGACTTGTTTTAGGTTTAAGTGATCTAAATTTTTCAGGTAATACTCAAGTACTGGAGCAAGGAATAAATAATTTAATCTCGGGAATGTATCTTGCTTTTCTTACATCAATTGCTGGTCTTGTTTCTTCATTACTTTGGTCTCTTATTGATAGGAAGCTACTCAATTATTATAGAAAAAAAAATAGACACACTTCATTCTTTGTATAAAAATATTTTTGATGAGAAGGGGATAGATTATTATCTTAAGGAAATAAGGGACATTCAAGAGGAACAAAAAACATACATGCAAAAATTTGTATCAGATTTATCCCTTGAGATCAGCAATGTATTTTCAAATATACTAGAGCAAAGAATATTTCCTGAGTTTGCTAATATCGTAAATCAATATGTCACATCTAAAATTGTGGAATCCTTTGATAATTCAATTGGTGAGATTAAACAATCCAGCGAAATATCTAAACAAATGATTGAAAAATTTGCTAATCTAGCGTACGAAAACCAGCTGGAAGGGGTTAATAAGATTATCGATAAGTTTATTGAAGGTATGGATACGTCACTAAAAGGAAAATTTACGGATCTTGCTGGGTCAATTGACGAGATGATAAAGTGGCAGCAAATGGTTAAAGAAGGCATGAATGAACTCATGGAAAAATTGTCAAATAATATACTGAATTTACAAGATGTTAATAAGGCTATTGAAAACGCAATTACAAGTTTCTCTGATTATTTCGATAAAGTAAATGCAGCTAATGAACATCTTGTTGAGGACATATCGAAGTTAGAATCGGCTTCTTTGAATGTAAATATGCTTGTTGAAGATATGTTAAAAATGATGAATGAAATTAACCAGCAAAAGGATTTATTATTAAAAGACAAAACAGAACATATTCAAATTGTATCCAATTATATATCGGAGATTAATGAAAAGTTTGAGTTACTGCAGACGAGTTATGCCAATATAAGTAAGAATATCGATATTTTAAACAACAGTCTTAAACAATCAATGGACGAGTTTGCTAATAAGACGCATGAAGGGCTTAAACGAAGTCTATCTCTATTCGATGAAGAGCTTGCCAATATAATAATGTATCTAAATTCAACATTGAGTGAAATTAAAGAATCTGTGGATGAATTGCCGAAAGTTATTATGGAATTTAAGAGGACTTTGAGAAATGAAGACAAGGAGATGAATGCAATTGAAGGATGAAGATAATGTACATGATTATTGGCAGTCTTATTCGGACTTGATGGCAGCGCTACTTTTAATGTTTGCGCTTTTAATTGTTATTATGATTTATAAATATGCTAGTATTGCTGTCGAGCTAAATGCACAAAAGGCAAAAGTTGATGAAATAATTGGTGTTAGGGCTCGCATCATAGATCAGCTTTTAAATGAATTTAAAAATTCAGATCTTTCTCTTAGCATAGATCCTCAAACAGGTGCAATAAGTTTTAGCGAGGGAATATTTTTTGATAATGATAAATATGATTTGAAAGACGAAGGAAAAAGATATCTAAATGAATTTTTTCCTAAGTACATATCAATACTTATGGATCCGAAATTTAAAAAATACATTTCACAGATAATTGTAGAAGGACATACTGATGATACTGGTGACTATGTGTACAATCTGGAGCTTTCTCAGAAGAGGGCTTTTGAAGTTGTTAGGTATATATTGCAATCTGATATAAAGGGTATCGATCCCAATATGAAATCGGATTTGATGCCGTATATAACAGCTAATGGTCGTTCATACAGCCAATTGATTATTGAAAATGGGAAAGTAAATAGAGAAAAATCCAGAAGGGTAGAATTTAAGTTTCGCTTAAAAGAAGAAGAAATGATAATGGAGATGCAAAAAGTCCTAGGGAAGGGTTCTACAAAGTGAGTAAATATGATTTTCTTTATATACCTTATAAATTGATAGAAATCAAAAATTCTATAGTATCCAGTAATGTTAACAAAGTAGTATCTTTTAAGAAATATAATGATGCAGAAGAAAGGCTTTTGTTGTTACAAAAAATAGATAAGACGCCATATAATGATATACGAGATATGGCTTTTTCTCTTAATAATCGTGAATTGTATATTTTGATTAATTATCTTGCTGGCGATGATTTTACCATCGATCCTGATAAAGTTTATGAAATTATAAGGTTGAGGTTTAAAAAGAAATTTGCAAATATGCTCTGGGAACTGTATCAAAATAATTATTTTAAAAAAACATATGTACATTATTTTACAAAGTTTTGCAATGAATTTAAAGAAGCTTTTATAGAACTTTTTCGAAATGAAAAGATATTACAATTTATTAATGAAATAGTAGTTAGAGACGATGTAATTAAATTTGTTTGTGTTAATATAAGTAAAACAAGACTTGATTTAGATAAATTTTTTAATACATTTAAAATTAGTGAAAAGTTAAGACTTGGATTGGATATAAAAAAATATTTTTATTTATATTGCGATAAAGAATCTTATATAAGGAGTAATCCAGAGGTTATTCTGGATATAATAAAATCTTATAATCAAAAAGAATTATTGATGTTTGTTGAAAACTACGTGATAAATGTCTTCTTTTCTGAACTTGACTCAAAAATAATGAAATATATATTGGAATATAATAAAATGCCTGAAAATAGAGAAATAGATTTTTTCTGGAGAGATGTTTCTGAACCAGTATGGAATAGATGTAGAAAATGGTATTTAGATAATTTGATGAAAGAACACCTTGATGGCCCCAGATATAATTTTTGGTCAGAATATATTGATTATATTAAGGATTTTAATGTGGTTAGAAGGAATAAGCGTAATCAAGCAATCTATTTTATATATTTTAATAAATTTGTAGTAGTTGAATTTGATCCTATTGGTGCTGCATATATATATAAATTAGATATTTTTAAGCAAAGGTTTGGACCATTTGCCAATGAAAGCAGTTCAAAAAGTGATAATTTTTTTAAAGATGAAAGCATTGCAATAGCTAGGATAATACACAAAGGAAAATGGGAATTAAGAGCTTATAACACTGTATTGTTGCTGTTAAAGGGTGGTTTAGATTGATAAATATATCTAATTCGTTAACTGATGAAGGCATCAAAATAGTAAGTAATGTTCAACAGAGAAAAAATATATTTGAAATAAAAATACCGCTTTTTTTAAATCCAGTAGAATACTTTAAAAACATTTCAACTAAAGAATTGGAAAAATTAAATGTACTTGAAGACTTATGGCAGCAAGGTATTTTACAGGATAAAGATAACTCATACATTATACCTTATGAATTTTTATACAATATTGATGAAGAAAAGAGGCGTATACTTAGTCTTCCCATTGAAGATAATGCTATTAAAGTTCATATAAAGGCGAGAGGAATTTTTGGGAGTAATGATTTTAAGTTGATACCAGAGGTATACATAAAAGATGAGAAGATGGGGCCTTTGGATAGAAGGATTAATAATATAATATTACACAAAGGCTGTATGTATTTAATACCATTAAATCTCTATAGCCTTTTACAAGAAATAGACGCGTATAAGCCGACTGATGATCCTATTTCCCAAGCAAAGATAGTTGCAAAGGTTAAATATAAAGCTAAGACAGCTAATGTGACTTTTGATAGATTTTTAGAAAGCGAAGAAGTTTATTATTCTGAAAAATTGGATGTAGATATAATCAAGCATGATGATGATCACCTTCAGATTGTACCTGTTTTAGGGGATGAAATTGATAGCCTATTAAAGGACAGTAAAGATAAGGTGTTAAAACAGTACAATACTCTATACGGTGATGGTATAAAAAGGAAAAGAATTTTTTTCGAAGATGAGGTTCTTAAGAATTATAATAAAATCGTTAATCGAGGACATCTTAGAGGATCTGAGATTCCTAAGTTTCTGACAGATCCATATTCAATTTTGCCTGAAGATATAGATTTGTCTAATTTCAGCAAGCGAGTGAAGGAATTAGGTCTTAAGGTATACAGGGCTAATCCGTACATAAATATAAAAAAGGATAAAGATTCCGGATGGTTTGATTTTGAAGTGGGAGGAATCATACATGAAGATGTAGGCTCTTTTGATGAAGATGTTGATAATGTACAGGAGTATGGATTAACAGGTGATGATAAGATAGATGCTCTTGAATACAGTCAGTTGGTCCAAAAGGCAATTGAAAGTGGAGAAGATTATGTAAATTATAAGGGCAAGTGGATAAAGATTGATATAGAGCAGGCAAATAAGTTTTTAAATATAGCTAATGAATCATTTTCAAAGGTGCAAAAAATAGATATTACCAGATTGCCTTATGTCTTAAAAATATACGAAAATTTAGATGATCTGGAATACAATGAGACTGCATTAAACTTGAAAAAACAATTTATAGGTGATTTTAGCACAAGAGATTTTACATATCCTATGTATTTGAAGAATTGTCATCTGTATGAACATCAAAAAGAAGGATTTTTATGGTTTAAGGGCTTATACGAAAATCACCTCGGTGGGTTGCTTGCCGATGATATGGGCTTAGGCAAAACTTTACAAGTAATTAGTTTTTTATGTTATCTAAAAGAATGTAATGAACTAAAACCTACATTAATCATAGCTCCATATACTTTGTTAAATGTTTGGGAAAACGAGATACGAAAGTTTTCTGAAATAACTTCTATATATAGGCATTCTGGCTATCAAAGATATAAAACACCTGAGATACTTAAGAATTATGAAATTATATTGACGACTTATGAGACGCTTGTCAGAGATCAGCTGTTGCTGGGGCAAATAGATTGGAAGGCTATTGTTTGCGATGAAGCCCAAAGAATAAAAAACAGCACAACTTTAACTACTTCAGCTGTAAAAGCCTTAAAGGCTAAAATCAAAATAGCCATGACTGGCACTCCAGTAGAAAATAACCTTGGTGAGCTATGGTGTATAATGGATTATGTTCAACCTGGCCTTTTATCAAGTTACCATGATTTCAGAAGAACATATCAGATACCTATAGAGGATGCTATAGGCAATAAAAATGAAGAATATTTAGCAATAAAAAACAAGCTATTAAATACGATAAGACCTGTGTACCTTAGAAGAACAAAAGATGGCATTTTATCACTTCCTGCTAAGAATGAGATTTTTCCTGAAGTAGAACTTACGACTTTTCAGGAGAAACTATATTGTCAGTTGATAGAAAATTATAAAAATAACGAGAAAAAGGAATCGCCCCTTGGTGTCTTGCAAAAGTTAATGGAATTGTGTGCACATCCACGCCTTATACAAGATGACGGAGATGGGGATACCTATAAGTTTATAAATGAGTCTGGAAAACTTCAACGCCTAATAGAGATTATAAATGAAATAAAACTAAAGGGCGAAAAAGCGGTAATATTTACCCATTATATAAAAATGCAGACGATATTGAGAAAAGTTATCATGGATGTTTTCGGAATAAATTGCCTTGTAATAAATGGTAACATCAAAGGTGATAGAATGAGCGTCATTGATAAGTTCAGAAAATATCCGGGATTTAATATTATTATACTTTCTACAAGAGCTGCTGGCGTAGGCATTACCATAACAGAAGCCAATAATGTTATTCATTATACGAGGGATTGGAATCCAGCTGTTGAAAAACAGGCGACAGATAGAGTTTACCGAATAGGCCAGACTCGTGAGGTAAACATATATTACCCTATATGTACAAGCAGCAGAGGAAAAACAGTAGAAGAACGTTTAAATGAGGTGTTGCAAAAAAAGATTCAACTTCTTAATGAAGTGATTATACCATCGAGATACCTGAATATAGAAGAAGAAAATTACGATTATCTGTTGCAAGATTTTTCCGCTTGGTCTATGTAACTCGTTTTGACAAAAAACTTCGAGGTAAAATGTACACAATAAAAATTTAAAGAAAATTGATTCATTAAATGAAATGGAAGACAATATTGAATCTAATAATGTAGAGAACATATTGTACAATGAATACACAAAGCTTGAAGCTTGATAGTATATCAATAGACTACAACATAATGGAAAAAGCAAAAAATGTATATGTAGTACCTGGCGACTTTGGCTGGGATGAAGACGCACTTTTAATATGTTCAAAAGATAAAGCACAAAATGTGAAAGAAATATTGAAGGAGCTTAGAGAGAGGAAGGGCGAGCATTTGTAAGGATTAAGGACTAAATTATATTATATTTTTATTTATTTTGAATTTTATCGAGATATTTATTATGACAAAAATTTTAAAAAGTAATTTAATACATATTAGGGGGCCTTTATATGTTAAATTATGCAGAGGAAATGTCCTATTGGTATTTAAGATTAAATGGTTTTTTTTTAATTGATGATTATGTATTACATAAAAATGGATTAAATAATAAACAAAATTCTGATTGCGATATTATTGGAATTAAAATGGCTAATTCAAAAGAAACGATAGATGGTCATAATTATATAGAATATGATGAATTGCTTTTTGAAGATCTGAATGAAAATGAGAATGTAGCAATAATTTGTGAAGTAAAATCGGGTAGGTATAAAAAGAAAGAATTGTTTAAAGTAGAAAAAATAAAATATTGCCTAAAGAGATTTGGATTATTAGACGAAAAAAATAATAAAGATATAACGGAAAAAGTTATGAATAATAAGGTATACAAAGTAAGAGATTTTTATGTTTTAAAATTATTAATATCTCAAAAAAGTAATGACAGTGACATATATAAAAATATGACACTTAACCATATAAATAAATTTATTAAACAACGAATTGAGAGTTATAGACACGGGAAGAACCAATCACGAATGTTTTTTCTTTCAAATTTAATGCAATATATTATTTTGGTCTGAAGTTAATAAGAGAGATGAGAAATAATGTACTTAAAAAGGTTAATAATTAGAAATTTCAGAAGCATAAAACATGTTGATATAAAATTTGAACCGGGGAAAAACATAATAATTGGGAGAAATAATTGTGGGAAAAGTAATATAATAAAAGCTATCGATATTTTATTAGGTGAAAGTGCTCCTGCATGGCAGAAAAACGAGAATATAACTGAAAAAGATTTTTATACTTTTAATGACAATAATAATGATATAGTTTCAGATAATATATTTATATATGGAGAATTAAAAAGAGATGATAGAGAAGAGATAAATTATGATATTATCGATGATAAGATTGGATATTACAAATATAATAGAGAAATATCAAAAGATGCATTATTGAACGAATTTGAAGAAGAATTTAATATCAGTGTAGATGAACTTGATCATAGAATTGAGAAAACATATATAAGAGGTATATCATCATTAAAAAATGAATTTAAAAATAAATATATCTTTGCATATGCATTAAAAGTTTATAAAAGCGAAAACGGAGATATTATCAAAAAAAATACGTTTTTTTTTATAGAGAAAATGAAAATAGTAATTGGACAATGGGCTTTTCAGCCCCTATTAGAAATGAATTTATTCAAAGTGCTATAATACCATCTTTTAGAGATCCAGCCTTGCAATTAAGAATAAATGAGTGGAATTGGTATGGTAAATTACTTAAATATCTAACACTTAATAACAGTAAGAGAGAAAAATTAGATGAGGCATACAAACAGGTACAGGATATAGCGGATGAAATATTTAGTGATATAAAAGATGAAATTAATGATGAAAATTTAAATGTTGCATTTCCAAATATAAAATTAATATTTCAGCTTAACGCTGATGTAAGAACTGATATTTATAAAAATACTCTAATATATGTTGATGATGGTTTTAAATCATTGATTACTGAAAAAGGTGCTGGAATTCAAAGCGCAACAATAATTGGTTTATTTAGTTATTATACAAATTATGTTAATACTAGAACAACAGCATTACTTTGTGTAGAAGAACCTGAACTTTATTTGCATCCTCATGCATGCAGAGTAATTAGTTATAAGCTGGATAAATTTATTAAACAAAATAAAAATCAAGTTATTATAACAACGCATAGTCCAGAGTTTTTAAAAACAATTAAATCAAATATAAATGTAATATTAGTTAGAAAGATTAGTGGTCGCTCAATTACAAACCAATTAAATTTGAAAGAATTCAAAGAAATTTTAATTGATAACAATCAAAATGAATTATTTTTTGCTGATAAAGTTATTATATGCGAGGGATATGATAGTTATGTTATTAGATGGATAGCTGAAGAATTTTTCGGAGATAAGCTTAACGAAGAGAATATTTCAATAATTAGTGCAGGAGGTAAGGATAGAATAAGCAAATTTGTTAAATTGACTCTTAAATTGGGTATAGAAACTTATATTATGGCTGACTTTGATTACTTGTTGAGAGATAATGATACAGTAAAGACTAAAAGTTATGGTGTTGATTGTCATGAGAGTATTGCAAATATTAGTGACTCTTTATTTGAGCAAAAATTTAATAAAGATTATGTCAAAGTAATAAGCAAAATAAGCAAAATAAGGAATAAAATTAAATCAAATTATGAAGAAAGATTTTATACAGCAAAAAATATTAAAGAATTTGAAGATAGTGTATATTATAATAGTCTTAAGGAATTTTTAAAATACTTAAGACAACATGGTATATGTATTTTATCCGGTGACATAGAAAGTATATTTAATAAAGGTGTACTTAACTTAGATAAAAATAATAAACTTACAATTGAAAGAATTTTTGAGATTAATTCTAAAATAGCAAATGATTTCAAAATATCAGACATTGTTGATGTAGACGAAATAAAAGAATTTCTTGAAAATATTTTTAATAATTCTTAAATATTTATTAATATCGAATAGACTGTTTCATGATTGTAGCCATGAAAGCTTAAGTTTCTGATAGAAAATTATAAAAATAAATAGAAAAAAGGATCACCTCTTGGTGCCTTGCAAAAGTTGATGGAATTGTGTGCACATCCACGCCTTATAAAAACTTCAATACCTTCTAAATGAAGTGATTGTACAATTTATAAAAGTATAGGAGATAAAAACTATGGAATTATATGAATTACATAAAGAAATATGTAATCATATCGATAATGGTGAATTTGATAAGGCCATGGAGAAAATTGCTTTAATAGAAGTAGCAGAAGTAGATCCAAAATATAAAAGCTATATTTTAAGCGGCATTTATATAGATATCGGTTCAATAAAACATGATGAGGATTTGATTAATAAAGGTATTGGTCTTATATTAGAAAACCTAAATGAATATGAACAACAAGAAAATATATTACAAAGTGTATATTACAATTTAGCTAATGGATATTCTGCACTGTTTAATTTGAAGCGAATAAATAACTTAACGTATGGATTTATGAAAACTGATACTGAAGCACATAAGGCAATAAAATATTATAAAAAGTCCTTAGAATGTAGAAAGAAGTTAACTGACATAACAGTGCAAACCTATGTCAATTTAGGAAATACGTTTGATTCTATTGGAAGAAATTTAGAAGCTCTTTATTATTATGACAAAGCTTTGGTAATAAATCCATATTTTGGAATGGCCTTGGCTAACAAAGGGTTGGCGTTGAAATATTATGCAGAAATAACAGGAGAACACTGGAGGATGTACTATATAGAAGCTTATAACTTTATTAACCTTGGCTTAAAGTATGGCGTACATAGTGAAGCTAAAAAGGAATTTTTGAGAAACTTACATGAAATAAAAAAATATGTAAATAATGTTGAACTAAGTGATTTAGAGAAGCCAAAAATGGATACTCAATCAGATTTTGAAAAGTTTTTAGTTCAATTTTGCATAAAACATAAACTATATTTAAATTTATGTAACTTTTGTCAAAAATGCCAGCTTTCTTTAGGGGATGACATTGTCATTAAAAATATGATAGTTGATATAGCAAAATCATCAGAAGACGATACATATCTGAAATTATCATCGTTTTTGAATGAAATAAAAGAAAATTACGTTGCTGCAAGATTTTTACTTGTGCAATCCGTTTATAAAGATAATGACTTAAGTTTTGCTGACAAAGATGTTGCTATTATAGATACTTTAGATTATGTAGAACATAATATTTTTATCCAGCTATTGAAATTTGCTTTTAAAAATATGTATGATATTTTAGATAAAGTATCAATATTCTTAAATGAATATCTTGCACTTGGTAAAGAAGTTGAAAACATTAATTTTAATAATATATGGTATGAAAAGAAAGAACGAACTAAATTTGATATTTGCAATAAGATTATAAAAACAAAAAATTATGCTTTAAATGCGCTTTTTAATATACATTTGGAATTTAAAAATGGTGAATATAAAGATTTAAGGGAAATTAGAAATGCTTTGACGCATCGCTTTTTAAATGTATATTGGATGGGAAAATACAGTTTTGAAAATATGAATGAAGAGTATTTGGTTGATAAAACAATCCAGATTACACAAATAATTAGAAATGTGATTATATATTTGATTAGTTTTGTTTATATGGAAGAGGCAAAGAAAGGGAAAAAACTAAAAGGTAAACTAGTGACTCTAAATGCGTATACTATCCCAGATCATTTAAAAAACTTATAAGAGATTAGTATATAAACCTGAATCCTTTTGCTGGCAGGAGTTTATATATGATAAAGAGATTGTGTAAGAAAAGGCAAACTTGCTTTAAGAACCATACTTAAAAGAGCGGAAAAACTGCATGGAGGACAAAAGCCTGTCCCATATTAACTTTACAGAATAATAATGTTACATACAGGTTATCTCAAAAGTAAATATAAAGGTCATAAAATAAAAGATGTGGCGTCCTGTGATGTGAGACAAATTTATTGTCTTTAATAATAATTATACGAGGAGGGTTAAGATTGAAAGAGGAATTAAAGTTAAGTAATGACAAAATTGAAAGTTTGTTAAATGAAAAAGCAAAAATTTGGGAGACAATGCAAGCAAAAAGAGCTGAAGAATATTATTATGACGAAATATTTCCACTGGTAGTAAATAAGTTTCACTTAAGTATCAATAATGAGTTCTACGGTAAGTACGAAAATCTAATATTATCTTTAGGTATGTCATTTGAACCGTTAGTTTTAACTATTAAAGCATTAAAGCCTAAAAGGGTATTGTTTTTATACACAGAGGATTCTTTGAAAAATTTAGACGAAGTAATAAAATGGACAAATTTGCTGCCATCACAATATGTTGCTGAAGAGATAGTTAAAGATGATCCTGTTGATATTTATCGAGTATTAAAAAAGGTATATGTTGACAGATGGGGTTCTCCTGTCAAAACGGCTATTGATTTTACGGGTGGTACTAAATCTATGTCTGCTGGTATTGCTATGGCAGGTGCTTATTTTAAAATTGATTTGATTTATGTAGCTAGCGAATACAACAGTAAAATGAGAAAGCCAAAACCAGGGACAGAAGAGCTAAAATTTGTAGAAGATCCATACCATGTTTTTGGCGATTTAGAAAAAGATAAAGCAATAGCACTTTTTAACAAAAATGAATTTGTATCGGCATATAATATTTTTTCAGATTTGGAGGAAAGAGTCGCTGATAGAGATTATATATTCTATAAATTGCTATCTAATATTTACAGATTATGGGATTGCTTATATTTTAATGAATGCATTAAAGAATTCGAAAAATTGTTCAGTATTTTAAAAGCTTGGAGATATGTTGAAAAAGACTTAGCCGCATATAAATATTATGAAACTTTGTATAATCAGTATAGGCTCATCAAACCGTTAGAATCGATTAATCTTAACGATAAAAATGAAGAATGGGAATATATTACTAATAAAGAGCTTTATATACCTCTTATGTTTTCAATATATACAAATGCATTAAGGAGAAGTGAAGAGGGAAAAAATGATGTTGCTATCTTACTGCTGTATCGCGTTTTAGAGCTGATAGCCCAGGTTAGATTAGCAAAAAATGGGTTTAATGTTTCGTTGCCCGATTATTCGGTTTTTAATATTGATAAACATGAGCTATTATCGAGAATGAATGAAAATATAAAGCATTTTAAGAATTTTAAAACTTATGCTGAGTTACCTAATAACAGCATAGCACTTTTTGATGCGTATGTTATACTAAAAGCGATTGAAGATGAATTGATGGAAGGGATAAATATCGGAATGATATATTCAAATGTGAAATTAAGAAATAAATCCATATTTGCCCATGGATTTGGAATCCTTTCAAATAATGACTTTGACAAATTTCATGAAATAGTAAGAAAAATTTTTATCCGTTTTTGTGACCTTGAAAATATAAATTTTGAAAGCATTTGTGGTAACTATAAATTTATTTTATTATCTTAAAAAGAAAGGATGAGTATGTATGTTCAAAAAAGCTAAACCATTATTTATTTACACTGAAACTCCGACTCATGTTGGGAGTGGTTCGGAATTGGGGTATGTTGATCTTCCGATTCAGAGGGAAAAACACTCCAATTTTCCCAAAATCGAAGCATCAGGGTTAAAAGGCTCTTTTAGGAGCGTATTTAACTCGGATTCCAAACTTAAGGATAAAGTAAAATATATATTTGGACCAGAAAATGGTGATGATCATGCAGGAGGATTAGGTTTTTTAGATGGACGTATTTTGTTATTTCCTATAAAATCTGTAAAAGGTATTTTTGGCTGGGTTACATGTCCATATGTCATTTCCAGGTTTAAAGAGGAAATGAGCTTGTGCGAAGGAGTAAATTTAGAAAAATTAGATGGTATTGAAACTATCAAGCCTTATTCTATGGTTGAGAATTCAAATCTTAAGCTGGAAGATAATAATGTGGTTATACTTGAGGAATATTCTTTTAAAGTTCAAAAGGATGATAAACTTAAAAAGTTTTCAGAGTGGTTATCGGATATAATATTCCCGAAGTTGCAAAATTCGTCAGGAGATGTTTATCGCATATTTAGAGAAAAGATGCAAAAAGATATTGTGGTTCTTTCTGATGATGATTTTAGGGATTTTACAGATATGTCGACAGAGGTTATAACGAGAACCAAAATCAATGCTAAAAATGGTACGGTTGAAGATGGAGCCCTCTTCAATGAAGAATATATTCCTGAGAATACTGTATTTTATTCGTTAGCTTTAGCTTCTGCTCTATTTGTTGATGAGAATGAGAAAGAATCCATAAAGAAAATCGATAAAACCGATGAGGATTTTATACTAGATTATTTCTTTAGTGGTATAGAAAAGTACGATATAATTCAAATAGGCGGTAATGCTACAATTGGCAAAGGTATTGTTAGAATTGTTACACCAGAAGGAGGCAATGATAATGCCTGAAATAGAGTCTATAAAAGCAACAGTAAATAAAAGGGCGAAATATGCATATGATTGCGTAAAAAATGTGAAAGAAAATGAAGACAAAAAAGTTGGTAGCTATTATAAATCATATTCTAAAAGGTTAATGGCTTTGATAAAGACAAATGGCCTTGCGATGACATTGGCTTTTATGAAATCATCTAAAGACAAAAGTAACGGCAAGGCTGGCGAGGCTTATAATCTATTATATAGGGATATTGATAATTGGCTCAAATCTCCTGATTGTCCTGTTAATGCTTTATATAACAAGCACCAAGAAAAAGATATGATAGAAAGAGTAGTATCTTTTGATAGTTATTACTACCGCATCATAACAAAAGAAGTTATGGAATTTATAAATTGGGTTAGGAGATTTGCTGAAGGGATGATAATTGATGACTCAGATTCAAAAGATTAAATTGCCATCTGATACTTGTTCTTTTTTTAAAAATCAAAATATTTATGATATTGAGAATTTCAACTTATTGTTAAACAAATACGCGGAATTTGAAGACAATATGACAAGAAATTTACCAGAGATAGATAGCAGTAAATTTAGCAGTTGTATTCAATTTATAAAAAAACAAAAATATTTAATTGAGAGATACAAATCTCAAGGATATGATGTGGATACTTATATGTTCAGGCCTGATGGCAGGATTGTGGTGGGACTGGGGCAAGAATCGGTGAGAGAGGTTTCTATGACGCTTCACTGGATATACGGAATTCCATACATTCCTGGACAAGCTGTAAAAGGTGTAGTGTCCAACTGGATCATTTCAGAAGGCGGAGAAGATGATGAGAATTTTAAATTGATTTTTGGAGATGAGGATAATAAAGGCAAAGTTATTTTTTTAGATTCATATCCTGAAAATAACAGTTTTTATATAAGGAAAGATATAATGAATCCGCACTATACAGATTATTATACAAAAAAGGACTTTTATCCGACTGATTGGCAGGATCCTAATCCTATTTTCTTTTTAACTCTTGAAAGAGTTGTTTTTAACATTTACTTGATTTATTTGAAAAAGGACATAAGATATTTAAAAATTGTGGGGAAAACGCTTGAAGAATGGATGATAGAGGCTTTTAAATATGGAGGAGTTGGAGCAAAGACATCTTTAGGCTATGGGACAGGCCAATTAACTTTAATTGGAGGAAATATGTGATATGTATACGGTTGAATTTGATCTTAAGTTATTGACACCTCTTTATATGTTTGGAGCGGAGCCAAATTATCTCGAATTAAGAACACCGGAAATCAAAGGGATGATTCGCTTTTGGTGGAGAGCATTGAAATGCTGCAAAAACGTAAGCAAATTAAAAGAAAAGGAAGAAGAAATTTTCGGTGGTACATCTGTTAAAGCTAGAAAAAGTGAAGTTAGAATTATGATAAAAGATTCGAGAATTGATAGGAACATCGGTAGTGATTTAAAAAACGACTATAGACTTAATTGGCGTTACGACAGTGAAAATAAAGTCCTAATTGGAAAAGACAGAGGTATAGGTTATTTGTTGTATTCTGTGGTTAGAAAAAAATATTTAAAACCTGGAATTACTTTTAAGATTATTTTATACAGTAGGGAAGAGGAAGCTTTAAAGAATGCTGTGGCAGCCTTTTGGTGTGCTGTCAATTTAGGTGGGTTTGGATCAAGGGCTAGAAGGGGTGCAGGCTCCCTAACTGTTGTTAGTGTTGTGGGTGATACTTATGGTCTGGATTTTGTACCGAAAGGCAAGATTAGTCAAGAGTTAGCACACTGGATTTTAGAGAATGTTAGCAAAGCATCTGATATTATAGGACCAATAAATATTGATTGTAATGATTATACTAATATTATTTCTTCATCGTTTATTGTATCAAAAGAAAGTTACAATACATGGCATGATGCATTATCGGATATTGGTAAGATGTACATGAATTTTAGAAATGGAATGAGAAATAACATACAAAATGGTATTTTTGGACTTCCAGTTGTACATTCCAATAAAAACAGAGTAATAGGAAAGAGCGATAAATATGACAAATATATAATAAATAGAAGATCATCACCACTATTATTTAAAGTCCTAGAGTGCAATGGCAAATATCATTGGATGGCATTAAAACTAGGAGGATCTTTTTTGCAAGAAGATATGTATTTGGCGTTTGTTAAGGAAGAAAAAATCAATGGACGGAAGGAAATAACGACTTTAGAGAATGCAAAACCGAGTTATGCTTTACTAGATAAATTTTGGGATGAAGTAAAGAAAAACAATGATGGTGATTATCGCTTTAATATACGGGGTGAGAATCTATGAGTATGCGAGAAAAGCTATTTGAAAGAAAACTCAAAGCCTTTTTTCATGATTCTCCAGATAAGCCATTTATTTTACTAGCAGGTGAAAATCATGAAATGCGTGCACATGAGATATGTGAAAAATTAGGAATTGTATATGACGATAGTAAAGGTTCTGACATTGTTGCATCTTCAATGGAAAGATGTTACTTACCAAAAAATGCTAGCATAAACAAAGAGTTACAGGTTGTATTTCAAAATGAACCGGAATTTGTTCATCCACTTTCGGGTAAAAAATATAGTGGCTTTTTAAACATTCGAAAAGATGTATTTAAAAAAGCCGTAGACAATGCTACACGGGAATTATCACAAAAAAATTTTAATAATAATTTTGAAAAATTTGTGTATATATGGCGTTATTTAAACGAATATCTGAAAAAATATACGCCTATTGAATATAGAAAATATTGGGATATAGTTCCGGCTGATACCAGATTTCCTAATCATACTATTTTCGAACATTTAAAAGTAACATCTTCCATGAATGCTGATTTATACAATAAAATTAACTTAAACAACATGACACTGTTTATTTTTACTATAGGACCAGTACAAGAATATATAGCACAGGCAAGGAAAACTCAAGATTTGTACTGGGGAAGTTACATCTTGTCATATCTAACATGGGTAGCAATAGAAAAAGTCATAGAGGTATATGGCCCAGATTCTATAATTTTTCCTGATCTTATGGAACAACCGTTGTGCGATTTTTGGATAGAGAAGTTATTTAATGACGAAAAAACTGATGTTGGAGATCTTAAAACGCCAAGCATTCCTAATAGATTTTTTGCCATATTGCCGACAAAAGATATTCAAGAAATTAGATCATTAAAACTTGAAAAAGTGGTAAGAGATGAATTTATAAAGATAGGAGATTACGTCATAAACAGTCTTTTGATTTGTGATGATATTCAAAAGGAAATATTTAAAAATCAATTAAAGGATTTTCTAGATGTGTATTGGGTGGCGTTACCTCTGGAAAATGGTAATGCAGATAAAGCTGACTGGAAAGTACAAATTGATATGATTCGAAATTACTTTGCTGATGATGAAATTGAAGAGATAGAAAAGTTGCTACAATTTGTTGAGAACAATGGGGAGTACAAACCTAATATTGGGAATATCTATGGTTTACTTTATTCTTTTATGGAAAAGATGATAGGTGCAAGAAAAGCCATAAGGAATTTTAGCCAATATGAAGAAGAAGGTCGTAAATGTTCCATATGCGGTGAACGCAATGTTATAGTCTACAGGTGCACAAATGATGAAGATAGAAATATTAAAAAAGGAAGAGAAAGCCATAAAATCAAGATTCTTAGGAAACAGAATGCAATAATCAAAAAAAGCGATGATAAAGGCATTCCATATAAATATATATCACAAGGTGAGGGGTTATGTGGCATATGCTTGGCAAAAAGAGCTTCGGAACTTTACTTTAAATCAATTATTGACGATAAAAATGTAGAATGGAACTTTCCGTCAACTGCAGAGATAGCATTATTGGATATAATAAATAATCCAGATGATAAACTTAAATCTATGATTTGTGATTACATAGATATGGTTAGAAGCTGCGGAATCAACTTTGATTATGAGCTTTTATATGAGGAAAACCTCAATGAAGCTTATTTTAAGAAGTATAATTTCCCTTCAGATAAATTGCCAGAACTTAAAAAACTATTAAAGTATATCGATGATAGAATTAATAATCTTAAGTTAAACAAAAGGAAATACTATGCCATTATCAAATTTGATGGCGATGATATGGGGAAATGGTTATCTGGAGAAAAGGCGCCAGATATATTGGATATGTATCATAGCAAAATTCAAAGCAATTTGCCAGATGATTTTAAGCAGATAATAAAAAATAAAAGACGATTAATGACACCAGATGTTCACTCTTCTATAAGCAAGGCTCTAAAAAATTATTCTGTAAAGTATGTGAGGAAAATAGTAGAAGAATCAGGAGCGGGAAAAGTTATATATTCCGGTGGGGATGATGTACTTGCTATTGTAAATCTGAATTCATTGATTGATGTAATGATAAGACTTAGAGCAGCTTTTAGCGGACACTTAAATGTTGAAAATGGGATAAAGCCAGACTTTACAATTGATACGGGATTTATAGATTATAAAGATAGAATCGATATACTTATGGGTTATAAAGTTACAGCGTCAATGGGCGTATCCATAGCTCACTACAAGGAAGATTTAAGAAATGTTGTAGAATCTGTAAACCAAGCAGAAGAATGTGCGAAAATGGTGGATGGGAAAAATGCATTTTCAATAAAGCTTATCTTACATTCGGGTGAAAATTATATTGCCACTGCAAAATGGAATTATAATGATATTAGTGACAAAGAAGGAACAATAGGTATATTAAAAAATATACATTCGTTTTTTGCAAATGAAAAAGTAAGTACTTCTTTTGTTGAAAAATTAAAGGATTCTTTAGATAAATTAAATTTGGGTGATCTTCCACATGGCATTTTTGACAGTGAAGTGAGAAGAAATATTATGAGATCATTAAACAAAAACTTAAATAGCAATGAAAAAGAAAAAATTGTAAATGATTTGCATAACTTATTAAGCTTGCTTTATAAAGAAGTTGATTATGATAACTTTATTGGTCTTTTATTTATACTTACTTTTATAAATCGGGGAGGTGAAAAGTAAATTATGTTATTTAAAGTGTCTCCTTTGGACAATGTATATTTTGGCAGTGGTATGCCTTTTAGCGCTGGATTTGAAAGCATAGGTAAAAGTATATTTCCACCATCGCCTTCGGTTTTTTATGGTGCATTTGCTACTTATTATCTTTCATTGAATGGGATGAATTCCAAAAATATAGCTTTTGTTAAAGAAAATTTGCGAGTAAAAGGGCTGTATTACAAGATTGGTGGAGCATGGTATACATTGGTACCTATGGATCTTGTAATAGGTGAAGACGCGAAAAATAAACGGGAAAATGAAGTTGAATTTTTACAAATGTGTAAACCTATAGTGAAAACTGACTTAGAAGACGAGCAGATGGATTTGTTGTATTCTGTTGACAAGGTTGATAACGTGAAGGGTTTAATTGACGATGAGGCTATGAGCTATTACCTAAAAGGTAAGAAGGAATGTATAACTTTCATACCATTTAAAGACTTTGTTAAAGCAGAAGATAAAATAGGGATAAAAATAGACGATAGAAAATGTTCAGTGAAAGAGAGCTATTTATATAGAATAAATTATACAAGAATGGCCAAAGACGTAAAAAATTTTTTGGATTTTGCTGTAGATGTTGATTGTAGAGGTTTTTCATTTCCAGACAGAGGCTTAATAAAATTAGGTGGAGAATGTAGAGTTGCAAATGTTAGTAAAATAAATGAGTTGCCCAAATTTTTAGATGGAACTTTTGTTGAAGAGATAAAAGAAATTATTGAAAAAACCAAAATGTTTAAATTAATATTAATAAATCCTGCTATATTTAAGAGTGGATGGAAACCGGATTTTTCTGATTTAAAGACGCGTGTAAAACTCATTGCTGCCGCTGTTGGTAAACCAATTAGAATAGGAGGTTGGGACTTAGAGAACAAAAAGCCTAAGGTTATGTCCAAAGCAGTACCAGCTGGTAGTGTTTATTACTATAAGATATTAGACGGTCCGATTGATGATTTAATAGAAAAGGTATATAACAATGGTATTTCAGATAGCAGATCCAATGAAGGATTTGGTGTGTCTTTATTAGGAGGGATAGTGTGATTAAGATAATAACAACTGTTGGAACATCGCTTTTTGAGAATTACTTAAAAGAGAAAGAAGATATAAAGACGTATTATAAGCAGATAAAGGACAAAAATTATAGAGAATATGAGGAATATTTTAATCCGATAGAAAAAATAAAAAGAGCAATTTTGAATTTCTACAGCAAGAACCGCTCGGAGGATATTTCAGCGGAGATAAAAAGTGTAAAAAAAAATTAGCGAGTATTTGAAAGAAGATATAGACGTATATTTGATTGCCACTGATACTATTGTTTCATGTGTTGCCGCTGACATCATAAAAGAAATTTTAGAAGATGATGGCTTCATAGTAAAATTTAATCCTAATATTGACATTATTAAAGGTTTGCAGGTAAAAAATAAAGAACAATTTATAAGTGAAGGATTGAGTAATTTAATTAAAAGGATTAATGAAATATTAGGAGATTATTCTGAAAATGTAGCTTTTAATATATCGGGAGGTTATAAGGCTATTATACCATATTTTACAATGATGGCTCAGATAAATGGATGTGATACTTATTATATTTTTGAAGATACTGAGGAACTTATAAATATACCCGCTGCACCGATAACTATTGATATTGAGATGTTTGAAAAATATAACAGAGAATTTACAGAATTGAGTTCATGTATTGACAATTATAGCAAGTGGAGAGAAAACCATTATGAGTTCGTTAATAAAGCTAGATCATGCATTGAAATTGCTGATAATATAGCATGTTTATCACCTATTGGTGAGATTTTGTGGGTAAACTACAAAAGTAGATATAACATATTTTTAGCAACGAAAAATGTTATAGAAAAAAATTAAAAACAACAAAAATTCTTGCACAGAAAGTAATCAAGTTTTTAAGGGAAGATAATATACGCGATGGAAAAACCGAAATAAAAGGTTTAAAAATTAAGCATAAGGTGTATGATGATGGAAATAACAACTATAGAATTGTTTATGATCAAAGGGATGATCAGATTTACATCTATGCGATTTTTGACTACGAACCGGATGAAATAAAATTTCTAAATGATCCTAAACAAAGTAATAAAATAGAAGATTATGATTTTACGCAATACAAAATCGATAAACAATCATTAATGATTGATTTATTAATACAGAACTAAGTTATGCATAATAGAAACTTTGATCTCTTTAATGCGTACTAGAAGGTGAGAAATCTAATGAACATAAAAATAAGAGAAGCATTATTTAATGATTATAAATCAATAAGTACTCTTGTTAAAGAAGTACATAGTTTACATGTTAAAAATAGGCCGGATGTGTATGCTGATGTAGAGAACCCATTTACGGAAGAAAGGTTTAAGGAAATATTAAATGATGAGAAGACGAGGATTTTTGTCGTAGAAGATTGCAATAATGAAATAATAGCTTACAGCATTGTAGAAATAATGACTACGAGAAATATTCTAATTCTTAAAGAGAGAAAATTTGTCTATATAGATGATTTATGTGTTAGTTCGAATCATAGAAGAAAAGGTTTGGGGAGAATGCTATTTAGACATATTGTTGATTATGCAAAAAAATCAGGTGCAGATGCTCTTGAATTAACTGTATGGGAATTTAACAGCGATGCGATAAAGTTTTACGAAAATTTAGGTATGACGACAAAAAATAGAAGAATGGAATTGAAGATTTAACAATATGGGAAAATACATTTATGATCGTATTTTGCAAAGATAAACCATCGATATTTTCTATTGCAATAGGATACGATGAGATAATAAAAAGGTGAAAGAGAAAACAGCGCAAAAATCGCGAAAAAGAATGTGAAATTGCTGGATGATTGGGATACGGATAAACTTGATTAAATTAAGTGTGTATTGTATAATGGTATTGACAAATTTGAAATTTTATTTATAATATAAATCATGCGCCCGTAGCTCAGCAGGATAGAGCAACGGTTTCCTAAACCGTGTGCCGGAGGTTCGAGTCCTCTCGGGCGCACCATTTGTGTGATTAAGATGTACAATAAGTTTATGAAATCTGCTATAGATGAGGCTACGCTAAGCTTTAGGCTTGGAGAGATGCCGGTTGGTGCAGTTGTGGTCAAAGATGGCATTATCATTGGTAGAGGCCACAATCTAAAAGAAACAGAAAGAGATGCTACACAGCACGCTGAAATAAATGCTATAAAAGAAGCTTGCAAAAGCGTTGGTGATTGGAGACTTAATGGTGCATCGCTGTATGTCACATTAGAGCCATGTCCTATGTGTGCAGGTGCGATAATAGAGTCTCGGATAAAAAGAGTGTATATAGGTGCAGAAAGCCGTGATAGCGGTGCTGCAGGCACTGTATATGACCTTTTAAATAAAAAAGCAGAAGTTTATTTTGGCATCATGGAAGATGAATGTAAAAAATTGATAAATGATTTTTTTAGTAGACTAAGGTAATCTGGAGAGATGGCTGAGTGGTCGAAAGCGCTCGCCTCGAAAGCGAGTGGGCGGATTCCCGCCTCGTGAGTTCGAATCTCACTCTCTCCGCCATGGGTATATCATGGAGAGATGGCTGAGCTGGTCTAAGGCGCACGACTGGAAATCGTGTGTACCCTCAAAACGGGTACCGAGGGTTCGAATCCCTCTCTCTCCGCCATTAAATATAATTCCCATCTTAATCCATAACATCCATTAAAAATTTCAATCCATATGTTGATTTTTACATATAGACGATGTATAATAGGTTTTGCATTGCACAAAATAATGTTGTAAGTTAATATATGACTTACATGGCCGTACTAGATGGGGAGGTAGCGGTGCCCTGTAACCTGCAATCCGCTATAGCAGGGTCGAATTCCCGAGCCGAGGCATGATTACTGTAAGGCTGGCATAAGTAAGTGATTATGATATTCAAGTCCTCCGCAATGAAAATTTGTGAACCCCGCCAGGTCTGGAAGGAAGCAGCGGTAAGCAAATACTTTCATGTGCCGGGGGAGTGCTTGAGTGGAGTTAACTGCTTATGTAACGCTTATGGTAACATGACAGAGTCGGGTGTGCGGCCTTTTATTTTTTATTATCTTTTACTAAAAAAATTTAATACATACATAAAAGATATTATATCAAAAAAATATTCTGATATTTAAAATTTGTGTAAAGTTTTTTTGTACATTGTCGAAAATACTAATAGTGACTTTTACTGCTTAGGGAGGTATTTATGTTTAAAAGTTATCGCAATCGCTTGTTTGTCATAATATTCGGAGTTTCACTTTTTGTATATTTACTTTCATTTGTCCACATAGTAAAAGGCATCGGCAATAACATATTTGTTTCTGTTTTGATATTGCTTATTTCGGCTTTTATAGCAATGACAGAGTCAAAATACTTGTCATATCCAATAGAAAAGTTGAATGAAGGCGTTAAACGTATAATAGATGGTGAATACGATTATAACATTGATATAGATGTTTCAGAAGAATTTGTAGAGTTATCAAGAAGTTTCAAAGAAATGTCACATAAGCTAAAGTCGACTTATGAAGAGTTAAAAAGGGAATCTCATGAGCTACTAAAGAAAAACAACGAATTGCAGGATTACTATGCTGAGCTTGAGGCATCTTATGAGCAAATGGAAGCTGTGACGAATGAGCTTGAGAAGTCAGAATCAAGGTATAGGACGTTGGTAGACAATATTTCAGACATTCTCTGGTCTACTGATGGAGAGTACAATATAGAGTTTATAAATAATAGATCTTTAAGATATTTAGATTACCTGCCAGACGAGATGACAGGCAGAAAAATCACAGAATTCATTCATGACGATGATAAGAAGATTATGGAAGATCTGATGAATGGCAAAATAAGCATGGCAGAAATAAAATTCAAAAAAAGAGATGGTACAATACTCCTTACCGAAACGAGAACTAAAATTATAAAGAATAATGAAAATGAGATATTGGGAATTCAAGGTTTGTCGAGGGATATAACTGATTACAATAATGCGAAAAAAGAAATACTGGAGAGAAATAGGCAGATTTTGGCAATAGGAAATGT
The DNA here is from genome assembly GCF_000747665.1 of Thermoanaerobacterium saccharolyticum. Classification (GTDB taxonomy): domain Bacteria; phylum Bacillota; class Thermoanaerobacteria; order Thermoanaerobacterales; family Thermoanaerobacteraceae; genus Thermoanaerobacterium; species Thermoanaerobacterium saccharolyticum. The sequence goes on along the minus strand of NZ_BBKT01000006.1, from coordinate 39,197 downwards.
GACGCAATTGCTGACTAAAAATTTAGAACCTCGAGATGTTCTATATTCTATTGCGGAAAAAATATCTACTATACTTTCTTCACCACTTTGTACCATAAGGACAATAAATGAGTCAGGAAGATTAGAGCTTATGGTATCAGCAGGGGAATTGAGAGACATGCCTCTTTTGAAAGAGCTGTCATTGTCGGCTGATGAAAATGTTAAGCTTCTTGTTTCAAAAGAAATCACTGTTTTGGATCCTAATAAATTCACAATAGATGATAATTTGCTTTTGAGGTTGAAAGAATTAAATGTAAAAAATGTGATAGCTGTTCCCCTTATATCCAAAGATAAGGCTGTAGGAATCTTAAATATATTGACAACTTCAAGGCTTGCTAATGATATAAGCTTGTTGAGATCTGTGGCTGACAGTGTATCCATTGCTTTGGAAAATGCGAATCTATATGACAACATGAGAAATTGGTACTTTAGGACCATCGATGCTTTAGCTTATGCTGTTGAGGCAAAAGACAAATACACTAAAGGGCATTCGCTTAGAGTTTCAAAATACGCTGCGATTATAGCTGAAAACATGGGGCTTCCGAAAGATGAAGTAGAAAAGATAAGGATTGCTGGTTTGCTGCACGATATAGGAAAGATAGGAGTGGCTGACAATATACTTACCAAGCCTGGGAGGCTTACAGTTGAGGAGTACGACAAGATAAAACAACATCCAAAGATATCGAGGAAAATACTAGAACCAATTGGACTATCTAAGGATATAATAGATGGGATTGAAAAACACCACGAAAGATACGATGGAAAGGGTTATCCTTTTGGTCTTAATGACGACAATATACCACTGATTGCTGCGATACTGTGTGTGGCGGATTCGTTTGATGCTATGACATCTGACAGATCGTATAGGAAAGGGATTTCGTTTGACGAGGCTGTAAATGAATTATTGAAATACAAAGGCACGCAGTTTAATCCGAGAGTTGTTGACAGCGTAATATCTATTTACATGAGGGATAGAAAAAAGATGGAGAGGATAAAAATAGAAACGGAAGTAGCAAACTAAAAGGATATAGAAAAGTATCCTTTTTTTTGTTACAATTAAGTATATGAGGTGTTTTTTTATGTATCAGTCATTGTACAGAAAGTATAGGCCCAGAAGCTTTGGTGAAGTTTTAGGGCAAAATCATATTGTTAGAACTTTAAAAAATCAGATAAAAAGTGGGCGAATAGGACATGCATATCTTTTTTGCGGTACAAGAGGTACAGGCAAGACAAGTGTTGCAAAGATTTTCGCAAAAGCTGTTAACTGTCCTAATAGCGTAGATGGGGAGCCCTGCAACAAATGCCAAATATGCGAATCTGCCAATAACAATTCTCTCATGGACATAATAGAAATAGATGCGGCATCGAATAACAGCGTTGATGATGTAAGAGAATTGAGAGACAACATCATATACGCTCCTTCTTCATGTAAGTATAAAGTGTACATTATAGATGAAGTCCATATGCTGTCTGGTAGTGCTTTTAACGCCCTTTTAAAAACACTTGAAGAGCCTCCGCAGCACGCAATATTTATTTTGGCTACTACGGAGCCCAACAAGATACCTGCAACTATTTTGTCAAGGTGTCAAAGATTTGACTTTAAAAGGATATCATCGAAAGTTATTTCACAGAATATAAAAAAAATAGCTGAAGACAGCCAAATAAATATAGACAGTAGAGCAATTGCTTTAATTGCTAAGCATGGAAATGGTTCTATGAGAGATGCTATAAGTATACTTGAACAGTGTGCTTCATACAACGATGTTTTAACGTATGACGATGTATGCGATATACTTGGTACCGTAAATGATGATACATTGTTTGCTTTAGTGAATAGTTTAAACGACAGAGATGGAAAAGAAACAATAAAGCAGGTAGATAAACTGATGCTTTATGGGATAGACGTAAATAATTTGGTTAAAGCTTTGTTATCTTTTTTGAGAGACGTGATTGTATACAAAACGTGCGGTGCCGAGTCAGAAGAGATATTAGAAACAGAGATAAATGATGTGATACTAAAAGCGTCTTTATTTGATATGGCGTTTTTATCAAATGCGTTAGAAAAGTTGATGGATCTTCAAGGAAAAATAAGATACGCCCAATCTCCGAGAATAATGCTGGAGATAACATTGCTTAAGCTTATTAATCCAGAGATTTCACCAGATATAGACAGCATATTAGATAGGCTAAAAAAAGTTAGAAAATGTGATTAAGAATGGCAAAATAGCGCAATCTGTAGAGAAGGATATTGCCGTTAATGACAAAACTTTAAAATCTGAAAAGGCTTTTGACGATGTGGCTATAAAAAAAGAAGCAAAAAAGGCTGATGACATAGTTAATAAAGTCGATAAAAGCATTGAGATAAATGTGAATGAAGTTTTTAAAAAACTATTAACCATGATAAAAAAAAGACAGGCCTATGATTTTTTCTTTTTTTAAGCTTAGGTAAACCGTATTTGAAAGATGGCAATTTTGTGATAGAATATCCAAAGGAGCATGTGTTTTACAAAGAAGAGCTTAATAAAATCGAAAATAAAGATTACATCAAAGATGGCATTAAACGCATGACAGGCAATGATTACAACATAGTTTTTGCTGTAGAAGAAAATGAGGATGAACAGTTAATTGAGGCAGTTAAAAAATATTTTGGCGATGTAGAAATAATAGATTGATTAATCACTACTAAGTCAAAATTAGCATATAAATAAGAGAGAATACAAAATTAATTAGGAGGTATTTGGATGGCTAAAGGAGGATTTCCTGGCGGTTTCAACATGAACAACATGATAAAGCAAGCGCAGCAGATGCAGGAGCAAATGAAGAAAATGCAGGAGGAGCTTGAAAACAAGACGGTTGAGGAGTCTGCAGGTGGTGGAGCTGTAAAGGTAGTGGCAAATGGCAGAAAAGAGCTTATAAGCATAAAGATCGATCCGGCTGTTGTCGACAAAGACGATGTAGAGATGTTGGAGGATCTTGTATTAGCTGCAGTAAATCAAGCTTTAAGAAGTGCTGAAAAAATGATTGCAGAAGAGATGGGAAAAATAACAGGAGGTTTCAACATACCTGGTTTATTCTGAGGTGAATTAATAGATGAACGTATATTCGAGGTCATTGTCAAGGCTTATTGATGAATTATCGAGACTTCCCGGCATTGGACGTAAGACGGCCCAGAGGCTGGCATTTTACATCTTAGATATGTCTTTAGATGATGTTGTCAACTTGTCCAATGCTATTTTAGAGGCAAAGAACAATTTAAGATACTGTAAAAAGTGCTATAATTTTACTGACAGTGAGCTTTGCAGTATATGCGGCGACGATACGAGGGATACACATACCATATGTGTAGTTTCCGATCCCAAAGACGTAGTAGCGATGGAAAAGACGAGGGAATATCGAGGCTTATACCATGTTCTTCACGGTGCAATATCGCCTATGGATGGAATAGGTCCAGAGGATATAAAGATAAAAGAGCTGTTGGAGAGGATAAAAGATGCTGGAATCAATGAAATAATATTAGCTACAAATCCAGACATAGAGGGTGAGGCGACTGCCATGTACATCGCAAAGCTGATAAAACCTTTTGGAATAAAGGTTACAAGAATTGCCCATGGTGTACCGGTGGGCGGTGACCTCGAATACACAGATTCTGTAACGCTGTCAAGAGCTTTAGAAGGAAGAAGGGAAATGTAAGTAATCGCAATTGAATTTTTTAACTAAGGTGTATCATGTAGATGTAAGAAGATGTGGAAAAGATAAAAATCTAAAAATATGTATTGATTCTTAGTATATAAAGTGATAATATAAATATCAATAAATTTAAAAGAGAATATTGAAGGCCTCTTATCAAGAGTGGTGGAGGGACTGGCCCGATGAAACCCGGCAACCGGCATTTATATGTGTTTGGTGCCAAATCCTGCAGGGAAAAACCTGAGAGATGAGAGGAGTGGCGCATTTTGGCCCTCTTCTCATTGAAGAGGGCCAAAATTTTTAGGAGGTATGCCACATGGAATTTAAGATTGGATTGTTGGGACTTGGAACAGTAGGAAGCGGAGTCTATAAAATAGTCACGTCAAGAAAACAGCATATAAAACAAAAGACGGGGTTTTATCCTGAAATAAAAAAAATACTAGTGAAACATACTGATAAACCGAGAAATGTCAATGGTGTAGATGAAATACTAACAACTGATGCTAACGAAATCTTGTGTGATAGCGAAATAAGTGCAATAATTGAAGCAATGGGAGGAATTGATCCTGCTTACGATTACGTGAAAAAAGCGATAATTTCTAAAAAACATGTAATTACTGCAAACAAAGAGTTAATAGCAAAATATGGAGACGAGCTTAGAAAAATGGCAGATGAAAACGGCGTATTTTTGAAATTTGAAGCAAGTGTCGCTGGAGCAATACCTGTTATACATCAGATTGAGAGACTAAAAATAACTGACGAAATAAATTTCGTAGGAGGGATAATAAACGGTACGACAAACTACATATTGACACAGATAATAGAAAAGGGAATGAAATATGATGAAGCACTTGCATCTGCTCAAAAACGAGGGTATGCTGAAAGCAATACGGATTACGATATAAAAGGATTCGATGCTCTGTATAAGCTTGTAATTCTCATAAAAAAAGCATTTGATGTTGATGTTTCTGTTAATTCAATATTGAGATGTGGCATAAATGAAATAAAATATGACGATATATATTATGCTGAAAAATGGGGATATAAGATTAAACCATTTGCGTGGGCGAAATACGAGAAAGGAAATGTCTATGCAAGTGTAGAGCCTATATTGATAGAAGCTAACAACATTCTAGCAAGTGTTGGCGATGTAAACAATGCTGTTATACTGAGAGGAGACAATTTTAAAGAGCTAATTTTTATTGGAAAAGGTGCAGGACAAATGCCTACAGGGGATTCAGTTGTTGCAGATTTAATTGATATACTATTGAATTACGACATTAAAACAAATCGTATGGCAAAACGTATGTCAGTTTTTAACGGTAGTTTTACAGATGTATTTTATATAAGACTTAAACCATTTTGCAAGATTAATATAAAAAATATTTTAAAATTTTTTACTGATAATGGTGCGTCGTTTAATGAATCTGCATTTGACGGCAATGCTTTTTTGGCTGTTTTCAAACTTTTTGATAATGATATAAACAGGTTTATAGAAAGTTTAAAAAACAAAAAAATGTGTACAATAGAAAGCCTCTTCAAAGTGTTGTATAACGACAATGAAGTGGATATTAGACAAGTTAATACAATACAGAGTGAAGTTATATAAAAAATTAGACAAAATATGATGCCATCATTAAATTGACGACAAGCGAAATTTAAGTCTTGGAATGTGTTTGATTTCTATCAACGTAAAATTTTATCAATATTTATTTTTACAATGAAATGAGGGATAAATATGACAAAGAATTTTTCGAAAAAGGATTTGATTAAAGTCATATTAGAAGATATAGATGACTCTGAAATGATTGAAGAAGATATTATTCATATGATTATTAATGAGAAAGTTGCTAAAGACGTTTCAAAAGAACATGAAAAGCATTTAACTTTTGGAGACAGATGTCAGATAAGTTAGCGGAATTTGCCGGAAGTTGGGTTTTTATAATAGGTTTTGGAATTGTGCTTTTTGCCTGGATCATTGCTAATAGCTTTATTTTAAAACATCCTTATGATCCATATCCATTTATTTTGCTTAATCTTATTTTATCATGTCTTGCTGCAATTCAAGCACCAATCATAATGATGAGCCAAAATAGGCAAGAAGCAAAAGACAGAATTCGCTCTAAAAATGATTATAAAGTCAACTTAAAATCAGAGCTAATTATAGAAGATCTCCATAAGAAGATAGATGAATTGCAAAAATTACACCAAGAATTACTTAATAAAATTGACACTTTAAATAAGATGTAAATTTTATATTAAATATTTACTTTAAAAACAAATCTATGATATAATTGTTATTGTAAGGTGATGGAGCTCACCATTAAATGCGATGATGCTAATGGCTCCTATTGGGTATAATAACTCAATAGGAGCTTATTTATTACTATCTTATGAAAATGGAGGGTGATTTACATGGAATACATCTATATAGGAGTAGGCGGCTTTTTCGGAGCGATTTTAAGATATCTAATTTCTACTTACTATCAAAGTATATTGCATACAGTATTTCCTATTGAAACCTTTTTTATTAATATCATTGGGTCGTTTTTGTTGAGTTATATTTCAAATTTAGCTCTTGAAGAATTTAATATAAATTTCAATATAAGACTTGCTATTACGACAGGATTTATAGGTGCCTTTACTACATTTTCTACGTTCACTAAAGAGACTATGGATTTACTGAGAAATGGGCGAGTCGCAGTTGCAGTAACGTATGTCCTTCTGTCAATACTTATAGGATTTATTATGTCTTTTATGGGATTTGAGTTAGGAGATAAGACAGCAAAAATATTTAAAGGGCGTGAAGACAATTGATGCTAAATATGTTGTTAGTAGGTTTTGGAGGAGTTTTGGGAGCAATATTGCGGTATGAAATATCCAGACACATAAAGGAGAATAGGGAATTTGTAGTGCCATTAGAGACATTTATTATAAACGTAACAGGTGCTTTATTATTAAGCTTTTTATCAAGCCCTAAGCTTGTCAATCTATTTAATAATGATGTAAAATTGTTTATCATGACTGGTTTTATAGGTGCTTTTACTACATATTCCACATTTTCTCATGAGACAATAGATCTTTTTCGCAATAAGCATTATGTACATGCATTTTTGTACTCATCATTTACTGTCGTTGCTGGACTATTTGGTGCTTTTTTAGGATATTATATTGGAAGTTTATTTTAAATAATGTATTATAGAAGTATAGAAGGAGGGAGATATGAGGTTTTGATATTAGACTATTTTAGATTGCTGTCAGCATTATCGTTATCGCTGGATGTGATGGAGAAAAGAAATTTTGGACACGCGAGAAAAGTTGCTTATATTGCCATAAGGCTGGCACGAAATTTTGGTATAAAGAATGATGAAGAGTATAAGATCTTTTATTCGGCTTTTTTGCACGATATAGGAAAAAGCGATATAGTTGAGGACATTAATCATGATAGCACATGGAATCATTCATTGAAGGGAAGCGAATTCGTAAAGGGAATGCCGAGAGGAGATGAGTTTTCTGAAATCATCAAGTATCATCATGAAAACTGGGATGGAAGTGGACATTTTCAGCTTAGCGGAAATTCGATTCCTTTAGAAGCACAGATTATATATTTAGCAGATCAATTTGACATAAGGTACAGTCTTATATCAAAAAAACTCAATGAGTACGATACAAGGGAAAACATAAAGAAATGGCTCGATTTAGAATCTGGAAAGGCTTTTAATCCATTATTAGCAAGTGTATTTAAAGATCTCATGAAACAAGAAAAGTTTTGGTTAGATTATGAATATTATCATCAATTTAACGTTTTAAAACCATACATAAAAAATGAAATTATGGTGATCGGAATAGATGATTTTGAGAATATAGCCGAAGTTTTTTCAAAAATAATTGATAATAAAAGCCACTTTACGTACAACCATTCAAAAGGCATATCTGAAATTGCACATAAAGCAGCGATAATTTCTGGATACGATCAAATTACAGTTCAAAAGGTGAAAATAGCAGGTCTTTTGCATGATTTAGGTAAATTGGCCATACCAAATGAGATATTGGACAAGCCAGGTAAACTGACTGAAGAAGAATTTACGGCGATAAAGTCCCATACATACTTTACCAAGAAGATATTAATGGAGATAGGAGGAATTGATGATATAGCTGAATGGGCTGCAAATCATCATGAGAAATTGGATGGCTCAGGGTATCCAGAAAGACTTACTGGAGAAGACCTTGATGAAATTTCAAGGCTTATGGCCGCCTGTGATATGTACCAAGCACTGACGGAAGATAGGCCCTATAGGAAAGGTTTGTCACATATTGAAGCAATCGATGTGATCTATAAATTAGTCAAACAAAATAAGATAGATGGAAAATCGCTGGAGGTAATAAGAGAAATACAAAAGTGAACAATTAAGTATACTCATCCATATAACTGTCAATAATATGGATGAGGAGGTATTATATGGGCACGCTATATAAAATTTTTAGAGAAATATCAGCAGCAAAAGAAGAAACAGGCGATGAAAATGATGCTTTGATAAATGAAGTAAAAAACACCATGAGACAGTTAAAAGATGCAGAGATGTATTTTCAAAATGTTACAGATCCTGACTTAATTGATCAAGCTATTTACAATATAGAGTCTTTGAGAAAAAAGTATACCTATTTATTGAAAAAGGCAAAAGAGAATGGTGTGAATTTTGATAATTTCAATTCGCTTATATCATAATTTGTCCCCCTCTTAATATAATAATCATAGGATGTATTAAGGGGGAATTTTTATGAATTTAAGCATTGAATACAATATAATAATAGCATATGTTGTGGGACTTTTTTTTATTATACATACTTGGATGGTTATTGGTTGTACCGAGAAAATTTCTTATAAGGCTTATTTTAAATGGAGTAGTAGGAGCATTGGTTCTATTTTTTATAAATATGGCTGGAAAGACATTTGGAATATATGTCGGCATAAACCCGATAACAGCTTTAGTTGTAGGCTTTTTAGGCATACCTGGAGTGATTTTGCTTATTGTGCTGCAGTATATCGTGTAAAATAAATTTCCAAATAATTATAAGTGTAAATAATCTCCTTAATAGAAATAATAAAAAAGGTAATATTTTATTAAGGAGGTTACAAAGATGACTGTAAAAAGCGATATAGAAAAGGCTGTTGCCGCAGCACAATCTGCACTTGGAACATATGCACAGTTTGCCAGTGCAACAGATGATCCAGCAGCTAAGCAGATGTTTCAGCAGATGCAGCAAGATATGCAAAGGCATGTAAATATGCTAAACAATAGGTTGAATTATATAAATTCAAATAACAAACTGAATCAACAGCAGCAGGCCACACAGCAAGTACAAAATATACTTTCAAATAAAAAAATGAGTATTAGGGGCATCTATTGATGCCCCAAAAATTTTACATAAAATTAACATAAAAACGAGAAAAAATCAAGCATTTATAAGATAATTAGACATAAAATGAATTATTGGCTGTAATTTGAGCAATAAGCGCATTGCAATCTAAGTCATAAATATGGTATATTAATAAAGCACAGATTATTCATCTAAAAATAGGCACCAGAAAAAACCAAAGAAAAAGCAGTTGACAGAGAGAAGATAATGTGGTAATATAGACGATGTCGCGATAAGCGGCGAGGGAAGAGAACCTTGAAAACCGAACAGTGAGATATGCGAGCAAAGGATATAAACATGAGAGTTTGATCCTGGCTCAGGACGAACGCTGGCGGCGTGCCTAACACATGCAAGTCGAGCGATCCGGCACTCAACTAAGCGCTTACAGAAAAAGAGAGAGAAAATGAGTAAACGCAAAGTTGAGTGCCGGATAGCGGCGGACGGGTGAGTAACGCGTGGACAATCTACCCTGTAGTTTGGGATAACACCTCGAAAGGGGTGCTAATACCGGATAATGTCAAGAAGTGGCATCACTTTTTGAAGAAAGGAGAAATCCGCTATAGGATGAGTCCGCGTCCCATTAGCTAGTTGGCGGGGTAAAAGCCCACCAAGGCGACGATGGGTAGCCGGCCTGAGAGGGTGAACGGCCACACTGGAACTGAGACACGGTCCAGACTCCTACGGGAGGCAGCAGTGGGGAATATTGTGCAATGGGGGAAACCCTGACACAGCGACGCCGCGTGAGCGAAGAAGGCCTTCGGGTCGTAAAGCTCAATAGTATGGGAAGATAGTGACGGTACCATACGAAAGCCCCGGCTAACTACGTGCCAGCAGCCGCGGTAATACGTAGGGGGCGAGCGTTGTCCGGAATTACTGGGCGTAAAGAGCACGTAGGCGGCTGTAAAAGTCAGATGTGAAAAACCTGGGCTCAACCGAGGGTGTGCATCTGAAACTAAACAGCTTGAGTCAAGGAGAGGAGAGCGGAATTCCTGGTGTAGCGGTGAAATGCGTAGAGATCAGGAAGAATACCAGTGGCGAAAGCGGCTCTCTGGACTTGAACTGACGCTGAGGTGCGAAAGCGTGGGGAGCAAACAGGATTAGATACCCTGGTAGTCCACGCCGTAAACGATGGATACTAGGTGTGGGTGAAGCATCATCCGTGCCGGAGTTAACGCAATAAGTATCCCGCCTGGGGAGTACGGCCGCAAGGTTGAAACTCAAAGGAATTGACGGGGGCCCGCACAAGCAGCGGAGCATGTGGTTTAATTCGAAGCAACGCGAAGAACCTTACCAGGGCTTGACATCCACAGAATCAGGTAGAAATACCAGAGTGCCTCGAAAGAGGAGCTGTGAGACAGGTGGTGCATGGTTGTCGTCAGCTCGTGTCGTGAGATGTTGGGTTAAGTCCCGCAACGAGCGCAACCCCTGTTGGTAGTTACCAGCGTAAAGACGGGGACTCTACCGAGACTGCCGTGGAGAACACGGAGGAAGGCGGGGATGACGTCAAATCATCATGCCCTTTATGCCCTGGGCTACACACGTGCTACAATGGCCTGAACAGAGGGCAGCGAAGGAGCGATCCGGAGCGAATCCCAGAAAACAGGTCCCAGTTCAGATTGCAGGCTGCAACCCGCCTGCATGAAGACGGAGTTGCTAGTAATCGCGGATCAGCATGCCGCGGTGAATACGTTCCCGGGCCTTGTACACACCGCCCGTCACACCACGAGAGTTTACAACACCCGAAGTCAGTGACCTAACCGAAAGGGAGGAGCTGCCGAAGGTGGGGTAAATGATTGGGGTGAAGTCGTAACAAGGTAGCCGTATCGGAAGGTGCGGCTGGATCACCTCCTTTCTAAGGAGCAAATCCTTACAACAAGGATAAGTAAAGAGTATTTATTTTAAGAGCGAACACATAGCGAAGTGTTCGAAAATGTGTCCGATGAATGAAGCGAGTGAAGCGTACGAGCGTGAAGGACCACGCGAGAGGCACTGCGACAGGACGTCGTTAAGTGCCGTTAGCGAAACGAGCTGAAAGAATCGAAGACACATAGAACACGAAGCCTGTGTGAGCGAAAAAATAAATACGAATATCTCACTGTTCAGTTTTGAGGGTTTAGACCCTCAACATGGTCATGGGGGTGTAGCTCAGTTGGGAGAGCACCTGCCTTGCAAGCAGGGGGTCAGGAGTTCGAATCTCCTCATCTCCACCATGGGCTTATAGCTCAGGTGGTCAGAGCGCACGCCTGATAAGCGTGAGGTCGATGGTTCGAGTCCATCTAAGCCCACCATGATAAGTGAACCTTGAAAACTGCACAATGCTAAAAAAGGGTAACGAAAAAAACGAGGAAACAATAGGTCAAGTTAGAAAGGGCGTATGGTGGATGCCCAGGCACTTAGAGCCGAAGAAGGACGCAGCAAGCGGCGAAACGCTCCGGGGAGTCGCAAGCAGACGCAGATCCGGAGATCTCCGAATGGGGAAACCCGCTTAAGGTAATACTTAAGCATCCCATGGTGAACACATAGCCATGAGGAGGGGACACCGCGTGAACTGAAACATCTAAGTAGCGCGAGGAAAAGAAAGAAAGAATCGATTTCCTGAGTAGTGGCGAGCGAAAAGGAAAGAGCCCAAACCATCACCAATGGTGATGGGGTTTAGGACCACAAAAAAGGTATGAAAAAGCGAAGCCGAACAGACCTGGGAAGGCAGGCCAAAGAAGGTGAAAGCCCTGTAGGCGAAAGCTTAGCATACCGAGTGGGATCCAGAGTACCACAGGATAGGCAACCCGGTGGGAAGACGGGAGGACCATCTCCCAAGGCTAAATACTCCTAAGTGACCGATAGCGCATAGTACCGTGAGGGAAAGGTGAAAAGAACCCCGGGAGGGGAGTGAAAGAGAACCTGAAACCATATGTCCACAAGCAGTGGAAGCGAAAGCAACCACGTACTTTTTGTAGAACGGACCGGCGAGTTATAGATATGCAGCGAGGTTAAGCGAAAGCGGAGCCGAAGCGAAAGCGAGTCTTAAAAGGGCGAAAGTTGCATATCATAGACCCGAAACCGTGCGACCTACCCATGATCAGGGTGAAGCCGGAGTAAGATCTGGTGGAGGCCCGAACCACGTTGACGTTGAAAAGTCATGGGATGAATTGTGGGTAGCGGAGAAATTCCAATCGAGCTCGGAGATAGCTGGTTCTCCCCGAAATAGCTTTAGGGCTAGCCTCAGGGGGAAGGAAATATGGAGGTAGAGCACTGAATGGACAAGGGGCCAAGAAGGTTACCGAAGCCTATCAAACTCCGAATGCCATATTGAGACCCTGGGAGTCAGACTACGAGTGATAAGATCCGTGGTCAAAAGGGAAAGAGCCCAGACCGACAGCTAAGGTCCCAAAGAGCATGTTAAGTGGGAAAGGAAGTAGGATTTCCAAGACAACCAGGATGTTGGCTTAGAAGCAGCCATACATTCAAAGAGTGCGTAATAGCTCACTGGTCGAGAAATCCCGCGCCGAAAATAAACGGGGCTAAAACATGCCACCGAAGCTACGGATTCTAAAAAGAATGGTAGGGGAGCGTACTGTACAGGGAGAAGGATAAGCGAAAGCGAATCTGGACAGTACAGTAGAGAGAATGCCGGTATAAGTAACGAGAGTAAGGCGAGAAACCTTACCGTCGAAAGCCTAAGGATTCCTGGGGAAGGATAATCCGCCCAGGGTAAGTCGGGACCTAAGCCGAGGCGAAAGCGTAGGCGATGGAGAACCGGTAATAAATCCGGTACCACCGAAATCCGCCAAAAGAGAAGCAAGGACGCAGCGAGATAAGAAAAGCGTGCGGTTGGTAGAGCACGTCCAAGCAGCGACGAAAAGAGCTTTGAGTAAAGTACCAAAGCTCATAAGAGCTGTGAAGGGGAGCCGTAAGGCGAAGTTTCGAAGGGGCTGCCAAGAAAAGTTGCTATCGAGGATTAGGTGCCCGTACCACAAACCGACACAGGTAGGCGAGGAGAGAATCCAAAGACGAGCGGGAGAACCCTCATTAAGGAACTCGGCAAAAAGACTCCGTAACTTCGGGAGAAGGAGTGCCGAAAGGCCGCAGAGAAGAGGCCCAAGCGACTGTTTACCAAAAACACAGGTTTCTGCTAAGTCGAAAGACGAAGTATAGGAGCTGACGCCTGCCCGGTGCTGGAAGGTTAAGGGGAAGGGTTAGGAGAAAATCCAAAGCTCAGAACTTAAGCCCCAGTAAACGGCGGCCGTAACTATAACGGTCCTAAGGTAGCGAAATTCCTTGTCGGGTAAGTTCCGACCTGCACGAAAGGCGTAACGACTTGGGCGCTGTCTTGAAGGGGGACCCGGTGAAATTGTAGTACTCGTGAAGATGCGAGTTACCCGCGACAGGACAGAAAGACCCCATGGAGCTTTACTGCAGCTTGTCACTGAATTTTAGTAATATCTGTACAGGATAGGTGGGAGGCTAAGATGTATGGGCGCCAGCCTATATGGAGCCAACGTTGGGATACCACCCTGATATTACCGAAATTCTAACATATAAGCCGTAAGCCGGCATATGGACACTGACAGGCGGGCAGTTTGACTGGGGCGGTCGCCTCCCAAAAAGTAACGGAGGCGTCCAAAGGTTACCTCAGCGCGGAAGGAAATCGCGCGAAAGAGTGCAAAGGCAGAAGGTAGCCTAACTGCGAGAAAGACAATTCGAGCAGGGACGAAAGTCGGGCTTAGTGATCCGGCGGTAGAGAATGGGATTGCCGTCGCTCAACGGATAAAAGCTACCCTGGGGATAACAGGCTGATCTCCCCCAAGAGTCCACATCGACGGGGAGGTTTGGCACCTCGATGTCGGCTCATCGCATCCTGGGGCTGAAGTAGGTCCCAAGGGTTGGGCTGTTCGCCCATTAAAGCGGTACGCGAGCTGGGTTCAGAACGTCGTGAGACAGTTCGGTCCCTATCCGTCGCGGGCGCAGGAAATTTGAGAGGATCTGCCCTTAGTACGAGAGGACCGGGGTGGACAAACCGATGGTGTACCAGTTGCGAAGCCATTCGCACAGCTGGGTAGCCAAGTTTGGAAGGGATAAACGCTGAAAGCATCTAAGCGTGAAACCCACCTCAAGATAAGATTTCCCATCCGAAAGGAGTAAGACACCTTGGAGAAGACGAGGTAGATAGGCCGGAGGTGTAAGAGTAGAAATACTTTTAGCTGACCGGTACTAATAAGTCGAGGACTTGACCAAAGGAAAGCATTGTGCAGTATTCAAAGTTCATTTAGGAAAGCATATATGGAGAAAAAATCTATCAAAAGCGAACGATTAATGAAGCTTTCGTGATATATCACGATGAATGTAGCGTAGTTTGGCGTATGAGCGAAAGCGAAAGCCGTCACAACGCATAGACGGCGTTAGCCAAAGTAGCGAAATGAATCGATGATATATAGAAAGCGAAATTTGTGAGCGTTGATAAGATTTTTTCAGAAGAATATGCATAGCAAATGAACAAAAGATTTCCGGTGGCAATAGCGGAGGTTAAAAACCCGTTCCCATACCGAACACGGAAGTGAAGCCCTCCAGCGCCGATGGTACTGATTACTCGGGAGAGTAGGTCGCTGCCGGTAAAAATTTATAAAAGAGGTAGTCTGTTTTAAATGGACTATCTCTTTTTTGATTCTTATGATAAGAAGGACATTTGTAAGGGATTAGTCTATAATAATATTAAAGCATTGTGATTATGGTGATGAAATGGTTATGAAAATTAAAGAAGACTTTGTAAACAAGATGAGATTTCTGTTAAAAGATGATTTTGAGAAGTTTATGAATGAATATGAAAACGAGCCATATAAAGCACTTAGGGTCAATACTCTAAAGATTTCGGTTGAAGAGTTTGTAGAAATATCTCCATTTAATTTATCTCAAGTGCCATGGTGTGATTCTGGTTTTTACTATTCTAGCGATGATAAACCAGGGAAGCACTATTACCATCACGCTGGTATGTATTATATTCAAGAGCCAAGCGCTATGGCTGTAGTAGAAGTGTTAGACCCTGTACCTGGAGATTTCGTCTTAGATTTAAGCGCTGCACCGGGAGGCAAATCTACACACATAGCTTCAAAGCTCAATGGGGAAGGTTTATTAGTATCAAATGAGATAAATTCCAAAAGGGTAAAAGTTCTTGCAGAAAATATCGAGAGAATGGGCATTAGAAATACCGTAATTTTAAATGAATCGCCTGAAAGATTGGAAAAAAACTTTGTTGATTTTTTTGATAAAATACTTGTTGATGCTCCGTGTTCAGGTGAAGGCATGTTTAGAAAAGACGAAGCAGCTATAGACGAATGGTCTTTGGAAAATGTATTAAGCTGCTCACTTAGACAGAAAAAGATATTAAATAGTGCAGCAAACATGCTGAAGCCAGGTGGAATAATGGTATATTCAACATGCACTTTTTCTCCTGAAGAGAATGAAGGTGTAATAGATCATTTTTTAAAAAATCACAATAATTTTGAATTAATAGAAATTTATAATTATGAAGGATTTGATAATGGTCATCCTGAATGGGTCAATGGATGTAGCGATTTAAGAAAATGTGCCAGGCTTTGGCCACATTTATTAAAGGGAGAAGGACATTTTATAGCTAAATTGAGGAAGAAAGGAAGTTTTAACGAATGCGATAAAGTAAATAAGAAGCTAAACATAAAAAAAACTGCAGCAAAAGATCTTTTTTATGATTTTGGGAGAAAACACCTTAATCTATATTTATATGAGCTAAACTTGCAGCAAATAGGTCAGCATGTATACCATGTTCCATACGAAATAAATTTGTCAGGTTTGAGGGTCTTTAAGCCAGGATTTGACTTGGGACAATTAAAAAAAGAAAGATTTGAGCCGTCCCATTGGCTGGCCATGTCTTTAAAAAAGGACGATGTGAAGATGTTTTACGATTTAAAAGGTAAAGAAATAGAGTCGTACATTCATGGCGAAACATTAAATGTTGAAATTGACGATGGATGGGTACTTTTAACGATAGATGGTTATTCGATAGGCTGGGGAAAAGCTGTAAAAGGAGTGATAAAGAATTTTTATCCCAAATCTTTAAGAAAATAAAAAAATTATTTTGGTATAAGGTGATGCATATAACTTTGCATCATCTTTTTTTGTGAATATGATTGTCTGTGATTTTGAGTTTTTTATTTTTGATGAGAAAAAATAATGCGAAATTGGGAATAATAATTTTGTAAGTATTTTGGGATAAAGGAGATGTGTTTTTCTTGGAGTTGACTACTTTTTTACACATGCTAATCGGAGCTTTGTTTACGCTTTTTTTTACTTATGATTTATGATAAATTGAAAAATAAAAGTAATCATTATGAAGAAGTCAATTTACACGATATTCTATTAAATCGCGATGAGCTTAAAAGACACGCCCAAGAATTAGCACAAAACCATTACATAATGAGAGATACTAAGCTAAATTACATGCTTATACCTCGCATGAATAAAAGCTACAATTACATAAAATCCGTATACAAAAATATCAACATGGCAGAAAGGACGCAGTCTATATCGCAAGATGCTGAATGGCTTTTAGACAATTTTTACATAATCGAAGAACAAGTTAAAGAAATCAGGAAGAGCCTATCAAAAGGCTATTATTCAGGGCTTCCTGGACTTAAGAATAGCATATTGAAAGGTTATCCGAGAGTATACGCTATTGCCATGGAATTAGTGTCGCACACAGACGGGAAAATTGATGAAGACACAATTATAGATTTCATCACTGCTTATCAATCCAAGTTGCTTTTGTCAAGCGGTGAATTATGGGCTCTTGGACTTATGATAAAAATTGCTTTAATAGAAAACATAAAAAAGAGCTCTGAGAAAATAACCATAACGCAGAAGCAGTGGAGCAAAGCAGATGAAGTAGCAAATATAATATTTTCAAATAAAAATATGGCATTTGACGATATTAAAAAATTAATACATGAAAAAGTCATGACTATTGGCAAGATTCCTACGTCCTTTTTTGAAAGGTTACTTCAAAGGATTAGGATTGAAGGCGATGATTCGACGGTAATCGTACAGTATATCGATAGGATTCTTCAAGAATACGATACAAATATTGCAGACATTGTTGAATTAGATCATCAGATATTGGCTGCAAGACAAGTTTCAATTGGTAATGCAATAACAAGCCTTAAATATGTATCGACTTTGGATTGGTCTCAAATATTTGAAAAGCTTAGCAGTGTAGAACAGATTTTGCGCCAAGACCCTGATGGTACGTATGAAATGATGGATTTTGAATCGAGAGATTATTACAGACATCAGATTGAGGAAATAGCCAAAAGGTATAAAACATCCGAGACATTTGTCGCAAGGAAGGCTTTGGAGTGTGCAAGGGAAGTTTTAAATGACAATAGTAAGCCGGAGTATATAAATCATGTAGGATTTTATATAATTGGCAAAGGCAGAAGCATATTGGAAAGCAAAATAGGGCACAAGAAAAATTTTGTGAAGGTAAGTCGTGTCGTAAAAAACCATATGGCCATCTTTTACATAGCGTCTATAGTTGCTTTGACACTTTTTGCGTCTACTGCCTTATGGGTTTTGTTAATATTTAATGGTTTGACAGCTATATATGCATTTATCTTGGCAGCTATTTCGATAATTCCTATAAGCGAGTTTGTGGTACAGGCAGTAAACTGGACGATAATACACATTAAAAGACCTACGATAATACCTAAAATTGAATTAAAAAGTGGAATACCAAAAGAAGCTGCTACAATGGTTATAGTCCCTGTACTTTTGACAAGTGTAAAAAGAGTTAAAGAGCTTTTAGCACAATTAGAAGTAACATATATTTCAAATAAAGAGGACAACCTTTATTTTGCCATCGTAGGTGACTTTAAAGATACAAACAAGGAAAAATTGGATGATGATGAAGAAATAGTAAATACGGCTCTTAGAGGTATAAAGGATCTTAATGAAAAATACGGTAGAGGAAAAGACATATTTTTCTATTTTCACAGAAAACGTGTATATTGCCAGACACAAAATGCTTATATGGGCTGGGAGAGAAAAAGAGGTGCTATAGTAGAGCTTAATGAACTATTAATGGGTTCAAAAGATACCAGCTTCTACATAAAAAGTGCCAATATTGAGGACCTGCCAACAATCAAATACGTTATAACACTTGATGCGGATACGAATTTGATCATGGATACTGCAAAACGGCTTATTGGGACAATGATGCACCCATTAAACAAAGCAGTTGTAGATGGTGAGAAAAATGTGGTTGTTGAAGGATATGGGCTTTTGCAGCCAAGGGTAGGAGTGGATATTTTGTCTTCGTCGGCAACTGTGTTTTCTTCTGTTTTTGCCGGCAATGGTGGCATTGACCCATATACAACTGCTGTATCTGATGTTTACCAAGATCTATTTGGAGAAGGTATTTTCACTGGGAAAGGCATTTACGATGTGGAAGTGTTTAGAACTATACTTAAAGATTTAATACCTGATAATTCTGTATTAAGCCATGACCTTTTAGAAGGTTCTTTCGTCAGGACAGGACTTGTGACTGATATACTGCTTATCGACGGGTTTCCGTCTAAATACAACTCATATATGATGAGGATGCACAGGTGGGTGAGAGGTGATTGGCAGCTTTTGCCGTATCTTTCAAAAAGAATTAAGACGAGACAAGGCAAATATATGGAAAATCCTCTTTCGATTATTTCAAAATGGAAGATAATAGATAACTTAAGGAGGAGCCTTGTTGCGCCATTTGCTTTGATTTTGCTTCTTCTAAGTAATCTTATGCCTTATAAAAGCTTTATTATGTATGGAGTAGTGATATTAGCTTTATTCGAACCGTTTATGGCAGCAGCAATTGATGCAGTGCTGGAAAAATCAAGAGATATAAATAATCGCAGCAGTTTACTTGCAAATAGCTTAAAAAATACATTTTACGCAAGCTTATTGCAGCTTGTATTTCTGCCTTATCAAGGCTATTTAATGATAGATGCAGTAGTTAGAACTGTATATAGAGTCTATGTATCAAGGAAAAATTTATTAGAATGGGTTACGGCAGCTGACATGGAAAGGCAACTTAAAAATGATTTTATCAGTTTCTTAAAAAGAATGTGGGTATCCATTCCCATTGGGGCTATTTTAATCTTGATGAGCATGTACTTTAAACGTGATATGCTGCCATATTCCATTTTAATTTCTCTAATATGGTTTGCGTCGCCGTACATTGCGTATCGGATAAGCAGTCCTATTGTTGAACACGAGTTTGAGGTGGAAGAAAGTGACATTAAAGAGTTGAGAAAACTGTCAAGGAAAATTTGGAGGTATTTTGAGGATTTTGTGACGGAAAAAGACAATTATCTGCCTCCTGATAATTTTCAGTTAGATCCGTATGCGGGTATTGCCAGAAGAACTTCGCCTACCAACATAGGTTTGTACTTGACTTCTACAATATCGGCAAGAGACTTTGGATATATCACTACTTCAGAAATGGTTGATAGAATAGATAAAACAGTCAGCACTATTGAAAAGATGGAGAAATGGCATGGACATCTTTACAACTGGTACAAGACAGACGACTTAGAGCCATTGAAGCCATACTATATTTCTACGGTAGATAGTGGAAACCTCGTTGGGTACATGATAGCGCTTAAGGAAGGCCTCAAAAAAGTTCCATACATGCCATTGACTGAGAAATTGCCTGTAGGTTTGTCAGACTTAATTGAGATCGTAAATGATGAATTAAAAAGTAAAAAGATAAAATATGAGATGATTGAAGGAGATTACACAATTGAAGACTGGCATAGAAGCTTGGACCAACTTAGAGACAGCTTAAGCAGTATCAAATTTAATGATGATGATGGATGGTATATGAAAATTGTTGAAACTATTGATTCTGCTATCAAAGAATTGGATGAGCTTGTGCCAATTTATGATTACGACGAATATGAACAAATATTTAAATCAAACAAAGATATTACGCTAGATAATTTGAAGGCAATGTATGAAAAAATCTTAGAAATGCCGTCATCTAATAGAGAAAAGTTTATAAAGCCTTACGAAAATGTGAAACATTTGATAGAAAAAGTAGAAGATTTGGTAAATAGATTAAATAGTCTTATAGAGAAAACAGAATTTAGACCATTGTTTGATGAGAAAAGGCAGC
This sequence comes from Thermoanaerobacterium saccharolyticum, assembly GCF_000747665.1. Lineage (GTDB taxonomy): Bacteria > Bacillota > Thermoanaerobacteria > Thermoanaerobacterales > Thermoanaerobacteraceae > Thermoanaerobacterium > Thermoanaerobacterium saccharolyticum. Next base: position 18,868 of record NZ_BBKT01000006.1, on the reverse strand, counting down.
TTTTTTCAATAGGCTACAACATAGAAGATGAAAAATTGACTAAATCGTATTACGATTTATTTGCTTCTGAAGCAAGACAAGCTAGTTTTATAGCCATAGCAAAGAAGGAAGTTGATGCAAAGCATTGGTTTAGAATGGGAAGGATGGTAACAGTAGAAAATTATTTAAGGGGCTTAGTTTCTTGGTCAGGAACCATGTTTGAATATTTTATGCCTCTTTTGATAATGAAGAACTACAAAAATACGCTTTTAGACCAGACATATAAATTTGTCATCGTGATGCAGAAAAAATATGCCAAAAAGTATGACATACCCTGGGGGATATCTGAATCAGGTTTTTACTCTTTTGACATCAAGCTTAATTATCAGTATAAGGCGTTTGGAGTACCTTGGCTGGGCCTTAAAAGAGGACTATCCCATGACATTGTGATAGCACCGTATGGAACAATGCTGGCTTTGCAGATAGATCCTCAATCTGTTGTGAAAAACATAAAAAAATTAAAAGAACTGGGAATGGAAGGCAAGTATGGTTTCTATGAGGCGATTGATTTTACGCCAGAAAGGATGCCTTATGGGAAAAAATATGCTATAGTTAAAAGCTTTATGTCGCACCACCTGGGTATGAGCATGTTAGCTTTAAATAACTTTATAAATAAAAATGTGATGCAGAAAAGATTTCATTCAGATCCTTATATAAAATCAGTTGAAATATTGCTACAAGAGAGAGTACCAGATGGTACAATGCTGCTTAAAGAAGAAATAGAGGCACAAAGGGAATTTGAAGAGCCAAAGAGGGAAGAAGTAAAGACAGTAAGGGTTATAGAAGAATTAGATAGCTTTCTTCCACAAGTCCATTTTCTCTCAAATGGAGATTACTCTGTGCTTTTAACAGATAGAGGTACTGGTTACAGCAAAAAAGAAGGAACAAATATAACAAGGTGGAAAAATAGCCTGGATGAGATTCACGGAACATTTATATTTGTGCAGAATACAAACTCAAACACTACTTGGTCAACAACGTATGCTCCATTTTATGCAAAAGATGAAAAGTACAAAGTAGTATTTAAGCAAGACATGGCCAAGTTCATAAAAAAGGTTGGTAATATTGATACTGAGACAGAGGTGATTGTTTCTCCTGAGGATAATGTGGAGATAAGGCGTGTTACATTGAAAAATCATAGTAGTCATTCAAGGACACTGGAGGTGACAAGCTATTTTGAACCAGTTTTAAGCGATATTAATGCTGATATAGCCCATCCGGCTTTTAATAAGTTGTTTATAAAAACAGAGATTTTGTTTGACAGTGATATGATAGTTGCTAACAGAAGACCTAGAGATTTGGGGAAATCATCTTTATGGGCTGCTCACGCTGTTTCTGTTGAAGGCGGTGAGACAATAGGCGATACACAGTTTGAGACAGACAGAACAAAGTTTATAGGTAGAGGCAGGACTCTTAGGAATCCCAGGGCTCTTGAAGCAGACAGACCATTATCGAATTCAGACGGTCCTGTCCTTGATCCTGTCATGTCTTTGAGAAAAAGAATAAAATTGGAACCAAATCAGGCAGCTAGAGTAATTTTTATCACTGCTGTGGCAGAATCGAAATCTGAGGTTGTAAAACTGGCAAACAAGTATAAAAATGCCGGAGCTACCGAAAGGGCATTTGAAATGTCAGTATCCCGCGGTAAAGTGGAGTTAGACTATCTCAACTTAAAGTCAGACGAGTTAGGTCTTTTTCAGCAGATGCTGCCGCACATAATATATTTAAGTCCTGTTAGGATGAAAAAGGTAGATTACTTATTGAAAAATAGAAAAGGCCAGTCTGGACTGTGGGCGTACGGTATATCCGGTGATATTCCAATAGTGCTTTTAGAAATCAGCAAAAAAGAGGAGATACCAATATTGAAGCAACTGCTGAAGGCTCATGAGTATTGGAGGATGAAAGGATTATATGTAGATTTGGTGATTTTAAATAATGATAAAGGCGGTTACATTGATGCATTAGGCGACAAGATTAAGGATGTAATAAGCGGCAGTTTTGCATACAACATAATAGGAGAATATGGTGGTGTATTTCTGCTTAATAAAAGCAATTTAAAAGATGAAGATTACATTTTATTAAATACTGTTGCAAGGCTTTCGCTTACAGCAGACATGCCTATTGAAAGACAACTTGAATATGATGCTGGTGAAAAAGATAGTAAATCCAAATTGCTTGATATAAAAAATGCAGAAAAAAATTACCCTGTTTCGCTGCCAGAAAATATACCACTGTATTACAGCAATGGATATGGTGGATTTTCTTTAGATGGACATAAATACGTTATAAATTTAGATGACGACAAGGTAACGCCTATGCCATGGATAAATGTTGTATCAAACTATAAATTTGGATTTCAAGTTTCAGAATCAGGAAGCGGTTTTACATGGGCAGAGAACAGCAGAGAATATAAAATTACTCCATGGTCAAACGATCCTGTTCTGGACGAAGGTGGGGAGATTCTGTACTTAAGAGATGACTTTACAGGTGAATATTGGACGATAACACCAAAGCCACTAAGGGATAAGGGACAATATGTGATTGAGCATGGATTCGGATATTCTTTATTTAAGCATGGATGTTCAGGGATTAACCATGAGATGTTAGAGTTTGTGCCTATGAATGATACCGTTAAGATATCGCTTGTAAAATTAAAAAACATAAGTGGCGAGAAAAGAAGGTTAAGTTTGTATTACTTTATAAAACCTGTATTAGGCGTTTCAGAAAGCATAACATCCCCTTATGTGGTTACAGAGATGAATGAAGAAATCGATGGGCTCTTAATAAGAAATGTGTACAACGAAGATTTTAAGGACAGGATTTCTTTTATAAGCTCATCTGTCAAAGTTCAATCATATACAGGAAACTTGTCGGAATTTCTGGGGTCTGATTTTGACACTAAACGACCTGAAGCATTAAAAATGGAATCCCTATCGAATAATGTAGGAATTGGTTTAAGCCCATGTGCCGCGATTCAAGTTGTTGTCGAATTAGAAGAAAATGAAGAAAAAGAGCTGTCATTTTTGTTGGGAACTGGATTGTCTTTAGATGATGTCAGACGGATTGTAAGTTATTACAAGAATGTCAATAATGTAAAAGAGGCATTGAATTACGTCAATACGTTCTGGAACAACTTTGTTGGCACAATAAACGTAGCAACACCTGACAAATCTTTCGATTTGCTTTTAAATGGCTGGCTATTGTATCAGACTATATCATGTAGGATTTGGGCCAGGTCTGCATTTTATCAGTCGGGTGGTGCATACGGATTTAGAGATCAATTACAAGATACTATGAATGTTGTGTACGTTGCACCAGAGCTTACGAGAGCGCAAATATTAAATGCTTGTGCACATCAGTTTAAAGAAGGTGACGTACTCCATTGGTGGCATCCTGTGACTGACAAAGGAATACGCACGAAATATTCAGATGACCTTTTATGGCTGCCATATGCTGTAGCGGATTACATTGATGTAACAGGTGATACAAAAATATTAGATATACAAATTCCGTTTTTAGATGAAGAACCATTAAAAGACGACGAAGATGAAAGGTATGGCAAACCCGAAGTATCAGATGAAACTGCCACAGTTTATGAACACTGTATAAGAGCCATAGAACATTCACTGAAATTTGGACAGCATGGAATACCGCTAATGGGGTCAGGTGATTGGAATGATGGCATGAATATGGTAGGTAACAAAGGAAAAGGTGAAAGCGTGTGGCTTGGTTGGTTTATGCATGTAACACTAAAGAAATTTTCTAAGATATGCAATGAGAAAAATGATCATGAAAAATGTGAAAATTATGAAAGAGTTGCCAGTGATATAATAAAATCGATTGAAGAGTATGGATGGGATGGAAGCTGGTATAGAAGGGCATACTTCGATAATGGAATTCCGCTTGGTTCAAGCCAGAATAATGAGTGCAAAATAGATTCTATAGCGCAATCATGGGCTGCAATTTCAGGAGCAGCCAAATGGGAGAGAGTAAAAGAAGCACTTGATGCACTTGAAAATTATTTGATTGACTACGACAATGCCATAATTAAGCTTCTATCGCCGCCATTTGATAAAGGAGATTTGAATCCTGGCTATATAAAAGGGTATGTGCCTGGTGTAAGGGAAAATGGCGGTCAGTACACACACGCTGCAATATGGGCTATAATGGCCTACGCAATGATTGGCGATGGCGACAAGGCTTATAGGCTTTACTCTATGATAAATCCTATAAACCATACAAGGACGCCTATAGAAAACTCCAGGTACAAAGTAGAGCCTTATGTTATGGCAGCCGATGTATATGCCGTAGAGCCAAACACAGGCAGAGGAGGATGGACATGGTATACAGGTTCGTCAGGATGGATGTACAGAGTTGGCATTCAGCATATTTTAGGGTTTAGGAAAGAAGGGGATGAGATTATCATCAATCCATGCGTTCCAAAAGATTGGGCAAAATACAAGATAGAGTACACGTACAAAAATAGCACGAAATATGTAATTGAAGTAGAAAATCCCGAAAGAGTCAACAGAGGCGTACGTGAAATCTCTATTGATGGGAATACAATTGGTGATAACAAAATCATCTTAAAAGATGACGGGCAAATCCATCATGTTCTTGTGGTTATGGGAACAAAAGTATCTGTCAAAGCATAAAGAAATCAGCAGATGAAGTCTATCTGCTGATTTTTCTTCGTATTAGGTAAATATGATTGACTTTTTGTAATACTTGTTATATTATATATATAACAGATATTACAGTGGAGGTGAAGGCAGACATTGCTGTTAAAGATAGAATTTGAGTCAGATGTTCCTATATATACTCAGATTAAAAATCAAATAATAGAAGGAATAGCTTTAGGCATACTCAAAGAAGGCGATGAGATGCCATCAATACGGCAGTTGGCAAGTGATTTTGGCATAAATCTTCATACGGTGAAAAAGGCTTACGATCTTTTGAAAGACGAAGGATTTCTAAACGTTCACAGAAGGAAAGGTTACGTCGTAACTAAAAACGCTTTTGCCGATGATAATTTTATAGAGAAATTGGAGAAAGATCTTCAGCCAATATTAGCAAATGCGTATTCCAGAGGAATGATGCAAGATGAAATATTGAAGATATGTGAAAATATATTGCATAAATTCAAAAACAAAGAATAGGAGGTCTTTTAAGTGAAGGGATTGTATTTTGTTAATCTTTTGATGCCATATCTCATATTAATTGTAATAGGCGTCATTACGCCGTTTATTACTCGAAAAACTATTGTATTTGGAGTGCATGTTCCTAAAGATTTTTTGAAGGATAAGGAAATTCAGAGGATTAAAACCGTATATATAATAAATTTTTTAACTGTAAGCTTAATCTTTTTGATTCTTGTCGTCATCAAGATGAGAAATATAAATTTTGCTGTTGGCGGTATTTTTGTTGAAGTAATCATAATGTTTGCAATGTATATGAAAGCCCACCATGAAATAGCTGCATTGAAATCTAAAAGAGAGTGGAGCAAGGGGAAAAAAGAAGTAGCAGTTGTAGACATAGATTTTAGAAAGGAAAAGATAGTTGTATCGCCTTTATGGTTTTTATTGCCTGCAGCAATAGTAATTTTAACATTAGCTGTAGGGATATATATGTATCCTAATATTCCGCAAAGAATACCTGTGCATTTTAATTTTCGCGGTGAAGCCGATTCGTTTGCAGACAAGTCAATTTTGTCAGTGTTTTCAATATGCATAGTGCAGACAGTTATGACAGCTTTGATGTTTTTTTCATATAAAATGATTGAATTAGCTAAGCAACAGATAGATCCTTCAGATCCAGAAATTTCAAAGGAAAAGAACTTAAGGTTTAGGAGAATATGGTCAGGCTTCGTTGTGTTTACATCTATCTTAATTAACACTATGTTGATGGTAACAGCATTTATTATGTACGGAGTAGGTAAGAGTTGGCAAAATATTATGGCTGTGTCTTCACTGGTACTGTCATTGATCATATTGATTATTGTAATAGTCTTATCTATAAAGACGGGTCAGGGAGGTGAAAGAATAAAAATAGGCAAAGAAAATGATAAGTTGACATCAGTTGACAGAGATGATGATAAATATTGGAAGGGAGGTCTTATTTATTACAATCCAGATGATCCAGCATTGTTTGTGGAAAAGCGGTTTGGCGTAGGTTGGACATTCAATTTTGCAAGGCCAACAGCGTGGTTATTTATATTATTTGTTATATTGATAATTTTAGTGATAGCATTAATAAAATGATTTACAATTTGTTCCATATGAAACAATTTATAGATTATGCTTAAAATTAATAAAAAATTTATGTTATGATTCTTGAAAATAACAAATATTAGGTTAATATTAGAATTGAAGATATGTAAAGAAAGGGGATGCAATAATATGGATGCATCGGCAATTTCAATTCTAAGCACAGTTTTTATGGTTGTGTTTGCCATTGAAGCTATCTGGTGGATTGTATGGATGGCGATAGCAGCATCAAGAAAGATCATGGCAAATTTCTACTTCATGCTTGTGACATTCATAATTTGGTGTGCAATTGATGTATATACAGTCATAAATATTAACGCTAATTTTGCGGTAATTGGTGTTGTATTGGTCATTGTACCTTTTATCATACTGCCTGGCATGGTGAAAATAATTACGGAGTACCAAAGGGGAGTTCTGTTTCGATTTGGAAAATTGTCTGGACTTTTAGGACCTGGGTTTAATGTTATATTTCCATTTGGGATAGATAGAGTAATAAAAGTAGATTTAAGGACTTTTACAATTGATGTTGCAAAGCAGGAAGTCATTACAAAAGACAATGTTCCTGTAAATGTTGATGCTGTTGTTTACTTTAATGTGTTTGATCCTATATTAGCTATCACGAAAGTTGCAAATTACACTCAAAGCACTACACTCCTTGGGCAAACAATATTGCGCTCAATACTTGGTCAGCATGAACTTGATGAAATGCTGGCAAAGAGAGCAGAGCTTAACGAAAAGCTTAGAGAATTGTTGGATGAAGCTACGGATCCTTGGGGAATCAAGGTTACGGCAGTTGAAATAAAGAGCATTGAGCTTCCTGACACAATGAAAAGAGCTATGGCAAAACAGGCGGAGGCAGAAAGGGAGAGACGGGCGAAAGTCATTTTTGCGGATGGCGAGTTTCAAGCATCTCAAAAACTTAAAGAAGCTGCCGCTGTCATATCCACAGAGCCTGCGGCATTGCAGTTGAGATACCTTCAGACACTTCCTGAAATAGCTGCTGAAAAAAATTCTACTATATTGTTCCCTATACCAATAGAGCTTTTTAATGTTTTTACGAAACTTGTTGAGGATAAGAAGGAAAAGCAATAAATATGATGATAAAGCGGAATCTCGAGAGAGGTTCTGCTTTGTTTATTTATTAAAGCATATAATATTATTGGAACTAATTTAGTGAAACGAAGGGATATTATGGTCATTAACGTTATGACATACAATATTCATGGTGGAAAGGATATAGAAGGAAATTTGACATTGTACGGGATTTCTAATTTGATAAAAGAAGCAGGTGTTGACGTTATCGGCTTGCAGGAGATTGACGTGTTTTTAAAGCGTTCATATTTTTTAAATGAGATTAAGTATCTGGCAAACAGACTTAAGATGCATTATGTTTTTGGACCGAATTTAAGAATGGGGTTTGGATCGTTTGGCAATGGAATACTTTCCAGGTACCCTATTGTAAAGAAAAAGAATTATCACATTTACTCAATGGGTGAAAGAAGGGGTGTATTGACAGCGCTGATACAGCTAAACGAAAACAAAAAAATATGGTTTTTGACTACTCACTTAGGACTTAATCGTAAAGAGAGATTGACGCAGTCACAGGAAATATTGAAGATCGTTTCGAATTTGGAATATCCGGTAATTATGACTGGGGATTTTAATGAGACACCTGGAGAAGAAGCTTATTCCACCATAAGCAGAGTGCTTAAAGATGCTGCAAATGCTCAAAATTCCGCTTTTCACACTTATGTAGATGGTTGTGAAAATGTCAGAATAGATTATATAATGCATTCAAAAGGTGTGTGGGCTGAATCAATAAAGGCCATTGACTCTACTTTATCAGATCATTTACCGGTAGTAGCTTCTTTAAGGTGTGATTTTTGAAAATGTACTTGACACATAGACAAAAATAAATTATTATTTAAATAACAAGTTATTACTTTATCACTTTACAAAGATAAAGTAAAGTAATAGAAGAGGTGCTTTGATGAAGAATCTACCTGATGGAGTACAGGATTTTTTGCCTGATGAGTTGAGGTTCAAGCGAAATATAGAAAATATATTGAGAAATACATTTGAATTATCCGGGTATGAAGAGATAATGCCGCCTACATTTGAGTACATTGACAACTTTTCCGTCACATCGGGAATTTTTTTCGACGAAAACAATATTTACAGGTTTTTTGATAAAAAGGGAGATCTTCTGGCATTAAGGCCTGATGTTACGACACAAGTGGCGAGAATAGCATCTACAAAGTACCATGAATATCCGCTTAAATTTTCCTACATTGCTAATGTTTTTAGATATGATAATCCACAAGTAGGCAGGATGAGGGAATTTACGCAGGCAGGGATAGAGCTTATAGGGAGAAATCATGAGTATTCTGACGCAGAGTGTATATCTGTTGCGGTTGAAGCTCTTAAAAACATTGGGATAAAAGATTTTAAAGTAGATATTGGTCAAGCAGAATTCTTTAAATCGATACTTTGTGAGTTGAGGCTAACTAAGGAGGAAGAAGACATTCTAAAAGGGCTTCTTAAAGACAAGAATCAGTCAGAGATCGAATATTTTTTAAAATACAATAATATTACAGGGCGTAACTATGAATTGGTAGTTAATTTGCCACTTTTCTTTGGGGGCATAGATGTCGTAGAAGACGCTAAGCGCGTATATGGATTTGAAAGTGCCATGAAAGCTTTAAGCTATCTTGAGAGAGTTTATGATATTTTGAAAGATTTTGGCATGGATAGTTACATTACATTTGATTTAGGCATGGTTCAAAGTATCGATTACTACACTGGGCTAATATTTAGAGTATTTGTAAAAGACCTTGGTTATGCAATTTGCGCAGGCGGCAGATATGACAACTTGTTGAAAAATTACGGCAAAGATTTGCCGGCTACTGGTTTTGCCATAAGCGTTGAAAGAGCCATGTTAGCAGTTCAAAGCCAAAGCGGCATAACCACTAAAAGGCCTAAGAGGGTGGCAGTGGTTTTTGATGAAAGAAACAGAAAAGCTGCATATGATATTGCAGGGAGATTGAGGAAGCAAGGAAATATAGCTGAACTTGTAAATATTGACAACAGTGAATATGCTAACAGAGAGAAATTTGATGAGATTATCAAGGCAGGTGTGCAAGATGGATAGCATAACAGTAGCGCTGCCTAAAGGGAGATTGGCAGAAAAATCTTTTGAAGTATTTGCATCATGTGGCATAACTACAAACATTCAAAATGAAATATCGAGAAAACTATTTATATACGATAATGAAAATAATCTTAATTTTATACTTGTAAAGCCATCTGATGTGCCAACTTATGTAGAACATGGTGCTGCAGATCTGGGCGTTTGCGGAAAAGATGTGCTTTTGGAATTGAAAAGAGACTGTTACGAGGTTCTTGATTTAGGATTTGGCAGATGCAAAATGGTCGTTGCAGGCCCTTTAAATAAGAAAGATAATTTTTTAAGCAACAAGAGGGTTGCGACGAAATTTCCGGCTATAGCTGAAGAATTTTACAAAAAAAAAGGAGAAAATGTGGAGATCATAAAATTAAATGGTTCTGTAGAATTGGCTCCATTAGTAGGGCTATCTGAAGTTATAGTGGATATTGTAGAGACTGGCACAACTTTAAAGGAAAATGGCCTTACAGTGTATGAAGAGATATTTTCTTCCAGTGCAAGGCTTATCGTAAATAAAGCCAGCATGAAGACAAAAAGTGAAAGGGTAAAGGAAATAATATACAAATTAAAAAGCGCTGTAGAAAGCGATATGTTTAAGGCTTAGTATTGATTTAAAGGAGCTGGTGATAGTGATAGAAATTTACGATTTTAGAAGCTCAATTGATTACAAAGTCATAGAAAAGTTGACTAATAGATCAAAATTAGAAGATAAAAGGATAGATGACATAGTCTATGAAATAATTCAAAATGTTAAGATGAATAAAGATAAGGCTTTATTTGACTACACATTGAAATACGATGGCGTTGAAATAGATGAGAGCACCATAATGGTATCACAAGAAGAAATAGATGATGCTTACAGCAAAGTAGATGGCGATTTTTTATCGTCTTTGAGGAAAGCCATAAAAAATATTGAAGATTATCACAAAAATCAAAAGCAAAAGACGTGGATGGATTTTAAAGATGGTATAGTGTACGGTCAGAAAATCAGACCTTTAGAAAGAGTAGGTATTTATGTGCCTGGTGGAACTGCTTCTTATCCATCTTCTGTCATTATGAACAGCATTCCGGCAAAAATTGCTGGAGTCGAGGAGATTATTATGGTTACACCCATAAAGGTGGGGATAAGTCCATTTGTGTTGGTTGCTGCTAATGAAGTGGGAATTAAAAAAATATATAAAATCGGTGGAGCTCAGGCAATTGCTGCATTGGCATTTGGAACAAAATCTGTGCCAAAGGTGGATAAAATAGTCGGACCAGGAAATATATTTGTTGCGATAGCTAAGAAAGCCGTTTATGGATTTGTAGACATCGACATGGTGGCAGGACCAAGTGAAGTCTTAATATTGGCAGATGAAAGTGGTAATCCTTGTTATCTTGCGGCAGATCTTTTGTCTCAAGCAGAGCACGATGTTATGGCATCTGCGGTTTTAATCACTACTTCGATTGAGGTTGCAGAAGGTGTAAAGATGGAGATAGAAAGGCAAATTCAGTACCTTGAAAGAAAGGAAATAATAGAAAAATCGATAAATGATTATGGAGCTATAATCGTCGTTAATGACTTAGATGTGGCATTAAGCATAGCAAATGAAATAGCACCTGAGCACTTAGAACTTGTTTTAGAAAATTCATTTGAAATGATAGGAAAAGTAAAAAATGCAGGGGCGGTTTTCTTGGGAGAAAATTCGCCAGAACCTTTAGGAGACTATATGGCAGGTCCTAACCATGTGTTGCCTACCAGTGGAACATCAAAGTTTTTTTCGCCGCTTTCCGTTGACGATTTCGTTAAAAAGATGAGCATTCTCTACTACGATAGAAAATCGCTGATGAAGGTAGCAGATGACATAGTAAGGCTTGCAGAATCAGAAGGTCTTACTGCCCATGCTAATTCTATAAAAGTGAGGTACAAATAATGATATACGATTTGATTAGGGATGAGATAAAGAATTTTAAGAATTACGAAGTCACCACAATAGAATGTATGTATAAAATGGACGCAAATGAGACTCCTTTTGGCCTTCCTGAAGCTACTATGAATAATCTCCAGGAAATAGTAAAAAATGCGAATGTCAATAGGTATCCAGACCCTGTAAGTTTAAAATTGAGGGATAAATTAGCGGAATACTGTGGCACATCCAGAGAAAACATCTTTGTAGGAAATGGGTCTGATGAGATAATTCACATTTTGATGAATGCATTTGTCTCAAAGAATGATTGTGTCGTATACCCAGTACCATCTTTTAGCATGTACAAAGTGTATTCTCAAATAGCTGGTGCAAGAAATGTAGAAGTGGCTTTGAAAGATGATTACAGTTACAATGTCGATGAAATCATAAATGCAATAAATAGATTTAAGCCCAAGATGGTCATTCTATGCAATCCCAACAATCCCACAGGCACTACATTGGATAGAGACGACATAGTAAAAATACTGGAAGTCAATGATGGAATTACAGTTGTTGATGAGGCTTACTATGAGTTTTTTGGAGAGACAGTGGTTGATTTGATCGGGAAATATGAAAGGCTTACTGTTTTAAGAACCCTTTCAAAGGCGTATGGCCTTGCAGGGCTGAGAGTTGGATATGCGGTATCAAATTCTGATATGGTTAGTTGCCTTAATATGGTCAAATCGCCCTACAATGTAAACAGCATATCGCAAGCAATTGCATTAAGTGTGCTAGAAGAAGTACGAGTTGATGAAAAAGTTGATTACATCAAAAATGAAAGAAAGTTTTTACAAGACGGATTGAAGGAAATAGGCGATCTAAAAGTGTACGATTCGAAAGCTAATTTTCTGCTTATAGAATTTGACGATGCTGATTATGTTTATAATAAACTATTAGAAAAAGGTATACTTGTTAGAAATTTTTCGGGAGACAAAAATCTCTCTAATACACTTCGCGTGACGATTGGAACGAGAGAGGCAAATAGCTATTTTTTAAAATGCCTTAAGGAGATATTAATATGAGAGAAGCAGAAATTAGAAGAAAAACAAATGAAACAGATGTATATGTGAAAATAAACATTGATGGGAAAGGAATTTCATCAATTGATACTGGAATAGGCTTTTTAGATCATATGTTAACCCTCTTTTCAAAACATGGCCTTTTCGATTTGCAAGTTGTTGCAAAAGGGGATTTGCAAGTTGATACGCATCATACTGTTGAAGATGTAGGCATAACGCTGGGACAGGCTCTCTTAAAAGCTTTAAGCGACAAGACGTCGATTAAGCGTTATGGTGTTTCATACGTTCCTATGGACGAGGCACTTTTAAGAACGGTGGTTGACATAAGTGGAAGGCCATATCTTTACTACAAATTGAGGATTGACTCCACCTCGCTTGGGAACTTTGAAACAGAAACCGTAGAAGATTTTTTTAGAGCATTTGCATTTAATTCTTTGATTACGCTTCATGTAGAAATGCTGCATGGCAGAAACACACATCATATAATAGAAGGTGCTTTCAAATCGTTAGGACGTGCATTAGATGAAGCAACGAAAATAGATGATAGAGTGGATGGAGTACCATCAACGAAAGGTTCATTATAATTAAGGCGGTGTTTAAATGATAGGCATTGTAGATTATGGAATGGGGAATTTAAGAAGTGTAGAAAAAGCATTCCAATTTATGGGATATAATGCAAAAATCATTGATGATTTAAAAGACATCAAAGATGCTGCAGCACTGGTATTGCCTGGGGTAGGAGCTTTTCCTGATGCTATGGAGATATTGAATAAAAGAGGAATTTCGAATGCAATTAAAAAAGAAGTGCAAAAAGGAAAGATGCTATTAGGTATATGCCTTGGCATGCAACTTTTGTTTGATAGAAGCTTTGAGGTTAGAGAGACTGAAGGATTGCACATTTTAAAAGGTGAAATAGATGTGATTAAGACAGATTTAAAAGTTCCACATATAGGTTGGAATTCTCTTATCATAAAAAAGGATAATCAGCTTTTAAATGGGGTAAGGGATGGAGACAGTGTATACTTTGTTCATTCATATTATCTTTCAAATGGGGATTCAAATGATATATGCGCTACAGTTGATTATGGAATTTCAATACCTGCCGTTGTATGTAAAGACAATGTATTTTCTTGCCAATTTCATCCTGAAAAAAGCGGTGATGTTGGACTTAGAATATTAAAGAATTTTGCTGAAATGATATGATTTTGTGTTTTTGGAGGGATTCGATGCTTATTATACCTGCTATAGATATAATAGATGGTAAATGTGTGAGACTTACAATGGGCGATTATGAGAAAAGCACAGTGTACTATGAAAAGCCTGATGATGCAGCAAAGGCTTGGAGGGATCATGGTGCTAAAAGAATTCATGTGGTGGATTTAGAAGGGGCGAAGGAAGGACGCCTTGTAAATTTGCCGTCTATAGAGAAAATAAGAAAAGTATTTGACAAAGAAATAGAAGTCGGTGGCGGAATAAGAAACATTGAAACTGTTTCAGAACTTTTTAATGTAGGTGTTGATTACATTATTTTAGGTAGTGTAGCAGTACATGATAGGCGATTGCTTTTAGAGATTACTAAAAAATATAAAGATAAAATCATTGTAGGAATTGATGCAAAAGACGGATATGTTGCTACGAAGGGATGGCTTGAAAAAAGCCACATAAAAGACGATGAACTCGCAAAAGAGATTAAAGATATGGGTCTTAGTACAGTCATATACACAGACATTAAGAAAGACGGAATGATGAAGGGGCCTAATTTTGGTGCAATAAGAAATATTGTCAATACACAGTTAAATGTCATTGCTTCTGGAGGCATTGCCACTTTAGATGACATACAGAGACTAAAAGACATTGGAGTATTTGGGGCTATAATAGGCAAAGCTCTTTATACAGGCAGAATAAGTTTAAAGGACGCATTGGAGGTCTTATAATGATTTCAAAGAGGATTATACCTTGTCTTGATGTAAAAGATGGGCGAGTCGTTAAAGGTGTGAATTTTGTAAATTTAAAAGATGCCGGAGATCCTGTAGATATAGCGGAGGAATACAATAAGGCTGGTGCTGATGAGTTAGTCTTTTTAGATATTACAGCGTCTTATGAAAAGCGAGATATAATGATAGATGTTGTTAAGAGAACATCGGAGAAAGTATTCATACCCCTTACTGTAGGTGGAGGAATAAGGACTGTAGATGATTTCAGGCGGATACTGAAGGCAGGCGCTGATAAAATTTCAATAAATTCTGAGGCAGTTAAGAATCCAGATCTTATAAAAGATGCTGCAAAGAAGTTTGGCAGCCAATGCGTCGTTGTTGCAATAGATGCCAAGAGAAAAAGTGATGGCAAAGGCTTTGATGTGTATATAAATGGAGGACGTGTCAATACAGGGTACGATGTATTAGAATGGGCTAAAAAGGTAGAAAGCTTGGGAGCTGGTGAGATTTTGCTTACAAGCATGGATGCAGATGGGACGAAAAACGGCTATGACATTGAATTGACGCGAATGGTGGCTGAAAATGTAAGGATACCTGTTATAGCATCAGGCGGTGCAGGTTGCAAAGAACACTTTAAAGAAGTTTTTTTAGAGGCAAAAGCCGATGCGGCATTGGCAGCTTCCCTATTTCACTATGGAGAGCTTGAGATAAATAGCCTTAAAAGCTATCTTAAAGATAATAGTATACCAGTCAGGATGATTTGATGGAAAGGATCGTGCTTATGTACATTGATGAATTGAAATTTGATGACAATGGGTTGATACCTGCCATTGTTCAAGACTACAAGACAAAAGAAATTCTTATGATGGCTTACATGAACAGAGAAAGCCTTGAGAAAAGTTTAGAAACTAAGGAGACGTATTTTTTCTCAAGAAGCAGGCAGTGCTTATGGCATAAAGGCGAGACATCCGGCAATATTCAACATATCAAGTCTATCAAATACGATTGCGATGGTGATACGATACTCATAGAAGTTGAAGCAGATGGACCTGCTTGCCATACAGGCAATAGAAGCTGCTTTTACAGAAGCATTTTAGATCTTTCAGAGGATGAAAATAAATCAATTTTAGATAATCTCTACAGAAGGATCGAAGTTAGAAAAGAAAAACCTGTAGATGGGTCTTATACAAATTACCTTTTTTCCAAAGGATTGAATAAGATTTTGAAAAAGATCGGAGAGGAAAATGCGGAGATATTGATCGCATCAAAAGAAGGTGACAAGGAAGAGATAATATACGAAATAGCTGATTATGTTTATCACCTATTGGTTTTAATGGTGGAAAAAGAAATAAGCCTTGAAGATGTGTATGATGAACTTTCAAGAAGGTATTACAAAACAAATGAATTTAAAGAACAACACAAAGTGAGAAAAGAGACAAAATAAAAGAGGCACGCAAACTTCAATTAAGTAGCTTGCGGTGCCTCTTTATTTTCGATTTTGTACACATTCCAAGGAATCTTGTCTATCAGTTTGTTTTTGTATATTGAATCAGCGCCCATAAATATATAATTCAAATTTTGCGTATTTGAAATGTTAATTTTAATCCAAATTACATTTTTGCCGAAGATCGGATTTGAAATTGGAACATTGTAGAGGGAATTTTTAGCCTTTTTGTATTCGTAAAGTTTTCCACCTACCAGTCCTATATCTATTCTTTTGATATCGTCTTTGTAAAATAGCCTCATTTCCAGGTGATAAGCCACTTTTTTTGATATAGGTGCCAATGACTTCATTCCTACGTATAGGCCATTTCCTTTATAGTAGAATGATGCCATCTCAGTAAGATCTGCACTTCTGTATATCTCTTGGTTTAATACGCCTCCTGCAGGAACTTTAAACAATGTATATGGCATTTCCGGCTGATTTAAGTTTGGCAACGTGCTGACATCCTTTATATTTATTACAGGTTTTGTGCCAAAAAGCTCGTTTTGCCTTACAAACCCCATTAAAAATGGCTCCATCACAGCAATTTGCGACTTGTATTTCTTAAGTGCGATTTCCTTCTTCTGGATTTCGCTTTGCGTCAATTTGAATACTTGCCATTTTGTATTGCTGTCAGCCATATCAACAGGTGGAAGAAGCGGTTTGTTTGGCTCTAAAAGCCATGGGACGGGCCATTGTGGATGATGAATCAGAAACATATGCTCTCGTACATTTAAGTTCATGGCTACTATGGCATATCTTACAAAATTGCTTACAGCCCAATGATCAGGGTGCACGTCATCTGCCATTGGATAATAAATATCTGTAGGATTGAAAGATTTTATGATTTCTTGTATGCAATTTTCAAGATTGTTTCCTGTATAGGCTATGCCCGGTTTATACACATTTTTATACGGAGAAAATGCAGATTTTGTACCGCCACTGATTCTTGAAACGTTATTGTCCCAAAAATCGATCCACAAAAAACGGGTGCTGCCATCAGCAAAGCCAAGAAATACCACATCGCTTTTTGGAAGGCCAAGTTCTGACATTGCGGCTATGCTTTCACTTTGCCTTTGAAGGCCAAGCTTATAAAAATCTGATGGTGATGGATTTACATGACCAGTAAGTACAGCAGCAGCCTTCTTGTAGCTATCTCCATTTGTAACTATTACCACTTTTACTGGAATGTTTTGGCTTACTGCTCGCTGTATGACTCCTGCCATTCCTAAAGATTCATCATCAGGGTGTGGTACAATTACAAGTATCCGCTGTCCGGGATTTTTAAATTCCGGCTCCGGTTTTTTTTCCGTAAGATTTGCGAAGGTGGTCTTTAAATTCATAACATATGATACCAATAGCAATAATACAATTATAGTAATTATTATATATTTCTTCATCTTCATCGCTGCACACCTCCAATTATGTCATAATTGTAGCATATATTTATTAATAATTTGTTAAAAAATTGAGATTTTATGTGATAATTTTTTTTGTAATGTATAACCATAAGCGTAAAATATTATTTGAGAAAAAATTTTTAGGAGGCATTGGCATGATAGTTGATTTTCATTGTGACACGCTGTACTTAGCTGAAAAATACGGAAGAGATATGACGATAAAAAATACTGAGGGGCATATTGATTTGATTAGATTAGAAAAAGGATTGGTACATTTTCAGGTTTTTGCCACTTTTGTCGAACCAGAGTTTATGAAAAAAGATGCTGCAGCAAAAACGTTAAAGATGATTGATAAATTGTATCAAGCCATAGAAAAAAGCGATAAAATCAGATTGATTTTAAATGGTGATGATATTGATAAAGCAAAAGATGAAGGCAAAATAGCAGCATTACTGTCAATAGAAGGTGGCGAAGCCATAGAAGGAGATTTGTCACTTTTAAGGATGTTTTACAGGTTGGGCGTGAGAGCCATGACGCTTACTTGGAGCCTTAGAAATGACATAGGTGATGGCGTATTAGGATGCAAAGATTGCGGCATTACGCAATTCGGCGAAAGTGTCGTAAAAGAAATGAACAGATTAGGCATGATTGTAGATGTATCGCATCTAAATGAAAGAGGTTTTTGGGATGTTGTAGATTTGTGTGATAAGCCATTTATAGCATCCCATTCTGACTGTAAAGCTCTTTGCAATCATCCGAGAAATCTAAGTGATAAGCAGATAAAGGCTATTGCTGATAAAAATGGCGTCATAGGGATTAATTTTTGCCCTGATTTCTTGAAAGAAGATGGCAATGCCACGATAGAAGATGTGCTTGACCATGTGGAATATATAGCGAAATTGGTAGGTGCAGAGTATGTAGGATTTGGCTCAGATTTTGACGGCATAGAAAAAACACCTGTTGGGCTTCATGATGCATCGTGTTTTCCGCAGTTGATTCAAGGACTTAAAAAAAGAGGCTTTAATGACGATGAAATAGATTTGATCTCACATGGCAATTTTGAAAGAATAATAAAAGAAATCTTACATTGATTATTTTTCTAATAAAAAATAGCCCCGATGATTTAATTGGGGCTTGCATATGTTAAAGGGGGAGTCATTGTTTTGACCAAGAATACATTATACATATAATTCAAATAAAAATCAAGAGGCTATTAAAAAATGTTTGTGTCAAGTAGTTGTTGGCAAATTTTTTTCTTCAAATGTTATCCGCATAATGTTTAACATATTGTGAATTTTCGTGCAATTGTTTTTGCTCTATTCTTCTTTTTATATTGCACCTTTTATA
This sequence comes from Thermoanaerobacterium saccharolyticum, assembly GCF_000747665.1. Taxonomy (GTDB): domain Bacteria; phylum Bacillota; class Thermoanaerobacteria; order Thermoanaerobacterales; family Thermoanaerobacteraceae; genus Thermoanaerobacterium; species Thermoanaerobacterium saccharolyticum. Next base: position 250 of record NZ_BBKT01000006.1, on the reverse strand, counting down.
TGACTTTTAGTTCACTTAAGCATTTGTATCTGAGTATTTCCCTTATTGCTTTTCGACTGTTTGTCATTGCACAACCTTCAAACGGCATACCGCCTCTTTGTATGTGATATGTCTTTGCTTTTTTCTGTTTTTTGTTTACATCAGCTGCTGATAGTTTTATTTCTTCTTTTATCTCTGCTAATTTTTCTTCTGAAATTGTCACATTAAAATATGCTTCTACAACACTATTAAGTTTTCCACTTGTCTTTAA
>NZ_BBKT01000007.1 GCF_000747665.1 Thermoanaerobacterium saccharolyticum | reverse complement strand
TTGAGAAGAAAAGCATAGCAAGTACAAGTCCTAATGTGCTGCCTGAGCCACCTACCAGCATGTACATGTCATGGAACTGCTGTGTTATGATGTGTGGAACTGGATGACCAGCTTGGAATGCCTGCAAGTTCTCTGCTGCAAGTGCCAGCCATATTGGTCCCATAACAGATCCAACTACGTTTGCACCGTGTATACCAAATGACCAGAAAAGTCCTTCGAAGAAGTTAGCAATCAATGTAGCAGGCAGTGTATCTCCAAGTCTTGTCAAAGGTATCTGCAATACTGTGTAGATAAATTGATGTATTGTACCGTAAGATGTCATAGCAAACAGCATTCTTATAACATCGATGATGATAGCAACTATAGCCGCAGGTATCAATGCAGAGAAAGCTCTTTCAACTGCAGGTGGAACACCTTTTGGCATCTTAATTACCCAGCCTCTTTTTATAACAAATCTTACGATTTCAACTGACAGTATCGCCGTCAAAATACCTACAAATAGACCTTTTGAGCCCATCCAATCAACTGGTATGCCACCACTTACTTGGATTGCTTTTTTAGCTCCTTCAGGTGTATAATTAACTATAAACGGTGTAAATATCAAAAATGCAACGAGTGCAGTTGCAGCCGTGTTTAAACCATCAATCTTATAATGCCCTGCGAGGCTGTAGGCAATGCCAAATACTACAAATATACTCATTATTGACATTGTAGCCTCAAAGGGCCTCATAAAGAATGTATTCCAGTTTGGTCCAAAAGCCTTTGCCATAAAATCAGAGTATCCAGGTATTGACAAGAACGCCAGCAACAAGAAAACAGCACCTATTGTAATGAGTGGAACAGCAAGCATAAAGCCATCACGAATTGATGTCAAGTACCTATTTTCGGAGATTTTGCCTGCTATAGGCATCAATTTTTCCTCAAGCGAATCTGTAAACTTACTCATTTTTATAACACTCCTTATCTTAAATTTAGATTTTTGGTTTTAAAACTTATAAATGAGAGCTATTTATTAGCCATGCTTAAAGCTTGGTCTAACACTTTTTCCCCATCCATCATGCCGTAGACGACTGGATTTATCACATCTACAGGCACACCTTTTTCGCTGCATATTTTCTTTGCTTTTGGCAAGATGAATTTTACCTGTGGGCCTAAGAGAACCACATCAGCTTCTTCTACGTATTTTTCCATCTGTGCCTCAGGGTATGCATCGACAACAACTTCTATGCCTCTCGCTTTTGCTGCTTCTTCAATTTTTCCAATCAACATGCTTGTGGATGAACCTGAAGAGCAAAATAGAATAATCTTAAGCATTAACGTTTTCCCTCCTTTCAAAAAAACTTTGTTTGTAAAAGCAATTTTTCATTTTATCTTCAAGGATTTCCCTACTACATATCAAGACAAGAACTATTAAAACATCTTAAAAAGAGGGAAATCCCTTGAAAGCAAAAGTAATCAATCCAAAAACATCGGCATCACCCCTTAATCTTGCGGAAAATATCCTTCCTCTTCAGGAGATCCTATAGGCTGCCCTTGAGCCAACTTTACTGCAAACTTTGATATCTTTCTTAATGAATCGTTTAGGCCTATACCACCCCTGTTTGGAGTCTCTATGATGTATATCTTTTTTCTGAACAATTCTGTGCCTGTGTTGTCTTTTGACATAGCCGCAAACGCAGGAATATTTAATTTCTCTATGACAGCTTCTGTCAAATATCCACAGCAATCACCGTATCTTTTGTAGTTTAATGCGGGGCCGCATATAACAACATCTGGATTAAACGCCTTTATCATGCTTAATAATTTTTCAATAGCTTCATCCTTATTTTCAAGAAAATAGTTATCACCACAAATTACAGTGCCAATTATGTCACCGCCGTTTCTCATCATGGTATTTTTCAAAAGCATGCCCAATCCTATAGCACCAAACTGAGATTGAGGTTCCATATTCATTTTTTCATCTGTTCCGTATCCTGCTTGAACTTGATTTAAAAATTGTACCGCTTTAATCATTTTATCCTCCTAATTCAGTGTTTAATTTTTATTTTGTCACACATGTATGAAGAACTGGTTCCAACATCTTCCTAAGCTCAATAATCTCTGATATGAGATTTTTCTCTGATATAGCAGTCATAAGATGATCTTGTGAATGCACAAATAATATAGAAAAATCTAATTTTTCACCTGATGCTTCTTTTTGCAACATGCTGGTCTGAACATTATGAGCTTTTTCTATAGCCTCATTAGCCTGGGACATAAGTTTTTCAGCTTCTTCAAATTCACCGTCATACGCCTTTCTAAGCGCTTCGTGTGCATATGCCCTTGCTTCACCTGATTGTATAATGATTTCCATAACTATTTGCTGCAAATCCATATTGTTTTCCTCCTTGAATTGGTTTTATCTATTTTGGGGTTCACTAAATAATATATGCAAAAACCATGCCAAAACACTAAACTACATAAAAAAGCCGCGATTTATGCTATCCAGACGCTTTAAAACAAACAGTGTTTCTTAGTGTTTAATAAAAATCTGCATATTGTTTTATTGTTTTTTATTAGTGTTTTAATGTTTCAATAGTGTTTAATCCAGTAAATCACTATTGAAAAACTTATTGCAAAATATATAATAAGATATAGGTAGAGAAAGTTATTGTGGTAAAGGGGATCTTTAAGTTGAAAAGAAAAGAATTAATTTTAAAAAAGTTGATAGAGCTAAACAGAGGAAACGGCGTAGATGCCATGACATTGGCAAATGAGCTAAATATGTCGCGAGCAAACGTTAGTCACGAGTTAAATCTTTTGTGCAAGGAAGGAAAAGTCGTAAAGTCAGATGGCAGGCCAGTGATGTTTTCACCTGTGTTTGAAAGTGCCAAAAGCAATTCCAGCGACAGCAAATTGTATGAGCTGGACATGCTTATTAAAAACAATATAAGTTTAAAACAGGCTGGTGAACAGGCAAAAGCTGCTATTTTATATCCTCCTAAGGGAATCCACTGCTTAATATTAGGTGAAACAGGTGTAGGAAAATCAACTTTTGCGCGAATAATGCACAAGTATGCCATAGATATGGGTGTAAAAAAGCCTGACGCTCCATTTATAGCATTTAACTGCGCAGATTACAGCAACAATCCGCAGCTTTTGACGGCACAGCTATTTGGGGTCAAAAAAGGAGCTTACACAGGTGCTGATACAGACAAAGAAGGGTTAATCGAAAAGGCAAATGGAGGAATCTTATTCCTTGATGAAGTCCATCGCTTGCCGCCTGAAGGACAGGAGATCCTATTCACTTTCCTCGATACTGGGTATTTTAGGAGAGTTGGCGATGTAGAAAATAGGACATCTGATGTTCTAATCATATCGGCTACAACTGAGGATCCTTCTTCATCCCTTTTAAATACATTCACCAGAAGAATACCGATGATAATTAAAATACCGCCACTTAGAGAAAGGACTTTAGAAGAAAGGTTTTATCTTTTAAAAAGATTCTTTAAACACGAAAGCATAAAGCTAAACAGAGATATATTCGTGTCGCTTAATTCCATGAGGGCGTTTTGTTCATATGACTGTCCAAACAACATCGGTCAATTGGAAAGCGATGTCAAGCTTATATGTGCAAAGGTCTATTCAGAATTTCTGACTAACAAGAAAAGCGACATAAGGATCTGCAGCAGAGACTTGCCTGATTATATAAAGAAAGGATTATACACAGATAAACAGCATAGAATGCTGTGGAATGAAGTCATAGGCGATGATATAGAGTTCTTTAAGTTTTCTCCTACAAATGAAATAGAGGAGATTCCAACTGCCTCTAACGATAACAGCATTTACGAGATAATAAATGATAGACTAAGGCAGCTTAAAGCAAAAGGTATATCTGATATAGATATTGAATCAATTTTGGAGAAAGACATAGCAAAGTACTTCCACAAGCAGATATATGGCATAACTGAGGAGAAAAACAAGCAAAACTTGATTCACATCTTAGGAGAAGACATAATAAGCATTACAGATAGGATTGCAGAACTGGCATCCGAACTACTTGGAAAAGATCTCAGCCAAAACAGCTATACTGCACTGGCTTTGCACTTAAACACGCTTATTGAAAGGGTCAACAAAAATAAGCCTATTGTAAATCCTCAACTATCAAAAATAAAACAATTATACCCAAGGGAATTTGAAGTTGCTATTGAAGCCAAAAAAATCATAGAGAGATATTTGAATGTTTCGATTCCAGAAGATGAGGCTGGATTTATCGCAATATTTCTCATGTCCGATAAGGAATACATCAATAAGCAAAGTGAGAAAGTCAAGGTGATAATAATTGCCCATGGCAATTCTACTGCCACATCCATGGCAGATGTGGCCAATAAATTGTTGGGTGAAAATTATGCAATAGGCTTAGATGCCCATCTTGACAAAAGTCCCCTTGAAGTATTAGAAAGTTTGAAAGACTACGTGAGGCATGATATGAATCAGGCAGGATACCTTCTCTTAGTAGACATGGGCTCCCTTACAACATTTGGCGAAACAATTGAAAAAGAGTTTAACGTGCCAGTAAAAGTTATACCGCTTATTTCGACCCTCCACGTCATCGAAGCTACCAGAAAAGCACTATTAGGTATGCCCCTTAACAATATTTACATGAGCGTACAATCAATAAATTCATACATGGAGAACAACATGGATTTTGCTCCACTAATAAGCGACAAAAAGAAGATCGCAATTATCACAGCATGTCTCACTGGAGAAGGCGCCTCTGTTGCAATTAAAAGTTTCTTGAAAAATAATTTAAAGTATGACAAAGACCTATTTGAGATTATACCAATTGACAGCCTCGATAAACACATGACAATGAAGAAAATAGGCGAAATACAGGAAAACATGGAAATAGCTTTTATCGTATCGTCTTTCCCATTGGATACTAATATTAAACAGTACAGCATGAATGACGTTTTAAGCTTGAAAGTCATGAAAGAATTACAGGAAATAGTGGATATTAAGACAGCCCTTGTCAAGATGGGCAATGTCCTGAAAGAAAACATCGATAACATTGATGGCGAAGAGTTATACAGCGACATACAAAACACTATAATGAAGTTGTGCGACACGCTGTCAATTTGCTTTGATGATGACATGCTGCTTGGCATAATACTTCACTTTGCCTTTATGGTAAGCAGAATCAAAAAAGGAGAAAAAAGCATTGAGTATATAGGAAAAGATGAATATATTAAAAGCAACAGGTCATTGTACAACGCAGTAAAAAAAGCATTGACACATTTAAACACAAAATATTCTATAATAATACCAGATGATGAAATATGCTATATAATGAGATTTTTCCAAGAAAAAGATGCTCTTTTCAATATGATATGAAAAATCCCCTGTGCATTATGCATAGGGGATATCATTATTAGTTTTGCTATCTATATTTTTAATATAAGGCTTGAAAGATCATATATCTTTACATCTCCAGGATTATCAGAACATTTTAAAGTATACTTTTCGCCAGGTATCATGTTAAGGCAGTTATCGCTTAGATCAACGTCGTTTTCTGTATAGACAAACACTCCAAATGCAGGTACATCAGTTGAAAGAGTTATGTCATTTCCTTCAACATAGCATGTTATGTTAGGTTTTGTAAGTTTAAGATTCCTAAATTTATCAAAAACATAGTAATTATCGTATATTTTTTCATCAACAGTCATCCTGACGTATACGACGCTGTTTAATAGTTTCCAATTTCTCTCCACAGGAAGTGTACAGTGGGATGCATCAACAGGTACCACATAAGGCACGTACTTTTCAGCAATCTCGCGCTCATCATAATGTGCTATTTTTACAACATCGTTGGCAATCAACCTTGTATTAAACTTTCTCTCCCACAATTTCTCGCCGTCAAGGCTGTAGCACAATACTTCCACATGAGCTTCTGCATCCTGCTGTAAATCGCTTATACCGTAAATCGTTATTCCGCCGTCTTCCTCTACGATATATGGCAAAACACTTGCAAAAAACCTGCCAGAATAATAGTAAAGGGCCTTTTTCCTTTTATAATAATCTATGCAAGACCAGCTGGCTACAGGCCAACAATCGTTAAACTGCCAAAAGAGCGTCCCTGCCGTCATGAATTTACGTGCTCTCCAGTGTTCCACACCTTTTTTTTATTGCTTCGGCTTGATTAAATTGCGTCAAATACACAAAGCTTTTAAGGTCTTTTGGAAAACCTAATTCACTTACCATGTACCTTATCAGGCGTTCCATACCATCAATCTGTTTATTGTGAGATATCATTACAGGGCTTAAGATGTATCTGTCCTCTTCCTTTGTGTATGACAGTACAGTCTTCCAATCAGGCATTGACTGGAAACCAAACTCGCTTACAAATCTGCTTTTATCAGCTAAATACGCTTTAACATCAGCCCATCCACTCCATACATCCCACTGATGCCTGTCACCTTCTGATTCACAGTTAGGATCGACACCCCCATAGGGGCTTGACACCCAATACGGTCTTGAAGGATCGTGATTTTCACAGATCTGAGGCAATATCTCTTTGTAAATGTAATTCCCAAGGTACTTAGGATCACCATTTCCCCACCAAGAGTAGAATCCAGTGTTGTTTTCATTGTTGCCGCACCACAATACGATGGAAGGATGATTTCTAAGCCTAAACAGTACTTCCTCTGCTTCCTTCGCAGCCAACTGCTGAAACCAGTCAAATTGATCAGGATATTGGGCACAAGCGTACATAAAATCCTGCCAGACCATTATTCCCATTTCATCACATGCATCGTAAAACGAGTCATCCTCGTATATACCGCCGCCCCAGATCCTCAGCATGTTCATATTAGCATCTTTAGCAAGCTTTATAAATGTGTAATAATCCTCCTTGGTTATTCGTGGCAAAAAGCTATCTGCAGGTATCCAATCAGCCCCTTTGGCAAAAATCTTTATTCCGTTTATTTCAAAGATAAAGCTTTCGCCAATATCATCTTTCTCACGAAGAAGTTTTACAACTCTTATACCTGATCTGAAATTTAGCTCATCAACAACCACATCTGCCATCGTAAGCTTTATGCAAATGTCGTAAAGATTTTGTGACCCTACACCATTTGGATACCATAGCTTTGGTTCATCTATCTTAAACGCCGCATCAATTTCACCGTATGTAATTGGGACAACTTTTCTACCGCATACTTCTCCATCATATGAAATAGTGACTTCCGCCTTTAGGTCAAAATCAGCAAAATACGATATAGAGGCAGAAACCCTTACATAAGCTGCGCCATCTTTCAACTTTTCTGTGTAAAAGAACGGTTTTTCAATTGCCGCATCTTTTATGACAGATATATATACATCTCTCCACAGCCCAACTTGAACCAATCTCGGGCCCCAATCCCATCCAAATGAATACTGCGCTTTTCTAATGTATGGTCTGGCCGATTCAAACGATGATTCCAGCTTCAGAGGACTGTCTTTTTCAATGCTTCTTATCGCCTTTGTTATAGATTGAAAATACACTTCTAAAACATTGTTTTTCTCTTTTATCAAATCTGTCACATCATATTCATAGGAAATAAACATGTTTTCAGCAGTGCCTAAATAATCTCCGTTAAGGTAAATGTCCGCCAACGTGTCGATGCCTTCAAACACCAACTTGATTTCGTCAAATTCATCAGGAAATTCAAAATCGAATTCTTTTCTGTAAATCCATTCTTTATCCTCTAACTTGTGACATTCAATTTCATTCATGCGATAAAACGGATCGCCAATCTTGTTTTGAGCCATTAAATCAAGCTGAATGCATCCAGGAACTTTACCTTCAAGCCAGTCATATGAAGTCGCTTCTCTAAATTGCCATGTACCATTTAATGAAATGCGATTTTCCATGTGCCTCCTCCTTTCCCATCAAAATTTTTCGTATTTGTTATTTATACATATTATTCATGATTTATATATTTTATTTTATAGTTCAACAGCTTTTCCTGTTTCGCTTGATTTAAATGCAGCTTCTATTATCGAATAAACTCTTTTTACTTCATCTGGTTTTACTATAAGCTCCGCTTTTCCTTCGATCGTATCGCGGACATTTGCATAAAACTCTATCCACTCCGTATCTACATCTGGAAGCTCAAAATGATCTTTTACTTCTTCCGGCCTCGGCGCAAATGTGCGAGTCGGCCCTGCTGTTGTCTCTACTATTTCCGCATCAAATTTGTCAGCAAGCTTATTTAGCTTGACAATTTCACCATGTCCTTCAAAATCATCTACTACCAATGTTCCTTTATCTCCGCCAACAAACCATCTTGGCAATGGCTTTAGACAAAATGTTCCAACTTCTATCTGTGCAGATAAACCATTTTCAAATTTCATCAACAGTTTAAAATAGTCATCTACATCTTTATTTAATACGCTAAATAGTTCAGCGTATACTCTAACTACTTTATTTGGAATCATATATAGAATCTGGTCTATAAGGTGGACGCCCCAATCTAAAAGCATACCACCACCGCACTCTTTTTTATTCCTCCAACCGTAAATCAATCCACCTGCACCGTGTACCCTGCTTTCGATTGTATAGACATCACCAATTATACCTAATTCTATAGCTTTTTTCACTTTGTTAAAGTCTTTATCCCATCTGCGGTTTTGATGTACTGTAAATACTACATTATTCTTTTCTGCAGCCTCTATTATTTCATCTATTTCTTTCATCGACATTGCAACAGGCTTTTCAACTATGACATTCTTTCCAGCATTGGCTGATGCCACTGCAAGATCTTTATGCACATCGTTGGGAGTTGCGATTAATACAGTATTTACTTCCTCATCTTTCAAAAATTCATCCAAATTATCATATCCTCTAAGTCCAGCCTTTTTCGCTACATCGACTTGATATGCATCAATATCGTACGCCGCTACTACATCTACACCTTTAACTTTTGGGGCGTTTTTATGATGCCACATTCCCATGCCACCATAGCCTATTATTCCAAGTTTTATTGGCATCTTTCTACCTCCTATTGTGATTAAATAAAAACATTTTATAGACAAGTAGACTCGACTACTTGCCTATGTAAAGTATTTATATGAATTGTTTCAAATGATCATACCCTAATTTCAATCCCTCTTTGACTTTTTCCTCGCTGCCTTCATACAGTGGGTCTTCATGCTCGATGCTTATAACTCCATCGTATCCTACATCTTTTAAGGCTTTTATGAACTTGTTCCAATCAACTTGGCCAAGGCCAGGCATCCTAAACCTCCAATAGCCTGTTTCGCCTTTTTTATGAAATTGCCTGTTAAATACGCCATACCATTCAAGCTTATCTTTGAAGATTTCAGCGTCTTTTGCATGTACGTGGAAAATTCTATCCTTAAATGCTGGCACAACTTTTACATAATCAATTAGCTGAAATAAAAGATGGGACGGATCTAAGTTCAGTCCAAAATTCATAGACGGTATTCGCCTAAACATTTCCTCCCAAAGCTCTGGAGTAAATGATATTGTACCAGGAAGTCCTTCTCTCTGCCAACCTTCCATTGGACAATTTTCGATTATGACTTTTACTCCTTTGCTTTCCGCATAGCTTACTATATCGCCAAAGACTTCTTCAAATTCGTCAAAATTTTCTTTTAAGTTTTTCTCGGGATTTCTCCCTATAAAGGTTCCAACCATAGATGTGCCTAACATTGCTGCAGCATCTATGCACTTTTTGGTGTGATTGTTTATAAATGCCCTCTTTTCAGGATTAGGATGTAAATTATTATCGTAGTATGCCAAAGATGATATAGAAAGACCTAAATCGCTCATGTATTCTTTTATCTTTTGAGCTTCTTCTTCTGTCAGCGTCTCTACATCTATGTCACAACTGGAATAGTCTCTGTCGTTTAGCTGTGGCCAGCAAGCGATCTCTAATGATTTAAAACCATTCTCTGATGCCCACTTTGCCTTATCCAAAAGTGGCATATTTCCTAAACAAACTGTTAAAAATCCAAGATGCATAATCTATCTCTCCTCACATTTTGTTTATATTATCAAAGCTTATCTTAACACTTTCAAGGGGCGGTCTTTTGCAAACATCTTGTTCAACTATAAACCAGTTGACACCTGCCTCGAGTGAAGCGTCTATAATATCCTTAATATTCATAATACCTTCGCCAATCTCAGCAAAATCCTTTGTTGCCCCATCCATGTCCTTTAGATGTACCAAAGGCACACGGCCACTGTACTTTTTAATGTAACTTACAGGATCTTCTCCAGCATATTTGACCCAATACGTGTCTATCTCCGCCTTCAAAAAATTTGAATTTGAATTTTCATAGATCAGATCCAATCCGTATTTTCCGTCAAAGTTAACGAATTCATGATTATGATTGTGATAACAAAAAATCAATCCTTTTTCTGCACACTTCTCTCCGATTTCATTAAAAAGTTTTGCAGTTTCAATGAAATCCTCTTTCGCCTCGTATTTGTTCCAAGGGCATACAATGTATTTGTTTCCTATTTCAAGGTTGTACTCTATTTCCTCGTCGAGATTGCTTTTTAGCGCATCTAAACTTATGTGACTTCCAGTCGGAGTCAATCCAAGCCGTTCTAAATGTCTTCTCATTTCATTTGCCTTTGAGCCACCGTATCCTGCAAATTCTACGCCTTTGTACCCTATCTCAGCCACTTTTTCCAAAGTACCTACGAAATCGTCTTTCAATTCATTTCTTACAGTGTATAGCTGTAATGACAACGGCAAATCCATATAAATCACCCGATTTCATTAAAATATACTGGCTTACCAGTTTTTGAAGATGTATATATTGCCTCTAATATCTGTGATACTACGTATGCTTCCTCTGGCTTTACAACAGGTTCCATATCGTTTATAATGCTTTCTATCCACAACCTTGCCTCTAAGTCAGCAGCATCTTCTGCCTTTCCTTCGTAAAATGCTACGCCGCCTGAACTTAAATCGATTTTTGTAGTGTACAATCGCCCATTCATCTCTCCATTGATCCTAAGCCCATCTTTCATGTCAGCTCCACCTTCTGTCCCACACAATGTGGTCTTGGCTTCATCCACATCGAGAGAATTTAAGGCCCAACTGGATTCTAAAACGATCGTTGCACCATTTTCCATTGTTATAAAGCCAAAGGCCGAATCTTCCACCGTAAATTTATCAGGATCCCATGGTCCCCAAGCATTCGCTGCATTTCTTTTTTCAGCTAATTTACGGTATGTATTTCCGACAACGTATTTAGGCTTGTAATTGTTCATCATCCAAAGGGTCAAATCAAGTGCATGTGTGCCAATATCTATAAGAGGTCCTCCGCCTTGTTCTTCTTCGTTTAAAAATACTCCCCATGTAGGAACAGCACGCCGCCTTATGGCATGTGCCTTTGCAAAGTATATCTCACCTAAGACGCCGTCTTGGCATAATTTGTGCAGATACTGAGAGTCCGGTCTAAAGCGGTTTTGATACCCTATTGTCAACTTCTTTCCAGTTCTTTTTGCAGCATCCAGCATCTTTTTAGCATCATTAGCAGTCTTCGCCATAGGTTTTTCACACATGACGTGCTTTCCAGCTTCTAATGCATCAACTGTTATATCTGAATGTGATTTATTTGGTGTACACACGTGCACCACATCAATGCTTTTATCCTCTAAAAGCTTTCTGTAGTCATTATACGTTTTAGCACCATCTACACCATAATCTTTTGCAGCCTTTAATGCTTTCTCCTCTTTTACATCGCAAAAAGCAACCATTTCTACATTGTCAAGCTTTGATAGGGATGGCATGTGCTTGCCATTTGCTATGCCTCCACATCCTATTATTCCAACTCTTATCTTCTCTCCCATAAAAATTTCCTCCTTCATTTTACAGTAGAATGCCTTATTATCAATTCATGTTCTAAAACTATGTTTTCTTTATTACCTCCTTTATTTTCTATTTGCTTTATGAGTAGCTCCATCGCAGTACAACCTATATCGTACTTTGGCTGAGACACCGTTGTAAGAGACGGATTGTACATGGGAGCAAAACTTATATTGTCAAATCCAACAATGCCAATGTCATCAGGTACCTTCAAACCATTTTCACAACATGATTTAATTGCTCCGATAGCCATTATGTCTGATATGGCAAATATTGCTGTAATCTCTTTGTGATCATTTAAGAGACCTTGTGCTGCCCTGAAGCCGCTTTTAAATGAATAATCGCCGTACCTTATGTAGTCGGGATTAAAAGGAATTCCTGAATCCTCTAAAGCACTTTTATATCCTTCTTCTCTGTGTTTTGTGGACAAAAAATTATTTTTGCAGCTAATAAGTCCGATGTGCTTATGCCCTAATCCAATCAGATGCTTTACCGCCTTGTACGATGCTTTGTAGTTATCTATAGAGACATGTGAGACATTTGCACCTTCTTTGTACTCGCAGCACTGCACAACAGCGTATTTTTCTCCTATCTCGTTAAGCTCATCCTTATCCATCTCAGGCGCCATGAAGATTACGCCGTCAGACAACCTGTTCTTTAAAAGCTCCAGGTACATCTTTTCTCTTTCAACGTTAGAATCTGTATTGCAAAGCATCACACCATACCCATTCTTTTGCGCCACATCCTCTATGCCTTTTACTATTCTTGCGTAAAATGGATTTGATATTGTGGGAAGCAATACCAGAACCATTTTGGTCTCCATTCTGCGGAGATTTCTGCCTAAAAGATTAGGATTGTAGTTTAGCCTTTTTATGACAGATAAGACTCTTTCTCTCGTCTCATCCGAGACGCCAGGGCTGTTATTCAAAACCCTCGATATTGTAGCAACTGAAACACCAGCTTCTTTGGCAACATCTTTTATCGTTATCATAGCAGCTCCTTCGTAATTGATTACTATAATTTTAGGTGAAATTTCCTTGATTTTAACCCACCAATAACTTTTACTAAAACTATTTTACGTAACGGATTACATAAATATCATAAATCAAGTTTTCCATCATGTCAATTTCAATAACTGCTTCCAATTTTGTATTTCCAGCAATTTGACGTATCTACCTTCAAATAACTTTTATTTGCTTCCATTTTTGCGCAATTGAAACTTGTCCTAAAAAAAGCCACGCTCATGACGTGGCTTTTATCATTTAAGCAACTTCTTTAGCACTTTTCCTGTTGGGCTCTTAGGAAGTTCATTGACAAATTCAAATATCTTAGGTATCTTATATTTTGCCAATTTGTCGTGCAAGAAGCTTTGCAGCTCTTTTCTGTCTGCAGTCTTTCCATCCTCCAACACGATAAACGCCTTTACTTCCTCTCCTTTGTATTTATCGCCAACTCCAATGACCGCAGCTTCTCTTACTGCAGGGTGCTCCATAAGGGCTTCTTCTACTTCTCTTGGATATACATTAAATCCTCCCAAGATGATCATGTCTTTCAATCTATCAACTATGTAATAATAGCCATCTTCGTCTTTTTTTGCAAGATCACCTGTATGAAGCCATCCATTTCGCAAGGTTTTCGCTGTCTCCTCAGGCATGTTGTGATATCCCACCATTATGTTGGAACCTTTTAAAATAAGCTCTCCCACCTCACCAATTGGCACTTCATTGTCATTCTCATCTACTATTTTAGCTTCATTGCATGGAAGGGGAAGTCCTATGGAGCCTGGCTTTCTTATTTCATCAGCTCCAAGCGGATTCAGCAAAGCCACCGGCGCAGCTTCTGACAATCCGTATCCTTCAACCAAAGGAAAATTAAACTTTTCCTCAAATCCCCTTTGCACTTCTGGCGCTAACGGTGCACCACCTGAAATAGCAAGCCTTAATGCTTTAAACTGCCCTTTTTCCACCATCCTAATCAAAAATGCAAAAATAGATGGAACACCGCAAAATACCGTTATATCTTCATTTAAAAGCGTCTCCAACGTATCCTTCGGCATGAAGCTGTCTTTGATAGTAACTGTGCTTCCAAGGTACAGTGCCAGCAGCACATTTACCGTCCATGAAAAGCTGTGGAAAAGCGGCAGCACACACAAAAAGTTGTCATCTGGACCTAAATCAGATATCTCATCCATAGCTACCACATCAGCTTCAAAATTCCTGTGTGTAAGCATAGCGCCTTTTGGCTTACCAGTTGTCCCAGATGTGTATAGGTATGTGCAGACCTCATCATCATTTATCTCAACTTGCTTAAAATCGTCATGTTTCATTATCTTTTGCTTTGTTTCATCATTTAAGACTACTATGTTTTTTAAATTTAGCTTGCCGAAAGCTGATACATCCACATTTTTAAGTACAACTGGATGCACTATAATCGTATCCGCTCCAGACTCTTTGACAACGTACTGGATTTCTTCCATAGTGTACATGAGGTTTAAAGGAATTGTAATAGCTCCAGCCCTAGCGGAACCTAAATACGCAAAAACAAATTCAGGGCAGTTTGGCATACTGAGTATGACTCTATCGCCTTTTTTGACACCTAAATATTGAAGATAGGATGCATAGTTATTTACGTATTTAGGCAAATCGCCGTATGTTATTGTCTCACCTTTAAACTTTATGGCAACGTGATCCTTTAAATTTGCGTTTTTTTCATAAAATTCATAAATCTTCACATTAAAACCCCTTTTCTTAGAGAATTGCCGCACCTATTATTCCTGCATCATTTCCAAGCTCTGCCTTTCTGATGTCAGCATACGGCAGATCTTTAAAAAGTATATTTTTGCTTACTTCTTCTTTAAGTGGCTTTAGAAGGAAATCACCAGCATTGGCAACGCCGCCGCCTATGATAACAACTTCTGGATCAAGTATGTTTATGATATTAACGATTCCTATGGCAAGATGCTTTACGTAGTCATCAAATATGAGCATTGCCGTTTCGTCAAATTGTCTTGCAGCATCAATTACATTTTTAGCCGTTATGGATTCAATCTCACCGCCAGCCAATTTAAGTATAAGCGAATCGCTGTTTTTCATGACGGCTTTTTTGCCTTCTCTGATTAAAGCCGTCGCAGAAGCAAAAGTCTCAAGACAGCCAATCTTGCCGCAATTGCACAAAACCCCATTGTCGCCAATCACAATGTGACCCAGCTCAGGAGCAAAATGGTGCGAACCGTTAAACACCTTGCCATTTAATATATATCCAGAACCTACACCTGTGCCTAGAGTTATGGTGACAGACGAATTTGTACCTTTTCCAGCTCCAAATATGCCTTCTGCAAGTGCAGCTACATTTGCATCATTATCCATGTTTATAGGCACATCGATGTATTTATGTATTTCCTTTACTAACGGCACCTTCGTCCAATAGAGATTTACAGCTCTTAAAACAATGCCTTTTTCATTATCAGCAACACCTGGAACACCAATTCCCATAGCCTCAATTTGAGATACATCAAGCCCACATCTTTTCACAAGCTCCAATGAAATTTCAGCAATATCTTTAGCAATGGCGGCATATCCTCTCTTAGGCTCTGTAGGCCTTGATCCTGTGGCTACTATCTTACCGTCTTTGTCGACTAATCCAACAGCTATGTTTGTCCCTCCTATATCAACACCAATCCTCATATTACACTCCTCCTCTTTAACTCAATATCTAAGTTTCCCTTTCGATTTTAAATAATCTTTAAATTTGCCTACATCTGTATTCAAAATATATTCATCTTCAATATTTGCGCTTTCGATTACTTCTAAAGCCTTGTCAAATCTTCCTACATCAAACGATATATGCGCATCGCTTCCAACACAAATCTTTACATTTTTCATTGAAGCCTTTTTGGCTATCAAAAGGCAATTATCATAGCTTCCGACTCTGGAAGATACAAAAGAACTGTTGTTTATCTCTATACACGTATCATGTTCCAATGCCGCTTCTAATACTCTGTCAACATCGATCTCAAACAAAGGATTGCCGGGATGACCGATGATATCTACATATGGATTTTTCATCGCATTAATGATGGCTTCAGTATTTGATTCTACATCCCTGTAAGGAAAACACACATCATGAAGGCTGGCAATGACGACATCCATCTTTTTTAAGATTTCATCTGGAACATCGAGACTTCCATCTCTATCCATTATATTTGCTTCAACACCTCTTAATATTTCAACGCCATATATCTCTCTTGGCATGACTTTTAAATTGCCAAAGTGAAAGATGTGTGGCCCACCAGGCATTTTTGGTCCATGATCGGTCATGCAGATAAGCTTAAGACCTTTTTCAGATGCTGCTTTGGCATTTTCCATTATCGTACTGTACGCATGTCCACTTGCCACTGTATGTGTATGTGTATCAAGTAAAAGATTCATCAAACTTTGCATCCCTTTCGAATATAAAAATTTAAAACAATCACTACAACAATTATATTTTATGTGGAAATCTGTTTCAACAATTTTTTATTAAGCTCATGGGCAGCGTTGTAACCCATTTGTTTCTGCCTATGATTCATGGCCGCGACTTCAACTATTATGGCAAGATTTCGCCCTGGCCTTACAGGTATAGTCAATTTTGGAACTTTTATGTCTAAAAACTTTATGTAATCGTCATCAAGTCCCAGCCTATCATAGTACTTGTCTTCATCCCATTCCTCTAATTGTATCACTAAATCGATGTTCATGTTGTCCCTGACTGAGCCAACACCGTAAAGCGTTTTTATATCAAGTATTCCTATTCCCCTTATCTCTATATAATGTCGTATTATATCGGGTGAACTTCCTTGCAAGACGTAATCACTGATTTTCCTGATCTCTGTTGCATCATCAGCCACAAGCCTGTGACCTCTTTTTATAAGCTCAAGGGCTGTCTCGCTTTTACCTATGCCGCTTTCCCCCAACAAAAGCACACCAACGCCATATACATCTACAAGATCTCCATGAATAGTAATCTGCGGTGCCAATTTTTCTTCCAAATAATTAATAAGTCTGCTTATGAATTTTGTAGATGATTCCTTTGTCCTTAACAGATAACGGCCATGCTTTTGTGCCGCATCTACGATTTCTCTTTTAATATTCAATCCCCTTGTGACGATTACGCAAGGCACAGGGTATTCAAAAAATTTATCAGCCCTTTCGGCTAACAAATCGAGAGGCATTTCGTCTATAAAAGCCGTTTCCACCATCCCTATGACTTGAACTCTCTCTTTAGCAAAATGCTCATAAAATCCCGAAAATTGAAGACCCGGTCTATTTACATCACTTGTGGTTATATCGATCTTTTCCTTAGCTTCTACTATGACCTCTAAGTTCAGATCTTTAATTAAATCCTCAACAGAAACACTTAACAAATCTATTACCTCCTAACCGGCACTGCTGACCTTTACATTAATTATATTATTTTATATCAAATATGTAAATAAATTACCTTATTTAATAAACTATTTGTCGCTAATTATTTTTCTTGTATAATAGACTTGAATCTAAAATTAAGGGTGAGCAATGTTGCTAAGAAATGATGTTTTGTTGATTTTGAAATCAAATAAAGGAAAATATACATCAGGTCAAGAGCTGTGCGACAAGTTAAATGTTTCAAGGACAGCAGTGTGGAAATGCATAAATGAGTTGAAGTCAGATGGTTACATCATAGACTCCAAGCACAAATCAGGCTATATTCTGATAGAAGAACCTGACGTAATAAACTACACCGAAATATCTCCACATCTAAAAACTGATTTTATAGGAAGAAGCTATCTGTACTTTGACAGCATATCATCCACAAATGACTATGCAAAAGAAATAGCTTCAGACTCTCCTGACGGGACGACGATTGTTGCAGAAGAACAGACATCTGGAAGAGGTCGCATGGGAAGGCAGTGGGTTTCTTACAAAAAACAAGGCATATGGATGTCCATTATACTCAAACCGAATATAGCACCTAATGATGCAGTTAAACTGACGCAAGTCGCAGCAGTATCATTGGTAGACGCAATAAGAGAAACGACAAATTTGACGTCTTACATAAAATGGCCAAATGATATTATCGTGAATGGCAAAAAAGCTTGTGGAATCCTGACAGAAATGAATGGTGAAATAGACAAGATAAATTTTATAGTGGTGGGCATAGGAGTAAATGTCAATATTGACAGTTTTCCAGTTGGTTTGCAGGATAAGGCCACATCCCTTTCCATTGAGGCTTCGAAAAAAATAGATAGAAAGCTTTTAACGGCGTCTATGTTAAACAATTTTGAAAGGTATTATCGTACATTCCTTGATGAGGGATTTTTCAGCATTAGAAATCTGTGCAAAGAATACTCATTGACATTAGGGAAAGATGTAAAAGTCATCATGAACAATAAAGAATATGTAGGGCAAGCTGTTGACATATGCAATGATGGCAGTCTCATCGTCGCATTCAAAAATGGCGAAAAAAAAGCGATAACATCTGGTGAAGTGTCGATAAGAGGTTTAATTGATTACGTATAATATATACTTTCAAATATACGCACTACACACTGAAGAATCAATTTTTTTTAGTCGAATTTATTAACATTTGATAGAACCTTTTATTTATTTGTTGAATAACATAAAGTAAAAGTTATTCCAAATAAATAAAAGGAGGCGCAATATGAAAAAAATCATTTCACTTCTTTTCATTCTCATATTTATCATCTCTATAAGCGGCTGTGGGAAAGACCAAAAAAGCACAGCCGTAAACAAAGTAGAAACCGTAAAAGTCGCATTTGATGATTCTCCGTCTGAATCAGGCATAATATTAGCTGACAAATTAGGCTTTTTCGCAAAACAAGGTATAAAAATCGAATATGTAAAATTTAATTCAGGCGCTGATGAGCTCTCAGCAATAGCATCAAATCAAGTTGATGTAAGCAGAGGAATAATAAACGCAGGACTTTTCAACGCTTGGAATAGCGGCATAGATATTAAGCTTGTAGCAGATGGAGGACATAATATACCAGGAAAAGGTTACTTTCAAATAGCTTTAAAAAAAGGATTGGGGCAGAAAGTCAAAGACTTTAAAGATTTGAAAGGTTTAAGGATAGCCATAGCGTCTACAGGATCAATAAACGAACTGTTTGTTCAAAAGGCATTAGAAAAAGGCGGTTTAACTGACAAAGATATAACATTTGTAGTCGTAGACTCTTTTCCGGATATGCTGACCGCTGTCGCCAACGGAAGCGCAGATGCAGCTATGGAAATAGAGCCTCTCATAACTAAAGGTGTAGAAGAAAACATCCTTGAATGGTGGAAAGACCCTGATGAGTACATTAAAGGCGAAGAAATATCCGTTTTAATGTACAGCCCAAATTTTTCTAAAAATAAAGATTTAGGCAACAGGTTTATGATCGCTTATCTGCAAGGCGTTAGAGCCTATAACGATGCATTCATTACAGGGAACAAAGACCAAGACAAGATAATAAGCATACTTACAAAATACACATTTGTAAACACACCAGAGACATTTAAAAAGATGAAGCCACCAGGACTTGATCCAAATGGTCACGTCTTAAAGCAAGGTGTTTTAAATGATCTCAATTGGTACATGAGCAAGGGAATGGTAAAAAAAGCACCTGATGTCAATAAATTTGTAGACGACTCGTACGTTGAAAACGCGTTAAAAGTTTTAGGGACTTATAAAAGCCCATAATCTGGCATAAGGAGTGATTCGCTTGAACAGCACCAACGTATTAAAAAAAAGCAATGCAAATACAAATGTTAAAAGCAAAAAAGATAAAAAACTCAAAGACGAGGCAAAATCCAACAAGTTTATACAGCAAATAGTATCGCCTATAGCCATTTTAATCATATGGGAAATACTGGCTGATTTAAAGTTGATTGACACCAGATTTTTCCCTGCTCCATCCATGATATTTCACTCGTTTATAAATCTTTTAACAACAGGCATACTCTTAAACGATTTGTCTGTAAGTCTATTTAGAATCATTGGCGGATTTATAGTAGGAGCTGTACCTGGGCTTATAATCGGGCTTACAATGGGGCTATTCCCTATAATCAGAAATATATTAGACCCCATCGTAGCCGCCACATATCCTATACCAAAATTAGCCTTAATGCCACTTATCATGATAATATTTGGGCTTAACGACTTGGAAAAAATAGTCGTCATCGCCATAGGCACTTTTTTCATCGTCCTTATGAATACAGCAGCAGGTGTAATAAATTTAGATAAAATATACATGGATGTAGCAAGAAATTATGGAGCATCGAAAAAAGACTACTACTTGACAGTCGCCCTTCCTGGAGCACTGCCGATGATATTTACCGGCTTGAAACTCGGCATGGGAATGGCTCTTTTGCTCATAGTAGCTGCAGAAATGAACGGTGCAAGCTCAGGCATAGGGTATAGGATATGGGAATCTTACAATATATTTGACATACCTGCCATGTTCGTTTCCTTCATAATCATGTCAATATTAGGATACGTATTTACAATTATTCTGGATTTAATAGAAAAATTGATAATTCCTTGGAAGCACAGTTAACATATCAAACCAATCTCAATAAAGACGGTGATGTTTTATGAAAGATGTTAAAGTCGAACTGAAAGATCTGACAAAAAAGTTTAAGATCAAGAAAAATATCGTAACTGCTTTTGAAGACATTTCTTTGCAAATCAAGGAAGGTGAATTTTGGTGCTTCGTAGGTCCCAGCGGATGCGGAAAAACGACACTATTGCGCGTATTAGCAGGACTTGAAACTCCCACAGACGGGACAATTTACATTAAGCATGTAGATGACAGCAAGCCTCTTAACTCCATGGTCTTTCAAGAACACGCCATATTTCCATGGATGGATGTAAAAAACAACATAGCTTATGGGCTTAAAATGAGAAAGCTGAAGCCTAATCAAATAGATGATATAGTAGATTTCTATATCGATAAGATGGGTCTTACTCCTTTCAAACACGCTTATCCGCATCAATTATCAGGTGGCATGAAGCAGAGAGTTTCCATCGCCAGGGCATTTGCCAATGATCCAGAAATATTGCTTATGGACGAACCTTTTGCAAACTTAGATGAGCAAAACAGAGTTCTCCTCCAGCAGGAACTTCTAAAAATATGGGAAAAAAGCGGAAAAACAGTCATATTCGTCACCCACAGCATAGACGAAGCCATATTCCTATCAGATAAAATAATGCTTATGACCAGACATCCTGGCAAAATAAAAAACATCTACGATATAAACATAAAAAGGCCAAGGATAATCGAAGAAATAAGATCGTCGCCGCAGTATGCAGATATATTTCAGGACATCTGGCTAAGCTTGCGCCAAGAGGTATCATATTCTTAATGATGCCTCTTTTGTTGTAGTATTCTTTAATTCCGTTTATCAATGACCTCTAAAATAATCATATACGGCATTAGCAGCTTTCTCATTCATTCCTTCAACTTTTTTAAGCTCATCGACTGTAGCATTTTTAATGCCGTCAATTGTTTTAAAAGCCTCATACAGCGCTTTCATCCGCTTCTCGCCAATTCCTGGTATATTTAAAAGATCGCTCCTTAGCTTCTTGCTTTTTGTATCTTTGTGAAATGTGATAGCAAATCTGTGGGCTTCATCTTGAATTTCAGCCACAAGCCTAAAAGCCCTACCAGTCATAGGCATATCTATTTCTCCATCAGGCGAAACTAATCCTCTCGTCCTGTGCTTTGAATCCTTTACCATCCCATACACAGGAATGTCAACATTTAATTGCTGCAACGCTTCTATTGCTGTCTTGACATGTCCCAGTCCACCGTCAACAAGAATGAGATCTGGCATAATGTGAAACTTAGCCTTCTCCTCTTTAAGCTCACCAGTCTCAATCTGCTTTTGTTCCTTAAGCCCGTGAGATATTCTTCTTGAGATGACTTCTCTCATGCTGCCGTAATCATCTTGCCCCTCAACCGTCTTTATGATGAACTTTCTGTACGACGATTTATGAGGTTTTCCATCTACAAATACGACCATCGACGCTACATTATCGGTTCCCCTTATGTTTGATATGTCAAAAGCCTCAATTCTCTCGGCATAGTCAATTCCTACAAGGTTAGATAGCTCTGATACAGCATCGTTTTTTTGCCTCTCCATCTTTAAGTTTACGTCATTTTTCAAAGCTTCAAGGGCGTTCTCATATACCATATCTACCAGCTCTTTCTTCTTACCCCTTAATGGAACGACGATAGACACCTTATTTCCACGCTTTTCAGAAAGCCATTCCATCAAAACATCCTTTTCTTCCATGTCCACATCCAATATGATCTCTTTTGGCACATACGGTGCACTGTCGTAAAATTGCTTTATAAAAGACGCCATAATATCGCTTCTATCCATGTCATCAGTATTTTTCATAAAATAATGTTCTCTTCCGCTTACTTTTCCATCTCTTATAAAAAACACTTGAATGCAGGCATCATCTGCACTTCTGGCCATAGATATTACATCTTGATCCTCTAAAGATGCAGAAACTATCTTTTGCTTCTCTGATGTTTTCTCAATACCGTATATTTGATCCCTCAGTTTTGCAGCCTTTTCAAATTCCATGTTTTCCGCTGCCTTTTCCATTTCTTCCTTTAACTTTTTAAGCAGCACGTCCCGCTTGCCTTCTAAAAACATCAAGGCATCATTTGTCAGTTTTCTGTATTCTTCTTTTGAAATGCGTCCAGTACACGGCGCTGAACACAATCCAATATGATAATACAGACATTCTCTTCCTTTGCCCATATCTCTCTCTATGTTTTTGTTACATGACCTTAAAGGAAACATGTGCCGTAAAAGCTTTATCGTCTCTCTTACTGCAAATGCACTGCTGTAAGGTCCAAAATACTTAGCCCCGTCCATCTCAACCTTTCTGGTAAAGACAATCCTTGGATAATCTTCATTTACCGTTATTTTTATATATGGATAGTTTTTATCGTCTTTAAGCAGTATGTTGTACTTAGGCTTATGCTTTTTTATCAAATTGCATTCCAATATGAGCGCTTCCAACTCCGTATCTGTAACAATGTACTCAAAGTCAGCAACATGCCTTACCATTGTTCTAACTTTTGGAAGCTGGTTTGCCTGATTCTGAAAGTATTGTCTAACGCGATTTTTTAAGACAACAGCCTTTCCTACATAAATAATCTTTCCGTTTGAATCTTTCATTATATAGACGCCGGGTTTTTCCGGCAACAACTTTAATTTTTCCTCAATATTAACCATATCATCACCTTAAATGGTATATTACACTATATCAATAGCCTAAATACGCCTTCATGACTTCCCTGGCAATAGGCGCAGCAGTAGATCCACCAGCACCGCCATTTTCTACAATGACGGCAACTACTATCTTTGGATTGTCAGCAGGTGCAAATCCTACAAACCAAGCATGTGCTTGCCCATGGGGATTTTCTGCAGTACCCGTTTTGCCAGCGACAGTAATGCCTGGTATCTGCGCCGCCGTACCTGTACCTTGCTGTACAACACCTATCATAAGCTGTTTTATCTTATCAGCTACATCTTTCGTTATCGGATTTAGATATTTTTCGGGTGTCGTCTTTTCTAATATCTCCCCAGTGATTGGATTTTTGACGTAATCCATAAGATATGGTTTCATGATAACCCCACCATTCGCAGGTGCCGAAGCCATCAAAGCCATTGTCAATGGCGTGACTAAAATCTTGCCTTGGCCAATGGAACTTTCTGCTAATTGAACCTTGCCATTTATCAGCGGAATTGATGGAAACTGATTTTTTTCAACAGGTATGTCAAATGGAACACTGTCATTTAGCCCGTACTTGTTTGCCATCGCTTCTAAATTCGAACGTCCCAATTGAAGTCCTATCTTTACAAAAGAGGTATTAGAAGAAACGTAAAATGCCTTTTGAAACCCTATAGTCCCATAGGCTATGTTGTCATAGTTTGTGATCTTATTCCCATCAACTATTACATACCCTACATCGTTAAATGTTTGATTGTAGATGTCAGGTTTGTACGTCAAAGCAGCAGAGGCCGTTATAATTTTAAATATTGAACCTGGAGGGTACAATCCCTGCGTGGCTCTATTTAAGACGACGTGATCAGGACTATTCATCACGTTACTCCAATTTTCGCCTAAAGTATTTGGGTCGTAGGATGGGGACGATGCTAACGCCAGCACCGCGCCTGTCTTTGGATCTAAAGCCACAACAGCACCTTTTCTTCCACCTAAAAGGCTATACGCCAAATCCTGCAATCTTTTATCTACAGTCAGTACCACATCATCGCCAACCTGACTTTTGCCTAATACAGTCTCTCTTAAAAAGGTCATAGGATCTGTATTGATCATTCCGAGAAGCTCTCTGTCGTACGTATTTTCTATACCTGTACTGCCTTGTTGATATATCCTCCTGCTGTATCCGATTATATCTGCAAAAGGCACACCATCAGGATACTGCCTAATTTGCTCACCATTTACGATAGTGCTTTTGGCAAGAACGTTGCCATTTCTATCGTAAATGCTTCCCCTTAAAATCTTTTTTTCCTGTTCAATCAATCTTTTATTGTAGACGCTGTATGAGCTTGTAATAAGTTTATTTTTTTCATACAATTGGAAGTACGAAAGATATGCTATAAGGCTAAAAAAAAGGATTGAAAAGACGGCAAAAAGTATTTTAATGTTGCGGTTCATACTGTTCAACATCCTCATCCTCTCTTACTGCAATGCCGTTTAACATGCCTAATGTTATAAAGCTCATTACCATTGAACTTCCGCCGTAGCTTACAAAAGGAAGTGTTACACCTGTCAATGGTATAAATTTTATGACGCCGCCTATGATAGTAAAAACCTGCAAGCTAAATATACTTGTAAGACCTATAGCAATCAAAGCACCAAATTCATCTTTGGCATCAAGAGCGACTTTTATGCCTCTATACATTATCACAAAGTATACTAAGATTATAGCAACGGCCCCCAACATTCCAAACTCTTCACTGATGGCTGAAAAAATAAAATCGCTGGCTACAACCGGAATATATTCGGGATGCCCCATGCCAAGACCTGTACCAAAAAAGCCTCCTGCACCTATTGCAAAGAGAGACTGAGCAATTTGATATGTCTTTCCAGGCACATCCATCCATGGGTTTAGCCATGCTTGTATCCTTACGCGAACATGGTTAAAAAGAAAATATGAAATGACACCTCCAATTCCTAAAAAAGCTGTCCCTACGCCTGTGTAAAGTACGCTTGAAGTTGCTACAAATATCATAAACATCGTTGTAAGGTAAAATAATAGCGCAGTGCCAAGGTCTTTTTCAATCACTAAAACTCCTACAATTAAAATTGTTATGACACCTATCTTAATTATGTCATTTGTAGTCTTATGGTCTTTTAAATACCTTGCAAGGTATATGATATAAATTATCTTTACCACTTCCGATGGCTGCACTGAAACAGAACCAAACGTAAGCCAGTTTTTAGAACCACCTATTTCCTTTCCAAATATAAACGTAGAAAAGAGCAAAATAAATGATATTGCTAAATACATGTAATCACCGTATTTAACTTTGTAAAAAAAATCATAATGCAAAGAAGCGTACGATGAGGCGAAGTACAGAATAAAGCCTATAAATATCCAAGCAATTTGCTTCAATATCAAATCAGGTGCTACTCTGTATATCATTATGAGGCCCATCTCTGCCAAAAAAGAACTTAGTATAATAAGCTGAATTTCTCCCATCGGAAAAAGTCTAACATGCAGATAATAAACAATGTAAATAAGCGGTAAAAAGGCTATTGTAAAGTAGATCGTATCAAATCCTTGAGGTTTATGATATATAAAAAGCAGCATAAACGCAATTACAAATATCAAAAAAACATCTTTCATAGCCTTTGAGCCAGTCTTAACATATTCTTCCATCGAATACCACCTTAAATCAAAAATCTGTACTCTTCATTTCCCAGTTTTATCACATCTTCATTTTTCAGTCTAGCGATGTTTTTTACACGCTTTCCATTTACAAACGTCCCATTTGTGCTATTTAGATCTTGTATGATGTATTTTTTGCCTTTTTTCCTGATCATAGCATGCTTGCTGGATACATATGGATTTTCAACGACAATGTCACAGTCATCGGCTCTGCCAATTGTCGTTACTTCAAAAAGGTTAAAGCTGCCCATGCCTGAAAGAGAAACTAATTTCGCCTTAGTGACCTCTCTCTCTTTCCTTACACCTTTAATATCAAGGTAAATAATTTTAAAAACTCTGTACAAAAAAAGATATATAAGCAGTAATAATACATATTTTAATATGTTTGCTGCCAGTTGATACATAAAAACACCTCATTATCTGGCAAGAATTTTTTTCAAAAACTGCCCGGTATACGATAGGCTGTTTTCAGCCACTTCCTCTGGTGTGCCAGTAGCCACGACAGTTCCTCCTCTATCTCCGCCCTCAGGGCCCATATCGATGATGTAATCAGCAGATTTAATGACGTCTAAGTTGTGTTCTATCACAATTACAGTATTGCCTCCGTCCACGAGCCTGTTTAGCACATCCAAAAGTCTGTCTACATCTGCAAAGTGAAGTCCTGTAGTAGGCTCATCAAGTATATACACTGTCTTGCCTGTAGAGCGCCTTGATAATTCAGTTGCCAGTTTTACTCTTTGGGCCTCGCCACCAGAAAGCTGCGTAGAAGCTGCCCCAACTTAATATACCCAAGTCCAACATCGTTTAATGTCTCCAATTTGCTTTTTATCCTTGGTATGTTTTTAAAAAACTCCAATGCCTCTTCCACCGTCATATTTAAAACGTCAGAAATATTCTTGCCTTTGTATTTTATATCCAAAGTTTCTCTATTATACCTGTTGCCTTTACATACTTCACATGGCACATACACGTCTGGAAGGAAATTCATCTCAATCTTTATTATACCATCACCGCTGCAAGCCTCACACCTGCCACCTTTCACATTGAAGCTAAAGCGACCAGGTTTATAGCCTCGCATCTTAGCATCTGGCGTATTTGAAAATAGCTCTCTAATAGGATCAAATACACCTGTATACGTAGCTGGATTTGATCTGGGAGTTCTTCCTATAGGTGACTGGTCAATGTTTATGACTTTGTCTATATTCTCAATTCCTTCCAATGCAGCATATTTCCCAGGCAAATCCTTTGCTTTGTACAATTTTTGTGCCAGCGCTTTGTAAAGAATTTCGTTTATAAGGGTACTTTTGCCTGACCCAGACACGCCTGTTATGCATATCAGTATACCAAGTGGGAATGTGACATCTATACTTTTCAAGTTGTTTTCAGCCGCACCACGAATTGTCAAGTAGTTGCCATTAGGCTTCCTCCTCGTCTTAGGAACGTCGATTTTCTTCTTACCACTTAAATACTGACCAGTAAGAGATTCTTCACATGCCATGATATCTTCTACTGTTCCTGCAGCAACGATTTTACCGCCGTGTTCTCCAGGACCTGGACCTACATCGACGATGTAATCTGCAGCAAACATGGTATCCTCATCGTGCTCAACCACAATCAGGGTATTCCCTTGGTCCTTTAACTTTTTAAGGGAATTTAAAAGCCTTTCATTATCTCTTTGATGAAGCCCTATGCTGGGTTCGTCAAGTATATAAGTAACTCCTACCAATCCTGAACCTATCTGGCTGGCAAGCCTTATCCTCTGAGATTCTCCGCCTGACAATGTACCTGCATTTCTTGAAAGAGTAAGGTAATCAAGCCCTACGTCTTTTAAGAAATTAAGCCTTGCTTTAATCTCTTTAATTATTTGATGTGCAATAAACTCCTCCCTTTCTGTCAATTTAAGCTCATCTATAAATTGCAGAAGTTCTGTCACAGAAAAATCTGTCATCTTGTTTATAGGTATACCACCTACAGTGACAGCCAACACTTCAGGTTTTAGTCGAGCACCATGGCAGTCAGGACATACAATTGGCCTCATGTACTTTTCTATTTCTTCCCGCATAAAGCTCGAACTAGTGGAATTATACCGTCTCTCCAAATTATTTACTATTCCCTCAAATCCATGCCTCTTGCCGTTTTTATCTTTCCCGTACAGCAACACATTTATTAAATCGCCGCTGTACTCTTCTAACGGAGTATTCTCATTATATCCATAGCTTTCTACAAGGCTTAAAATATTTTGATACGTGTAGCTTTCCTGTGAAACGATAAATCCAGAAAACACTCCGTCTTTCAAAGATTTGCTTCTATCTCTTATAAGCAACTCTGGATCGATTCTCATAAATTCTCCTAAGCCAGCGCACGTCGGGCAAGCACCGTAAGGACTATTAAAAGAAAACATTCTGGGAGAAAGTTCTTCAATGCTTATGTTGCAGTCAGGGCATGAATACTTCTCAGACATCGTAAAACTCTCCCCACCTATGACATCAATTGTGACAATTCCATCTGACAGCTTTAATGCTGATTCTATTGAGTCAGTCAATCTTGACTCAATATGTGGTTTTACAATTATTCTATCTATAACAACCTCAATGGTGTGTTTTTTGTTTTTTTCTAATTTTATGTCTTCGCTTAAATCGTACATTATCCCATCTATTCTCACTCTGACGTATCCACTTTTCTTTACGTCTTCCATGAGCTTCTGGTACTCGCCTTTGCGTCCTCTTATGATAGGCGAAAGGACTTGTATCCTGGTGCCTTCATCTAAATTCATTATCCTGTCCACCATCTGATCAACTGTCTGCATGGAGATCTCTCTGCCGCATTTAGGGCAATGTGGTATACCTATCCTTGCGTATAATAGCCTCAAATAATCGTATATTTCTGTAACCGTCCCTACTGTA
Source organism: Thermoanaerobacterium saccharolyticum (assembly GCF_000747665.1). Classification (GTDB taxonomy): domain Bacteria; phylum Bacillota; class Thermoanaerobacteria; order Thermoanaerobacterales; family Thermoanaerobacteraceae; genus Thermoanaerobacterium; species Thermoanaerobacterium saccharolyticum. The sequence continues at coordinate 45,118 of NZ_BBKT01000007.1, read as the reverse complement.
GAGCGAGGATTTCTGTTGGTAGTCTTCTGATCTATTGATATTGCAGGCGACAAACCTTCGATGTACTCCACATCTGGTTTGTCCATCTGTCCTAAAAATTGTCTCGCGTAGGCAGATAGAGACTCTACATATCTACGCTGTCCTTCCGCATATATCGTATCAAATGCCAACGACGATTTTCCTGAACCAGAAAGCCCTGTTATTACAACAAACTTGTCACGCGGTATTTCAACATCTATATTTTTTAAATTGTGGACTTTTGCACCTTTAATTACGATTTTATCTATTGCCAATTTGCTTCTTCCTTTCATGTGTGTGAAAAATTGCAATAGCAATCATATAGCATTTTTCATCATCTTTTGAAGTTCAAATATCTTATCTCTGAGTTTTGCGGCTTTTTCAAATTCAAGGTCTCTTGCAGCTTTTTTCATCTCTTTTTCAAGCTCACTTATCATTTTCTCAATAGACACCTTGTCTATTACTTCTGGCTTCTTCACTTTATAAGTGCCTTTATCCTCGGCTACCTTTGTAGCCTCTATTACATCTCTTATTCCTTTTACAATCGTCTTTGGTGTAATGCCATGTTTTTTATTGTACTCCATCTGTATGGCTCTTCTTCTGTTGGTTTCATTTATGGCGTTTTTCATAGATTCTGTTACAACATCTGCATACATGATGACTTTTCCTTCCGCATTTCTCGCAGCGCGGCCTATAGTCTGTATAAGTGAAGTTTCAGAGCGCAAAAATCCTTCTTTATCTGCATCGAGAATGGCAACTAAAGCCACTTCAGGCAAATCCAAACCTTCTCTCAATAAATTTATTCCGATTAAGACGTCAAACTTGCCAAGCCTCAAATCCCTTATTATCTCCATTCTCTCTATCGTCTCAATATCCGAATGGAGGTATTTGACCTTTACGCCCATGTCCCTAAAATAATCTGTCAAATCTTCAGCCATCTTCTTTGTCAAAGTCGTAACTAATACTCTGTATCCTTTTTCAACAGTCATTTTTATCTCGCTTAGTAGATCATCTACTTGTCCTTTAACAGGTTTAACAACAACTTCTGGATCTACAAGCCCTGTTGGCCTTATTATCTGCTCAACAACTCTCTCAGAGTGCTCTAATTCATATGGCCCTGGTGTGGCAGAAACACATATAAGCTGATTTATTCTTTCTTCAAATTCCTCAAATTTCAAAGGCCTATTGTCAAACGCAGACGGAAGCCTAAATCCAAAATCTACTAAAGACTCTTTTCTTGCTCTATCACCATTGTACATGCCTCTAATCTGCGGTATTGTAACATGGGATTCATCGATGAACATCAAAAAATCATCAGGGAAATAATCTAATAGCGTATAAGGTGGGCTTCCAGCAGCTCTGCCTGATATGTGCCTCGAATAATTTTCTATACCGGAACAATAGCCAACTTCTTGAAGCATCTCGATGTCGTAATTAGTTCTCTGTTTAAGCCTTTCAGCTTCTAAAATTTTCCCTTGATCTTTAAGCTCTTTATACCTTTCTTCCAGCTCTTTTTCTATGCTTTCTATGGCTTTTTTCAACTTTTCTTTCGATGTAGCATAGTGTGATGCTGGAAAGATAGCCACATGGCTTCTTTCGCCGATTATCTCTCCAGTCAATACATCTATTTCTGTGATTCTATCGATCTCATCGCCAAAAAGCTCGATCCTAATTGCTTTGTCAGATGATGATGCTGGGAAAACCTCTATCACATCACCTCTTACTCTAAACTTGCCCCTCACAAAATTGATGTCATTTCGTTCGTATTGGATGTCAACAAGTTTCTTTAAAATTTCATCTCTATCTTTTACCATGCCAGGCCTTAAAGAAAGCATAAGCTCCTCATAATCCTCCGGATCACCCAATCCGTATATACATGAAACGCTGGCAACGATAATAACATCCCTTCTCTCAAAAAGCGCTGCAGTAGCTGAATGCCTCAGTTTATCAATTTCTTCGTTTATGGATGCATCTTTTTCAATATAAGTATCTGTCTGTGGAACATAAGCCTCTGGTTGATAGTAGTCATAATAACTTACAAAGTATTCTACAGCGTTCTCTGGAAAGAATTCTTTAAATTCTGCGCAAAGCTGAGCTGCTAACGTCTTGTTATGTGCAATTACAAGTGTAGGTTTATTGACATTCTTTATGATATTTGCCATAGTATATGTCTTGCCAGAACCGGTGACCCCCAATAGCGTCTGACACTTAAGGCCCATGTTTATGCCTTCTGTCAATTTTCTTATTGCCTCCGGCTGATCACCTGTAGGCTTATAATCTGATACAAGTTTAAACTTACTCATTACAAACACCTTCTATAAGCATTACCAAGCATTTTATAATATTATACCATACATAAAAAATCAACACAAACATATGTTTTTAGCCGGCACGGGCCGGCTTTCAACATATCTTTATTACACCATTTATGTATTTGGGAACAATTGAAAACATATCTATCGTTGTGCAAAACTCCACATCATCATGATAACCTAATTTTTCAATCCTGTTTAAATGATAACCGTATTTCATTATGTCTAAAACATTGTCTTTAAATGATTCATATAGAAAATATGACGCCTTTGACAAATCATCGCTTTCATAGTGCTTTAGTTCTTTAAGCCTATGCAAAATAGCGCCAGCAGTTATAATATCATCGATAGAGAATTTTCCCTCGGTGCCAGCACAGATGATTACTACATCTTTATCTTTTTTTTGGATGTATTCTGCAATAGATGAAACATTTAAAAGGCACCCAACAACGACATCATCTGATGAAGAAGCCTTTTTTAAAGCCCTCGTACCATTAGTAGTCGTCAATATGATAGTTTTTCCTTCCACAACATCTTTTGAATATTCCAAAGGCGAGTTGGAAAGATCAAAACCATCGATTTTGACGGCATTTCTCTCGCCTCCTAATAATATTTCATCTTTGTCAAAACTGTAAGACAGATTTATAGCTTCTTCAATATCTGCTACTGGTATGATCTCTTTTGAACCATTGACAAGTGCTGTCGTTATGACACTGGTAGCTCTAAGCGTATCTATCACAACCACCAATTTACCTTTCAATGTTTTATCAGAAACAGCATTGTATGTTTCATAAGTTTCTACAAACATCCGCTTTACCTCCTAATGCTTTTTCGTAAACTTCCGAAACAAGCTTTTTATCAAACCTCCATTTTCCATCTCACTTATGCTGTATAAATTATCCGGATACTGCGGTACGATAAGCAGTCCAAGCCAATTTATCCCCTTGCAATTTCTGTATTCATATCTGACAAAACTGCCATCAATCTCTCTTACTGTAATAAACAATATGGTTGGATTTGTTGAAAGCAATCTTTTAATGTCATCTTCACTGTTAATCTGAATATCATTTATTTTTAAAACTACATCGCCTGGCTTTATTCCAATTTGTTCAGCAGGAGAATTTTTTACTACAGACAGCACCATCAAACCAATATCTTGGTATTCAAAAAGCGGTTTTTTCGTTTTTTCTTCCCTCTGTCCAATTATAATGATTAACTCATGCGCCAATGGTCCAAAGATAGCCGCAATCCATTTAAAAATATATATTTTAATGCTTAAAAGAGATAAGCCTATCAATATTAAGCTAAAGCCCAGAAGCCTTATCGACGATCTATGCGCTCTTTTCTTAGGCATCTCTGTAAGAGCTATATCGCCATATCCAAGTGCAGCAACTACAGGCATCATGATAAATACAATATTTTTCAGATTTGAAGAAGGTCCTAACAGAGGCCACCAATCGGGCATGTTTATGGATGATGCACCACCTAATATAGCTGTCGTCGTTGACAAGGCAATAAAAGGTATAGGCCAAAATTTCTGCATCGTATATCCACCGGCAACATTGCCGTTTTTTAGCCTTACAAACACAGGTATGCTGTTTGCTGAACCATCCAGATAAATGAGTATGCTTTCCATCAGATGGAGAATGCCAACTATAGCCATAAGCCCAGATACATTTACGTTTGGATATCCAATCATCAAGCTTATAAGTGATACAATCCCACCAGCGTAAGAAAAGCATATATACCTTGGATTTATCAGCATAAGCAGTATTGCAAGTGGAAATACGTATTCTATGCCAATATTATCTATTGTTATTCCTAAAAAAACTATCACTATGCTTCCCAAAATGCCTATCAAAAAGCCATATATAACAGAATCCAAAACCTGATCTTTAAGGGATGTTTGCTCTTTTCCCACCATCTGCCTTTCAATCTCTACATTCCTCTTGTACTGAAAGTAGATAAAGGCAACGACAAGCCACATGAAAGGGTTTAAGATCATCAACGCAATAGATTTAATTATAAGCCATATTAAATTAATGTATATCATATAAACACCTTATTTGATCTCTGATTTTACTATGTCGTATGCTTTTATAAGCTGTGTATCGCCTTTCAAATCTGGTGTATCCGTCACGACATAGTTTTTTGGAAGCTCAACAACGTAGTTTGGCTCAATGCCCTTCCCTTGAATGTTTACACCGCTTGGAGTGTAGTATCTTGCAGATGTGTACTTAAGAGCAGTGCCATCGCCGAAATCTATGACAGATTGTACCAAACCTTTGCCAAATGTCTTTGTGCCCACAAGCACTCCAACCTTTCTGTCTTTTATTGCACCTGACAGTATTTCAGAAGCACTGGCACTTCCACCATTAACAAGGACAGCTATTGGCTTTTGCAATCCTGGCCCTTTTGCATATATCACTTGGTTGTCCTTGCTTTGTCTGCCTTTTGTAGATACTATAAGCCCCTTTGGCAACAGTTCATTAGCAATATTGACACATTGTTCCAATATGCCCCCTGGATTGTCTCTTAAATCTATGATAAGTCCTTTTAATCCCTGCGATTTAAGACTATCAAGAGCCTTTGTAAAATCAGCAGATGTTTTTTCATCAAACATCGTTATCTTGATATAGCCTATGCTGCCTGGCAACATGGTGCTGCTTACCGTCTGCAATTTGATTATTTCTCGCGTCAAAGTCTTAGTAATAAGCTTATTGTCTCTCATCAAAACAAGTGAGACCTTCGTGCCTTGAGGACCTTTCATCAAAGAAACAGCTTTATCTAAATTATTTCCATTAACCTTAACATTGTCTACAGATACTATTATATCACCAGATTTTATTCCAGCTTTCTCTCCCGGCGTTCCTTTCATCGGTGAAACAACTACAATATGCCCATCTTTGTCAACTGAAACTACGATACCAACGCCTGCATAAGAACCTGTCGTCTGTGTCGTGAAATCTTGGTAATCTTTCTTATCCATGTAAACTGTATATGGATCTCCAAGGGAACTGGCAAGACCCTTTATCGATCCATCCACAAGTTTAGATTGATCTATCTTATCGACATAATCATTTGTCAGTATGTTCTCAACTTGAAAAAGCTTGCTGTACTGCTTAATAAGGTTGTACTCTTCTCTAGGCACAATCACCGAGCCACCATATGCAAGTGGTACAAGCCTTGTAAGGTAAAAAGTCATTATGCTGCTTACAAATACAAGTAAAACTGCACCAGCAACCATTCTTTTTTTATTCATATATTTATCCATTCCTTTCTTTAAAGCCAAAATATTAAACTGCCAAATACTAAAACAGTTCTCTAAATTATATGATGTTACATCTTATTATACAATAATATGGTGACAAAAAAAATAGACCGGTTATTTTAACCAGTCCATAGGATTTACAGGTACTCCATTTTTTCTTACTTCAAAATGACAATGAGGTCCTGTCGACAATCCAGTGCTGCCAGCTTTTGCTATTTGTTGGCCTCTCTTCACCGTTTCACCGACTGTAACTAAAAGTTCAGAGTTATGACCGTATAAAGTAGTTATGCCACCGCCATGATCGATTATTACCGCATTTCCGTATCCACCATAGTATCCTGCATATATAACTTTTCCATCTGCTGCAGCAACTATAGCTGCTCCATATGATGCAGCTATATCAATTCCTGTATGCATTATATATTCATGCAAAATAGGATGATACCTTGTACCAAATGGCGATGTTATTGTTGAACTGCTGGGAACAGGCCATCCAAGCTTTCCCCCTGTATAAACTGTGTTAGAGGACTGCAATTTGGCTATGGTACTCTCCAATTGCTTTGACTGCTCTAAAAGAGCCTTTTCTTGCTCCTCATATAGCTCTTGTTGCCTCTCTAAATCTCTCATGAATCCTTCCCTTGATGACAAGGCAACTTGAATATCTCTTTTTCTGGCCTCAACCTGATTTTTGTAATTTTCTGCATCCTGCTTTGCCACAGCTAACTGTTTCGTTTTTTCCTCAACAGTCTTTCTCTGCTGCTGATACGAATTTAGGAGATTGACATCAAATCCAACAAGCCTTTCTACTAAATCAAGCCTTGTTACAAAGTCAGCAAAGCTTTTTGCACTTAAAAGCACATCAAGATAACCTGTTTCTCCACCGCTTATGTACATTGCCCTTACTCTTTCTTTTAATATATCCCTTTGACTTTCTTCCGTCTTTTTGGCCGTATCAAGCTCTTGCTGTGCTTTATTTAATTTTGCTATCGCATCGTTTAATTTCGCCTCTGCGTCATTTAGCTGTTTTGTAGTATCATTCAATTTCATATCGAGATCTTGTATTTCCTTTTGTATATCCTGCTTTTGACTTGCAATCTGGTTCTGCTTAGCCTTGTTTTGATTTATAGCGCTTTGAACATTGTTTAATTTGTTTTTTGCGTCTTGCAGTTGGTCAGCTCTGGGAAATGATGTCGTAAGAAGCATCACTGAAATTAATAATGTAAAAATTATCTTCCTCCATTTACCTTCCCTCAATAATATACCTCCTCAGACATTTAAAAATCTCTTTATGGATATGCCACTGCCAATGGCGCCTATTAATGAACCCATAGCCAAAAAGTACACAAGTGATTGCTTTATCACGACACCTGCAGAAAGAAGCGTAAATATAATCAATTTGTTGTTCACAAGGTCTGAAGCATATCCGTATATAAAGCCCAAGATAGCTATCGCCAGCACTGAACCGACAAGCCCTAACACAATGCCTTCTACAAGGAATGGCCATCTAATAAACCAATCTGTAGCGCCAATATATTTCATGATGTTAATCTCCCTGCGTCGTGCAAACACTCCTAATTTAATTGTGTTTGAAATTATTACAACTGAAATTATAAAGAGAATAAGTATTACAAAAAGGCCAACTATTCTTATTATCTTTATAATTCCCAGCAGTTTATCTACCACATCTTGTCCATAACTTACCTGCGTTACACCATCAATCTTTTTTATCTCTTCTGACACTTGCTTCATCATGTTTGCGTCTGTCACCTTGACAATAAAAGACTGTGGCATCGGATTGTCATTTTCCAAACCATTTACTAAGTAACTTTTGTCTCCCAATTGCTTTTTAAAACTATTAAGAGCATCTTTTTTAGACTCAAATGTTATAGACTTTACGCCGCTTATTGCCTTTATCTCTTCACCAACTTTTGCCACTTTAGTCGCATCATAATTATCATTTATGAACGCTTTAAGCTCCAATTGTGATTCAACTTGATTCGCAATAGAATCCACATTAAGTATGATTATCAAAAACAGTCCTAATATCAGCAATGCTGCCGTAACAGAAGTAATTGATGCAACTGTCATCGCTCTATTCCTTTTTACATTTGTAAGACCTTCTCTTATGTAATATGCTGCAGTATTAAGCTTCATATCCGTAAACACCTCTCATCTCATCTCTTACTATATTTCCTTTTTCAAGAGCAATGACCCTTTTCTTCATCGAATCAACAATATCTTTCGCATGTGTAGACATTATTACAGTTGTTCCTCTTTTATTGATTTCAGACAGCAACTTTACTATCTCCCAAGACGTATCAGGATCTAAATTGCCCGTAGGTTCATCAGCCACAAGAATCGAAGGCTCATTTACAATCGCCCTTGCAATTGACACCCTCTGCTGTTCGCCACCAGACAATTGCTGCGGATATGAATTAGCTCTTTCGCTTAATCCAACTAAAGACAAAACCATCGGTACCCTTCTTCTTATATACTTAGGCTCAGCTTCCACAATCTGCAGTGCAAATGCTATATTCTCATACACTGTTTTATTCGGCAAAAGTTTAAAATCCTGAAACACTACGCCGATATTTCTTCTTAAATACGGTACTTCTTTTCTTTTCAACTTTGTTATATCTTTTTTATCTACAAAGATACTTCCTGTAGTAGGAATTTCTTCTCTCAAAAGAAGCTTTAATATCGTAGATTTCCCAGCACCACTTGGCCCCACCAAAAAGACAAACTCACCGTTGTCAATCGTAAAATTGATATTTGAAACAGCGATAATGTCATTTTTGTACTTCTTTGAAACCCCAACAAATTTAATCATTTCCTGCAACATTCCTTTCGAAATTGTTTTTACTATGGCAAAAATTTCGCAAATGTCATTAAAACTTTAAGTAATACAGCATCATTAAACTGTTTAGGATCAAATCCTGTCAACTTATGTATTTTATCCAATCTATAAACTAAAGTGTTCCTATGAATGTACAAATCTCTTGATGTCTCGCTCAAATTCAAACTGTTCCTGAAAAACGCGTTAAGTGTCGTAACAAGTTCATCATCATTGAAATAATCTAAATTGCCATCTGTAAAAGCCATAAGAAACCTCTTAATATCATCATCTGAAAGCTTCAATAACAGCTCCTCTAAAGCATAGCTTCTGTAAAAGTAAATTCCTTTCTCGTTGTTATCAATTTTTTTCCCAAATTTCAATGCTGTAGACGCTTCATCATAGCCTTTGCTTATTTCTTTAAAATTGTAGGCTTTGTTTGAAACACCCATATCTATCCTAATATATATTTCGGATTCTATCGTATCCTTTAAAGTTTTTGCAGCCATATCAACATCCGTTAAAGCTGTCTCTACAAGCAAAACAGCAAATCTATTTTCACTTAAAATGATTGTTTGATAACTGTTCTTTTCAAATATGTGGCCCACCATTTTATAGGCATCATAAATTTGCTCACTTGACTCGATTATTATAACTCTGTAAAGTTCTTTTTCCTCGATTTTAAATTTTTGAAAGTAATATTCCATCTCATCGTCTTTTAAATCACCTAAGAGAAGCTTTAAAAGCAAGTCTTCTTTCGACAACTGATTTGCCATGTGTTCAAAGCTCATTGATAACAGCATGACAATGTTTCTCGCCTTCTCACCAGTGCCTTTAACACCGACAGTCAAAAAACGCCATCCGTTTACAAATATGTTGTAGAAAGTCATGGCTTGACATTCATATACATCCTTTTTGTCTATAAATTCTCTGTTTACGACAAAAATTCCTTCTTTTTTTAAAGAATTTTCTTCACCTGAAAAGATCAATTTGCCATCTTTATCAATGAGATATATTGGAACATCTACACATCTTTGAAAATCTCTAACGGCTTTTTTAATGTTATCGTAAATACTCATACAATACCACCTTAATATAAAGTATATAATAATTATACAATATTTTGTAGTAGAAAAAATAGGTATTGTAGAAATTAACAAAATTTTGCCGTAAAATGTCACAAACGTTTTTTTATCAAAACAACTTTATGAATTTCTACATTTTTGTATTGCAATTTTCAAAAAATGTAATATAATATTGATAACACTCTTATCAAGCTAAAAATTTGGCTTCAAACGGTTTACTGTAAGAATATGCTGCAGTAAACTTTTTCTAAAAATTGCAGTTTACAAAAAAAATATTGCACATAAAAAATTTTAAGGGGGTTATAAAATGTTGAAAGAAGGAAATATAAGGATACCTTCTGGATGCGCTATTAGCGGCATAATAGATAGATCTGGAGCAGTTTTTTCTGGCCAGATAATTGCCGATTCGATTGCAACGATGCATGATAGATCAAACGGTCTAGGTGGTGGTTTTGCTGCCTACGGCATTTATCCTGAGTTTAAAGAACATTACGCATTCCACATGTTTTACGACAACACAAAGTCAAAACAGGAAACGGAAGAGCTGCTTAAAGCAAATTTCGTCATAGCTTACGAAGATAAAATACCTACCAGAAAAACAGAAAGCATAAAAAACGCTCCTCTTATCTACAGATACTTTGCATTGCCTAAACTTGAAGTATTAAATGCCAATGAAATTACCGATGAAGATTTCGTCGTTAAGTTTATCTTCAATGTAAATAAAAATGTAAATGGAGCGTATATATTCTCCAGCGGCAAGAATATGGGTGTCTTTAAAGCAGTTGGATATCCAGAAGATGTAGCTGAGTTTTACAAATTAGAAACTTACAATGGCTACATGTGGACAGCTCATGGCAGATTTCCTACTAACACTCCTGGATGGTGGGGCGGTGCGCATCCTTTCAATCTTTTAAACATTTCAGTAGTGCACAACGGCGAGCTTTCTTCCTATGACACGAATAGAAAGTACTTAGAAGAATTCGGATATTCTTGCACACTCCAGACAGATACCGAAGTCGCTGCGTACATCTTCGATCTTTTATTGAGAAGGCACAATCTCCCAGTATCTTTGGCAGCAAAAGTCGTAGCGTCACCTCTGTGGAATCAGGTAGAACGCATGTCTTTAAAAGAAAAAGAGCTCTATCACAGTCTCAAAATGATATACAGCAAAGCTTTATTAAATGGTCCTTTCTCATTGATCGTAACATACGATAATGGTTTCATCGCCATCAATGACAGGATAAAATTAAGACCATTAACAGCCGCAAGCCACGGCGATGTAATTTACGTTGCAAGCGAAGAATCAGCTATAAGGCAAGTCTGCAAAAATCCTGATAGAGTATGGATACCTAAAGGTGGAGAGCCTGTAATTGCAGAGATGGATCAGCAAAACGTATCTGAGATTTTCAATAAAAAGGAGGTTACTGCATGAGCCTTAATTACCTTACGCCAGAATTTAAAGTACTAAGAGATTACGATAAATGCATAAACTGCAAAGTCTGCATGAGACAATGTGCAAATGAAGTACACAGCTACGATGAAGACTTAGGCAAAATGGTAGCTGACGATTATAAATGCGTAAATTGCCAAAGATGCGTCGTAATGTGTCCTACACATGCTTTAACGATAGTAAAACATCCTCAAGTTTTCAGAGAAAACGCCAACTGGACTTACGATGCCATAAGAGATATATACAGACAAGCAGAGACAGGGGGCGTTCTTCTATCGGCCATGGGCAATGACAGGCCATATCCTATTTACTGGGATAAGATGGTGATTAACGCAAGTCAGGTTACAAACCCTTCTATAGACCCATTAAGGGAGCCAATGGAGTTAAAAATCTTCATAGGGAGAAAGCCAGATAAAATAGAATTGGACGAAAATTTAAACGTGAAGACAAAAATGCCTCCGCAGCTAACATTAAATTACCCTATAATGTTTTCTGCCATGTCGTATGGTTCAATAAGCTACAATGCTCATGCATCACTGGCAAGAGCAGCAAAAGAATTGGGTATATACTACAATACTGGTGAAGGCGGTCTTCATAAGGATTTTAGAAAATACGGTCCTAATACAATCGTTCAAGTAGCATCAGGTAGATTTGGAGTTGATAGGGAATACTTAAAAACTGCTGCAGCAGTTGAGATAAAAATTGGTCAAGGGGCAAAACCTGGAATTGGTGGCCATTTGCCTGGTGAAAAAGTAAGCGAGGACATTTCTGAAACAAGGATGATACCTGTAGGCAGCGACGCCATATCGCCTGCGCCACACCATGATATCTACTCAATTGAAGATTTAAGTCAGTTGATATACTCGCTAAAAGAAGCAACAGACTACAAAAAACCTGTCGGTGTGAAGATAGCTGCAGTCAACAACGTGGCAGCCATAGCATCTGGCATCGCAAGAGCCGGTGCTGACTACATCGCTATAGATGGCTTTAGAGGTGGTACAGGTGCAGCTCCAAAGCGCATAAGGGATAATGTAGGAATTCCAATTGAGTTTGCAATCGCATCAGTAGATTCGAGGCTTCGCTCAGAAGGTATAAGACACACCATCTCCCTCATCGCAGCAGGCAGCATAAGAAGCAGTGCTGACATAGTAAAGGCAATTGCGTTAGGCGCTGATGCCGTTTATATAGGTTCTGCAGCACTCATCGCACTTGGTTGCCATATGTGCCAACAATGCTACACCGGAAAATGCAATTGGGGAATAGCCACTCAAGATCCTAATCTCGTAAAAAGATTAAACCCTGAAATAGGATACAAAAGGCTTGTAAACCTCATTACAGCTTGGGGTCATGAGATACAGGAGATGCTTGGCGGTATGGGTATAAACGACATTGAAAGCCTAAAAGGCAACAGGCTTATGCTAAGAGGAATAGGCATGACTCAAAAAGAACTGGATGTATTAGGCATACTGGCAGCCGGAGAATAAATTTTTTAATATTTATCAATTATTAATCTATCATATTGCATGAAAGGATTGAAATACATGAAGAAGGTTTATGCCAAGGAAGAAGTTTGCGTCGGATGCAAACTTTGCGAGGTATACTGTATAACATCCCATTCAAGATATAAAGATGTTTTAAAAGCTTACAAATTCGACAGCAACCGTCCAGCGCCAAGAATCGTTGTAGAAGAAAATCGTCCATTATCATTCTCGCTGCAATGCAGACACTGTGATGATGCTCCATGTGTAAAAGCTTGTATAACAGGTGCAATGCAAAAAGATCCTGTAACAGGTGTTGTAACTTGTGACACTGATAAATGCGTAGGATGCTGGACATGTGTCCTCGTCTGTGGATTTGGAGCAATCGTACGAGACACAAATAATAAAATCGCTTCAAAGTGCGATCTATGTGCGGAATCTGGCGAACCTGCCTGTGTAAAAAACTGTCCTAACGAAGCTCTTGTCTATGAAGGAGGTATTTAGATGAATATAGTAATAATCGGAAACTCCGCTGCAATGGTTGGGGCAGTGGAAGCCATCAGAAAGTACGACAAAACATCAAATATAACCGTCATATCTGATGAAAAATATCACGTGTATTCCAGACCTTTAATATCGTATTACCTTGCAGGAACAGTTACAGAAGAAAAAATGGCTTACAGAGACAAGGATTTTTACCAAAAAAACAATGTGAAAGCCATTCTTGGTGTAAAAGCAGTATCTATTGATGAGAATAAAAAAAAATGTCATGCTTGAAAATGGCGATTTTGTATCGTACGATAAATTGCTTATAGCAACAGGTGGCAAGCCTTTCGTCCCTCCGATAAATGGTCTTGAAAAGAAAAACATCCAAACATTTATAAAACTTGACGAAGCAAAAAGCTTAAAATCCAGCGTCAAGCCAAACTCAAAAGTAGTCATCGTCGGAGGCGGACTTATAGGATTCAAAGCCGCAGAAGGGCTTCATGAGTTAGGAGCAGATGTCACTATCGTCGAACTTGCCGATAGAATCTTAAGCACTATCCTTGACAATGAATCTGCATCTATAGTAACAAAGAGGCTTACAGGCGACGGTATAAAGATTAAGTTAAACACAACAGTAGATGAAATTATAGGTGACGACTATATAAAAGAAGTCCATTTGAAAAATGGTGAAACATTCCCTGCCGATCATCTCATATTTGCAATAGGCGTAACTCCAAATACAGATGTTGTAAAGGGAACATCCATAAAAGTCAATCGTGGCATATTAGTAGACAAAAATATGAAGACTAATCTCGACGATGTATACGCTGCTGGAGATGTGGCTGAAGGATACGATATGCTCATCGATTCCAACAGAGTCGTACCTATATGGCCCAGTGCCTACATGCAAGGAGAAACGGCCGGTCTAAACATGGTAGGCATAGAAAATGCGACAAAAGGAACATTCCCCATGAATTCTATAGGATACAAAGATACCTACATCATTACAGCCGGAATCATAAATCCTCCAGATAGCTCTTATGATGTTATAACAAAAGCCGATTATGACAAAAACTCTTATAAAAAAATTGTGCTTAAAGGTAACAATGTTGTAGGCTTCATACTGATAAACGATGTTGATAGAGCAGGAATATACACCGGACTAATAAGAGACAGAATAGATGTTTCCCCATTTAAAGATCATCTTATGAAAGATGATTTCGGATACGTGTATTTCCCTAAAGACTTACGTAAATCCAAAATGTTGGATCTGGAGGTGCATTAATGTGAAGACAATCGATGCAAAAGACATGCATTATAAAGATTTAAACGAAATGATAAAAGAATTAGTCAATTCAGGAGAAGATGTGATAAATTTAAAAAATGTGAACGGACAAAGGTATATAGGAGATAACTTGAATGGCAATACCAAAATAAATATAGAAGGTACGCCAGGAAATGACTTAGCTGCATTTATGGACGGATTGACTATTGAAGTGTTTGGCAATGGTCAAGACGCCATTGGAAACACCATGAACGATGGAAGCATAATAGTCCACGGTCATGTTGGAGATGTTGTTGGATACGGTATGAGAGGCGGCTCCATGTATATAAAAAGCGATGCCGGATACAGAGTAGGTATCCACATGAAACAGTACAACGACAAAGTTCCAGTAGTTGTAATAGGTGGAACGCCTGGAGACTTCTTCGGTGAATACATGGCAGGTGGATGCATGATAGTGTTAAATTTAAGCAACAAGAAAGATATCGTCGGTGAATATTGCGGAACTGGAATGCACGGCGGTGTCATATATTTAAGGTGCAATGACGTAGAAGATTACAAACTTGGAAAAGAAGTCATAAAAGAAGAAGCAACAGAAGATGATTTAAAGGAAATAAGCAAATACATCAAAAACTTTTCATCGTATTTCAAGTACGACTACGATAAAATAATGAATCACAAGTTTATAAAGCTTCATCCTGCAGGTCATAGGCCTTACGGAAAGCTGTATGCATAAATAAAACCCATAGGAAGAATAATCTTCCCTATGGGTTTTATTGTTTTATCTATTTAATATCGTCTGCTCTGTCTGCTTGTCAAACAGATGGAGTTTATTCGTATCAAGACCGATTTTGATTATATCGCCAGCTTTTGCTGTCGATCTTGGATCAACTCTCGCTGTAAGTGGCTGTCCTTGCAAATCGAGGTAGAGATATGTTTCAGAACCCATAAGCTCTGTAACATCTACTTTAGTCTCAATCACGCTATCTGGATATGCTTCAAGGAAAACTTCCTCGTCATGCAGATCTTCTGGCCTTATGCCCAATACAACTTCTTTGCCTATATAGCTTTCATCTTTTAACCTCTTTACGATTCCATCCGGAACCACAACTTTAAAGCCTTTGAAAGATGCATAAACTTTTCCGTTTTCACTTTCAAGCCTTGCATCTATGAAATTCATCTGCGGGCTTCCAATGAAACCTGCAACAAACAAATTATCAGGATGCTCATATATTACTTGAGGCTTATCTACCTGCTGTATGACGCCATCTTTCATGACGACTATTCTTGATCCCATCGTCATAGCCTCTGTCTGATCGTGTGTTACATATATAAATGTCGTCTGCAATCTGTCATGAAGCTTTGCAATCTCTGTCCTCATCTGAACCCTAAGCTTTGCATCCAAGTTTGAAAGAGGCTCATCCATGAGGAATACCTTAGGATTACGAACTATAGCACGTCCTAAAGCAACCCTCTGCCTTTGTCCACCTGACAATGCCTTTGGCTTTCTCTTTAAATAATCTTCTATGCCAAGTATCCTGGCTGCTTCCTTTACTTTTTGGTCAATTTCTGCCCTTGGCACTTTTCTAAGCTTTAAGCCGAAAGCCATGTTGTCATAGACTGTCATGTGTGGGTACAGAGCATAGTTCTGGAACACCATCGCTATATCTCTGTCCTTTGGTGGAACATCATTTACTAATTTTCCGTCAATATATAACTCTCCTTGACTTATCTCCTCAAGACCAGCAACCATCCTCAATGTAGTAGATTTACCGCATCCAGATGGTCCGACTAAGACTATAAATTCTTTGTCTTTAATCTCCAAGTTGAAATCTTTAACAGCCGTCACTCCACCCTGATATGTTTTGTATACATGCTTAAGAATAACATCAGCCATCTTTCGATATCCCCCTTAAAATGGTAAACGTTTGATACTTATATTATAATATTATTTTTCAGTATTTCAAATATACAATACCTATGATATTTGCATCCTTTTTTTGTACATTATTAATCATCATCCACTTTTTCTTAATCTGTCTAAATATCTAAACCACATATAAACAAATATTGAATCTGTAGATACAATTAAGATAAATTTAAGCATATTTATCCCCCGTTTAATTATCTTTCACTTCTCATCCACGGCGCCAACTTAAATATCGTAATCAAATTGCCTAAAGACATCAATGCCAAAACGTCTATCGTAATGCTGTAAAAATAATGCCAATGTATATATTTAAGTGCTCCAGACAGCTTTAATGCGAACTCTAGCCCAAAAAACAAAGCGGTAGATACAAAGACATTTATAAGCCTCAATACTCTATTCTTTGGGTAAGTCTGTGCATATAATATGCCTACCGTAAATGGCGCACCAAATGTAAAAAAGAATGATGAATTGAAAATCTTTAAAATGTCGTACCTAAAATCGTATAATTTTAAGTGAAACGCCATATTGTCAATTATTAACTGACAGATAGCAGCTAACAGTCCTGCCCATATCGTATACTTTATCTGTTTTAAATCAACAAGCAAGATGAAAATTACCCAAGATGCTATAAAAGTAATCAACCACTGCATAACATCACCCCTTGAAAGTCTCATTATTGATTATTCCCTAAAGATTTATAAATATGTTGACACATTAAGTTTTTAATGGTATCATATTAAAAAAATAAATACTATGTACCTCATCTTCCTTGAAGGTGAGGTAGAGGAGCGGGGCATCAAGAGTAACATGCATTAGGCTTTAAGGAGCCGATGATTGCATGTGAAAGGGATAAATCCGCCGAAGCGTGTAGATACCTTAATATCTACATAGCTGGGCCTATGCATAAGATGTATAGGACTGTCACAAGTAGTTGACCCGGACTATTTGTGATGAGCTATCTCGCTAAGGGAAAGGAGGTATTTCTATGTCTATTAAAGCACAGCTAAAGAAAATACCTTAGCTGTTTTTATTTATACATTGATTTTGATATTTTAAATTAATAAAGTGATGGAGATGATTTTGTGTTTCAAAAGAACATGCGCATAAATTCAAAGGGTCATTTAGAAATTGCTGGGTGCGATACTGTAAAGATAGCAAAGCAATACGGTACCCCCCTTTACGTCATAGATGAAGAGCTATTAAGAGAAAATTGCCGTTCCTTCTACAACGGTTTTAAGAAAAATTATCCAGGAAATGAAGTGATTTATGCCAGCAAGGCATTTATGACAACAGCCATATGTAAAATCATAGAAGAGGAAAATTTAGGATTAGACGTAGTATCTGGAGGCGAACTCTATACAGCGCTAAAAGCCGATTTCCCTGTTCAAAATATATACTTCCATGGCAACAACAAATCAATGGACGAGCTGACGATGGCATTGGAATACAACATAGGCTGCATCATAGTCGACAATTGGTTTGAACTCAATATGCTAAATGAGCTGGCTTTAAAGATGGGCAAAAAGCCTAATATATACTTGAGAATTTCACCTGGTGTAGAAGCCCATACACACGAATACATTAAAACTGGTCAAATAGACTCTAAGTTTGGATTCCCTCTTTTTAACGGAGATGCCCTCGATGCAATAAAGTACGCCTTGACGCTGGATAATGTAAGTTTAACTGGTTTGCACTGCCATATAGGTTCACAGATTTTCAGCTATGATTCGTATAAGGCAGAAATAGATATAATGATGAATTTCCTTAAAAAAGTAAAAGATACTACAGGTTGGGAAGTCGAAAATCTGGATTTAGGCGGCGGATTTGGAATAGCTTACGTCGAGGAAGATGACCCACAACCTATAGAATTAATAGCAAATGAAATAATGAAGACAGTTGAAGAATTTTCAAAGGAATTAAATATAAAAAGGCCCAACATAATCGTAGAGCCAGGCCGTTCTATAATTGGCAATGCAGGCACTACTCTTTACACTGTTGGAGCAATAAAAAACATCCCCGGCGTAAGAAAGTACGTCTCAGTTGACGGCGGAATGGCTGACAATATACGCACAGCTTTGTACGGTGCAAAATACAATGCAATTGTGGCCAACAAAGCTCGCAAAATAAACCTTGAGAAAGTTTCTATTGCAGGGAAATGTTGTGAATCTGGTGATATGCTTATATGGGACATAGATTTACCACAGCTTGAAAGTGGCGATATAATAGCAGTAACGTGTACAGGCGCTTACAATTACTCAATGGCAAGCAATTACAATCGCCTTCCCCGACCCGCTGCTGTACTTCTAAACAATGGGGAATCAGATTTAATAGTAGCCAGAGAAACATACGATGACTTAATCAAAAATGATGTAATACCCGAAAGACTTTTAAGTGAAAACAAAAAGATCATAAACTATTAAAAGGAGCAAAATGCTCCTTTTAATTTTCTCAAATATTCTTATTCACCCTCTGAAGCAGCTTCAGTAGATTCCTCTTCCGCTACATCAGCATTCTTTGGTACTACTACAGTCAATATAACCTCATCAGCATCATCTACCTTCTCAACACCTTCAGGAACAACTACATCTTTTACAAGTATCGCATCTCCTATATCTAAATTAGATACATCTACTACAATCTCTTCTGGTATGTCTGTAGGCAAAGCCTCAACATTAAGCTCCCACTTCTGATGCTGTACTAAAAGGCCTTTGCTTTCAATAATGCCTACACCTTCAAATTTAAGCGGTACCGCTGCTTCGACTTTCTCATTCATAGACACTCGCTGAAAATCTATATGTATCAGCTTTCCAGTCAATTCATCCTTTTGCTCATCTTTCAGTATTGCTTGATGCGTAGCACCATTAACTATCAAATTGAGGAGGACATTCCTGCCGTGTTTTTGTACTATTGTGCGAAGCTTACCGGTTTCGACAGCTAGCGGAATGCTCTCCATGCCTTTTCCGTACAGTATGGCAGGAATGTAGCCTTTTTCCTTCAGCTTGCGGGCCGCATTCTTACCCGGTGTTCTCAATACAGCTTCAAGTTCGACATTTTGCATTGTCTCTCCTCCTTCGTAATTATTTTGTTCAATTTTTAATTAATTATAGCACTACATAACGAAAATATCAAATTTCTGTCAGCAAATACGGTTGACTTATGCCTTTTAAAAAGGATATAATGTAGTATGAAGTTTCGTGCGCCTGTAGCTCAGTGGATAGAGCGTTCGGCTCCGAACCGGGAGGTCGCAGGTTCGATTCCTGTCAGGCGCACCAGCTTGAAAATAGCAAATTTAAAATGTCTTATTTCTGCCATTATTGACCATTTCGTTAACATAAACTTCTAAAGAATTCATAAAAGTCTCTTTATAAGTTTTAATTTTAATATCACATATTTTATACCGCATGCATATTATATCATTGTCATTACTCAATAATTTTTGGAGGTTGAATTTATGGAATTATAGATTGAAGAAATTAAAAACTATTTTGATCTTTATAACAATAAAAAAGATGAAGGTCAAACTCATAACCACGAATTTTTAGGAAGTACCATGTTAGCAGGTGAACACGAAGAAGAAGAGCACAATCACAGATTTGCTGGTGTCACAAGCCAAGTGATAAAAGATGGTGATAGTCATGTCCATGCAATCTTAGTAAGCACGGATTTTTATGAAGATCATCATCACGAAATTGGTGTAATAACAGGGCCAGCTATTGACGTCGGTGACGGTAAGCATGTTCATTTTGTAGAAGGCAAGACTACTGTGGATGACGACCACTATCATAAATTCGTCTTTGCAACTTTGATAGAAGATCCGATTTCAAAGCATAAACATTGTTAAGTTTTGAATCGAGATTTTAATATACCCGGTAAAACCGGGTATTTTTTCATAATACATATTTATCTTAATTAGGCCCAAAATATATGTGGGTGATTTTATGAAAATAAATGGATATTTTTACAGTTTAGAAAGCGCCAATAAAGCTTCAGCCTATTTAAAAAGCATGGGATATAAATCGTACATCGACATTATCGATAAATACGCAGATACTTATAACGACAAACAAAACATAGCTGGCACAAAAACAGGGCCTACACTGGCGTCGCTTGTCTTAAAATCTGGATACACTTTCGACATAAGAAAAAGTCCTCTGTTGATGTCAGATCCCATGATAAGTGGAATGGGCTATTACGATGAAACCGCTGATGCTAATATACAGCTTAACGTAGAAGTCAATGACGATAAGATAAACGATGTAGTAAAAGTTATCAGCTCTTTTGGCGGCATAACATAGAGCTTTTTAAAGCTCTATGCTTTTTTTATTTTAAAATTCTCTTACATTTTATTAACAATTTGTTAATAAAAGTTGGTTATAATTAAGTAGTATATACAAAAAGGAGGTTTAGCCGCGTATGATGATTGAAGTAAACAACGTTACCAAAGTTTACGGAAGCCGCAAAGCCGTCGACAACATAAGCTTTTCTGTTGACAGCGGAGAAATCGTAGGGTTCTTAGGTCCAAATGGAGCTGGAAAAAGCTCGACAATGAAAATGATAACTGGTTTTATGCCACCAACATCAGGCACAATAAAGATTGCCGGATACGATATTATAGAAGATTCTATAAAGGCCAAAAAACATATTGGCTATCTTCCAGAAGTTCCGCCATTGTATCTGGATATGACTGTTGAAGCATATCTGGCTTTTGTCTGCGAATTGAAAGAAGTCCCCAATGACAAGAAAAAAGCCACAGTAGATAAAGTCATAGGTGAGGTTGGTTTAGCGGACGTAAGGAAAAGAATCATTAAAAACCTTTCAAAAGGTTACAAACAAAGAGTAGGTCTTGCACAAGCGATAGTAGGAGATCCAGATGTATTGGTGCTGGATGAGCCAACAGTAGGCTTAGATCCAAAACAAATCAAAGAGATAAGAGATATCATAAAGGAATTAGGAAAAAAACATACAATAATTCTAAGTACGCATATTTTGCCGGAAGTAAGCATGATATGCGATAGAGTTATAATCATAAACAAAGGCAAGATTGTGGCGATAGATTCCACTGAAAACTTGACAGACACCATAGGAAAATCAAAAAGATATTTCCTAAAAGTAATAGGTTCTGTAGAAAAGATATCAACTACTTTAATAGGAATAAATGGAATCAAAAACTTTAAATCAAAAGCAAACTCGAAAGAAAATTGCATCGATGTAGATGTTGAAACAGATGTAGACCATGACCTAAGAAAAGAGATTTTCTTTTCCTTTGCAAATCAAAGTTTGCCTATCATTGAATTTAGGCCGGTAAACTACAGCTTAGAAGAAGTCTTCCTACAGCTTACAACAGATGAGGAGGTAAATGATAATGAAAATGCTGACAATATACAAAAGGGAGCTTAAATCCTACTTTCTTTCGCCTCTTGCGTATGTGCTGGTAGGCTTTTTGCTGCTTATATCTGGATATTTCTTTGCGACATTTGTCCTTTCGACGCAGTACGCCTTGATGTCACCAGTTTTTGGAAATACGGTGTTTGTATTCATGTTTATAAGCCCTATTTTGACCATGAGGCTAATATCAGAAGAAATGAAAAATGATACAGACCAATTGCTTATGACATCACCTCTTAGAATAACCGACATGGTTTTAGGAAAATACTTTGCTGCATTGACTGTTTATACATTATCTTTGGTGATTTCTTTAATATATCCTTTGTACCTTAAAATATACAGCACTCCCGATTTTGGCCCAATCTTGACAGGATATATTGGGACATTCTTGATGGGTGCAGCATTTATTGCAATAGGCATTTTTGCTTCGTCTTTAACCGAAAACCAGCTAATTGCAGGCGTCATAGGTTTTTCAATATTACTGTTTTTTTGGATAGTTAGCTGGCTAGGAGATGTTTTCCAAGGAATAGCAAAAAATATTGTAGACAACATTTCACTTTTACAAAGGTTCACTAACTTTCAAAACGGTGTTTTAAGCTTAAATGACATTGTCTTCTACTTGAGTGTGATAATCTTCTTTGTCTTTGTCACCATAATGGTAGTTGACAAAAGACGTTGGAGTTAGGAGGTAATTCTATTGAACAAACTCAGATTAAAATATGGAAGCAACATGGTTTTATCTATCGTTATTTTACTGGGCATACTGATCTTCGGCAATTTAGTATTAGCTCAAAAGCCTATAAAATGGGATCTCACCAAATCAAAACAGTATACACTTTCAGATAAGACGAAACAAGTATTGAAAAATCTAAAGACAGATGTGACAGTCTACGCATTTTTCAAAAATGACAGTGCAAAATCACAAGTTCAAAATCTTTTAGATGAGTATACGGCATTGTCAAAGAGGATAAAAGTCCAATTCATCGATCCTGACAAAAATCCATCACTTGCGCAAAAATACGGAATTACGGATTATGATACAACATTGTTTTTAAACAGCAAAGATGACAGCAAGAGGCAAATTATAAATTCCTACGACATTTTTACACAATCTCAAGAAACCGGCCAGAATATTTTCAGCGGTGAACAACAATTCACTCAAGCAATAATCAATGTCACCGAAGTTAAAAAGACAAATGCCTACATCATTCAAGGACATAATGAGGTTAACAGTACAGATTCACTTACAACTTTTAAGTCAGCATTACAAGGTGAAGGCTACAGCGTAAATGATCTAAATATTGGTCAATCTGGTGGCATACCAAAAGATGCCGGACTTATAATCATTGCCAATCCAAAGTCAGATTACACCCAACAAGAAATGAATGCTATAATGGATTATCTGAAAAAAGGCGGAAAAGCCTTCATCATGATGGGAGCTGAAAATGGCCCTCTTACTGAAAAATCAGTCAATGATATTTTGTCAAATTGGAATGTGAAAATTGACAATGACATAGTGGTTGATCCGTCAAGAAACTACTTTATGGACGCTTTATCGCCTGTGCCAGAGTATGGATACCACGATATCACTGATAAACTGGAATCAGCTAATTTAGCAACTGTCGCTCCAAGCTCCAGAAGTATAACTTACAAGGCGTCAAGTAGCAGCAACATCTCAATTCAATCATTCTTAACCACCAGCGACAAAGCATGGGGAGAAACAAATTTCAACAGCAAACAAGCATCTTACGACAAAAACGACATAAAAGGGCCTTTGACATTAGGCATTACCATATCTGATAGCAAAACAGGCATGAAGATAGTAGTGCTGGGCAACGACCTTATGGCCACAGATAGAGTTATAGGTTTAGAAGGCAATAGAGATCTCCTTATGAATAGCACAAACTGGCTTACAAACAAAACAGTACAGATTTCCATAAGTCCTAAATCCCTCGACTACGCAACATTATTCATGACAGGAAAGCAAGCTGACTACATGTTCATAGTCACAGTTATAATTATACCTTTGGTTATCTGGATCATAGGCGGCTACGTCTTCTTCAGGAGGAGAGCTTTATGAAGACTTTTAGAAACACTATAATAATGCTGGTCATTCTTGGCGTACTTGCAGGATATTATTATTACGCAAAAGCGACGAAAAAGCCTGCACCATCCACAAATATAATAAGCATAAGCAAAGACAAAATATCCTCTGTAGACATAAAAGATGCAGGCAATGAATTGGCTATTGAAAATAGTAGCAGCACCTACAATGTCATAAAGCCTGTAAACTATAAGGCAGATAGCACCAGCACAGATGATCTGTTTAATTCAATTTCAAGTCTTAAATACAGCAGAAAATTTACTGATACTGATGTGAAAAAATACGGTTTAGATAAATCCGATTTTACAATATCTGTATCATCTAATGATGGAAAAAAGGAAGACTTGATTGTAGGAAACAAATCGCCTGTTGGAGATTCCTACTATGCAAAACTTAAAAATTCTAATTATATATACGTCGTAGATGCCAGCTCAATAGAAAAGTTTCAAATAACCAGTAACGATACCTTGTTTAATTACTTGGACAAAGACGTGTACACAATGTCAAAGGACAAGATTTCAAAGATAACATACACAGATTCCACTGGAACTTACAATATAGAAAAAAACAAAAGTGGAAAATGGGTGTACAATGGCAAAGAAATAAGCAGCAATAATTCAGAAAGTCTTCTTAATGACATTGTTTTATTGAATCCAACAGGCATCGACCCAAACAAAAAAATTGTTGGAAACAATTCAAGTTTTACACTGACAATATCTGACGGAAATAAGAGTGAAGAAGTCAAATTTTTGACTGATGACAATGCCACGTACTATTTGCAAAAGAATACAACTCAGATTGGATTATATATATCAAAAGACCAATTAAGCAGTTTATTAAGCGATATAAAGAAAGTGATAAAATAAGGAGTCGTTGTACTCCTTATTTCTTTGCAGCTTTAACGACATCTTCTTTAATCATATCCTATCTGTTTCTCTATAAAAATTGCTTTCAAGCTAAATAAAAAAATTGTATAATGTATTATATAAAATAATGATTCATCTAAAATTATTTAAAATATATTTTTTGTTTTACGATATATTTGTCGGGGGAATTTTGATGAACGATAATTTGATTTTTTCACTTGATATAGGTACACGAATTGTGGTAGGCATAGTAGGCGTGCCAGAAAATGATAAGCTGAAAGTCTTAGCTGTCGAACAAATGGAACATACAGATAGAGTTATGTTTGATGGCCAAGTTCACGACATAGAAAAAGTGGCATCTGTTGCAACCAAGATAAAGGAAAAACTGGAAAAAAAGCTTGGAATAACGCTTAAAAGCGTAAGCCTTGCTGCCGCAGGAAGATCGCTTAAAACCAAAATCGTAAGAGTGGAAAAAAATATTGAGGAAAACTACATAATAAAAGATAGCGACATAGATAACTTGGTACTGTCTGCATTGAATGCAGCAAAAGAAGAAATATCTCGGGAAAACCACACTTTAAAGTACCATATGGTAGGATACTCCATAAAAAGCTTTTATTTAGACGGCCTGCCTATAACTAATCTTAAAGACCATACAGGTAAGGAAATCTCTGTAGAGATAATAGCTACATTCTTACCATATGATGTAGTAGAAAGCTTATACTCAGTGGCAAAAAAAGCAGGCTTGGAAGTGGCGTATCTTACATTGGAGCCAATTGCTGCAATCGGCGTTGCAATAATGCCACAAATTAGAATGCTTAATATAGCACTTGTAGATATTGGAGCAGGTACCTCTGACATAGCCATTTCAAAGGACGGAAATATTATATCATACTCAATGGTTCCATTTGCAGGCGATGAAGTAACTGAAACTATACAGCAGCATTATCTTACTGATTTTAATACAGCAGAAAAAATCAAAACCACCTCTAAAAAAGATATAAAATTTAAAGACGTTATAGGACTACAGCATCAAATATCTCGCTTAGACGTTTTAGATTTGATATCGCCTGTTGTCAAAAATCTCGCAAAAAAGATCTGTGATGAAATAGTAAAGTACAATGGAAAAAGTCCATCTGCCGTATTTTTAGTTGGAGGCAGCAGCAATCTCCCCAACATAGCAGATGAAATAGCAAAAAATCTATCTATACCGATAGAGAGAGTTTCGGTAAGAGATGCCAGCACTATTGCCGTCGTAGATTATAAATGCAAAAAATTAAAGGGTCCAGAGTACATAACACCTATAGGCATCGCATACTCCACCATGATGGACAGAAAAAAAGATTTCATAACGATTTATTTTAATGACGAAAAATTGGAATTATTAAACCTGAAAGAAATGACAATAATGGACGTGCTTTTAAAAACCAACTTTGATTCCAAAAGGCTAATAGCAAAGCCAGGTAAAAATCTGTCATTTTCACTTAACGGTGAAAATATAATCATAAAAGGTCAAATAGGAATACCAGCTAAAATTTTAAAAAATGGCAAAGTCGCAAATCTTAAATCTAAAGTAGAAAACGGGGACAGTATAGTCGTTGAAAGAGGTGTAAATGGAAGTGACGCAACTATCTCGATTCGAGAAATAAAAGAAAAATATAAATCATCTAAAGTCACTGTTAATAATGTGATTGTAGATGATGATTATATGGTAAAAGACGGAGACGAAATTAAAACGATCGCCGATGAAGAAGACTTTTACGTATACATAAACGGCAATAAAAAAAATTCTCACAGGTAAACAACAGTATATATTCGTGGATATATTTAACACTGTAGACTTTGACATGCCTAAAAACAAAATTCCTGAGATGACTTTAAACGGCAAAAAAGCATCGTACACAGACATCCTAAAAAAGGGAGACAAAATAGAAATATTTATTTGATAATAAGGATCAAATCTGATCCTTATTATCATGTACATTATGACACACTTTGTGAAAAGATATTTTTGTTTGTTGAATTTGACCATTTGCCACACCTGTCTCCCCAACGTGATACGACTTCTTCGTCTTTTATAAACTCCACAACTTCACAATTGTTTGAACAGCCAGAACATATAAATCCCTGTGCTTTATATTCAAAATCGGCAATTTCAAACCCATTAAACTGTGTATATCCTTTTTTCTTTACAGCTTCTTTGGCAAGTATCGCAGCACCTATTGCTCCCATCACCCCATAATACTTTGGCACATACACTCTCATACCTAAGGCTTTTTCAAAAGCAGCCTTTATGCCTTTGTTGGCCGCTACACCGCCTTGAAAGACTATAGGTTCTCTTATATCCTTCCCTTTCCCTACATTGTTTAAATAATTTCTAACCAACGCTTCGCACAAACCGTTTATTATATCGTTAAGGGGATATCCCATCTGTTGCTTATGTATCATATCAGACTCCGCAAACACTCCACATCTTCCTGCTATCCTTACAGGATTTTTTGATTCCAACGCCAAATCCCCAAATTTTTCTATCGGTATGTTAAGCCTGTACGCCTGCTGGTCAAGAAACGAACCTGTCCCTGCAGCACAAACAGTATTCATGGCAAAGTCAACTACAATCCCATCCCTTAAAATAATTATTTTAGAATCTTGACCACCTATCTCAAAAATCGTATGGACATCAGGTATCAAGCTGGATGATGCAATTGCATGGGCAGTAATCTCATTCTTGATGATATCTGCACCTACCATAAGACCTGTCAACTGTCTTCCACTTCCAGTCGTACCGACTCCCTTTACATCTACATCACCATAAAGCCTGTCTCTAATTTCCATCAAAGCCTTTTGAACTGCTTTAATCGGCTGTCCTTGTGTTCTAATATAAACATAATCAATAACCTCATTGTTTGCGTCAATCAATGCCACATCTGTACTGACAGATCCGACGTCAATTCCCATGTATACATCCATTTAAATTACCTCCTTTGCAACAATTTACTATATATCCAAAATTACCCTCAATCTTTATAATTATTATTTACGCATAATTTACAATTGTGGGCAAAAACTATTGTTAGTAAATCACTGGGGGCGATGGCTATGAAAAAAAACTTATATATAATATTATTGACACTATCACTGTTAATAAACATTGTTTTAGGCATGTTGCATGGCAAAAATGGAAATTCAGCGCTTATAATAATTTCAATGCTGACCCTTTTGCTTATAGGGTACATGCTTTACAAAAACAAAGTATCTGAAATGATGCCTGTAAACCTAAAAAATGAATTCCCACCTAAAGAAAAGGAATCCAGCAAAAAGATCAATATTACATTCAGAGATGTAGCAGGACTTGACGAGGTTATTGACGAGCTTAAAATCATCATCGATTTTATAAACAACACTGAAAAGTACGATAGGATGGGTGCTAAAATACCAAAGGGAATACTTTTTTACGGTCCGCCAGGCACAGGCAAAACCTTGCTGGCAACTGCTTTAGCAGGTGAAACAAATTCTACATTCATATCTGCATCAGGTTCAGAATTTGTTGAAAAATACGTAGGCGTTGGAGCCAGCCGCATAAGAGCGTTGTTTGCAAGAGCTAAAAAATCAACACCAAGCATTATCTTCATAGACGAAATCGATGCAGTTGGAAGCAAGCGAAATAACGACAACAATTCTGAAAAAGATCAAACATTGAATCAGCTATTAGTTGAAATGGATGGGTTCAACAGCAATGACGGGATAATCGTAATAGGTGCTACAAACAGGCTGGACATGCTGGATGAAGCCCTTTTAAGGCCAGGAAGATTTGACAGGACTATTCACATAGGAAATCCAAACGTAAAAGCCAGATTGGAAATACTGAAAGTACATACGAGAAATAAGCCTTTAGACACTGACATATCGTTAGATGAAATTGCTAAAAAAACTCACGGCATGACAGGCGCACACTTATCGTCTATATGCAATGAGGCTGCCATTCTCGCTGTAATAAGGCACAAGCAGAGAATAGGAAGAGAAGAATTTGATGAAGCAATAGAGAGGGTCGTCGCAGGCCTTCAAAAGAAAAATCCAGAAGTATTGGAGAAAGAGCGCAAAATTGCGGCACACCATGAAGCAGGTCATGCCATAATCGGAAAAATATTAAACTCCAGCACAGTAGAAAAAATATCCATCGTGCCTCGAGGAGAAGCCTTAGGATACGTCTTAAATTTCCCAAAAGACGATGCCTTCTTGATGACAAAGACAGATTTAAAAAATAAGATAACCATGCTTTTAGGTGGCCGTGCCGCTGAGGAGATAATGTTTAATGAAGTATCAACTGGTGCAGAAAACGACCTAAAGGAAGCTACAAATATTTCATATCAAATGGTTTGCAATTACGGCATGAGCGAATTAGGTCACAGAATATATGACATTAGAATGACAAAAACAACGGATAAAATTGACGCTGAAGTAAATAAAATAATCAATAGCTGCTACACTAATGCAAAGAAAATCCTCTTAGAGAAAAAAGACAAGATAATCTTGATTGCAGATAGATTATTGTCTAACGAGACGATAACGAGAGAAGAAATAGACGAATTGATGAAAGACGAAAAACAAATGTGCATATAAAATAGGCCTTCATTATAGGCCTATTTTACTGTCTTTCTTCCCTTTTAATAAAAAAGATACAAATCCAATTATAATGTATGTAATGATTGAATTCCTGAAAGTCAAATACGATATATCACTGAAAAAGCCTTCTGGAAGCATCTGAATTAACCTATCTCGAGTTACATCTAATTGCCATAAATTATTGTCAAAAAAAATGTGATGAAAATATATAAACCATCTGTTAAAATCCAATGAAACTATGGCTCCTGTAACGAATAAAAACAATATCACAAAAAGCATACCTCGATATGTATGATAAAAAACATCCTCTTTTCTAAAATACAGAAACAAAAAAGCCAAAATATAAATAAATATCATTAAGTTTCTAATCAAAAAGCCATTCTCAAAAAGCTTTCTGACATCTCTCATATGTTCCAATTCCCTATCGTTAAAAACCTTCTGATTTTGTCCATCTATTACAGCGTCTATTTGAAGGCTTTCAGATTTCCCATAAAGATAATCTTGAATTCTTAATGCAACTTTGCTTAATTGCGATTTATCCATACCTGTAACGTACTTAACACCGTATTTGTCAAATTCATTTATATAGAAATTCAAATTAAACGCCAAGTACTGCAAATTCGAAAGTAAGACAATCAAAAATAAAAGCACAGTCATAATTATAGATACAGTTTTATTTGTAACTTTCATTCACTACAATCCTTCCTTGACGTTTTTTTAAAAGAGCTTCATACAAAAGCTTGCTGTTTTTCATGTCCTTGTACAACTTTATCCTTTTGTCGACACTTTCCATTATGGCAGCCTTAACATTTGACGTCGTCTCAAACTCCAAAGAGCTTTTTAAATAGTTTAAAAACTCATTTTCAAAATTCCCAGGAACAGGTATAATTCCTAAAAGTCGCCTCATGCGTACCTTTCTGTAATCAGGATTCATGAACTTTATTATATCATCTATCATGGAAACAAGGTTATTTATTTCGTCTTCAACAATGCTTCCATCTATTATATCGCCTGTGATGTCGTCAAATTCGTCGCTGTCATCATTCATCAGATTTTCGTACTCAGCTAAAATTTCTATATCATTCAGTATATCTTCATCTATCAATGTATCTATCTCATTTTCAAGATAATTCACATCACTTAACAGTCTATTGTAATTGTAAAGCTCAAAATACCAATTAGAAATATTTTCGTTCAACATCTTTAAAAAGTCTTTGACTTTCTTTTTTGTATATCTTTCTTCGTATATACTGCTGTAAATGTCAAAAAAGATTTTTATTTTAGGTTCCTCATGCATAATATCTTCTATCTTTTTGTCTGATTTATAAAATATTAAAAGTCTATTTACGATCCTAATGAGCGAATAAACTATTTCTCTTACATCCTGTATCTTGCTTAAAAGCAAGATTGTATCTTTTAAATACATCTCCAAATCATCTTTTGCAGCATTCTTTAAGTCCAATGTCTGAAGCTCATCTATCTTGTTGGCTATCTCTGCAAATTTATCCCCATAACCTTCTACCAATTTTCCATAAAAATTTTCCTCTATCTCAAAAATGCTCTCTAAAAGTTTCTCGTAGCCAGTGTATTCATGGATCAAACCACTTTTCATGTAATCAAAAAACCTCTTTCTGGAAAGGGCAAAAGGTATAGCTGATATGACTTCCTGAATCCTCTCAAATTTCTCATCTTCATTTTCAAATACAAACTCTTTAATTTTATCGTAAAACTCATCAATGCTTATATTAATTTCATTCTGATTAAAAACCTTTAATTTGTCATTAAACACATCACTGCAATACCTTGCTTCCACAAAATACCCAAATAGCACTTCAAGATCTGCTTCTAACTTATCCTTTTCCTCTTGAAGCGTTTTTATGATGTTATCCTTAATCTTTAAGTCTATCTGCCTATAATGCCTAATCCTACTGACAACATCTCTGTAACTTTCAACAGTAACGTACAGTTGGTTATCTACACTTTTTATAAACTTTAAAACACCACTTCTCTTTAAAATGATGTCATATAGATATACAGATTCATATATAAGTTCTAAGACGCAAATTGTCATGATTATGCTTTTTTGTCTTTTAAATACTTCTTTAAGAGCCCTCGAAATATTAGTTTCATCATTGTTATCTTCAATTAGTATCTTTTTAAGTTTTTGAATCTCATCATGATGCATTGTTACACCTCGCAATTATGAATTTTTAAGCATTTTTGATAGATCGTCCAACAAAGAGTAATCATCGTCTTCTAAGCTTACTGCCGATTGCAAGTGAGCGGATTCCAAATCATCATACACAATCTTTTTTTCTATCTGTAATAGCAATTCCTTAATTTCAGAGAAGTTTTTCTTTATTTCCTGATTGTCTTGTTGTAAATCCATCAATATTTTATTTAAAGAAACCTTTAAATTTTCACTTTTTTTTCTCCTTAGCCATGCTTTCATTAATGAGTTTTATTACGTGTTTATCGAATTCTACACCTATATGCTCCAGAGTCATTTCCAAATGCCTTTTTTCCTGTCTTAAATCCTCCAATCTTTTGTTTAAAGATGCTATTTCCTTGTCCTTATTTTCCAACGCCTTTTTTTAAATTGTCCACCTCAATTATATTCTTTTTTTCTTCTTTTATCAATTTGTCCTGCAATTTTTCTACTTCTCTTTCAAGCTTTTTGACCTTTTTGAGTAAGTCTACGCTATCTTTTTGATTCATTATTCTATCATCGTCTTCTACCAATTTTTCATCAGCCACATCCACATTTAGCTCCATGGCTTTATTAATTATATCACCAAGTTCCCGCCTATTGTCAATAAGAAGTGCAGAAACGACATTTTCACGTCCATAATTGCGGCATAACTCAACGATGTTTTCTTCTATTTCGTCAGCATCCATCTGGCTTATCTTCTCATAAAGATCTTTTTTTAGAACCTTCCAAGCATCTATTAACTCATCATAGTTAAAATTTCCTTTTAATATTTCTTGCCTTAGTATAGGAACGATTTTTGATGGAGGGCTGGATTTTTCGTTTAGTCTAAATCCGGCAAGCTTCTTCTGGAGATTTTTGTCCTTATTAAAAGGTTTTATCAATACGCTGTATGGTAAAGAATACAAAAATATATCTAAACATTTGGCAATATCTATTCCATTTTTGTCTAACAAGGCACATCTTCCCTTCATGCTTTTATAAGTTTATCTTTTCCTTTGTAATTCCTCTCAATAATCTTTTGTGCAAGATATCTGATTCTGGTGCTATCGTTAAATGACGCATCAATAAAAATCCTTTCATTTATGATGTTGTTTAATAAGCCTGTATTCTTGCCTAAAATTTTGTAAATAGTGTATTGAATCTCTTCTTTCTTAGTTGTCTTAAGTTTTAAAATCAATTCTTCAGCCATGCTGTCATCAATGTTGGTGTCTAAAATCCTTAATGCGTTTAAGCATGCAAATCCATCATTATTTCTTATTAAATACTTAACGCCATTAGTTATTTCCTTGCTTATCTTGCTGTCCTTAAATCCTTTAAGCCTTTTAAGTTCTTTGATTGCACATGATATATCGTTGTAAGAATTACTTGAAGATATTAAATATTCAAATAAGCCTCCTAAGTATTTTATCTCACCTAACTGCACTAATGCAGACATAGTATTTATTCTAAGCTCCTTGTCATTCATATACTTTTTGATTATGTCCTTTGCCTCAAAAGCTTCCAAATTTGCCAATGACGTTATGATACAAGCCTTAACATCACTTTTGAAATTCTCATTCTCCAGCATGTTCATTAAATATTTTACAGCCTTTTTGTCCTTTGTATATCCTAAACCTATGATGATATTTATTTTATCTTCTATCAAAGGAGATTCCAATGCCTCAATAAGCCTATCTGTTGCACTTTCAATCCTCATCTTTCCTAATGTTATAGCGGCTTTTTGATTGTACTCATCATTGTAAAGCATCTTCGACAAGCTTTCTATCGCCATCTCCTTTGAACGAGATATAACATTTGAATAGACTGTGTTGAGGCTTTTATTCTCGTTGTTCATGTAGCACTTCAAAATTTCAGACAGTGCATCTTCTCCAAATCGCGAAAGTCTATCTATGAGTCTAAATGCCACATTTCTTTCATTCACACTGAACCCATTGAATTTATTCACCATGTTTAGGATAGGCCTTACACATCTTTCATCACCAATGTCCAAAAGACATTCCGCAGCTTCGATTTTTAAACTTTCATTGTCAAACAAAATCAAAAGCGTATCAAAAGCAGACTTCTCCTTAATAGTTCTTATGACTTCTATTGCTATTTTCATCTGAATATCCCATGACCAACTCTTTAATACGCTTATAAGAGCATCTCTCCCTGCCTTGCTTAAATTGCACACAGATACTAAGATCCTCAATATAGATTGGTAAATATTCCTATCATTTAAATTCAGTGCTTTAGTGCAGTATAAAAACATTTCGATAGGGTTCTGCCCTTCTTCTAATATGCTTTTAAATAAATCTATGATTTCAACTTCTATTAAATTCACTCCTTTTTCGCTTGTTGCACCTAATTTAAGCGTTTTTTTCATAGATAAGCCGTGCATTTACATCAGATATATAGTATTCAAAAACCTGTTCTTTAACTGATTCCACTTTTTCAGCATTTGCAGCAGCTCCTAAATATCCTTTGCCTTCTTTGATTTCTTCATTGTGTATATTAAAAAACAAATCTCTGTTTTCTTGAAGCAAAGCTCTCCAATTAACAGCCATCATACAACACCTCTTTATCAAATGTGACATCTATTCTCTGCTTAAAATTTCCAGTAACCCATGCTTCCAAATGCAATATCCTGTTTTTGTCAAAAGTCACTTTTATAGAAATAGGCGTACCAGGCTTTATAATATCCGTAAACGTCAATTGCACTGATTTAAGCCTTTTCATCTTTGGGTCGTAAATGCTTTTCCCTGATAAAATGTCAAGCTTTATTCCCGTAGCATTGTCTACTTTCACAATGCCTTCATGTACTTTTTCATAAGGTGCTTTCGTCCCTTGACTTACTAATAGAACCGGCAAATTATTTTTCACATCAAGGTAAATATTCTCGGCAACTACAGGATATATGATGATTTTCCCTTTTTCAATTTTCTTTTTGTTTTCATTGTAATAATTATACAATGCAGCACCTTTTGCCACTGAGTACATAGGATCTAAGTAGCTTATAGTTTTTTTGCCGAAAAAGTTTTCTATCGCTTCCCTAACAGTGCTGTAAGCTGTCATGCCTCCTACTAAAAAGACTTCGTCAATATCTTCTTTCCCTAAATTGGCTTTATTTAGAGTGTCAATTATTGGATCTATTATATTGAACCCTAAATTACCGCCTTTTGTAAGCAAAGGCTTTATACACTCATCGTATTCTTTTTTGCTTATTTCAAATTCAAATGACTGCCCTGTATAGAAATTTTCTAAACTATTTCTATACACTACATCGCCGTATCCTTCACCTGTTAACCCACTGCTTAAAGACGAAAACATGATTCTTGCCTTCTCAATCTCCAGCGACAATACGCTAAATATATATCTCTTTACATCAACATGATGCGGCATTCGCTTATGGTCAATATCGTTTAAAATAGAGTACTTGTGCAATAAATACAAAACACCACATATATCAAAGTCAACACCCCCAAGCTGTGTATGTGGAGATATTGCCAACTCTTCAACTTTATAGTCATCACCGTTTATTTCCACATTCATTATGGATACATCACAAGTACCTCCGCCTAAATCAAATACCAAAACCTTTTTTGGCTTGCTAAAATCGTGGATAGTATTTCTTTTATCGCTTAACTTTTCTTCATAAATTAGATCCAGCAATGCCGCTGTAGGCTCTGATATAAAGATAAGCCGATCCTCTAAAAAACCTGCCGATTTAGCTGCATTTTTAGTAGATTCAATTTGGTCATGGTTAAAAGACGCTGGAACAGTTATAACAGCACCATCTACTCTTTCACCATAAAATCTTTCAACGTTTGCTTTAGCAACAGACAAAATTTTTTCTGCCACATCTTCTGGAGTATATTTTTTGTTATCAATTTGCCATACATGGTTTCTATTTCCAATGTAATTTTTGCTATTGTAAATTACACGATCATATTCAACATTTTTCATATTCTTAGCCAATTGGCCTATAAATTCATGGCCCATATCATCCACATAAATGCAGGACGGCAACGTTTTTTTTTACTGTTATACTGCCACATCTATCTGAAATCTGTTCTATGTCTAAAATATCAATCTTCACGTTGCCATCTTCTATATAATCAGCACACGCCACAACTGTATTAGTAGTACCAAGGTCAATGCCAATATATGGTTTCATTTTTCCTCCTTTACTCCCTCATCGTAAAATAAATTTAGACGCACTACGGAGCCATAACGTCTACATCATCAAACCAATTTAAAATCTCCTCAATATTAAATGTACTATTTGTCTTTGCTCCTCTGTGAACAATATAAACTTTTTTAGGCGTCAATTTCAAAAACACTTCTAAAATATCCTGCAATATTCCATGATTGATAATAGGAATATTCTCCTGCAACATAGATATAGGTTTCTTTATGTTGTTGCTTATGTTAAGCAAAATCGCATTGTCAAATGACATCAACTCCCGTCCGTACACAAAAGAAGTGCTGCCTTCGGCGAGATTGTCCGAGCTGGTCATTACAAGACAATTTCCCAACGATATTTCCTTTCTTATGAATTCCCTTTTACTATCATATAGTTTTATATCGTTTGCATTTAACACGCCATTTCCGTAAATGGGACCCATTACTTTTTCATATAACATGGTTATATACGACAATGCCCCATCGACATACACATTGTACGGCATGTATTCAAAGTTTTTCTTCATAAGGATCAATAGATCTTGAGCTTTTCCAACAGCGAATGCAGGTATAAAGCCAATGCCACGATTAGCTAATTCTCCTATCACTTCCAGAATAAACTTATCTTGAATTGCCTTATCGTATACACTAAAGCTGGACGTATATCCAAACGTAGCTTCCGTAATCAGCACATCAGCGTGCATTCCGTCTGGAATCGTAAGTCCAATGTTTGTCTCAACATCTTTTACAGTAAAATCGCCTGTATAAAACACAGAAAAGCCATCGATTTCTACATAAACTCCACAAGCTCCCAATATATGTCCAGACGGCATAAGCTTCACTAAGACTTTTCTGCCTTTCACAGATTCGTCAAAAAGGCAATCAGTCAATGTCATGCTATTTATTTTACTCAGCAACTTATAGTCAGCATCATTTAGGTTTAAATCCTGCATATTGCTGTTTTTAGAAAAAAATCCGTTCAATATATACTTTGTCTCATAAGACATAATCACAGGGCAGCTTAATCCACTTTTTATAAGGTTTACAATACCTCCACAATGATCAAGATGGCAATGGGTAATAACGAGCAAATCAATATCTTTAATATCAATGCCAATTTTTTTAAAATTATCGTAATATACGTTATCATCTTTAAAGTTAATGCCACAATCTAATAATACATTGACACCATCATACGTTATTAAGTAACTACTGCCACCTGTACCACCACCTTCTAATAAATTAAATTTAAATAGACTAAAATCACGCCCTTCACGACCTGCATCGCTGTAAAGCTGGTAATACTTCTTTAAAATAAATTTATTTTCAGGAAAATACCTAAAATATTTAACCTTTCTAAGCTCATCATCTCCTTTAACGCCCCATTGTATCATAAGCCTAATCATTCTCAAATTGTTGTGATTAAGCTCATAAGCCTTCCTCAATTCAATACGCCATCTTGCATCATCATCATCTTTATATGCCTCTGCTAATACAGTATGTATTAATGACTGAAAAAATCTGTCAATATTTTTTTCTGCCATATATAGTAGTTCGTCCTCAATTGAATAATTCCTGCTTTTATTTTTAAAACTTAATATAAAAATATATAAATTTATCCAATTATTTTCTTCATCGTAGTTCATCAATTGCTCATATATGCCATCTTTCTTTAGCGATAATTCAAACATGTCCAGCAATAACACGCATTCAATAAATAATGGTATGTTATTCTTAGATAAAATAATATTATCAAAAATGTTCAAAAAGTGCTCTTTCGCATCTTCAATAATACCGAGATAAATCTCAACTTTAACTTGCCATAAAATTAAGTATAAGTAAATATTTCTATCAAGATCGCTGACAAGATTCTTTTGTCTGAAAATGTATTTATACGCATCCATGTATCTCCTTTCTTCTACGTATTTTTTAAGCTTGATATCGTATTCAGAAACTATATGATCGTAAATCTGCTTCACCCCCCTCTGTATATTATATATTTTAATATTTTTTTTATAAAAATTTCTACAAAAAAATAAAGCCTGGTATCATCCAGGCAATTAAATCTTAACAAGATTTTTAGCCGCTTCTGCCACTTCTTTGACTTTTAATATGTCGCTGCCTATGGAAGCCTCTACACTTGCAGCAATTGTTCCTTCAACAAGAGGCGCATCTGCTATCTCAACTTTTCCCGCGTATTCTCCATCAAGAAATTCTAACGCCATTTGAGCACTCATGACAGAACTTCCTAAATCGACTAATACTAAAACGCCATCACCGCTTTCGCACTTTTTTATTTCTTCTACAATTTCGTCTACATTTGTACCCAATCGCCCGTCTTTGGTGCCGCCAGACTTGCCTATTCTTATTTTCCCTCCTGTCATCTGGTCAGCCAACTCGTACAATCCATCCGCCACCTTCTTTGAATGAGATACAATAACTATACCTACCATTAGATCCAATCCTTTCTTCATTGTTGCAACTTATCTACATAGTCAGCAACAGTTTTTATCATCAAATAAGCTGACGTCGCTCCAGGATCCTGATGTCCGATGCTTCTCTCGCCAAGATAGCTGGCTCTGCCTTTTTTTGCTGCAATGTCTTTAGTCATTAGGACACCATTGTATGCAGCATTTGCCGCCGCTCCTATGGCCTCTTTCAAATTGCGCCCCTCGCTTAATGCTTTTTTTAATTCATTTAGCGCAGGTTCCATCGCATCTATCATTGTTTTATCGCCAAATTGCGCTTTTCCTCTTTCTTTTATCCCTGAAAGTCCAGCCTCAAACATAGCAACAATGTCATTTTCATCTAATACACTTTTGCCAGATACTGCATTGCCCATTCTCATGAAAAATGTTCCATAAAGTGGTCCAGATGCTCCACCGACAGTAGAAACTAAAACCATGCCAACATTTTTAAGTATTGTACCTATGTCTTTATCTAAAAATTGTGTCATTTTATCTCTCACTGCTTTAAAACCCCTATCAAGATTTATGCCGTGATCAGCATCACCTATTGCCGCATCCAAATCTGTAAGGTATTGCCTATTATCTTCAATTATCTTTATTATCACATCTAAAATGTTTGTCACGTCACTTTTTGTCAACATCAATATCATCATCCCTTTCGGCTCATATCCTATAATTGCTTAAACGCTGGTGTATCTGCTGATGCATCTAAAAGCGATTTAAGTTCTTCGTCGAGTTTTAAAAGTGTTATTGAAAATCCGCTCATTTCAAGCGATGTCATGTATTCGCCCACGAAAGTTTTATAAACATTGATATTTTTTCCCACAAGGTATTCATTTACTTCTTTGTTTGCTATGAAAAGTTCTGAAAGAGGTGTAGCACCAAGTCCATTTACCATCAATGCCACTTCATCACTGTCGTTAAATGGCAAATCGGCAACAATTTTGTCCATAAGCTCTGCGACTATCTCTTTTGCACTTTTTATCTTCTCCCTATGTGTCCCAGGTTCGCCATGTATTCCAATTCCTATCTCAATTTCATCTTCATCAAGTGTAAAACTTGGTTTTCCGGCTGCAGGCACAGTACATGGTGTAAATGCCATTCCCATAGACCTTAAATTCTTTATGACCTTTTCCGCAACTTCTTTAACTTCTTCAAGCTCAGCCCCCTCTTCAGCTTTAGCTCCCGCTATTTTATGGACGAAAACAGTACCTGCAATACCTCTTCTACCCTGCGTATATGTGCTGTTTTCAACAGCCACATCATCATTCACAATCACTTCTGAAACCTTTATACCATCCATTTCAGCCATCTCTTTTGCCATCTCAAAATTCATTACATCGCCTGTATAGTTTTTGATTATAAGCAAAACACCTTTTCCGCCATCTACAGCTTTTATAGCTTCATAGATTTGATCAGGCGTTGGCGACGTAAAAACAGCACCTAAGCAGGCCGCATCCAACATGCCTTTGCCTACATACCCTGCATGTGCAGGCTCGTGGCCACTGCCACCACCGCTTACAAGCCCGACTTTTCCTTCAACAGGAGATGTTTTTCTTACCACAACATCCACATTATCAAGCTTTTTCAAGTAAGTTGGATATGCGTAAAGAAGTCCTGACACCATTTCCTTTACAACTTCTTCAGGATTGTTGATAAGTTTTTTCATAATATTAACCCCCATATTTTTTATTTTTTTATATCTATTGCAAATTCTATGCCAATAAAAAAATTGATATGCAGATGAAAATATCCACATATCGCGACTTCAATGAAAAGATTTTTATTTTTTCTTGGTAAAAAGTATCAATCCCAAATGCATCCTGATATTAATTTTCAACCAGATGAAATTTCCTTGCCTTTGCAGCTACAGTTTTATGTGTCAATCCTAAAGCTTTTCCGGCTTTGTTAAAACTTTTATACCTCGATAATGCGGCTTTAATTATTTTATACTCATAATTTTCCATTTTTTCAATATCGTAATTGTCGCCTAAGTATATTACTTCATCGTCTTTGCTGTCTTTTACATTTTTTATATACGATGGAAGATCATCGAAGTCAATGTACTCTTTATCGCTTAATGTTATGCACCTTTCAATTAGATTTTCAAGCTCTCTTATATTTCCCGGCCAATCATACTTTATCAAAGCTTTTATGGCTGTATTAGTAACAAACTGAACATTTCTTCCCAGCTTTTTATTCATCTTCTTTATAAAATGCTCTACCAAAACAGGAATGTCCTCTTTTCTATCTCTTAAAGCTGGCAAAAATACAGGTATAACATTTAACCTGTAGTAGAGATCTTCTCTAAATGTGCCATTTTTCATGGCTTCTTCAAGATTTTTGTTTGTTGCCGCAATTATTCTTACATCTACTTTTATAGTCCTTATTCCACCAACTCTTTCAAATTCCTTGTCTTGAAGAACCCTCAAAAGTTTGGCTTGAATTTCTATTGGGATATCTCCTATTTCATCAAGGAAGATAGTTCCTCCATCGGCAAGTTCAAATTTTCCTATTTTCTGCATTATTGCACCGGTAAACGCTCCTTTTTCGTGACCAAAAAGCTCACTTTCTAAAAGTGTGCTTGGTA
This sequence comes from Thermoanaerobacterium saccharolyticum, assembly GCF_000747665.1. Lineage (GTDB taxonomy): Bacteria > Bacillota > Thermoanaerobacteria > Thermoanaerobacterales > Thermoanaerobacteraceae > Thermoanaerobacterium > Thermoanaerobacterium saccharolyticum. The sequence continues at coordinate 4,561 of NZ_BBKT01000007.1, read as the reverse complement.
TCGCAGCACAATTTACCCTTATAAATGGTTTATCATGTCTTTTGCTTGAATAATGTATTGCATTAGCAACTAACTCTTTCCCCGTACCACTTTCGCCTCGTATTATTACATTAGAATCCGTTTCTGCCGCTTTGGATGCCACAGTCAATGCGTCTTTCAATTTTCCGCTGTTGCCTACTATTATGTCAAAGGCTTTATCAAGCTTTCTGCTTCTTTTAAGTTCTCCCTCAAGGTACTCAATCTGAGGAAAATCTTGAAATACCACCAATGATCCAGTAATATTGCCTCCAGCATAAATCGGAGTTATATTCAAAAAAAGTGTCTTTTCATCTATGACGTATTTTTTATTTAAAAATTCACTGCCATATTTTAAGACTTGGCTTACATCTATGTCTGCCATAACTTCACTTATATTTTTGCCGATTGCCTTATCGAGGCTAAATCCTGTTATTTTTTCAGATGCCTTATTAAATATGATTATGATTCCATTATCGTCCGTCGCGATTATTCCAACCGCAATAGAATTAAATATTTCTTCGTACGCAATAGACGTATTCTTTAAAAGCTCATATGTTCCACTTTCATCATTTACTTTTTTCAAATCAACTAAAAAAATCTTTTTAATCTCTTCAATTGAAGAAATGCAGTTATCTCCTTCTACAATTATATCAATATCATCGCCTTCAGATGCAAAAAATGTTATCATGGAAAGCATGCTGTTTGCAGGTACAAGCCTTACACTTCCTGACTTTCTTAGCATCACTTTGACATTGTCCTTTTTGCATACATCATTTACTTTTCTGACTATCATTGCTGATATTTGCGAATGTATATTAATTGGAGACTTTATTTTCTCACAAATCTTCTCCATACTTTGCATTCCTTCCTTTTAAAATGTATAATAATTAAGAAATCGCTAAACGCTTATTTGCTGTACAAATTTCTCGTTGCAATAACATCCACACCTGTATCTAATATGTTTTTGACAACGATATCTCCCACATTAATTGGCGGCTTTAAAGTAATTTTAGATAGTTCCAGCACAGCTTTACCAATAAGCTCTTTTGGAATTGGCTCTTTAGTCCTGACAGAAACGACTGGAAGATGTCCCATTTCAGCTTTTACTATTGTAGTCAGAGTCCTTTTGGGAGCAATTATCTCATCTTCAGCATACTTTAATCCTCTTTTGCACTCATATCCTGTAATATTTACAATTTCCTTTCCTTCCATTTCTACAACCAAGCGACAACCATTCGGACAGACAATACAAGTTAATTCTCTTTTCACCATCTTATACCACCTCTACTTCAAATGTAATTTCACCTACAGGCGATAGGTCATCGCTTAAAAATTTGTCCTTTGGTACATCTATTAAAATCATCTCTCCTGGTGTCAGCCTCTGCATTTTTTTCCTGATTATCTGTTTGTCGCCTGATTTTACAGTAATATAAGCATTTTTGTACACATCAGTAGGCCTCATGTGAAATTTAACTTTGTCATCTATATTCTCATAATTTACCATTTGCGGCACCACATATCTAATGCCTGAACCAGCTTTCACGTCAATGTGTCGGCCTTCTTTTATTAGCATCTTATTAATGTACTTTACTGCAGAATCAGCCGCAAGCCTTGCTTCTTTTGTCACATTGTCCACAAGGTCATGCACTTGCAAGACATTGCCACACGCAAATATTCCTTCCACATTCGTCTCCATGCTTTCATTCACAAGCGGTCCTCCAGTAACGGGATCTAACATTATGCCTGCGCTTTTTGACAGTTCATTCTCAGGAATCAAACCTACAGATAATATTAAAGTATCGCAGCTTATATATTTAGCCGTGCTTAATATTGGCTTCTTGTTTTCGTCTACCTGCGCTATCGTCACGCCTTCAACCCTTTCTTTACCGCGTATTTCGATCACAGTGTGGCTTAAGAGAAGCGGTATACCAAAATCATCTAAACACTGAACAATGTTTCTGGTAAGTCCACTGGAATAAGGCATAAGTTCAACAACAGCTTTTACTGTAGCACCTTCAAGCGTAAATCTTCTGGCCATTATAAGACCAATATCGCCAGAACCCAATATTACGATCTCTTTGCCAGGCATGTATCCTTCCATATTTACATATCTTTGTGCCGTCCCAGCCGTAAATATTCCTGCAGGCCTTGTGCCAGGTATGCTTATTGCACCTCTTGGTCTTTCTCTACATCCCATCGCAAGTATTATCGCTTTCGCTTTGATCTCCATTACGCCATTTTCTTGGTTCACTGCTTTAACTATTTTATCGCTTGATATGTTTAATACCATTGTATTAAGCATCATATTTATCCCATATTTTCTTACTTTCTCTATAAATCTTTCTGCGTATTCTGGCCCGGATAATTCCTCTTTAAACTCGATAAGCCCAAATCCATTGTGTATGCACTGCTGAAGTATTCCTCCGGGATAACTATCCCTTTCGATTATCAAAATATTTCTTACTCCTTTTTCATACGCTTCAACTGCTGCTCCAAGTCCTGCAGGACCTGCGCCAATTATTACTATATCGTATTCCATCGTCTACACCCCGCTTTTTAATAGTTCCTTGTACGAATTTATGAGGTATTCTTTCGCTTTAGCTGTCAAAACATTTGACCTTCCGCCAAATTTTGTAACATTAAGCGGATCTGCATTAAGCTCTCTTGACAAAATCTCTAACACTCTTGGACTGCAAAATCCTCCCTGACATCTTCCCATGCCAGCTCTGACCCGCCTCTTTACGCCGTCAATGCTTTTAGCTCCAACAGGCCTTCTTATGGCATCAATTATCTCACCTTCTGTTACTGTTTCGCACCTGCAAATAATTTTTCCGTATGCCGGATTCTTTTTTATCAATTCATTTCTTTCTTCATCTGTCAATTCATTAAAGCGTATGACGGGCTTTCTCTTGGGATTAAAATTATCTTTTTCAACCATATTAAGTCCTGCATCTTTTAGTATTTCTCCTACCATCTCTGCAATTGCTGGTGATGATGTGAAACCAGGTGATTCAATGCCTGCCACATTTATAAATCCTTTAACATCTGATTCGCCTATAATAAAATCTTCACCATCTACATCTGGTACAGCCCTTACACCGGTAAATTGTGTTATCGTCTTCCTTTCGTTAAATTTTTCAACGCTCTTTTTGGCGCCTTTTATGGCCTTCTCCAATCCTTTGTAAGTAGTCTTTCGAAATTCCTTATTGTATATATCCTCAGACGTAGGCCCTATAAGCAAGTTGCCATCAACAGTTGGCGACACCAGTATTCCTTTTCCCATCTTAGTAGGTACTTGAAATATAACTGTATTTGCTAAATAGCCTTCCTCTTTATCCAAAATCAAATATTCGCCTTTCCTTGGATGAATTGAAAAACGTTTATCACTTACCATGTTATTTATCACATCTGCATAAAGTCCCGCTGCATTCACAATGTATTTGCCAAAATACTCTTTGTCTTGTGTTTTTACTGTAAAAACATCGTCTTCTTTGTCTATAGATATGACTTCTTGATTAAATACAAATTCAACGCCGTTTTGTGCAGCGTTTTCAGCCAAAGCTATTACGAAGCCGTATGGGCATATAATACCCGCTGTCTTTGCATATAAAGCAGCAACGATTGTATCGTTTATGTTTGGCTCAATTTCCTTAACCATATCTGCAGATATAATAGATATATTCTTGACGCCATTCTTTAACCCTCTATCATACAATTTATAGAGGCTTTCTACTTCATCTTGCGAAAATGCGGCAACAAGTGAACCAACTCTTTTCATTGGAACATCTAAATCTTTGCAAAGCTCATCAAACATTTCGTTTCCTCTTACATTTAGTTTGGCTTTCAATGTGCCAGGCACTGGGTCGTATCCGGCATGAAGTATAGCACTATTGGCTTTTGATGCACCACCTGATGCTACATCATCTTCTTTTTCTATAAGTAGAACTTTAATGTCGTATTTAGATAATTCTCTGGCAATTGATGAACCTACTACACCGCCACCGATTATTATGACATCGTACATTTTACCATTCCTTTCAGCTACCAAAATTAATCTTTAAAAAAGACAAAGCCATATATAGCCGGCTCTCCGGTTATATATGGCTCTCCTATTCTCCGCCATCCTAATATTCAATTGTATCTTTTGTTTGTCAATTTAATTATACCACTTAATCAGCCCAATTCATAGACCTTTCTACAGCTTGTTTGTGTCAAGTAGTTGTTGGCAAATTTTTTTCTTCAAATGTTATCCGCATAATGTTTAACATATTGTGAATTTTCGTGCAATTGTTTTTGCTCTATTCTTCTTTTTATATTGCACCTTTTATATGACTTTTAGTTCACTTAAGCATTTGTATCTGAGTATTTCCCTTATTGCTTTTCGACTGTTTGTCATTGCACAACCTTCAAACGGCATACCGCCTCTTTGTATGTGATATGTCTTTGCTTTTTTCTGTTTTTTGTTTACATCAGCTGCTGATAGTTTTATTTCTTCTTTTATCTCTGCTAATTTTTCTTCTGAAATTGTCACATTAAAATATGC
>NZ_BBKT01000008.1 GCF_000747665.1 Thermoanaerobacterium saccharolyticum | reverse complement strand
ATAGAGCATCCTTTAATAAAAAAAACATGTGAACATTGTCCACTAAGAGAAAAATGTGGAGCAAAGCTACAGAAAAAATCAGCGTATGTATTAATAACAGCGAAAACAATACAGAGAGCAAGCTATTTAAAAAAGATGTCAACAGAAAAATACAGTGTACTTCAAAAGATAAGAAATGGAGTGGAGGGTATACCATCAATACTAAGACGAAAATATCATGTAGATGTGATACCTGTAAGGGGATTAGTGCGCTCAAAAATCTGGTTTTCATTCAAAATAGGAGCTATAAACGCAAAAAAAGTACTAAAAATGGCAGCGGAGATGGCTGCGAGTTTGTATAAAAATATCGAAATCAAATTTATTCTTACAAAAACAGGTAAAATCCAAGCAGAGTTGTTATTAGTAGCTTAAAAAATGTCACTTATGACACTCAAATCAATGGTATAAAAATAGAGTTTCCAGAGATCAGCCAGATGGCATCTAAAGCTGAGCATGAAGAGTTTATAATTAATCCCGATGACAAATTGTTTATAGCTCCCGATGATATGGCAGAAGCAATAAAGCAATATTGTGTAGAAACGGGGCAGGGTTTGCCTCAGGATATCGGTGATATAGCGAGAGCTGCTTACAATGGTATAGTTGAACAATACAAAAATTGCTTAAACAATTTAGAAGACATTGTAGGAAGAGAAATAGATATTATCCATATGGTTGGCGGAGGAATACAGGATAAGTTCCTGTGTAAGTTAACTGCGGATACTACGGGTAAAATAGTTGTAACAGGACCTGTAGAAGCGTCAATCTATGGCAACGTGATAGTCCAACTTATGGCTTTGGGATTTATAAAAGATTTAAAAGAGGGAAGAAAAATAATAAAGAATTCTATAGAGCAAGAGAGGTATTCTACACCAACTGAATAGTATACTAATTTTTATTATTTTTAGTTATAAATCCTTATGAGGGGGAAATAAAAATGTTAAATTTATCTACGACTTATGCTAATTTAAAGCTTAAAACGCCTATAATTGTAGGTTCTGCTGGTATAACTGGTTCTATTGAATTGTTGCAAAGAGCGGAAGAATGTGGAGCAGGTGCTGTAGTAACTAAAAGTTTATTTCAGAAGGAAATTTCTAGAAAATCACCGACACCTCGATTTAAGATAGTAAAACATACTAATACATTTACGTTTTACACATATGAGCAGGCAAGTGAATTGAATCCACAAGAATATGCAGAATTTATTTTTAATGCAAAACAAAAATTGAGTATACCTGTTATCGCTAGTATTAATTGCTATACGGATGATGCTTGGATTGAATATAGTAAATTAATGGAGGAAGCGGGAGCTGATGCAATAGAGCTTAATCTTTCATGCCCTCATGGAGTACACATTATGTCTGGTATGAACATTATTGAAGAAATGGTGCATACAACGAAAATAGTAAAAAATAACGTTAAGATACCTGTAATACCCAAAATGACACCGCAATCTGCAAATCCAGGATCTGATGCATTGAGGCTAGAACAAGCGGGAGCTGATGGACTTGTTATGTTTAATAGATTTACAGGTCTTGATATAGATATAGAAAAAGAAATACCAATTTTACATGGTGGATATGCAGGGCATGGTGGACCATGGGCTATTATGTATGGGTTGAGATGGATAAGTGCTGTATCGCCAAAATTAAAGTGTAGTATAAGTGCTAGTGGAGGCGTAATGAATGGTGAAGATGCTATTAAATATATATTATCTGGGGCATCTGCTGTTCAAATTGTTACAACAGTTTTTTTTAAATGGTTATGAAGTAATAAAACAAATAAATAAATATTTAGAACAATATTTAGATAGGAAAGGATATCGCACCATTAATGATTTTAAAGGCAAAGTTTGTGATAAAATTCTTGATATGGAATCAGTTGATAGAAGACATTGGGGAGTTGCAAGTATAAATAAGGATAAATGTATTGGTTGTGGAAAGTGTTTTAATGTTTGTATATATGATGCAATTAAAAACGATAAAGAAAAATTTATGATAAAAGAAAATTGTGATGGGTGTGGATTATGCATTGAAGTTTGTCCTGTTAATGCAATTTCAATGGTTGAAAAGGAGAGAAATTAAAGTGATATATAAAGCTGACGTTTTGGTAATAGGTGGTGGTGGTGCAGGGTTAAGAGCGGCTCTTGCAGCTTATGAGAAAGCAAATAAATCAAATAAAAATATAAAAATAATTGTTGCAGTAAAGGGTAGACTTGGTGGTTGCGGTACAACTGCATTAGCTTATTCTGATAGAATGGCTTTTCATGTAACACTGCCTACAACTTATCCACTAATAAATGATAATTGGAAATATCATGCAATAGATATTTATGAAATTGGTGGATTTGTTTCCGATTATGATTTAGCTGAAATTTTAGCAAAAAATTCAGTAGAAGCGTATTATTATTTAGAAAAATTAGGAGTACCATTTGTTAAAGAAAATGATATACCATCTCAATTCGTAACAGATGGTTCTATATATGCTAGAGCTTGTTTTACTGGACCCGATACTGCAGTTCAAATAGAAAAGGCTCTTATGAGAGAAGTTTACAAAATTAAAGAAATTGAAGTTTTAGAAAATATAATGGTAAGTGACTTAATTGTGGTAGATAATAGAATTTTTGGTGCGGTTGGGTTTATAGATGAACATGAAATAATTATTCTTGCAAAATCTGTAATATTAGCAACAGGTGGGGCAGGGGAGATTTATGGTAATAATGTTTATCCAACAGGGATGACCGGTGATGGATATGCAATGGCATTAAGGGCAGGTGCTGAGCTTGTTAATATGGAATTTATACAAATTGGTTTAGCATCGCCAAAAACAAAACTCGCTTGCTCTGGTAGCATAATGCGATGTATACCAAGGTTCATCAATGATAAAGGAGAAGAATTTTTAATTAATTATGGCATTACATTTAATGACATATTTGAAAAAGGTTCAACATGGCCAATTAGTGCTGAACACAAAACTTGGAATATAGATGTTGCTGTTTTTAGGGAAATAATGAGGGGAAACAGGGTTTTTCTAGATTTTAGGCAAAATCCTAGTGGATTTAATTTTGAATATTTAAGAGATGATTTAAAAAAGAAATATTATGATGAGATAAAAGAATTGACAAGTTGTAGATTAACTCCAATTGATAGATTACAAGAAATAAATCCGCAAACGATAAAGTGGTTTTCTGAAAGGGGAATTGATCTAAAAAAGGATTTATTAGAAATTAAGCCATCTATTCAACATTTTCAAGGTGGGGTAAAAATAAGACAGAAAGCTCAAACGAATGTTGCAGGTTTATATGCATGTGGTGAATGTGCAGGAGGGCAACATGGAGCGAATAGACCAGGCGGGAATTCACTTTTGGATACTCAGGTTTTTGGTAAAGTGGCAGGGGAGAATGCCTTTGAATTTTCTTTAAGTGTAGATTTAGACGAGGATGTTGGACTTCTTAAAGCAAGTGACATATTTGAAAGTTATAAAGATTTTATATCCCAAAGTGGAATAAATTTAGAAAAAGCAAAAGAAAAGCTTAGATATGTAATGGATTTATATGCAAGTGTAATAAGGTATCCTGATGGCTTACACGAAGCATTAGGTTATATAAATGAATTAAAAGCAAAGCAAATAAAACCAATTGGATATTCAGGTATTTTAGAATTTAAAAATATGCTTTTGATCTCGGAAGCTATTGTAAAAAGTTGTTTATTACGCAATGAAAGCCGTGGACCACATCTTATGTTTGAAAAATCTACTGATTTATTGCCAAAACCAAGAAATGAGGAATATAATTTTTATCATATTTGCAAACTTGATAATAAAAAAAACGAAATAAATGTAACTAGAATTGAACCTATAAAGCCGCAAAATTTGGAGGAGATATAGATGAAAGCACGTGCAATGGTTCTTGAAGAATTCAATAAACCTTTAGTTATGAGGGAATTTGAATTGAAATTACCAGAAGATGGCGAACTTTTAGTTAAAATAGAAGCTGCTGGAGTATGTGGTTCTGATGCACATATATTCAAAGGTAACGATCCAAGAGCGAAATTACCGATGATTCTTGGTCATGAAGGTGTCGGTCGGGTTGAAACAATTTCGGGGAATTGGAAAGATGTGTATGGTTATGAGCTGAAAGAAGGAGATTTAATAATTTGGGATAGAGGCGTAACTTGTGGCAAATGTTATTATTGTACAGTTAAAAAGGAACCTTATTTATGCCAAGATAGATGGACATATGGAATAAGTGTGGGGTGTAGTCAACCGCCTTATTTGAGAGGATGCTATTCTGAATATATATATCTTGATAAAAATACCAAAGTGTTAAAAATAGATAATAATATAGAACCCGAAATATTAGTGTCAGCATCATGTTCAGGAGCAACATGTGCGCATGCATTTGATACTATTTCACATGATATTGGTGATACTGTTTTAATCCAAGGTCCAGGGCCTATTGGGCTTTATGCAATATTATTTGCTAAAGAATATGGAGCACAAAATATTGTTGTAATTGGCGGCACGAAAGAAAGATTAAATATGTGTAAGGAATTTGGTGCAACCATTGTACTTGATAGAAATTTAACTACATTAGAGCAAAGAAAAGAAATTATTATGGATATAACAAAAGGAAAGGGTGTAGACTTAGCAATTGAAGCGGTAGGTCATCCATCTGCGATTAGCGAAGGAATTAAGTTGGTTAGAAATGGAGGAAATTATTTGTCGCTTGGCTTTGGCGATCCAAATGGTACAGTGACAATTGACTGTTATTATGATATAACAAGGAAAAATTTAAGGTATCAAGGTATTTGGGTAAGTGATACGAAACATCTTTATATGGCAGCTAATTTAGTATTAAACAATAAGGAATTGTTTAAGAAAATGATAACAAATAAATATAAATTATCTGATGCTACTCAAGCTTTAATGGATATGGCAAATAGAAATACAGTAAAATCTATATTGATACCTTAGAATTAATTTTAGGAGGACGAGAATTTTGAATATAGCAAGAATAGGGTTAATAGGAATTAGTGGATTTGGTAGTATTCATTTAAGGTCAATAAATTTTTTAGAAGGGAAAAAGGTTAATTTAAAAGCTATTACGGAAGTAAATTATGAGAAAAATAAAGATATAATAAATAAATTATCATTAAATGGTGTTAAATATTTTAAGGACTACAGACAAATGTTAAATGATATGAAAAATTTGGATTTTGTGGTTATTTCTACACCTATTCATTTTCATGCTCAAATGGCAATAGATGCAATAAAGGAAGGATTTAATGTATTGTTAGAAAAACCACCTGCTGTTACAATTCAAGATATTAATGCAATAATTGAAGCAAAAAGAAATTACAATAAGATTTGCGCAGTTGATTTTCAAAATACTTCTGGTACAGCTTTTAGAAAACTTATCGAATACATTAAATCAGGGAAATTAGGAAAGATTAAAACAATTATAGGTGTTGGCTGCTGGAAAAGAGATGATAGTTATTACCAAAGGAACAATTGGGCAGGTAAGTTAGTTATTAATAATAATTATGTATTAGATGGGTCAATTAATAATCCGTTAGCTCATCTATTGAATAATGAATTAATTATAGCTGAGTCCTCAGAAAAAGGAGGTGGAGAACCCAAAGAGGTAATTTCAGAGCTGTATCATGGACACAGAATTGAAGGTGAGGATACAGCTTGTGTTAAGATAGTAACTACAAAAGGTATAGAAATATATTATTATTCGACACTATGTAATATGCAAGAAGAGACGCCATATATAATTATTGAGGCTGAAGAAGCAAAGGTATATTGGAACTATGATAACAAATTGCTTATAAAATATTTTGATAGGAATGAAGAAGTATATGATGGTGGTAAAGAAGATTTATTTGTTAAGATATATGAAAATATGATAGAACATTTATTTGAAGGTAAAGAATTATATTGCCCAGTTGAAATTACGAGAAATTTTGTACTTGCATCTAATGGAGCTTTTGAGTCATCTAAAGAAATTTTTGATATTCCTGATGAGTTTATTGAAGTTAATATAGAGGATGGGAAAAAATTTACTTATATCAAGAATATAAGAGAGATAATTGAATACGCAAGTGAAAACAAAAAATTGTTTTCCGAAATGAATGTTAATTGGGGAAGGAAGACGGAAAAGGTTAATATGAAAAATTATGAGAAATTTGATTTGTTTAAAAAATGAGCATAGGCTAGATAATCAATATAACTTATAAATGTGTATTAAAATTGTAGCTTAAATCTAGGAAGAAGGAATACCAAATGAGCAGAGAAAACGGTATGTACTATATGCCAGAAAGCAAAGCTAAAAAAGTCTTCAGTGAAGGAGATTTTGAATTTGCAGCAATTGGACTAGATCATGGCCACATATATGGCATGACAAAAGGACTAATAGAAGCCGGTGCGCAGGTAAAATGGGTATATGACAAAGACCCAGAGAAAGTAGAAAGATTCATAAAAGCATTTCCTACTGCCAAAAAGGCCAGAGACGAAGATGAAATACTGATGGATAACTCAGTTAAATTGGTAGCAAGTGCAGCAATACCATCAGAAAGATGTGACATAGGCTTAAAAGCAATGGATGCAGGAAAAGACTACTTTGCAGACAAGCCTCCAATGACAACAAGAGAGCAACTGGAGCAAGCTAAAGACAAAGTAAAAAAGACGAAGAGGAAATATGCAGTCTACTATGGTGAAAGGCTTCACAATGAAGCATCTGTCTATGCAGGACAATTAGTAGAAAAAGGGGCAATAGGACGAGTAATACAAATTTGTGAAAGAAAATATAGACTTTAAGTATATACGCGGACATGGACTTTTGTGCGACGATGTAGGTATTTACCGTGAGGACATAGTAGGTAACGACATAAGGCCGTTTTACAATTTCACGTATATAGATAGAATCTTTGATTCATTTTTGGAATTAGGGATAAGGCCTTTCGTGGAAGTCGGATTTATGCCTAAAAAACTAGCGTCAGGCACTCAGACAGTATTTTATTGGGAGGGGAATGTTACTCCTCCTAAAGATTATAATAAGTGGAGCAGCCTTGTCAAAGCGGTTGTGAATCACTTTATTTCTCGATATGGGATTGAAGAAGTCTTGAAGTGGCCATTTGAGATATGGAATGAACCAAACTTAAAAGAGTTTTGGAAAGATGCAGATCAAAAGGAATATTTTAAGCTGTACAAGGTTACTGCAAAGGCTATTAAGGAAGTAAATGAAAATTTACAAGTTGGAGGTCCAGCTATATGCGGCGGATCTGACTACTGGATAGAAGACTTTTTGAATTTCTGTAATGAGGAGAATGTGCCTGTTGATTTTGTGTCCCGCCATGCGTATACATCTAAACAGGGAGAGTACACTCCGCATCTTATATATCAAGAGATCATGCCATCTGAATACATGCTTAACGAATTTAGAAGTGTCAGGGAGATTATAAGAAATTCACCTTTCCCAAATCTTCCTTTTCATATAACGGAGTACAATACATCTTACAGTCCATTAAATCCTGTACATGATACGCCTTTTAATGCAGCGTATCTTGCGAGAATTTTAAGTGAAGGCGGAGATTATGTTGATTCGTTTTCTTATTGGACATTCAGCGATGTGTTTGAAGAAAAAGATGTTCCAAGGTCGCAGTTTCATGGAGGATTTGGACTAGTTGCATTGAATAAGATACCAAAGCCGACTTTTCACATGTTTAAATTTTTCAATGCTATGGGAGAAGAGGTGCTTTACAGGGATAATCATATGCTTGTTACAAGAAGAAATGACGGATCAGTTGGGCTTATCGCTTGGAACGAGATAATGGAAAAGACAGAAAATCCAGATAAGGAATATGAACTGGAAATACCTGTAGGATTCAAAGATGTCTTTATTAAGAAACAGATGATTGATGAGGAAAACGGTAATCCTTGGGGTACGTGGATACACATGGGAAGGCCGAGATTTCCAAGTAAAGAACAAATCAAGACTTTGAGGGATATTGCAAGGCCGAAAATCAAAACAGGTAGAGCTACATCAAATGATGGCTATGTAAATTTGAAATTTAGATTGGGTAAAAATGCTGTGGTATTGTTTGAATTGACTGAAGTAATGGACGAATCAAGCACGTATATAGGACTTGATGATAGCAAGATAAACGGATATTGATTTGATTTAGGAGGGTAAAAATGGGACTTTTTGATATGCCATTACAAAAACTTAAGGAATATACTGGTACAAACCCATGTCCGAAAGATTTTGATGAGTATTGGGACAGAGCTTTAAATGAGATGAGATCAGTTGATCCCAAAATTGAACTTAATCCCAGCAGTTTTCAAGTGCCGTTTGCAGAATGCTATGACTTGTACTTTACCGGCGTGCGAGGCGCAAGGATACATGCAAAGTATATAAAGCCTAAAACAGATGTGAAGCATCCTGCACTAATAAGATTTCATGGATATTCATCAAATTCAGGGGACTGGAATGACAAATTAAATTACGTGGCGGTAGGTTTTACAGTTGTGGCGATGGATGCAAGAGGACAAGGGGGTCTTTCTGAAGATGTTGGCGGCGTAAAAGGGAATACTCTAAATGGACATATAATCAGAGGATTAGACGACGACGTTGACAACTTGTTATTCAGGCATATTTTTCTAGATACTGCACAATTGGCAGGAATAGTAATGAATATGCCTGAAGTTGATGAAAATAGAGTTGGAGTCATGGGGCCATCACAAGGCGGAGGTTTAGCATTGGCGTGCGCATCATTAGAACCCCGTATACGCAAAGTCGTATCTGAATATCCTTTCTTATCTGATTATAAGAGAGTTTGGGACTTAGACCTTGCAAAAAACGCATACCAAGAGATTACAGACTATTTTAGGCTTTTTGATCCTAGACATGATAGAGAAAATGAGGTGTTTACTAAGCTTGGCTATATAGATGTTAAGAATCTGGCGAAGAGAATAAAAGGCGATGTGTTGATGTGTGTCGGATTGATGGATCAAGTTTGTCCGCCATCAACTGTTTTTGCGGCATACAACAATATAAAATCAAAGAAGGATATAAAAGTATATCCTGATTACGGCCATGAGCCTATGAGGGGATTTGATGATTTAGCTATGCAATTTTTACTTGAGCTTTAAACGTTAAAAGTATGAGGAGATTTGATATAGTCAGATCTCCTCATACAATATTTTTTATCAATTTTTTGTATTCACTTACGTTTAGGCCTGTGTACTTTTTAAAACATGATGAAAAGTAATTTGGGTCTTGTATGCCTACGGCATTAGCTATTTCAAATGATTTCATGTTCTTCTCTTTAATAAGGCTTATTGCTTTTTCCATTCGCTTATTTGTAAGGTATTCTATGAAGTTTATGCCCGTTTCCTTTTTAAACGTACGGCTTAAATAGCTGGGGTTTAAGTAAAAATGCTTTGCTACAAATGATAGTGACAAATTGCTGTCACCAAGATTTTCTTCTATAAATTTTTTAACATTATCAATTAAATTATTTATATTGCTAATCTGTTCTTTGTTTACAGCTTTTATTGTGTTTGTTACTATGGAGGATAAGAACTCTATCATTTCAGGCAACGTTTCTATATTAACTATCTTGTTATACGTGTTTATTTCAGATAAATATACATCGTCAAAATTTTCTTTTAATTCGAGAGAAACCGAGAAGCAAACGGAAATAATGTTTAATGCACTTACGTGTATCAACTTAAGTGCATTTTCACTTTTAACATCGATCAAAGAAAAAACTTCTTTTACAGTTTTTATCGCATCATCTTCTAATCCGGACTTTAAATAAAATTTTAATTCATTTAAGAGATGCATTGTGTCACTGTCTGATTTGCTTTCTCTAAACTGTACGTCCCTATAATGTATTATATTGTTGTTCCCGACTGCAATGTGATAGTTTAATGCGTCGACGGCCTCCATATAAGATGCTCGAACTTCGCTGATATTTTCTTTTATATTTCCAATGCCGATATTTAAAGTACAATAAAGCTCTTTATTTATTTTGTTTTTAAGGCGCATGCAAATTTTATATAAATCTATCTTTTCGTCATTGCTTAAGATGACGATTCTATTCATCTGATCTGAGAATACAATTATATTTTTTAGCTTTTTGAAATAGCTTTTGACGTAGTTGCCAACTTTAAAATTTTGAATCAAACGAGATTCTTCACCCATGTCCGTTGAATTTGCGATTTCTATAGCAGCAATTTGAAAATTTCCATTTTTAAAGTGAAATTTAAAAAAATCAAGTTTTTCATTTATTGAATTTTCGGACAAGTTGTTGGTAATCAGCTCATTTAAAAAACGCTCTTTTAAATAAGGTATGTTCTCATATAATTGCTTTTTTAGATCTTCAAGTTCTTTCTTTTCTTTTTTCTTTCCTTCTATGTACGATTTTACTTTTTTTGCTGTGTTTAAGACTTCATTTTCATCAATAGGTTTAAGCAAAAAATCAAAAATCCCTAATTTTACGGATTTTTGAGCGTAGTTAAAATCGTTGTAACCTGTAATGACTATAATTATAAGGGATGGATGTTTTTTTAAAATAAATTCACTAAACTCGATGCCGTCTATGCCGGGCATTTTTATGTCAGTAAATACGATATCTGGCTTTAATTCATCGATCAATTTTATGCCTTCATTTGCATTTGAGGCTTCTCCCACAATCTCCATTCCTAATGATTCCCAATTTATGCATTGCTTCAAAAGACTTCTTTCCAAATATTCATCATCTATTATAAATACTCTAATGTTATTTTCTGACATCTTAATCCTCCTCATTTATTGGAATAGTTATATCGATTGTTGTGCCTTCGTTTGGCTTGCTTTGAATCTTCACAACATCGCTATAATTGTAGTAGATTTTTAATCTTTCAATCGTAGATCTAAGCCCAACTCCTTTTGACTGACCAGATTCTATCTCTTTTAATTTTTCTTCACTCATACCTTTTCCATTGTCAGAGACAATAAGCGTTATTTGATTTGAATCATAAAGAGATTTTATTGTTATTATGCCTTGACCGTCTTTTCCTCTTATGCCGTGGTTTAAAGCATTTTCTACCAAGGGTTGAAGTATCAGTTTTGGTATTTTATAAGGCAATGTCCTATTGTCGATCTCTTTTATGACGTCAAATTTGTCTCCGAAGCGTATCTTTTGAATCGTAAGGTAATTGTCTATTATCTCTAAT
Organism: Thermoanaerobacterium saccharolyticum; assembly: GCF_000747665.1. Taxonomy (GTDB): domain Bacteria; phylum Bacillota; class Thermoanaerobacteria; order Thermoanaerobacterales; family Thermoanaerobacteraceae; genus Thermoanaerobacterium; species Thermoanaerobacterium saccharolyticum. The sequence continues at coordinate 2,211 of NZ_BBKT01000008.1, read as the reverse complement.
TCATCTTTTATCGTTATCTCTTCATTACCGTTCATCAAAAAAGATCTATAAAACTTTCCTAAGGCTTTTACAATTTTACTGGCGTTTTTCGTGTCATTCATCAAAATCAACGCACTTATTGCATCAAAAGAATTAAATAGGAAATGAGGCTTTATCTGCGATTGCATTACTTCCAGCTCTAGTTTTCTTTTCATCTTTTGCTCATTTATTATATCGCCGATTAGCTTCTTTATTTCATCGATCATCTTATTGTACACGTCTTTTAGCATACCGATTTCGTCGCTTCCTGTGACGATGTCTACTTTTTCAAATTTGCCGTCTTTTATGCCTTTCATGGAGTTAACTAGCTTTACTATAGGCTGTGATATAAAAAGCGATATAAAAAGAAGCCCTAATAAAAGCAAGACAATATTTATGATTATGACAAAAAGAAGTATTATGTTGTAGATCCAAAACTGGTTATTTAATTCATTAAATGGAGTTATGCTTATGATATTCCAGCCGAAGTCATTTTTTAAATCTGATATTATATAGACTTTACCATCTATCTTCCTAACTGTGGAACCATTTGGATTGATAAATGTATATATTTCGCTGTTTAAATTTTTGCTAACGTTTGTAGACTTAATTATTGTATTGCCTTTCTCGTCTCTTATGATTATGCCAGACGTATATGTATTTATTGAGCTATTTATATACTTGTACAAATAGGACTCAGAAATATTTATTATCATGATTCCGGCTGGCTTCTGGCTATTTATATCGTTTATGACTCTTATAAACGATACATATCCTTTATTTCCACTGCTTTGATCTATGAGATCTCCATCATTTGCTTCCAGTATATATTTCCCATTTAAACTTACAAGCCTGTCATACCATTTAGCTGACTTTATTGTGGACAAGCTGATGCTTTTAAAAGAGACATTATCAACAAAGTATTCGTTTCCCATATTGTCAAAAATATATATAGAGGAAATAAAATCGTTAAAGTTTAAAAAATCAGACAAGTATTTGCTCATTGGCTGTATATAGCTTGCATAGTTTCCTGCATTCCCATTTGCTAAAGCTGATTGTAGAATCTGACTCGATATTAATATTTTAGACTGGTTGTCTACAGCATTTATTAACGATTCTATACTTGAATTTATATTAGAGACAATTTCATTTGAAACCTGCATCACCTTGTTGCTGGTGATATTGCTGTTTATCTCTTGGTACGCAATCGAAAGGAAAGAAATCGAAATAATAAGAACAAACAAGTAATATAGCACTATTTTAGAGGATATACTTAGATCTCCAAACTTTTTAATTACCTTGTCAAACATCTTATTTACTCCTTTGGAGCTAATATTTTTGATGTATCGATGAACAAAAAATATGTAACATCGCTTTTGTGATATTTAAACAAAATACTTTACCTATATTTTATCACATCTTTAGAAAAAAAGTAACCAGTTTATTTGTTGAGGAGACAAAGTAAAAAAATTAAAGAATCAGGTAAAAAAATTCTATTTTCTTAAAAATCTTTTGATATATAATTCTCTTATAAGTAAGAGTTAGAAATAAAAACAACTATTAACAATAACTTATTTTTATTCATTTATTTATATTCATTTGTTTTATTTAATTTCTTTTAAATTTTTCCTTTATTCAATATGAAGGTTTTTTAACGACACTAGTAAACGTTAATTGCAAAAATTGCAAAACGAGGGTATATATGGGTAGATATGTTGTAAATATTTAAACACTTGTTTGATTATTTAAAAATATTTCTCTACTCATGTATGGTATTTAGTGCTGATGAAGGGGGTGGTATTATAAAACATATCTTTGATATTTTTAGAGTTATATAACATTTTATGGGAGCATTCCTGTAATAAAGAAATATAAGATTTGAAATAAAAAGTACCTCCTGATAAAATACAAGATGTCGATTGTTCATGAACACGACTCTCAAATAACAAGGAGGTACCTAATATGAAGTATAACCAAAATACAAAAATAATGCAAATAACAGAAAAGACATTAATTGTAGGTGTAGACATTGCTAAAGAGATACATCACGCTAGAGCTTTCGATTTCAGAGGAATAGAATACGGTAAGCGTATTGAATTTAGCAATGACATTGATGGAATGAAAAGATTTTTAAAATGGGCTGCAGATATTATGAATAAAAGCAACAAAGAGCATCTTATGGTTGGCATGGAA
>NZ_BBKT01000009.1 GCF_000747665.1 Thermoanaerobacterium saccharolyticum | reverse complement strand
TTTTTCATTGGCTGGTTCTGTCCTTACAGGTTCAATGTCTGCTTTTGTGTTTAGCCGTTTTAAGTCTAAAATCAGCAAAGTTGCAAATGCCCTATTTTTGGTTGCAACAATGATTCCTATGATTTCTACGCAGGTTGCGACGTTTCAGATTATAAACGCTTTAGGATTATTTAATACAAGACTTGCTCCAATAATTCTATATTGCGGTACAGATATTGTATCCATATACATTTTTCTACAGTTTATGGAGAACATATCTGTATCATTGGATGAGTCTGCAATAATAGATGGTGCAAACTATTTTCAAGTATTTTTTAAAATTATTTTTCCATTAATAAGACCTGCAGTGGCAACCGTATTAATCACAAAGGGTGTGGCTATATACAACGACTTCTACATTCCATTTCTCTACACACCGGACCAAAGCCTACTTACAGTATCAACGGCACTATTTGCTTTTAAAGGTCCGTATGGCGCTCATTGGGAAATAATATCTGCAGGTGTAATTCTCATAATGATACCTACACTTATTATTTTTCTGGCGTTGCAAAAGCAGATCTACAATGGATTGGTTGTTGGATCTGTTAAAGAATAATTTAAAAGGAGAGATAGTTTATGAGTAAGATAATAGGAAGCAGCTTGAAGAACATTCCATGGCAGGATAAACCGAAGGGATTTAGTGGCCCAATATGGCGCCACAGTGAAAATCCAATAATAAATCGCAATCCAGTGAATGGAGTAGCGAGGATTTTTAACAGTGCAGTTGTTCCTTATGAGGGTGCTTTTATCGGGGTATTTCGCGGTGAAACTATAAATGGAAGGCCCCACATATATTTGGGAAGAAGTGAGGATGGACTTCACTGGGAGTTTGATGAAGAAAAAATTAAATTTTTTGATGAAGACGGAAAACCGTATCAACCGCTATATGCATACGATCCAAGGCTTGTAAAAGTAGAGGATGCTTATTACATCATATGGTGTGGTGACTTCGATGGAGCATCAATTGGGCTTGCCAGGACAACTGATTTTAAGACATTTACGAGACTTGAGAATCCATTTTTGCCATTTAATAGGAATGCAGTTTTATTTCCACGAAGAATAAATGGCAAATACGTAATGCTGTCACGTCCCAGTGACAATGGACATACTCAATTTGGAGATATTATGCTAAGCCAAAGCCCTGATTTAAAATACTGGGGAGAACACAGGCTTGTCATGCAGAAAGGTGGCAATGGATGGTGGCAATCTGTTAAAATTGGATGCGGCCCTGCACCTATTGAGTTAGACGATGGATGGCTTATTTTCTACCATGGTGTTACAGGCACATGCAACGGCTTGGTTTATTCTATGAGTGCGGCGATATTGGATAAAGATAATCCCGCAAAAGTATTATACAGGGCAGGAAGTTTCATGCTGACGCCTGAAGAATGGTATGAGGAAAGAGGATTTGTGCCAAATGTAGTATTTCCATGCGCTGCTTTATGTGATGCTGATACAGGTAGAATAGCCATATACTACGGTGCTGCCGATTCTTATGTAGCGGTTGCTTATACGACATTAGATGAAACTTTAAACTTTATAAAAGAGCACAATGAAGTTTTGCCTCTTGATGCAACAGATGGAAAAATATAGAGGTGTAGCCGATGGATAAACTTTACGAGTGTCAAATAGAGCATTTAAAAGACTACAAAGGAATAGGAGATCCTCCAAAAGATTATGATGAATACTGGGCAAGAGCAAGAAAAGATCTCGAGAATGCATCTTTAGAATATGAGCTTGTGAAAAGTGACTTTGTTTCAAGAAGTTGCGATGCATACGATTTATACTTTACCGGTGTTGGTGGAGCGAAAATACACTGTCAATTTTTAAAGCCTAAGAGGATAGAGGGTAAGATACCTGCTGTTGTTATGTTTCATGGATATTGGAGTAACAGCGGCGAATGGAGCGGAAAACTTCCATACATTGCAGAAGGTTTTTGCGTGCTGGCAATGGATGTTAGGGGTCAAGGAGGCTTAAGCGTTGACAATGGCATATACAAGGGAAATACGCAGAGCGGCCATATTATAAGGGGTCTAGAGAGCGACAGTCCTGATGACCTTTTTTATAGAAATGTCTACTTAGATACGGCACAGTGTGTGAAAATCTTAAAGACGATGGATTTTGTGGATGAAAAAAATATTTTTGCTACAGGAGCATCCCAGGGTGGTGCGCTTACCATCGCATGTGCTTCTTTAGTAGATGATTTGAAGGGGGCTGCTGCTATTTATCCATTTTTGTGTGATTTTCAAGGAATATATCAGAACAATTTTAAAAATCCCACTTATGAAGAGATTACGTGGTATTTTAGGCAGAGGGACCCAAATCATCTAAGAGAGGATTTCTTCTTTGAGCGGCTTGCATACATCGATATAAAGAATCGGGCAAAAGATGTTAAGTGTGATATCCTCTGGATGACAGCTTTAATGGACAACGTGTGTCCGCCATTTTCACAGATGGCAGCGTACAACAATATTACATCAAATAAAAGAATTGTGTTTTTTCCGGAATACCAGCATGAGTACCTCCTGTATTCGGGCGACATAATTCTTAAGTTCTTCTTAGAATTATTAGAATCATAGTGAAGGTCTACATTTAAAGCAAAAGTTATGGGAAAATTTATCAAAAGCAAATAAATATATGAAAAATATTATCAACGTTCACAAATTGTGTTTTCTATATACTAACGGCTCACTCCGTTAGTTCGGCTAACGCCGTCTATGCGTTGTGACGGCTTTCGCTAGCGCTCATACGCCTCACCGCACTGCGTTCGCCTAGTATATAACGAAAACGCAATTAATAGTTCACTTATGATAATATTTTTCAGGAATAATATTCAAGTAAATAAGCGTTGATAAATTTTTCAAATAAGTGGAGGATTTTTATTATGCCTATACATTATTATGAGAAGTCGAAATCATTTAAGCTTGATGCAAAAGATACAAGTTATATAATGGCTGTCGTTGATGAAGAAAAGTTTTTAGGTCATGTCTACTTCGGAGAGAGGATTCCTGATGAAGATGTGAATTACCTGATGAGATTGGATGAACCTCCTTATGTTCCTTCAAAGAATAACAGAGACAGGATGTCGTTTTTAGATAGCTTCCTTACAGAATACCCTACAAGTGGTTTGGGGGATTTTAGAGAGCCATGTTTAAAGGTTCTGACAAAGTTAGGAGCCACTGCATGTGGGATTTTTTACAAGTCACATAAAATATATAAAGGCAAGCCAAAATTAAATGGCTTGCCAGCGACGTTTGGCAATGAAGACGACTGTACTACACTTGAAATAACGTGTGTTGATAATCATTTAAATCTGGAAGTTATTTTGATTTATACGGTTTTTGAAGATTTAGATGTAATAACGAGAAGTGTAAAAGTGAAAAATTGCTCTGATGAAGATATCATATTGACAAGAGTATTGTCTGCATGCATTGACTTTGACCGAATTGACATGGATATGGTAACATTGCATGGTTCTTGGGCCAGAGAATTTCATGTAAAGAGAAGAAAAGTTGAGCTTGGGAAACAAGCTGTTTCATCATCTAGAGGTGAGACAAGTCATCAGGCAAATCCGTTTTTAGCTTTAATGGATAGAAATGCCACTGAAGATTTTGGCGAAGTTTATGGGTTTAACCTTGTCTATTCTGGTAATTTCTTAGCACAGGTAGAAGGATGTCAGTTTGATACAACTCGCGTTGTTATGGGTATAAATCCATTTGACTTTGGATGGAAACTTGAACCTCAGGAGGAATTTGTGGCACCAGAAGTAGTGATGACCTATTCAAACGAAGGCATTGGAAAAATGTCACGAACTTTTCACGATCTATACCGCAATCATCTTATACGGGGTGAATATAAAAATAAAAGAAGACCTGTCCTTATAAATAGCTGGGAAGCTGCATATTTTGACTTTGATACAGATAAGCTTTTAAGATTGGCAAGAGAAGCATCGAAGCTGGGAATTGAGATGCTTGTAATGGACGATGGCTGGTTTGGAAAGCGAAACAGTGATAATTGTTCTCTAGGTGATTGGGTCGTCAATGAAGAAAAGTTAAAGGGAGGGCTTAAATATCTAGTAGATGAAGTAAATAAACTTGGCATGAAATTTGGAATATGGTTTGAGCCTGAGATGGTTTCACCAGATTCTGACCTTTATAGGGCACATCCGGATTGGTGCATACACATAGATGGAAGAGCAGGTACACTGTGTCGCAATCAGTATGTACTGGATTTGTCTAGAAAGGAAGTCAGAGATTATGTATATGAAAGCGTAAGCAATATTTTACGCAGTGCAAACATAGAATACGTAAAGTGGGATATGAATAGGCAGCTTAGCGATGTTGCAAACTGTGTATTGCCACCCGATCGTCAAAGAGAGATATGGCACAGATATGTTTTAGGTGTATATGAGCTTATGGACAGGCTTACAACAGAATTTCAGCATATCCTTTTGGAAAATTGCTCTGGAGGAGGAGGGCGCTTTGACCCCGGAATGCTGTATTTCAGCCCTCAGATATGGCTTTCAGATGATACAGATGCGATTGAGAGGCTTAAAATCCAGCATGGTGCCTCATATGTATATCCTGTATCAACAATGGGTGCTCACATAAGTGACTGTCCAAACCACATTATTGGAAGAATCACTCCTTTTGAGACGAGAGGACTTGTGGCATTGTCCGGAACTTTTGGATACGAATTGGATGTTACGAAGATATCACAGGAAGACAGAGATATGATACCAAAGCAAATAGAGATGTACAACAAGTACAATAATTTGATATACAACGGAGATTTATATCGGATAGGAAATCCATTTGAAAATATAGAGTTTGAATGCGTAGAGTATGTTTCAAAAGATAAGAGTGAGGTACTTGTTATATACATTCAAATCTTAAATAGGCCTAATTACCACAGCAGAAGAATCCGATTAAAGGGCCTTAAGAAAGATGCTTTTTATCGCAATGAAGAGACAGATGAAGTTTTTTCAGGAAGTGCTCTTATGAACGGCGGAATCCTCATAAAAAGATTGCAAGGAGACTTTAGAGGAAAATTGTTTCACTTTGTACGCGCATAAATAATGTAATTTTGGAATATTAAATAAAATTTTACCACTGTAATGGAATGTATTTTATATGCATTCCTTTTTTTTATGATGTTTAACTTTATAAATACATTAGATGTGATTGACATTAATGTTAATACTGTATATAATATGTATATACAGTATTAACTATATATAGTTAAAAGAAGGAGATTTGCATGTAAATGAATATTGTAATTTCAAATTCATCTGATGAACCAATATATGAGCAAATAAAAAGGCAGATTAAAAATTCAATCTTATGTGGTGAACTTAAAGAAGGAGAATTACTTCCGTCAATTAGAAATCTTGCAAAAGAACTTATGATAAGTGTTATAACAACTAAAAGAGCTTATGAAGACTTGGAGAAGGAAGGCTACATTGTTACAAAGCCTGGCAAGGGGTCGTATGTAGCTGCCCAAAATAAAGAGTTTATGAAGGAAATGAGGCTAAAAATTGTAGAGGAGAAACTTTCTGAAGCTGTTGAAGCGGGTAAAGCTATTGATTTAAAGCTAGAAGAAATGGAAGAGATGCTAAGACTTTTATATGAGTAAAATTTATCTTACAGATTAAGATAAATAACGTATTTCTATTATGGAGTTTTAGGAGGTATATGATGGAACCGATATTGGAGGTTAAAAATCTAAGAAAAAATTATAAAGATTTTAGCTTGAAAGATGTAAGTTTTAAACTTGATAGAGGATATATAATGGGATTTATAGGACAAAATGGCGCTGGCAAGAGCACCACTATAAAGCTTATAATGAACTTATTAAAAAGGGATGGCGGTGAAATAAAGATCTTTGGCAAAGATAATATAAAACATGAGATAGAAGTGAAAAATAAGATAGGTTTTGTGTACGACGAGTGTTATTTTTATGAAGAATTGACTGTTTTAGAGATGAAAGAAATAATTGCACCCTTTTATAAAGAATGGGATGATGATTTGTTTAATAAGTACATTAAAGAATTTGATATACCGCCCAAAAAGAAAATAAAAGATCTCTCAAAGGGAATGAAGATGAAGTTTTCACTGGCAATTGCTCTTTCTCATAATGCCGATTTATTGATAATGGATGAGCCTACGTCAGGACTTGATCCTGTTGTCCGCAGTGAAATTTTAGACATTCTTTCGGATACTATTCAGGATGAAAATAAAAGCGTGTTTTTTTCTACACATATAACATCAGATCTAGATAAGATAGCTGATTATATAATTTTAATTGATAATGGTGAAATAGTGCTTTCAGCAGCTAAAGATGATATTTTGGATAATTATGGTTTAGTTAAAGGCAGTAAAGAATTGATAGATAGCGAAATTAAGAAAAATTTTGTAGGCATAAATATAAATAAATATGGTTTTGAAGGTTTAGCATATAATAAAAACAAAGTGAAAAGGATTTTTGGTGAGAAAGTAGTAATCGAAAAACCAACATTAGAAGATATAATGCTTTATCATACCAGGAGGGATTTCAATGTATAGTTTATTGTTGAAAGATATATTAGTGCAGAAGAAGCAATTTTTATACGGCATATTGTTAGCAGCGGTTTATTCATTTGCCTTCAGCAGCAATAATTTGGGTGGCGTATTGACTGTTTTTGTATTTCCATACATTTTCGTGCTTACTGCAGCTTCCTATGAAGAGAAAAATAAAGCTGAAATGATTTTAATAAGCCTTCCAATTAAACGCTCACTTTTAGTAATGGAAAGATATATATCTGTTTTTTTGTTTGCTGCATTAGGGGCTATAGAATATATTATTGTAGTAGGTGTTGCAAATTTAGTTGAATTACCTATAAAGTTTTCAACATTGACTATCGAACCAGTTTTGATTTTTGGATTAGCTGTTTATTACGGCATATACCTGCCTTTGTATTTTAAGTTCGGATACATTAAAACGAGGTGGGTAAATTTTGTGATGTTTTTTGGATTATTTTTCGGTGTTCCAAGTTTAGTAAATGCCATAAACAAATATGGAATAAATTTTAAAATATTAAATCCTTTAATCACATTTTTTAAGAATCAATCAAATATAGCTGTGGCAAGTGAATTGATTGCAGTAGCATTTCTCATTTATGTTCTTTCATATGCGATTTCAGTCAAGATATACAATTCACGCGAATTCTAGGTTTTAATTTAAGGTATGTTCCCAATTAAGATTGAAAAGAGATTAAATAATTTATATACTATATTTGTAGCAAATAAAGGGAGAAGGAGTGCTTAAAGTGTTTGAAGCAGTTATTTTTGATATGGATGGCGTATTAATCGACAGTGAACCGCTGCACATACAATTGGAAGAAGAGATTTTCAAGGAAATTGGAGCAAATGTGTCTTTTGAGGAGCATATTTCATTTGTTGGGACAACTTCTCACTATATGTGGGAATACGTAAAGAATAAGTGCAATGTGCCGCTTACAGTTGAGGAACTTGTTGAAATGGACAGAAAAAGGTATATTGACTATATATCAAAACACGATGATGCAGTAAAACCTATAGAAGGCGTAGGTGAACTTGTAAAAGAATTGTATTCAAAAAAAGTAAAGCTTGCTGTAGCATCGTCATCTCCTATCGACGTAATTGAACTTGTTGTAAAAAGGCTTAAACTTAAAGATTATTTTAATGAACTTGTTTCTGGTGATTTTGTAAAGAGGAGCAAACCATATCCTGATATTTTTCTTTATGCGGCAGAAAAACTTAATGTTGTACCTGAAAAGTGTCTTGTTGTTGAGGACTCAAATAAAGGTGTTTTGGCTGCAAAAAGTGCTGGCATGAAAGTAGTAGGATTTATAAATCCTAATTCAGGCAATCAGGATTTAAGAATGTCAGATATGATTATTCAATCATTTTACAATATTAACTATGAAAAATTAATGATGATATCTTGACAAAAACTAATTTTTGGAGGATTTTTGGAATTTATGTAGAAGTATATATTGTTGTATATTTGTAGCGTTATGAACATTGAAAGGAATTGGTACAATGGAGCAATACGATGTTTTCCTGATAAATCCTCCATCATCACGCATGAAAGAGAAATACGAGCATTTAGGTCTGGCATATATAGCTGCATTTCTTAGAAAATATGATATTAATACAAAGATAATAGATATTCCACTATATGATTTATATCCTAATGACGTGATTTATGAGATTAAATCAGACAAGCCAAAATTAATTGGGGTAAGCATACCGTTTCAAGATAGCGCCAGTGAGGCTCTTGAATTCGTAAAAAGCATTAGAGAAGCAGGTTACAAAGGACATATTTCTATAGGCGGAATATACCCTACTTTTTCATACGATGAGATTTTGTCAGTATGTCCTCAAATTGATACTGTTGTTGTAGGTGAAGGGGAAATTACGTTTTTAGAGCTTGCTAGAAAAGTACTATCAGATGAAGACTGGAAAAATATATCAGGCATAGCATATAGAGATGATGGTACTTTAAGACTAAATGACAAAAGACCACTTATAGATGATTTGGATAGTATGCCATATCCTGAAAGAGATACACTTCCGATTGTAATCTTGAAGTCAGGCTTTGCGTCAATGCTTACTTCGAGAGGATGCTATGGAAGATGCAGCTTTTGCAGTGTTGGACCATTTTTCTCTCAGTTTGGCCAAAAGTACAGGCAAAGAAGCGTAGAAAATGTCATTGACGAGATAAGAATACTATATGAAAAATACAATGTAAGAAATTTATTCTTCAATGATGCTGAGTTTATAGGTGGGAAAGGGAAAAATTACGAGAGAGTCTATAAATTGGCTGAAGAAATTATAAAAAGAGGCATGGATATTAATTTCAGCATACAATGCAGAGTAAACGATGTCGAACATGAACTTTTTACTATTCTTAAAAAAGCAGGATTGAGAAGGGTATTCTTAGGTGTAGAATCAGGATCTCAAACAGTTCTTGACCGTTTTAAAAAAGATGTAAGCGTTGAGGACAATATAAAGGCATTAAAGATTTTAAATGAACTAGAATTATATATATCTATGGGATTTATTATGTTTGACCCACATATTAATTATAAAGAGCTTAGCGAAAACATCTCTTTTATAAACAATGCTGTAAAGTTGGTAGGCAAGGAAAGGCTTGACTATTATCCTGTAAGCAGACTCTTGCCTTTAGCAGGTACAGAAGTTGAAAGAGATATGAAAGAAAAAGGCTTGTATAAAGGAAATTCTTTAAACTACAATTATGAATTCGATGACAAGACTATTGGATTTATTTACAATTTATCACATAGTGTGTACAATTTAGTTGGCAATTTAAAATCAAGATTTAAAGGAAGTAGCGATATCAATACTAAATGGATAAAAAGATAAGCCGAAAATGGCTTATCTTAATCATATATTGTATTTCTTTCGTATCTGTAACCTGTATAATCCAAGTGATTTGCGACTTTAGCCTTTTTAGGTAGTTTGACGTCTTTTAATACTTCTTCTTTAAATTTTTTAAATCCTTCCCTATCGACAATATAGCCAACATGCTCTTTATCTAAGGTTTTGTCAATGTATTTATCAATAAAGTCGTACATGTTTTTTATTATTTTTAGTACGGATTCTTCGTCTGCCCACTCGATAAATGTCTGCGCCAGTCTTGGGTTTTTCTTGCCTGTTCTACCCATTATGACGATTCTATAATACTTTTCGCCCCTTGTCCATGCAGAAGTTGGACACTTCAATATGCATTCACCGCAACCAATGCATCTATTAGGATCCCTTACGACTTTGAAGTTTTCGAAAGTAAGGGCACCAGTTACTCTTCTTTTGCAATTTTTTACACACGCTTGACAGCCAATACATCTTGATGGATCATAAATTGGCTCAACTTGGCCTATGATGCCTATGTCTTGCATGTGAGCTTTTATGCAGTCATTTGGGCAACCTGTGACTGCAATTTTTACGTGATAGTCATTAGGGTATATTAGCTTTTCTATTTTTAACGCAAGTGCTGTTGTATCGTAGTTGGCAAATGGGCATACGCGATTACCAATGCAAGCTGATACGTTTCTCGTACCTGCGGCAGGGTATCCTCCTTCTTCATCTTCTATTTGGACGCCTTCATCTTTAAGTCCTCTTATAATAGGAGATATAAGCTCATTTATCTCGTCAATTTTCTCCATAGATATTCCTGGTATTTCAAAACCTTGACGTGTTGTAATGTGAACAGTCCCGTTGCCGTACTTTTCAGCTACTTCTTTTATTATATCGAAGTACTTTATATTTAGATCTCCGCCGGGGACCCTTATTCTCAGCGCTGTTATGCCACGTTGTTTTGTCACTCTATATGCATTTTTCTTTAAAAGTTTTGTATCAATATCGAGAATCATTATTTCACCCCTTTAATCGAGAAGTTGTTTGGATTTTGTGTAGTTGAATACAGGGCCTTCAAGGCAAACGTAAGTTTCGTTAATTTTACAGTGACCGCATTTTCCTATGCCACATGACATTTTTCTTTCGAATGATACCCAGATATTTTTCTCTGGTATACTGCGTTTTAAAAATTCAAGGCATGTAAATTTCATCATCATAGGTGGACCTACAACAATTACGATCGTATCGTCGGGATTTTCGATTTTTAAATCTGGTATAAATTTTGTGATTAAACCTGTATTTCCTGTCCACGTTTCATTGCCATTATCAACGGTCAATAAAACATCGAATTTTTCCTTCCATTTTTTTATTTCATCTTCAAAAAGTATGTCTTTTGGAGATTTAAAACCCATCAAAATATTGAGTTTTTTTATCTCTTTAGGATTTCTGTAATACCTGTTTATTATGCTTTTGACTGGTGCGAGACCTGTACCGCCAGCGGCGATCACTACATTTTTATTTTTAAAGTCTTCAACAGGAAATCCGTGACCATATGGACCTCTTATAAACAAGAGATCTCCCGGTTTTAATTCATGTATAGCATCTGTTACAGTGCCTACTTTTCTTATGGTTAGTTCAATGTATTCATCGGTGTAATCGCTTATTGATATTGGGGCTTCGCCGATTTTAGGTATAGATACTTGTAAAAACTGTCCATGTTGTGGCAGAATATCGGATTTTAGCCTAAATGTATAATCTATATCTGTTTGAGGAATTATCGAAATAATTTCTGCTTTTCTTGGCATGTACACATTTGTCATTTTGATTCCCCCCTATCGACTGCATCAGTGACTTTTGATACGATTTTTATAAATGAAATGTACTCTGGGCATACATCGTCACACCTTCCGCAGCCAATGCACATTGTTGTGCTGAAGCGTTTTTTTGTAGTCGTATATCTTGTGCATCACCTTAAATCTCATTCTCTCACCGTATTTTTGCCTGTAGCTGTGACCTCCTGCTACATCAGTAAATCCATCCACCATGCAGCTTGCCCATACCCGCCTTCTCTCTCCGCATTTAGGATTATCTTTGTAAAATATGTCTTGCATTGAGAAGCAACTGCATGTAGGGCATGATACAGTACATCTTCCGCAGGCTATGCATCTTTTCGTGTATTCGTCCCATAATTCATGATTAAATACATATTCTACTTTTTGGGATATTTTGCCTATATCAGGTAGTTTCACGTCAATTTCATTTTTTTCTATAAATTCTGGAGAAAATTCTACCTCTTTACCTGAAAAGGCATAGCTAAATTCCTCGTTTTTTATATCGCATGTTATTTTGTCATCATCAAACCGGAAAAAGACATCATAATCTAAAAACTTGTTTGAACCTGTTGATACACAAAAACAAGTAGAAAAACCTTTTGTGCACTCTATGACAAAGAACTTGACTTTATCTCTCAGTCTTTTGTAGTAATTATCTTCGTAAGGACCATTTTTTAAAAAAATATTATCTAACTTTAGATATGAGTTAGCATCACATGGTCTTAAAAAGACGACGATTCCCTTATCGTCAATTTCAGGTTCTTTGTATTCATCTTCTGTAAAATAAAATAGGGTTTGCGTTATAGGGTAAATCACCTCTTTTGGGGAATACCTTGATTTTTCGCTTAATTCTATATCTTTATATGAAGAGATTTCTCCGTATGTCACAAGGTCTGTGTCTGAAAATGCTCCTTTTCCCTTTAACCTTACAGGAGCAAATATTTTGTACTTTATGCTTAATATTTTCAGGGCATCATTAAAGCTTTTTGCATTTAATTCAACACCCATCATATCACCTCTTATTGCTGTTTTCGCACAATAGTTATTTATTTAGCAAAATTTTATCACAAAATCGTAAATTTTTATGTGATATATCTCACAAATTTCATAAAAAACTCCCTCAAAAGAGGGAGCACATTAATTATATATTTGCTTTGAAGTACAATTGCTGTAATTATGATAGTGGTCTTTATCGTAAGATGTTCTGCCATCCATCTTATGAACGTGGCCATCTTTAGTCCTTATAGCAGGACCTGTATATCCATTTATATAGTGTTTATGATTTTTGGCTATAGACGTGTACCCAGAGTAATAGTGTATATGGCTTGTGCCATATGGTATAGCATAGCTGGTACATCCTTTGTAATTGTGATTGTGCTCTAACACTGTGCTGGTTGTACCAAAATAATCATGGTAGTGTTTATCTCCATCTGACATAATATATACCTCCAAAATATATTGTTGTATTTTACATTATATGTTTGATGTTGATATAGTGATAATATATATAGATAAATGAAACGATTAAAAAAATGCTTTTTCGTTCCTAAAAATGATATTTTCATTCCTAAAGTGACAATATTAAAATGAAATCATATATACTGAAATTGATAAAAAATTTTTATAAAAAACTGTAACGAAATCCAGTGTAAGTTGTTTTATAGGCATATTATTTGGAGAGAACAATGATATAAAAATAATAATGACAGCCATAAACATAGGCATCATAGACACACATGGCAATATATTGTAGAATGATGTGCCGGAATTCGGCACCTAATTCATAAAAAATGTGCCGAATTTCGGAACTTCCCAAAAACTGGACTTGGAGTTATAATGTAATCAAACAGATGAATGGCCATTCGATGTTTAATAAAAAAGTAGTTAGTGATGCTGTTTTGGCACCGAGATAGTGTTACTAACTAAAAAAGGGAGATGTTTAGAAATGAAAAGGTTCTTAGTTTCACTTCTACTGTGCTTGACATTAGTTTTTTCGACAACTGTTGGTTTTGCGGCAAGTAATAGTAACCAAGATTTGTCCGCTGATAATAACAAATTTTTGACGCAAGATGAAGTATTAAAATTGGCTGAATATGATTTAGCTACATATGTAATCCCTGAGTTAAATAATAATATAAAATTGCAAGTTGATCGATCATTAATAGAACTAAAAGATGTGAATGAAAACAAATATGTATATCTTCTATCAATACAGGACGAAGGCAGAAATATAGGTTATATGATAATTGATGCAAGAAAAAATGGTTATGGTGTTATAGAGAGGTCATTAAATAACAATGAATTTAGTTTAATACGAATGAATTTTTCTGAACTAAAAAGTGGGGATAGTATGTTATATATGTTTCCTTCATTATTTATAGTAAAAGAAAAAATTGGTGATAACATAAATTATAAACAAATAAAAGAAAATGGAGAAAAGAAAGATATAACAAATTTTATTAATGCTCGAAAAAACGATATAAAAGAGTCTATTAATGAATTATATAAAAATAGAAGCAATATAAGAATACCCACTTCACTGAATGCAACATCCCAAAATGAAAGCGTATCAGTTTTAGACGAACCAAATTTTGTACCAGTATATGGATACGATGAAAATGTTGGATATGTTCATCAAATGTATGGAGGAAATCAAATATGGTTTTCTGAAAAATTAGGTCAAGATGAAGGATGTGGAACTGTCGCTGCTGCAAATATAGCATATTATCTTGCAAAGTACAGATATGGATATGAAAATCTATATAAATATTCAGATATAACAAAAGATAATTTTATTAAACATATGGAAGAAGTATATAAGTATGTTACACCAAGCACATCAGTTTTACCGGGTATACCTTCAAAAAGTGATCTAGTAATAAAATTTGAATCATTCGCTAAAAGTAGAGGAGTGAATCTCAAAGCTGATTTAAGTGATATTCCACATAGTATTGAGCCAGTATCAACGTATATTAAGGCTGGTTTAAGTAAAAACTCACCCGTAGCTTTTTTAATGAATTATAATTCAAAATATCCAGAATTTAATTTTCATTGGATGACAATAACTAAATATTTTAGAAATGTAACTACTGATGAGAGAGATATAGCAGTTTCATCATGGGCAACGAGATATTCATTAAATTTAAAATATATTTTAGATTATGATCAATATCTGAGTGTTGCTTTTGTATACTTTGAGTAATTAGTTTTTGATTCTGCTGCATAAACTCAATCTTTTATTTCTACCATATTATTTATAGGAATATTGAATAAAAATAGCCATTATATTATACTTGCAAAACATTATATTTTTTGGCAGCAGAATCTTTACTTAATTTTACATTAGTATATCATTCTGATAGAGGTGATTAAAATAAATAAAGATAAATTAATCTCGTTAATAGTATTAATAATTTTGTCTTTATCAATTTTAATTGTCATAAATGCAAAATATATTATTAGTCATAGATATATATATAATGAAAATATTAATACAAGTGCCATAAAAGCATTAAAAGAAAAGTTGAATGAATCTAATTTTGTTACCGAATGTAAAATTTATTATTCCAGACCTTATTTATATTTTTCTATAATTATTGATTCAAGGTGTAAAAAAGAAGATGCATTAAATGTTTTACATATAATTAGGGATTTTGCGATTAAAGAAGGTAATATGGAGGAATTAGAAGACAAATTTTATATACTGTCTATAGATGCCAGATTTTATAAAGATAAAAATATGAATAGCAAACCTGTTTATTGGTTTTCTGGCAGCAGTAAAGATGGATATAAAGTATGGTATGATGAAATTGGAAATGTGAAATTATTTGATTAAAGTATAAAATTATCGGATGGTGTTAGTATGAATTTTGTGGCAATATTAGTTATGTTACAAGGGACATTGTATATATTAGACTCAATTATAAGGATACTTGAAGGAGCAAACTTTAAAATTGGCAGTAATATCATATTAAGCACGAATTTTTATTTTATTGGTATCATATTTGGAGCAATATTTATTATATCTTCAATTGGGTTATTAAAGAAAAGGAAATATGGATATTTTTTATCATTATCTCTTTATGCAATATTGATTATTTACTGTTTAATGGCTATAGCATATTTAATTATTAACCAGCAGTATTTTTTGGCGTTTTACTGTATTGCTGTAATGGCTGTTTTTTATATGATTATTAATTATGTAATGAAAAATAAATCGGGGTTTACTAAGTAATTATATATTTGCTAAAATTCCAAAATCGCAATAATTTTAGTGAAATATGCAAGAATAAACAATGACATGTATATACGGTTCAACTAGATTAATTTAGGTGTTATGAGGAGTTGTTGTAATTGGGATTAGGTGTAATGATAGACATTAAAACTGTTATGCCGGTGATAGTTTTAATATACGGATGGCTAATTTTTTATATGATGAGAAAGAAACAACGCAGTATTGGATATATATTATGTTTTTCGATATTTTTCATATATTTGCTTTCTGTAGCTCACTATACTTTGTTTCCGATTCGATTATTCCAACACAATGACTTGATTAAAGATGGAGTTGATTGGAAAAATGGTTTAAATTTTATTCCATTTCGTGAATTGACATATTCTTATCTTAATTCAGTACAGGGATGGGGGAATGTGCTAATTACCATTCCTTTTGGTTTTGGACTGCCGTTTATAAGTAATGTCGATCTGAAATCAGTTATATGGAAAGGAACCCTATTTTCTGTTTCGATAGAGCTTCTACAGTTTTTAGAAAACATATTTTATTTATCTGGTTATGTTGCCAGAAGGGTTGATATTAACGATGTAATACTAAATGCCTTAGGTGTATTATTAGGTTACTGTTTATTTTGTATACTTTCTTGGCTTTATATTAAAAGTATACCGCCAAATGAAAAGGCGAAAGGAGTATGGGATCATATTCATAAAGTTTTAATAAGAGAGAATTCTAGAAGTATATAATCTTGCCTTTACCCGATATGATTTGGATAATATGATTAAAAAGGAGTTGATGTGATGATGAAATTTGTTTTTCTTAAACGTATTTTGTTTGTTGTTATTTTTGCTGTTGTATGTACAGGATCAATCGCTTATGCTGTACAAGATGATGGAAAACCTGTATCCAAAGAAACTGTTCTTCAAGCAGGATATTCTCAAGAAATGGACAATGGCATAATCATTTATAAAGATTCGGGTGGAGGTACTGTGATACATTTTCCGTATGTTTCGAAAATAAAGATAAACGGGCAAGAGATAAAACTTACTGAGGAGGCATTTACTTTAATAGAAGGCATTACATTAGTGCCAGCGCGTGAATTTTTTGAAAAATTGGGTGCGACAGTGAATTGTCATAATGACAGTCAAACAATAACAGTAGAAAAAGGCAGTACGACTTAGAGTTGACAATAGGGTCCAAGGTAGCAGAAATAAATGGAAAGATTAGTGAACTTCCAGCGAAGGTGCGATTAGTCAATAATTGCACATATATCCCCCTAAGGGTTATAAGTGAAGCATTTGGATATAAAGTAGATTATAAAGATGGTATTATAACAGTAGATGTTGCTCAAGGTAATTAGATATAGTGCATATCTATAATAAGCTGTTGACAAATGTGACTTACAAAATAAGGACAGATAATGCTCTGTCCTTATTTTTTTATCTTGCAATTGAAGAAAAATTAAAAGCTAAAAATGCTTTTTTGTTCTCTAAAATGATATTTTCGTTCCTAAATTGATAATATTTAAATGAAATTTTGTATGCTGAAATTAATAAAAAATTTTTATAAAAACTGTAACGAATTTCATTTTAATTTGTTTTTATTTATGAAGAGAAAAAATTAGTGAGGTGATAGTGTGTTTAAAAAATTCTTGTCTATTTTTCTGCTGACAATAATAATGATGACATCACTTTCAACTACTGGTTTTGCGGATGACGGCATTTCGAAAAAATTAGTGACAAGTCCGGTAAAGCCTAATTGGATAGCAATATCCCAGTTTACTAACACATTCGACATATCGTCAATGGGAAAATCGACCGTCGACAGTGTATTATATTCTTTCAGCGTCGACAAAATCAGAATTGATGCGTATCTACAACAGTACAAGAACGGAAACTGGGTGACAATCAAAAGCTGGTCAAACACATCGACAGATATTAGCTGCTCCATAAGTGAAATATGGTATGTAGAAGAAGGGTATTATTACAGACTTGTAACAAAAGGTACAGTCTATAGAAATGGAGTTCAAATAGAGCAAGCCAATTATACAAGCGAAGCACACTGGTATTAAAAGAGGACATTGCAATTTACGGAAAGAAAATGATGGAGTGATATTGATGAACAATGACGCATTTATAAAAAGAGGAAACGGTAAGCTGACTGTATCTTATGGGGAATCATTGCTTTTAAATATCAATCCTGACAAAAACTCTTTTGATAAAACAATTGATGATGACGCATTGCTAAAAAAGAAAAGAGAAAACAACTTTTTAATATTATTGTTAAATAACTTTGTAAATCAATGTTATAGGTATAAAGTGCTTATTAAAGAAGGTTACTTCTTTATTCTGTGTGATAAAGACGGTTATGTGATTGAAATTATAGCTAATGACCAATTAAATGAAGATTTCAAAAAGCTGCAATTTAAAGAAGGCATAAGCCTAAGGCTTGAAGACAGTGGCACAAATGCAGTCAACATAGCCATGGAATACAAAAGCCTTGCACAGTTATACGGAAAAGACCATTATTGCGACTTGTTTAAGAACTGGTATTGCACTGCAATGCCTATTACAGATCATTATAGCAAAGAAATAGTTGCATATCTTGATATATCCCGCATAAAGATTCCCAGCATAAAAGAGCAAAGCATCACTCTAAAAAACATAGCAATTTACATTGAAAAATGCATATCGTATAGAAGCAAGAAGATGTCTTTAGTAGGAGAAGAGATCGATGATACTGATAAGCTTATCCTATCATCATTGGTCCGAAACGGAGTAAGGAAAGCAGTAATGGACGAAGTAGGCATATCTGACAGAACCTTGAGAAACCATCTAAATAAATTAGGCATACTATTTGGAGAGAACAATGACATAAAAATAATAATGACAGCCATAAACTTAGGTATTATAGACACACATGGCAATATATTATAGAATGATGTGCCGGAATTCGGCACCTAATTTATAAAAAATGTGCCGAATTTCGGAACTTCCCAAATGTTGGACTTGGAGTTATAATGTAGTCAAACAGATGAATGGCCATTCGATGTTTGATAAAAAAGTAGTTAGTATGCTGTTTTGGTACCGAAATAGTGTTACTAACTAAAACTTTGCACTTATAAAAGTAGCTCTGTACCTTGATAATTCAATATTGTTGGGTTATAAAATTTTGAAGAAAAATTTACCAACAACTACTTTACACAAACTTTTTTTACAGAAGGTATTGACAATTTATTCTAAATGATGTATCATTTACTATAGAGATGTAAATAGTTAAGAATAGTATAGTGTGATTATATTAAAAATGTGTTTTTTCTTTTACATATTGTGTAGTACTATAAAAAGTATTCTTGTTATAGCAATAATTGTTGTTTTGTAGCCGCGACGCTTTTTGATGTGTAAATAGCAATTACAAATTTCAAAGTGTTTATCCCATTTAACTAAGATTGTAGCACACTACACAAGCAGCGATTTTATGACATTTTGCTTTGGAAATCCTGACAGATTTTTCTTGTCTTACTCCAATTATTAGCTAAAGTGAGTCCAGCCTATCAGCATAAGTGTTTCCCGAAAAAGCTTTCATATTTACACCGATTTCAGATATTATAGTAATAGTGAAGAAATATTTTTAAACGATGGAGCGGTTAGGATTAAATCGAGTTCTGTGGATAGGGGGTGGTAAGTACAAGAATCAGGTTTTTTAACAATGAAAATTTCTTACGTATAGAACCATGAAGTAAATATCCAATATAAAAGGATGTATCAAAGAGCTTGTTAATTATCTTTTGAGAATTTTTACCGTAAGTATCAAAAATGATGTTGCCCAACTGTATGTTAGAAAGCAGGGGACAATTTTGAAGTTTGTTCTTTTTATTAGACATAAAAGCAAATAAGCTTAAATCGACAACTCAATAAGTTGTCAAAATTGTCTATTATCAGCAGGAAACATAAAGATAGTACAAATATGTTGTGTTTAAACAGCTCACAAGTCTATTTTTGTATTTTTCTTGTCAGTTTTTTACCACGAATAGCCTTTACACACCTAGGATGTACAGGTATAATGGTACATAAGCTTTATGATATATTAAACACGGAGATACAGTACTTCTTAATAGATTCTGTGTAAATAGTGTTATTCTCATTGTCAAAAAATTATTGTGAATGTTCTTTTAGACCTTTGTTTCAGGTGGAAAAGTGATGGCTTTTGTGGGTAGTAATGTTTTATTTGCTGGTTAAAACGATGCAAGAAATTAAAGGGTTTTGTGTACATCAATTCCATACCAGATTTTATACACAATTAGAAATGCGATCATTACGCGATGGCGCAGTAACCCGCTTACCTTTTCGTGATTTGTGTTTACTAGTATTCCGAAATTAGTTGTAAATGGCATATTTTATTATGTTTTGAGCTTTGAACGAACCGAAGGGAATGATTATAAAAAATGAATGAATTAAATAATAAGCATTATGAATGTATCTATGAAATAATTTGTGTAAATCAATATGAAATGCCTAATGTAAATGTTGATAAACTTTATATCGAAGATCAGATATTAGATTATTTAAAGGAGAAAATTAACTATATTTTATTTATAGGAAATGAAAAAACGGAAATTGTGACAAAAAAACTTGGAATTTCAAATGGAAATGAAGATATTAATAAAAATTTAAAAGTATTAGATAAAATAGTACGTATATTATTTTCAAGAGATTTTAATTACCAATCAATGAAAAGCATAAAACATCATATAAATAGGGTTAATAATATAATTACTAGACATATTGTTAATTGTGAGCCAATACCTTTATATATTGACTTAGGAGGAGGATATCATGCTAGTACAGACATAGAACATGAAGGTTCTATAAGCTTTGATATAAATATTGGTGAAGTATTACTCCTGTATCAAATAAAAAAAATTATATAATAGAATAAAGATGATTTATTCTCCTGCAATAAAATTTACTATTGTCATAGATAATATTGTGGCTAATTTTGTTAATGATATTTCAATTGATAAAACCTTGTCTTATTGCAATAAACTTATGGAATTGATAAAAATACTTGGTATGGATGATATTGTAAATATGCTTATTGAATCAGAGCATTGCAACTGGATATTTGAATATAAAAAAAATGAATATAAGAAGAAAGATTTGGTTGGATTCAAAGAATATTTAAACGTAATGAGATTTTTGGGTAGAAATTGTAGTTTGGAGGAGGCGGTTGATAGAATTAGTAGATATGAATTTGCAATTAGAATATCAGATAATAAACTTAACCTTTTAATAGGTGATGAAATTAGGTTTGTTCAAAGGTCGAATAGTGGACAGTTAACGTTTCGTTCTTTCCCAGGAGGAGCAGCACGAATTCAATGTGGCTCAGTTGGATTTAGGGTAAATGAAAGGAATAAAATAGTACCAATTTTAATAACATATGAAAGTAGAGAAAAATATTGTTGTAAGCAGGTTTATATTGATTTAATGGATCTAATATATGAATTAAAAAATAATTATATAAAACAACATATGACGGTTAGTTTATAAAAACTTATTAACAGTAAATATAAAGTAAATGGGTGTGTTTATTATTAGGGGGTATTATAATGGAAACTTTTAAAACATCAAACGGAATCGAGTATCAATTTGTTCATGGATTAGAACAAGCAGAGGAAATAACTGATTTTAGACAAACGTCAAGTTGTTTTAATGCACATGAGGTAAATCCAGCAATTGGTTGTGATTTTCTTTGTAGATATTGTTCAATGTATTCTCAATATGATAAAGAAGAGCATGTACCAGTAAAGATTTACAGTGACTATCCAAATTACTTAAGAGATTATATAAAAAAACACAAGAATAAGGAAAATCTAATATTTAATTTTTCACCAAAGACTGATGCTTTTTCTTTATCCATGATAGAAAGTGGAATGACAGAAAATATATTAAAAATTTTCGATGAAGAAGGGGTAAAGTATTATATTCTAATTAAATCAGGATTACCTCCAAAAGAAATTCAGAATTTGCTTATTAAATCAAGAGATAAAAATCAGATTATAATTTCTTCAGGATTACCAAATGAAGAAATAGAAGCTGTATTAGAACCAGGTGCACCTCCTTCATCAAAAAGATTAGAATTTGCTAAGTTTTGTTCCCAAAGTGGTATTATGGTTACTGGAATTGTTGCTCCATATTTACCAATTGATGATGATAATGACTATGCATATAAGGTGTTTAATCGTTTCTTAAATTCAGGAATCAGACACGCTTCGGTTCAAGTGCTAAAACTTTCAGTAGAATGTTTAAATAGAATGTGCAAGTTATTGCCAAAATATGAACAAAGATTAAACCAATTATTTGACATTAATAACGCGAAGTCAATAGAGTGGAAACTGCCAGGAGGGAAGACAGTTATTAGATATTATGCAGATTCGTCTTATTTAGAAAAAGAACTTAAAAAACTAAAATTAATAGCTAAAAATATGAATATTACTGTAAGTACATGCAAAGAAGTTTGCATAAATATTAATGATGTTAATTATAATGCTGAGGCACAACAGAAAGGCTATAACTGCGTTGGTTTTACAAAGTACTAATTAAATTCTACGTACAGAGAAGTATTACAATATTTTATATAGAATAATCTCCTAATATTGAAGAAAAGGAATTTAAAATATAGCAATATAAACTTTGTAATAGAATCAAATTAAATTTATTTAGCATAATAAGTTAGTGTGATCTTAAATTTTAATAAGGTAATCCATTATGATTTATGCTTTATGTTAAAAAATGGATGATGGTTTACATACTAATATTTTCCTTTTGACGGTGAACTAAATTTTAATAATATATTAAAATAAAATTTAAAGAGGAGTGTGTAGTAATTGAATAATACTCATAAGTTGGAAGGCTTAGTTATTCCATGCATTACACCATTTACTGATGATTTGAGTGAAGTTGATTTTGAAAAGTTTGACAAATTGGTGGATTACTTGATAGAAGAGCAATGCGCAGATGCAATAATTCCCATTGGTACAACCGGAGAATCGACATCATTATCACATCTTGAAAAGGAGTTAGTTATAGAAAGAGCAGTAAAACGAGCTAATAAAAGAGTACCTATTTTTGTTGGTGCTGGGGGCGCGAACTTAGCTGAAACAATAAGTTTGAGTGAATATGCTGAGAATATTGGAGCTGATGGTCTGTTAATAGTTGTTCCATACTATATTAGACCAGATCAGGAAGGTATTTATCAATTTTTTAAAGCTGTAGCTCAACGTACAAATTTGCCAATAATGATTTATAATATACCTTCTAGGACAGCAGTTAATATGAGTATTGATACAATTATGAAGATAGCAAATATTGACAATGTAATTGGTATAAAAGATTGTTTTAATGATATTACAAATACTTCTGAGATGATAAGGATATGTCGAAGTGAATTAAAAAAAAGAATTTTCTATCTTGACAGGTGAAGATACTAATATATTTATAAATCTATGCCTTGGAGGAAATGGTACAGTTGCTGCAACAGGTCATGTTGTTGGTAAAAAAATAAAAGAGATGATAAACAAATATAAAGCTGGAGACATAATAGGAGCAAGAGGGATTCAATTTGATATATGTACTCTTCAAAAGTATATGTTCAAAGCTCCTAATCCTGCACCAATCAAAGCAGCATTGGATATATTAGGTCTAAACTTAGGAGGTAAAGTAAGGTTGCCGTTAGTAGATATAAATGATGACATTAAAAAACTTATAAAGTCAGAGTTGTGCAAATTTTATGATTTTTAATACATGAGGAAATTGCATAATTCAAAAATTGAATGCAATGGAACAACATATAGTGTTATAAATATAAATAAACCACAATATGTTGATATATTTTAATAAGAAAGTTAATTATGAAATTCGCTCACATAAATAGCTTATGGCAATAAATGTGCAAAGCTTACAGATAAAATTATTAATAAATAATGGCATTCTATTTTTAATAAAACTTAATTTAACTCGTGTGATAGATTATAAAATAAGAGAAATATACTAGAAAAATCCAGTATATTATGCTTCTTATCATTGAATCTTGAGTTACAACAAACAATGATTTAAAAATTATTATATGCTGGATTTAAATAATATTATTTTATGAAAGTTATCGAAAATTTGAAAAACTATAGACCATAATATATATATAATTTGCCGAACACAGAAGAGTTATAGCAAAGTAAATCCACAGAGAAGATAAGAATGGTAAATAGGGTAATTGATAACGAAGAATTTAAAAAGATATTATCCTACTCATTAATGAAGAAAATCTATCAGTAAATAAAGTAGCAAAGGATTTTGGAGTCAGTGATTGCATTAGTTCTTATGAAGTAAGGTTTCATTTAGCAATGGTAAAGAATATATTCGCGAAAGAGATTGTGTCAGATGGATGACAGATGAAAATAACGATGTATTAAAAGTTCTTGAAAATGTGGTATGCATCGTCATAAACTGTTTGACACTTGTATATTTAACATTGCACGAAATTAAGCAATAAGTATTTAGAGCAACAATGTGAGAATTTTCAATGACAAACATGGAGTTTATAAAATATCTTTTAGAGAAAGTTATATCAAGACTTTAAATGGGCCTTATTACCATAAAAAGCATCAAGTGGCTTAATGTCTGTATAATGGGGTGAATCCCTCAGCTTAAGCTGAAACCTTTAGGTCAACGAAAAAAATAAATAATCACTTCTAGTAAAAAATAAACTAGAGGTGATAAATATGCAAAATTATAGAAAATCATCACATGCAACGTATGATCTAAAATATCATATAGTATGGATAACAAAATATAGAAAACCGGTATTGGTTGGGAAGATAGCAGAAAGAACAAGAGAGCTAATAAGAATGGTATGCAAAAATAAAGTAGAAATATTATCAGGACATGTATCAAAAGATCATATACATATATTAGTGTCAGCACCACCACATTTGTCAGTAAGTAAACTGGTGCAATATATAAAAGGATATAGTTCGAGAAAGATGCTAATGGAAAATAAGGAACTGAACAAGCAATTTTGGGGACAACATTTATGGGCACGAGGATATTTTGCAGCAAGTAGTGGCAATGTAACAGATGAAGTGATTATTGAATATATACAAAATCAAGACATAGAAGAAAATCAAAAGAATGATAATTTTACTCTAGGCGAGTTTTAAGTTGCTTAAGCGGCATATTCAACCACTACCTGCTTTAGCAGGTGGTGGTTGAATTGGGAATCTAAAAATGATTTTAGAACAAAATTTTGGGGAATAAAAGTAAGATATATCTCCTTCCATTCAGATATATCGAATAACAATAAGTTGGAATAAATAACTTATATTATATGAGGAGGATAAATATGACTAAAAAGAAACTATTATTTATTCGTGGAGGTATTCATAAAGAATTTGCTTATAAGACTTTTTTTAGAAAAAATTGTGAAATGATTATGATGGATACTCCTTCGTGCGATCAGCTTGCTATTGCTGATTATCCATATATTATTAGTAATAATAGAGATATTAATGAAATGTTCGATTTATCGTTAGAAATATATAGAACTAAAGGCTTTGATGGTGTTTGTACATTTATGAATAGCCCAGTAATTACAATTGGTATGCTAAGTGACTACTTTGGTTTCGATTATTTTAATGAAAAAATAGCAAGAATATTATGTAATAAATATGAAGTAAGAAAATTTTTAAAAAGTATTGGTGATGATTCTATTAAATTTTTTAAAATATGTAATTATGAAGATTTAGAAAAATGTGCTGATATATTAAATTATCCCTTTATATTAAAACCAACGGATAATGCATCTAGTAAAGGTGTAGTCGTAGTAAAAAAGCCAGATGAACTAGAATCAAGTTATAAATTTTCATTAAATTCATCTTTTAATAAGGAATTAATTGCAGAAGAGTTTATATATGGGGATGAATATTGTGCAGAAGTGCTTATTTATAACTATCAACCTTATGTGGTTGCTATTTCGAAAAAATATGTAACAGCAGAAAAATACTGTATAGAACTTATAGATATTACGCCTGCGCCTATAACAGATGAATTAAGAATAAAAATAGCAAATTATATTAGTGATACGATAGCAAAATTTAAGATAGGTAATTGGATTTTACACATAGAGTTTAAAATTAATGATAATTACCAACCATTAATAATTGAGATAAATCCTAGAGCTGCTGGTGGAAATCTTATTGAATCGATTTACCATTTAAAAGGGCTAAATCTATACGACTATTTTTTTGATATTGTTTTAAAAAATGAAATTAATTTAGAAAAGTTAATAATGCAAATCCAAAAACCTTACACTAAATATTCATTATTTTATACTTTTATAAATCCAACTAAATCAGGTGTTATTAAGAAAATTGAAGGAATTGAGAATGTAAGAAACAAATTTATTAACGATTCAGAAAGGTTAATTTTATTTTAGATATGAGCATAATTAAAAAATCGATCAAAAATAAAAACCAGAATAGGTAGGTAATGTAAATGATAAAGGCTAAAAAATATACTTGAACATTTAAAACTAAATAAAAGAAAAAAAAAGAGCTGAAAAAGGGCATAAAAATCCTGTAGATAATTGATGGCAAAAATTGAGAACTAAACATATAAAAATTAAGCTAAACGCTTTAAACCATCAAGAGATTTAATTTTATCGATATTACCTGATTTATATGCAACAATAGCAAGTGTCAATAAAGTAATATGGCCAAAAGTATTTAAATTACTTACAGAATCAATGTTTCTAACGTATGCCCTTTCAAAATCTAAAGCTTTAAAGCGGGAATTATATCTTTCTGATTCTGTCCTTAATTTATATTTGGATTTGAAATATATAGAATTTCTATCAATTGAAGACCTGTAATCAGTAGATATAGAAGTATATTTAATGCAACCCCTG
>NZ_BBKT01000010.1 GCF_000747665.1 Thermoanaerobacterium saccharolyticum | reverse complement strand
CCACATCGACGGGGAGGTTTGGCACCTCGATGTCGGCTCATCGCATCCTGGGGCTGAAGTAGGTCCCAAGGGTTGGGCTGTTCGCCCATTAAAGCGGTACGCGAGCTGGGTTCAGAACGTCGTGAGACAGTTCGGTCCCTATCCGTCGCGGGCGCAGGAAATTTGAGAGGATCTGCCCTTAGTACGAGAGGACCGGGGTGGACAAACCGATGGTGTACCAGTTGCGAAGCCATTCGCACAGCTGGGTAGCCAAGTTTGGAAGGGATAAACGCTGAAAGCATCTAAGCGTGAAACCCACCTCAAGATAAGATTTCCCATCCGAAAGGAGTAAGACACCTTGAAGAAGACGAGGTAGATAGGCCGGAGGTGTAAGAGTAGAAATACTTTTAGCTGACCGGTACTAATAAGTCGAGGACTTGACCAAAGGAAAGCATTGTGCAGTATTCAAAGTTCATTTAGTAAAGCATATATGGAGAAAAAATCTATCAAAAGCGAACGATTAATGAAGCTTTCGTGATATATCACGATGAATGTAGCGTAGTTTGGCGTATGAGCGAAAGCGAAAGCCGTCACAACGCATAGACGGCGTTAGCCAAAGTAGCGAAATGAATCGATGATATATAGAAAGCGAAATTTGTGAGCGTTGATAAGATTTTTTCAGAAGAATATGCATAGCAAATGAACAAAAGATTTCCGGTGGCAATAGCGGAGGTTAAAAACCCGTTCCCATACCGAACACGGTCCCAAATCGGGGTCCCCCGAAAAGTCGCAAGACTTTTTGGGGTGATAGTGAAGCCCTCCAGCGCCGATGGTACTGATTACTCGGGAGAGTAGGTCGCTGCCGGTAAAAATTTCATATATTAGCCCCCTAAGCAAAACTCCTTAAATAGGAGTTTTTAATTTTTATATTGACAATTTAGAAAACATATACGAATATAGAAGTAGAATAAAATTTAAATTTGCTTAGGAGGAGTGTTTATGGAAAAACTCGCCTGTGGTGTAGATCTTGGTGGTACAAAGATAAATACGGGCATTATGGATCATGATGGAAATATTTTGTGCAATGTAAAAATACCTACAGAGGCAGATAAAGGACCGCAACACGTAATAGACAATATAAGAAAAAGCATAATGGAATCTTTGAATAAATTGAATATAGATGTCAGCCAGATTGCAGGTATTGGGATAGGTGCGCCAGGACCTTTGAATGCAGACAAAGGTGTGGTGGAATGTCCTCCTAATTTGCCTGGATGGATTGACATTCCCTTGGTGGACATATTAAAGGGAGATTTTGATACAGAGATAAAACTTAACAACGATGCTAATGCTGCGGCACTTGCTGAGCATTTATTTGGTGCTGGACAGGGAATAAATAATATGGTTTATATGACTGTAAGCACAGGTATCGGTGGAGGAGCTATAATTGATGGAAAGTTGTACAACGGCGCAAATTCTAATGCTGCTGAGATTGGACATCACACCATAAACTTTGACGGACCTAGATGGTGCAATTGCGGTAATCCCGGATGTTTAGAGTCCTATGCTTCTGGCACGTCACTGGTTAAATTTGCAAAAAAACATATTGATTCTGGCAGAGATACTATTCTTAAAAACATACCTTTAGATGATTTAAAAGCGGAAGATATTTTTGATGCTGCAAAATCTGGCGATGGATTGGCTTTAGAGCTTATTGAGAATGAGGCATTTTATTTGGGAATAGGTATTGTAAACATAATGGCTTTTTATAATCCTGAACTTATAGTAATTGGCGGTGGTCTGTCAAGCCAATGGGATGTCTTGTATGACAAAGTGATGAAGATAGTTGATGAAAGAGCATTAAAGCCAAATAGGCAGATTTGTAAAGTTGTTAAAGCGAAGCTTGGTGGAAATGTGGGTCTTATAGGTGCGGCGTCGTTGATATTATAAAATGGAGGGAAAAATGGATAGATGTCCCTGGTGTTTAAAAGATGAAATATACATAAAATACCATGATGCAGAGTGGGGCGTACCTGTACATGACGATAGAGTCCACTTTGAATTTTTAGTATTGGAATCGGCACAGGCGGGACTAAACTGGCTTACGATTCTTAAAAAAAGAGACAATTACAGAAAGGCTTATAGCGGATTTGATCCGCAAAAAGTTTCGATTTTTGATGAGAAAAAAGTGCAGGAACTTTTAAATGATGTTGGCATTATTCGCAATAGGAGAAAAATAGAGTCATCTATTGAAAATGCTAAAGCTTTTTTAAAGATACAAAGGGAATTTGGTAGTTTTGATGCGTATATTTGGAGTTTCACTGATGGAAAGCCTATCATAAATTGTTGGGAAAGCATTGACGAAGTTCCTATTAAAACCTCATTATCTGATAAGATAAGCAGTGATCTTAAAAAAAGAGGGTTTAAATTTGTTGGGTCGACTATAATATATTCACATATGCAAGCGACTGGAATTGTGAATGACCATATAACATCATGTTTTAGGCATAAGGAACTACTGCAATTTGACTCATAAAAAAATACATGCAGGGCTTGGTGCAAAATGCACTTAGACCTGCCTTTTTTTATTCTTAAAATAATATAATGTTAATAAGGAAGCGTATAGATACTGGTTGCCATGGGAATAATTATATTAGAATATTATGAAAGATGGTGTAGCATATGGAAAGCATGTTAAAAACTAAAAAGTGCTTTATATGCAATCATGAAAAGACGGATGGCATCGACGTATTGGGAGAATTTTTATGCAATGACTGCCAGAAAATAATCGCTCATATATCTCCAGATGATGAAAAGTACGAATATTATAGAAAAAAAAATGATTGATATCTGGCGCAACTACACAAAGGATTTTGAATATGAGGACTGTTGAAAAGCGTCCTCATATTTTTTATAGGCAATAATCATTTGTTTATGGTATTATATATGTATAAATACGTGAAAAGGTGATAAAATTGACAGCACCGCTTTATGAAGCACTGATTAAATATATTGAAGACGGTACAATGCCATATCACATGCCGGGACATAAGGAAGGGAAAATTATTTCCCGGAAATACATAGAAAACATTGCAAAAATAGATGTGACAGAAATTCCGGGTACAGACAATCTTCACGATCCACATGGTCCGATTTTAGAAGCGGAAAGACTTGCGGCGAAAGCATTTGGAGCCCAATCATCGTTTTTTCTCGTCAATGGTACTACGTGTGGTATATATGCGGCAATGTCATCAGTTTTAAACGAAGGTGATATGGTAGTTGTTCAAAGAAATTCTCATAAATCTGTATATAATGGATTGATACTTACAGGCGCTATACCAGTTTATTTAAAACCGCTTATAGACGACGAAGATGCTATAGCCATGGGTATATCCGTAGAGGAACTTGAAAAACTCCTTATAAAACATAAAAACGTAAAAGCAGTGGTCATTACATATCCAAATTATTATGGCTTCTGTGTTGATATAAGCAAAGTAGTCGATATTGTTCATAAACACGACAAGGTATTGATAGTAGACGAGGCCCATGGGGCGCATTTTGCATTTTCTGACAGATTGCCGTTATCATCATCTTCAGTTGGCGCAGATATAGTGATTGAAAGTATTCACAAGACTTTGCCTGCGTTTACGCAAAGCTCAATTTTGCATGTGAATACAGATAGGATAGATATTGATAGGTTAAGATTTTACTTAAGCCTTTATCAATCAACATCGCCTTCTTACATATTGATGACATCAATTGATTTGGCCAGAGATTTTATGGAAAGAGAAGGTAAATCAATGCTTGATAGATGTGTAGATCTATCGATTCAAGCAAGGAGGCTTATCAATGAAATAGACGGTGTAAAGTGTATTGGCGATGATGTCATAGGCAAATATGGAATCTCTGATTACGATGCAACAAAGCTTGCCATTAACGTAAGTGGACTTGGTATATCCGGCAGTATGGCAGAAAGTATACTGAGAGAAAAATTCAACATTCAGATGGAAATGTCAGACTACAGAAATATACTTGCTATAATGACCGTAGCTGACGATGAGTCATCTTTTGATAAGCTAATAGAGTCTATCAAAGGCCTTTTAAAGTACAAAAAGGGTGAAAAATTAAGCTATCTTGATGGCAACGATTGTCCAGAAATTCCTGAAATGGCTATTAAGCCAAAAGATGCGGTAAATAAAGAGTATAGACGTGTAAATATAGATGAAGCTATAGGCGCGGTTTCACTTGATTATGTAATTCCATATCCTCCAGGTGTGCCTCTTTTGTGTCCTGGTGAACTCATAAAAAAAGATATGGTACAATATATAAAATTACTATATAATATAGGTATAAAGATTATTGGCATTGACAATTTAAAAATACGGGTGTGTAAATAATGTACAAAGGAAAACTCATAACGTTTGAAGGAATAGATGGCAGTGGGAAAACTACGCAAATAAACTTGCTTAAGAAGTACCTTTTGGAGATTGGACGAGATATTGTCGTTTTAAGAGAGCCAGGAGGTACAGCAATAGGCGAGAAAATCAGAGAAATATTGCTTGACAAAAAAAAACAATATAGTCCCATCTGCGGAAGCACTTCTTTATGCGGCATCTCGGGCAGAGTTAGTAAAAGAAGTGATAATACCGTCATTAAATGATGGAAAAATCGTGATATTGGACAGATTTGTTGACAGCTCTATTGTATACCAAGGATATGCAAGAGGACTTGGAGTAGAAGTTGTAGAGGAGATTAACAGTATTGCAATAGATGGACTTGTACCCGATTTAACTGTGTACTTAGACATAAAACCTAAAGATACCTTAATGAGAATCGACAGAAGAAAAGATAAGGATCGCTTGGAAATTGAAGATGTGCAATTTCATGAAAAAGTTTATGAAGGATATATGAATCTTATTAACTCAAGACCAGGCAGGTATTTTATTGTAGATGCTACACATGATATTTACTATATACAGAAGGCTATAATTGATGAAGTAAGTAAAATTATTTAAGGAGGGGAAAAAAGTGAAGCTGATTTTTGCCATAGTACAAGATGAAGATGTAAGGAGACTTATGGATGGGCTTACAGAAAAAGGCTTTAGTTTTACAAGAGTTGCTTCTACAGGTGGATTTTTAAGATCTGGCAATACGACACTTATGATAGGTGTAGAGGATGATAAGCTGGATGATGCTATTGAAGTGATTGAAAAGAAATGTAAAACGAGGGACAGGATAATCACATCTCCAACTCCAATGGGCGGAGCCACTGATATATTTATACCACAGCCTGTTGAAGTCTCTATCGGTGGCGCTACAGTTTTTGTCATAGATGTAGAAAAATTTTTCAGGATATAGGTGTTTCCCATGAAAATACAAGAGATAAATTCTAATAAAGTAATGACAGGTTATGAGAAAGACGATAGAGGTGAAAGGACTTCTGCCTTAAAATTTGAGGACATCTTTGACAGTGAAATAAGCAAAGTTGAAGAAAGTATGTTAAACGAGATGATTAATGATATTGACGATGCTGCTGAAAAATTAAAAGACGAAATGAACTTAGATAACCTTATGGTTTACAAGAGAAAAGTTAAAGAGTTCTTGCAGAAGTCTTTAAATGGTATGTTTCAAAAAAGCAAGAGAGAGTCAATAAATCTAAACGGACGAAGAAAAATCTACACTATTGTTGAAAAAGTAAATGAAAAACTTGAAACTATGACGCAGGATTTTTTGAAGGGAAACAAGAAAAACCTTGATATCTTAAGTGCTATTGAGGAGATTAGAGGATTGTTGATAGATATATATTCGTAGGTGAAGCTTCATGCACAAAATTTACGGTCACAAAAACATTTTAGAATTGTTTAATAAAATCATAAATTCAGGTAAAATAGCAAATGCATACCTTTTTGTCGGAGAAAGTGGGTTAGGCAAAGAATACATGGCAAAATATTTTTCCATGATGGTAAACTGCATTAAAAGTCCTAAGCCATGCTTCAGTTGTCATTCATGCATCCAATTTGTATCAGGCAATCACCCTGATATTTTCTTTATAGAGCCTGAGGGAAGCTCCATAAAAGTAGACACAATGAGAAATACTGTCATAAGCAATGCCTATATTAAACCGTACAATTCGTACAAAAAGATTTTCATAATAAAAGAAGCAGAAAAAATGACAGAGCAATCTCAAAACAGCATTCTCAAGACTTTAGAGGAACCTCCTTTGCACGTTCTATTTATATTGACAGCGTCTAAAATGGACGGTCTTTTGCCTACAATTGTATCAAGATGCGAGACAATAAGGTTTAATAGAGAGTCGGATGATGTTATAGAAGATTATCTTATAAATGAGAAAAGCGTTGATGCAAATGAAGCTAAAAAGATTTCATCTGTTGCTTGCGGCAATTATGGCAAGGCGGACTTGTTGACTGATGAGAAGTATTCAACTATAAGGCTTGAAGTTGGAGATGTATTACGCAGTTTGGTAAGCAGTGATAAAGCATTAAGGCTTGATAGTTTTAGATTTTTCGACGAAAATAGAGAAATGATAGATGATATAATTGATATAATGCTTTCCTACGTAAGAGACATGATGGTTTTAAACTTCCATAATGAAGAAAGCATTATAAACAAAGATGTACTGGATAGACTTAAAGCTATCTCAAATGATTTGACAGCTTTTAAGCTTAATAATATAATAAATGAGATAGAGGATCTCATATTCAATCTTAAGTCAAATGTCAATTACCAAATGGCCATTGAAAAATTTCTCTTAAGCATTTAGGAGGTTTTATTTTGTATACAGTTGTAGGAGTTCGGTTTAAAAAAGCCGGTAAGATATATTACTTCGATCCAGGTGATTTGCCTATAAATGTAGGTGACAATGTCATAGTAGAGACAGCCAGAGGAGTAGAGTTTGGCGAAGTCGTGGTAGGCAAACGAGAAGTTGACGACGATGAGATTATAGCTCCTCTTAAAATGGTTCTTAGGATTGCAACAGATGAGGATTATGAGCATTACAAGGAAAACAGAGCTTGTGAAGCAGAAGCATTTGGCGTCTGCTTGGACATGATAAAAGAGCATAACCTTGATATGAAGCTAATAGACGTTGAGTACACTTTTGACAATAACAAGATAATTTTTTACTTTACTGCTGATGGCAGGATAGATTTCAGAGATCTTGTAAAAGATCTTGCTGCAGTTTTTAAAACGAGGATAGAGCTTAGGCAAATAGGTGTAAGAGACGAGTCAAAGATAGTAGGTGGCCTTGGGCCTTGTGGCAGACCTCTTTGCTGTGTGACATTTTTAGGGGATTTTGAGCCTGTATCTATCAAGATGGCAAAGGATCAGAATCTTTCACTTAACCCTACTAAAATCTCTGGGCTGTGTGGTAGATTAATGTGCTGCTTAAAATATGAGCAGGATACTTACGAAGAAGTCAGATCAGAGTTGCCTTCAGTAGGAAGCCTTATAAAAGTAGATGACAAAGAGATGAGGGTAGCGGAAGTTGACGTTGTAAGAAAGAAACTTAAAGTAAAGATGAAAAATGCTGAGGGAATAGAGATAACGAAAGAGTACGACCCAGAAGATGTCGTAGTCATAGAAGAAAGCCAAGACGATAAAAAAGACGAGATTTCTGAAATTTACGAAGAAATACTGGGAAGTGATTTTGTAGAATAAAAAAATAGAGGGAAAACCTCTATTTTTTATTCTACTTTGCCTAACACAAAGCTTAATATAAGAATAATAAACACCGCTGATGTTATGTATACATACATATAGTCTTTTTCCTGAAAAAATGTGATGATAGATACTCCCACGCGAAATACAGGAGTTAAAATCAGCACTAAAAGCCCTGTCATGATTATAGCGTAAGGCTTTAGAGATATCAATCCTTTAATTATTGCTATTACAGATGTAGGGTATGTGTTTGCAGGATAGCCGCTGCTTTTTGTCGCAAAAAATAGAATTAAACCGATTAAAATGATTAGAGCACTTAGAAAAACTCCTGCCCTCAACGTTTGACTTATTATTATCTCCATATTTTCTATTTTCTCATTTTGGTTTTTTCTTTCTTCCATGACTATACCCCCAATCCTTTAAGAAGCATTTCGATGGAAACATAAGCTAAGACAGGTATAAATATTTTCCTTATGGTTGTGCTTTTCATATTTGTCATGATTTTTGTTCCTAGTGTTGCACCTATAAGCACTCCAAGTGCTACAGGACCAGCTATCTTTGGGTCTATATCGCCCCTTACAAGGTATACTCCAGCACTGGCGGCTGCAGTAACACCGATCATAAAATTGCTGGTGGCGGTTGAGACTTTCATTGGAAGCCTCATAAATAGATCCATTGCCATTACTTTGAATATGCCGCTTCCTATACCCAAAAGTCCCGATATTACGCCAGCTATGTACATCATGCCAAATCCTTTGTTTACTCCAGTGACATTGTACTGTATCTCTTTTTTAAGGACTTTATCGTAGTAAGACCCTTCTAATTTCAGCTTTTTTGCAATAGGCTGTGATACTACCCCTACAGGCAGTTCTTCATTTCGCTTTTTTAACATTGTAAATGCAGAATACAGAAGAAGAAGACCAAAGATAATATAAAGGTATTTTGAGCTTATAAGTCCTGCGATAAAAGCACCTGTCAAAGCCCCTGTCGTGGTAGCTATCTCTAGAAACATTCCTATCCTCAAATTAGTAATCTTGTCTCTTACATACGTTACGGCAGCACCGCTGGATGTGGCGATGACGGATACGATGCTGGCACCAATGGCATATTTTATGTTTACGCCTAAAAGAAGTGTAAGCATTGGTATTACTATTATGCCGCCGCCTAATCCTAAGAGGGCTCCAAATATTCCAGCCACAATTGATATGAGAAGTATAATTGATGATGTTAATATCACTTTATCATCTCCTAAATTTCATTATGCTTTATTTCTCTTTCCAACATTATCAGTATTGGAGGAAATGCGTATATGCACATTGTGGAAGCAGCCACGATTCCAGCATCGTTAAATGCCAGCGCAAAAAGCATTCCTACAATGCTTCCAAAAAAACCATAGTAGATATATTTATTTTTCTTAAATATGTTTTTAAGTATTCCTGTAGGTTTGTATGACAATATAAACAAGCTCATTATGGTTATGATTAAAACCCACGACCATATTGTGTATCTTATTAATGTCAATTCCATGTCTAATTTGCGGGCAAAAATCTTGTATAGAGCCATTATTCCTTCGTTTTTTACAATCAAAGCAGTTTGCGCCATGTGTGTTACAGTGCCCATAAACATTGATGCTATAAACATAAGCGTCAAAAGGGCAGCCATACTTATGAACAAAACTAGCAAACTTTTGTAGTTGATTTTGATTTCTGACATAAGTAAAAGCGTTACGCCAAATGCCATAAAGCCTGTTATAAATCCGCCAATTTTTGCACCGTATTGAGGTAGGACCATTAACATGAATACTACCGCGAAAAATAATACACCTAATAATTTATTTATTCTAGTATCGTACTTTTGGATGTATGTCATGATTCCCATTATTGTGGATCCTATCAGTACTCCCATGTATTCATTGCCTATTCCGTAAAATCTGGCACCTGCTATGACATCATATCCTAAAATAGAACCTTTCATCAGATGTGCTCCTGTAAAAATGTCTGCTGTAATTGTCAAAGCAGTTAAAAGACTTATAACTATAAGCATATTAAGTTCATCTTTTGCGAAAAGCTTTATTATAAGCAATAAAGCCATTGTTATCAGGATTAGTGCAACAATGCTTGAATACACAGTCAAAGGTCCAAAGAGGGATAAAATCAAAAGAGATAGAGGAACAATCATCACGCCTAAAACCACAGGTTTTAAGTATCTTAAGTAATTGATCTTTAAAAATAGCGTAATCAGATAAAGTATTAAAATTATAATGAGAAAAATTACATAACTTTTTAAGACGATAGGCCGTGCGGTGTAGATAGACACGACTTTGCTGTTTAGATTTTCCAAGTAGTTGACTTTGTCTTGAGCTTTTATATTTGTTATAGGATGCCCTAACATTTCTACAGGTGCCTTTATGTTAAAATAGTTAAGTATTGTCGGCGCCAAATCCAAATTTGTAATGATTCCATCTCTTTTTGTCGTGATAGATGTTGCAAGTCCGTTGTATCCGGGACCATAGATTATTATTGGTGACAGCAGATTGTTGGTAGATATATCGCTTTTTGAAGGATAAGGTGTCGCCACTATAAGTAAATCCCTCGATGGATCTAAATTTTTTAGAAGCTTTCCTATGAATCCATCAGCATTTTTTAAGGCGTATTCTTCATATTTTGATGCTAATTGGTTGGAGACATTGGAAGAGTAGCTATCCACCCTTGACGTATCACCTGTGTCTATTACAAAGAATCCTCCACTTTTATCGTATTTTTGAAAATAGTCAAATATTTTGTTGTAATCAGTGCTCATAAAATAGGGGCTATTTTTATCGTACTTCAATACATTTTCACTGACATCGCCAAATGCTGTACCTTTCTCATCCATGGCGATTAGCGCCCCATACCTTCTATATGAAATTGTGTTGTCAGTTATTATATCAGAATTTCCAAAAACGTATGTAGGAATGTTGTTATCCTTTAGCAGTTGACCCAAAAGGCCAGGTGTAATCTTATAGTCTGCGCTTTTGCTGCTTTGTATAAGGTTTGATATGCCTATATTAACTATATTTGCATTACCATAGCTATATCCTGTATTAAGCTTGTAAATTTCCCCTGCAGTTCCGAAAGAATATTTTTCATTCACATTAAGATTTATTTGACCAATGTCATAAGCACTTGCTCTTGTGCCGGTTCCGAATGTCAAATACCCTGATGCATCGACGTAACCGTCGGCATTTCTCACGTTCATGAGTCCAACTGAACCATTGTCGATTAGCTTTTGAATGTTTTTAGCGTCGTATTTAATATAATCGCTTAAACTTACTCTGTCGATAATAACAAGGACTACTTTCTTATTGTTATTTGTATCAGCGTAACTTTTTTGTGGCAGCATAAAAGTCAAAGACACCAATAAAAGTATAAAAGCCGTGATAAATTTTTTCAAGTGAAACACACCCTCTATAATTTTTTATTTATTATACAACATAAATGTTAAGAAATTATTAATAAAGAGGGCATAACCCTCTAATCTCTTAAAAGTGGCATGCTCATGCATCTTGGGCCGCCTCTACCTCTTGATAGTTCAGAACCTTCG
Organism: Thermoanaerobacterium saccharolyticum; assembly: GCF_000747665.1. Classification (GTDB taxonomy): domain Bacteria; phylum Bacillota; class Thermoanaerobacteria; order Thermoanaerobacterales; family Thermoanaerobacteraceae; genus Thermoanaerobacterium; species Thermoanaerobacterium saccharolyticum. Next base: position 10,991 of record NZ_BBKT01000010.1, on the reverse strand, counting down.
ATCTCGATTACTTCAATGCCTTCTTTCCTCATAATTTTATTTGACGATTCGTTTCGAGAATAAGTGATGACTTTGCCTGGCGCTATAGCAAGTGTATTTGTGCTGTCATTCCACTGTTCCCGCGCTGACGTTATCGTATTAAAACCGCCTGTCGGTATTATCTCAATATTTCTAAGATTTAGTGCAGATTTCAATGCATCTTGGAGATCTATTTCTTTTTTTATTGCAAAACCTTTGTCATCCTTTATTATGCTGAAAACCCTCAGATCTTTTTTTATTCCAGGATAGAAGACGAACCTTTCCTTATCTACCATGGTGAATACAGTATCAAGGTGCATGTATGATCTGTTGACGGGAATCTGTACGACAAGGATGTGTTCTACTGTTGAATTGCCTTCAAAAAGATTGCGGGCAAGTCTTTCTATTGCTTGTGGCGTAGTCCTTTCGCCGCATCCTACTGCTATTACTCTGTCACTTAATATAAGCACATCTCCGCCTTCTAAAGAATGAAAATAAGTGTTGTCATACCAACATGGAATACTGTTTTTCTTGAAAATAGCGTGGTTTTTGTATATGTATTTCATTATGAGCGTTTCAGGCTTTCTCGCCGCAGACTTCATGGAGCTTATCATAAATCCTCCGTCTATCATTGCACCGGGGTCTCTAGTAAAATACATATTTGGGACAGGCTTAATGTAAAAATAGTGTTCTTCGTAGATGAATTCAGCCAGACCTTTTGGTATAACATTGTCAATGTCGCCTTTTTCAAGTCCGCTTATGGCGATCTCCGCAATATTACTGTAGTTTAAATCCATAAGGTAATCTTTAAGGTAGTTTTCTGTTTCGGTATTTGTTATGCCGTTTATCTTCAGAAGGTCCACTATAAATTGTTCTTTTATAGCTTCATCTCTCAGTACATCCTGAAGAAGGTCTTTTACGTATAAAACAGTTATACCGTTATCTTTTAATACTTTGGCAAATTCATCATGTTCTTCTTGAATCTTTCTAACCCATGGAATATCATCAAAAAGCAGTTCTGTCAAATTTTGAGGCGTAAGCCTTTCTAATTCCTTTCCGGGTCTGTGCAGTACGACTGCTTTTAAACTTCCTATTTCTGATGATACATGTGGCACTAATAATGGATGCGTCACCAACACATTCCTCCCTATGCATAAACTCTTTATATAGTATACTTTGCTTATATTCATTTTTCAATACGATTTATATTAATTTATCGGTATGGTAAAATTATTTATAACGAGGTGGTAATATGCTAAAAGATGGGGAAAAAATCGATGATTTGAACTTAAATGGACTTAAACTCATCCAGCGGGGAGACGTGTTTAAATTTGGAATGGATGCTGTGTTGCTTTCTAATTTTGTTTACACCAAAAGGGGAGATAGGATTGTAGACTTAGGATGTGGAACAGGAATCATACCAATTCTGATAGCAGGCAAGTCAAGTGACACACATATTACAGGTGTTGAAATACAAAGTGAGGTTGCAAAAATTGCTGTAAGAAATGTATGTCTTAATAATTTTGAAGATAGAATAGACATAGTAAATGATGATATTCGGGATGTTGTGGATAAGTTAGGGATTGAAAAATACGATATTGTGACGTCCAATCCCCCGTATATGCCGTACAAGACAGGGTTTGACAAAAATAGCGAAAGTGAAAACATATCGCGATACGAGTTAAATGGCGGACTTGACGATTTTATAAAGGTTGCGTCAAAGCTTTTAAAGTTTGGAGGCAAGTTTTTTTTAGTGCATAGGGTGGATAGGATTGTGGATATTGTTTATAATTTGAGGATTTGCAACTTAGAGCCTAAAAAAATAAGGTTCATCCATCCACATGTTGGGGAAAAGCCGAATTTAGTCTTGGTGGAAGCAAAAAAAGGTGCAAAAAGTGGTGTTGTAATAATGCCGCCCCTTTACGTCTACGAAGAAAATGGAGAATATACAAAAGAGCTTTTAAGCATCTACGGGAAAACTTCGATAGAGGAGGAATAATATGTCTGGAAGGTTGTATTTGTGCCCAACACCAATTGGAAATTTGGAAGACATAACGTTAAGAGTTTTAAGGGTGCTTAAAGAAGTAGATATAATAGCTGCTGAAGACACAAGGCAGACTTTGAAACTTTTGAATCATTACGACATAAAAAAAGTCAGTAGTAAGCTACCACGAACATAACAAAGCTTCAAGCGGTGAAAAACTTTTAATAGATTTAAAGGCAGGAAAAAATGTAGCACTGGTTACTGATGCTGGTACACCAGGAATATCTGATCCTGGCGAGGATCTTGTAAAACTTTGCTTGGAAGAAAAGATAAACGTAATATCGCTTCCCGGTGCTACAGCTATAACAACGGCATTAGTAGGTTCTGGACTTGACACAAAGAAGTTTGTCTTTTTAGGATTTTTGCCAATAAAAAAAAGCGAGAGAGAAAGTGCTTTGGATGAAATAGGAAGAGAAAAGAGAACGGTTATCATTTATGAGGCCCCTCATAGAATTGTCAGAACGTTGGAAGAATTAAAGCAGTATATAGAAGGCAGAAAAGTTGTGATAGCAAGAGAGCTTACAAAAGTGCATGAAGAGTACATAAGAGGTACGGCAGATGAAGTTCTATCAAAATTAGGGAATGATGTAAAAGGAGAAATTGTAGTTCTTATAGAGGGTGGGAAAGATGAAATTGCGATGGAACCAGAGGATCTTCTCAGAAGGTATATTGAATGTGGCATGGATAAGAAAGAAGCGATTAAATTGACGGCTAAACAATTAAAAATACCTAAGAGCGAAATTTACAAGCTTACATTGAAAGACGAATCGTAATGCGATTTCGCCTATCAGTATCAATTGATAATGATAATCAATAATCTTTAACCATAAAAGTATCTTAATATGTTGCATAATTTTTAGTTTAAGCATATAATATGTATTATATTAAAAATTATCAATTGATATAAAGGGGTTTTATAATGAATTCATTTAAAAAAATAAAGAATGTTTTGATACTAATACTGTTTATAAATATAGCTGTGGCGTTAGCTAAACTTTTATACGGTTTGCATATAAAAAGTGCCAGCATGGTAGCTGATGGGTTTCATTCATTATCAGATAGCTCAGGTAATATAGTAGGCCTTGTAGGCATATATTTAGCGTCAAAGCCACAGGATGAAGAACACCCTTATGGGCATAAAAAATTTGAGACATTTTCATCAATTTTTATATCTGTGATGCTGTTTGCAGTAAGCTATACTATACTAAGAGAGGCTTATGGCAGGTTCTTAAATCCTGTGGTGCCAAAAATCACCTTAGACAGCTTCATAATAATGATTACTACATTATTGCTTAATATATTTGTATTTATCTATGAATATAGACAAGGAGTAAATCTAAAAAGCGACATACTTGTATCGGATTCTCTTCACACCAAAAGCGATATCTACGTGTCTGTCTCTGTTCTTATTACGCTTATTGCATTAAAACTTGGAATACCGCCATACATCGATCCACTGATGTCTATAGCAATATCAATATTCATCGTAAAAGCAGGTATTGAAATAATAAAGCATAGCTCTGATATACTGTGCGACAAAATAGTGATAGATTCAGAAAAAATCCGCGACATCGCCTTATCTGTAAAGGGTGTGCTTTCTTGCCATCAAATAAGAAGCAGAGGCAGAGAAGACGATATAAATATAGACATGCATATAATGGTTGACCCGAATGAAAACATAACAGATGCTCATTATATAGCTGATCAGTTGGAAGAAAAATTAAAAAAGGAAATACCTGGTGTCACAGAAGTCATCGTTCATATAGAGCCTTATGATAAAAATGAAGTAACAGAGTAAAAAAATAATAGAAGTAAAACTTCTATTATTTTTTAATATTATTCGCTTTTTTTAATGTCATCGAGGCATGCTTTGCAGATGTTTTTGCCTTTGTAATTTACGACGTTTTCTGCATTGCCACAGAAAATACATGCAGGCTCGTACTTTTTAAGCACAATCTGCTCGCCATCCACGTAAATTTCCAAAGCGTCTCTTTCTGCAATATTCAGAGTCCTTCTAAGTTCGATAGGAATGACAACTCTTCCCAACTCGTCTACTTTTCTTACAATTCCTGTGGATTTCAACATATCTCTCCCCTCCTAAAGCTACAAAATTCGACAAATTCTTTGCATATCTAATAATACCAAGTTTTGAAAAATAAGTCAATAGTTTAATGGCATTTTTTTTTAAAAATAACATAAATTTTTATGGGATGGGGGAGATAAAGTTGATAAATTATATATGGATCTTCATGATTGGTGTAGGTATTGTTGTCGGCATGATAAACGGTAGGATGGGAGAGGTATCAAAAGCTATAATTGATTCATCTGAGTCGGCTGTCACAATATCAATAGGACTCGTAGGCATCATGTCTTTATGGTTGGGTATAATGCAGATAGCTGAAAAATCTGGACTTATGGACATGCTGGCAAAGGTCTTAAAACCAGCCATAATAAAATTATTCCCTGAAATACCTAAAAATCATCCTGCAATTGGTGCTATGATAATGAATATATCGGCTAATATGTTAGGGTTAGGCAATGCGGCTACGCCTTTTGGAATTAAGGCTATGGAGTACCTTCAAGAATTGAATAAAAGGGATGTTGCATCTAATTCCATGTGCACATTTCTCGTCATAAATACTGCATCAGTTCAGTTTCTCCCTGCTGTAATGATAGGGTTAAGGGCTTCTTTAGGTGCAAAAAACCCAGCAGATTTTGTATTGGCAGGACTTTTTTCCAGCATTACAGCTTTAACCGTAGGTCTTGTTGTCGTAAAATCACTTGAAAAGTCATCACTTTTTAAGGAGTGATATTTTTGCTTAAATCAATTTCTGAGTTTATAATTCCAGCCATAATGCTTTTGATTCCTGCATATGGGTTAATTAAACATGTAAAAATCTATGAAGTTTTTTTAGATGGTGCAAAAGAAGGCATTAATACAATAATAAAAATATTTCCTGCTTTGCTGGCGATGCTGGTGGCAGTGGGAGTCTTAAGGGCATCAGGTACTTTAGACATCTTTGCAAAGTGGATTTCACCGCTTACTGCAAAAATTGGGATGCCATCAGATGTGGTGCCATTGGCAATCATAAGGCCTCTATCTGGAAGTGGTGCATTAGGCATAGCGACGGAACTTATTAAATCCCATGGGCCTGATTCATTTACAGCGAAACTTGCTTCTGTAATGTACGGCTCTACAGAGACTACGTTTTATGTTTTAGCAGTCTATTTTGGATCTGTTGGAGTCAAAAAGATGAGGCATTCTATAGTAGCAGGCATTGCTGCTGATATCGCTGCAATACTGTCATCTGTTTTTTACAGCAGACTGTTTTTTTAAAACTTCAAATTTGATATACTAAAGACAGTAATTATAAAAATGAGGGGAGACAGTAATTATAAAAATGAGGGGTTTACATGATATGGGGATATTGATAAATAGGATAAATCGCATACTATCTGATGAGGCCGAAAAAGTCTACATTGTAGGAGGAACTATAAGAGACAGAATACTAAATGTAGATATAAGCGATTATGATTTTGCTGTATTAGGTGATGCTGCTTCGGTTTCAAAGCTTGTATGTGATAAGCTAAAAGGCTCTTACGTGCCTTATGCAGAGGACAGAGGAACATATAGAGTCGTGTATGAAAATATAGTGCTGGATTTCACGCAAGTAAGAGGCGAAAATATAGATGAAGATTTGCTTCATAGAGATTTTACGATAAATGCGATGGCAATAAGGCTAAATGATTTTTTTGATGTAGACTTGATAATAGATCCTTTAGGCGGGTTAAAGGATTTAAGAGAAAAGAAGATAAAATGCGTAGGGAAAAGTTCCTTCGATGATGACCCTTTAAGGATGCTTAGAGCTATTAGATTTGCAGCCAAATACAATTTTTCCATAGATGAGGATTCCAAAAATCTTATAAAAGAAAAAGCTGGCTTGATTAAGAATATTTCGTCAGAAAGGATTATGAGCGAAATATATTCTATACTAAAGTCAAAGGAGTCCTTCAAATACGTACAAATGATGGACGAGCTGGGGTTAATCGATGCGATTTTTCCTGAGATAGCTGAGATGAAAGAGATAGGCAAGTGCTATTATCAGGTTTTAGACTCGTGGCATCACTCTATAAAAACGATAGAAGAATATGAAACAATCGTAAATGAGCTTAGATTTCCTTCAGACATAGAGAATTTGATTAAAAAATATCTTGATAAAGACCTTTCTTCGGGAAACAAGCTAAAAGATGTGCTGAAACTTGCAGCTATGTTTCATGAAATCGGCAAAAAAGATGCCATTTACATAGATTCTGATAACAGGCTTCAGTTTTACAATCACGATGTAAATGGAGAAAAAATTGTTGCAGATATAGCTAAGAGATTAAAACTGGCGAAAAAAGAAGCATCTCTGATAAAGAAGATGGTTTTGTACCATGCAAACCCATTTTCACTTTATATAGACGGAACTGGAAACAAAGCGTTGTTTAAGTTTTTTTCTGACCTTGAAGAAAATGCTTTGGGGTGTTTGCTTTTGTCGTTGGCCGATGTTACCTCAGCTATGAAAGGACAAGGCCGGTTAAATGAAGCTTCATGTTACAGAAATTTTATAACCAAGCTATTAAGAAGGTACATGGATTTTGAAAGAACGAAAACTCCACTTCTTACGCCACTTGATATAATAGTCAATTTTGATCTTAAAGATTATAAGCTTTTAAATCAAATACTGTACGAATTGAGAAAAAATCAATTTTACGGTGAAATAGAAAGTAGAGAAGACGCAGTAAAATTTGTGGAGGAAAGAATGAAGATGGAGAAAATATAGTTGACAATACATTTGCGATAAAGTATATTATTATGTAACGATGTAAATAATATATTAAAAAGGCAATGAAGGGAAGAGTAGAAAGGAATTTCTCTTAAAGAGAGCTGGGTTAAGGTGAAAGCCAGCAGAGAATGAACTTTTGAACATGGACCTTGAGCTTCAAAGCTGAAACTAAGTAGGCTTTGGCGGGATTTCCCGTTACAGAGTAGGAGTGTGACAGCACTTTACGAGGCATACTGCTGTGAGGCGTATGTGAAAAGGGTGGTAGCGCGAATAAACTCGCCCCTTAGTGGGAGGCGGGTTTTTTTTACGTCTTAAAAATAAATTTATAAGATGAGGAGGATTTTTATGGCGAAGACTTTTTACATTACGACACCTATATATTATCCAAGCGATAAGCTACACATAGGTCATTCTTATACAACTGTCGCTGCGGATGCAATGGCTCGGTTTAAAAGGCTTACAGGCTATGATGTGATGTTTTTGACGGGAACCGACGAGCATGGTCAGAAGATACAGAGAAAGGCAAAAGAAAAAGGCGTTACGCCGAAACAGTATGTTGATGAAATTGTGGCATGGATAAAAGATTTGTGGAAGACAATGGACATAAGCAATGATAAGTTTATAAGGACGACTGACAAGCAGCACGAAGAGATTGTACAAAAGATATTTACAAAGCTTTACGAAAAAGGGGACATATACAAAAGCGAATATGAAGGTTGGTACTGCACACCTTGCGAGACGTTTTGGACGGAGAAACAGCTTGTAGATGGGAACTGCCCAGATTGCGGCAGACCTGTAGAGCTTGTGAAAGAGGAAAGCTATTTCTTTAAGCTTTCAAATTACGCTGATAAACTTCTTAAATACTATGAAGAGCATCCAGACTTCATACAGCCAGAATCAAGGTTGAATGAGATGGTAAGTTTTATTAAATCCGGACTTGAGGATTTGTGCGTATCCAGAACGTCCTTTGACTGGGGCGTAAAGGTTCCATTTGATCCAAAACACGTTGTATATGTTTGGATTGACGCCCTTTCCAACTATATAACTGCATTGGGTTATTCTACAGATGGCGATGAAGATTTCAAAAAGTATTGGCCGGCAGATGTGCACCTTGTTGGAAAGGAAATCGTAAGATTCCACACCATTATATGGCCTGCTATGCTTATGGCGCTGGATTTGCCTCTACCTAAGAAGGTGTTTGGCCATGGCTGGCTTATATTAGAAGGCGGCAAGATGTCAAAGTCAAAAGGAAATGTGGTCGACCCGAAAGAGCTTGTTTCAAAATACGGCGTGGATGCTATAAGGTATTTTCTCTTAAGAGAAGTTCCGTTTGGGGCAGATGGTGTATTCTCAAATGAAGCCTTGATTTCCAGGATAAACTCAGATCTTGCCAATGACTTTGGAAATCTTCTAAGCAGGACTGTAACGATGGTAGAAAAATACTTCGACGGTGTAGTGCCTGAGGCTTTAGATAAAGACGATGTTGACGATGAGCTAATATCTATCGCAAATAATTTGCCAAAAGTTGTTGAAAGCTATATGGATAAGCTGCAGTTTTCAAATGCTCTTTCGGAAATTTGGAAGCTTGTAGGACGAGCAAATAAATACATTGACGAGACGATGCCATGGGTATTAGCAAAAGATGAAAATAAAAAAGGAAGGCTTAAAACTGTTCTTTACAACCTTGTAGAATCACTGAGATTTGTTGCGATTTTAATAACGCCATTTATGCCAAATACGCCTTTAAAGATATACGAGCAGCTTGGAATTGGCGATGATTTAAGAACATGGGATAGCCTTAAATTCGGTTTACTGAAATCAGGCACAAAAGTTAAAAGAGGGGAGAATATTTTCCCAAGGATCGATGTAGAAAAGGAGCTTAAAGAAGCTGAAAAAGAATCTTCTAATAAAGTAGAAGCTAAGGAAGAGACAAATTACATCAAAATAGACGATTTTGCAAAGATCGATTTGAGAGTTGCAGAAGTATTGGAAGCAGAAAAAGTAGAAGGCGCTGATAAATTATTAAAGCTTAAACTTAAAGTTGGCGATGAGGTAAGGCAAGTTGTATCAGGACTTGCATTGCATTACAAGATAGAAGAGCTTGTAGGCAAAAAACTCGTCCTCGTTGCAAATCTGGAGCCTAAAAAATTAAGAGGCATAGAATCATACGGAATGATTTTGGCGGCATCAAGCGAAGGTAAGTTGACTGTTGTCACTGTCGATAAAGACATAGAAAGCGGTGCGAAAGTAAAATAGGAGGGCATAAGCCCCCTCTTATTTTTTTATGTGTATTATAGCTTACAATAAGTTTTTAGAAGTTATATTGACATTTACATTATCATAGTGTACTATTTAATTAGTGCACTATGATAGCACGATGGAGGTGAAACATGAAAGTCGAATTCAATGAAAAAATGCCTATTTATATCCAGATTATGGATATGATAAAGAGGGACATAGTCACAAAAAAATTAAATGGAGGAGATAAATTGCCTTCTGTAAGAGAGATGGCCGAAAGCCTTAAAGTGAATCCAAATACTGTTCAAAGAGCTTATCAAGAACTTGAAAGGGAAAACGTCACATATACACAAAGAGGCATGGGAACATTTATAACCGAAAATACCGAAAAGCTTGCATCATTAAAAAGAGAAATGGCGAAAGAGATAGTTGAGTCATTTGTAACAGGTATGAGAAGCTTAGGATTCAATTCAAATGAAATACTCGAAATTATTAAGGAATATCTTAAAAAGGAGGTCAACTGATGGGGTTAATTTTAAAAACGGCAAACCTTACTAAAAATTATTACAGCAAAAAGGCATTAAAAGGAATTAATATTGAGTTGGAAGAAGGTAAAATATTAGGCCTTTTAGGTCCTAACGGCAGTGGAAAAACGACATTTATAAAGATTGCAGCAGGCATATTAAGGCCCACATCTGGTGAAATATTAATTGACGGTCAGGAACCAGGTATCTATACAAAATTAATTGTATCATATCTACCTGATATAAACTATCTCTATAAAGGATGAGGATTAGAGATACAATAAATTTCTTTAAAGATTTTTACGATGATTTTGACATTGAAAAATCAAAGAGATTGCTGGATTTTATGATGTTGGATGAAAATGATAAAGTAACGTCACTTTCAAAAGGAATGCTTGAAAAATTGAATCTTACACTTGTGCTTTCAAGAAATGCGAAACTGTATATTTTTGACAAACCACTTGGGGGAATAGATCCTAATACAAGATAGCTATTTACAGCAAAAAATATAGCAAAGTTTTGTCAATAGTTTTATTTTTGCTTATTTTCTATATAATCGGCAAAATTAATGGACTTCTTGTTAATTTGTTCCCATACAATTTAAATATAAATTTATTTTCAGGAATTTCGCAAAGAAGTGATAATTTTGCTTTATCTTATGCGGTTTTCCCGATAAATGTAGCAAGCTTTATTTTCCAAATAGTTGTATATATAGGTTTATTAACTCTGACATCATATCTTATTGATAAAAAAATAGATCTATAAAGAGAAGTTTGTTTTGGGGTAGATTGCGTGTTTTCAAATGAAACGTTGATATCACTGTCGTTAATTATCGATAAATATAGAAAGCGGTGCAAAGGTAAAATAATGGCGGGGTGATTCCCGCCATTATTTTATCTAATTGAACTACTTTAAGTGTTTTGCTTCTTATCATTTCCTGAATCTTTATTTGAAGAACTATATGGTAACCCGGCTGTTAATCCAGTGAATATAGCTAAGTAAAATGAAGATCTTTTTGGATAAAAGAAATCTAATATGGCAGCTATGACGACATTTGCTATAAAGCAAAAAACTTAATTTTAGATTCTTTGTCTTTTGGTATTGAATACTTAAACACCCGTCCTGAAAAACGCGCTATTTCAAAACCAATTAGAAAAATGATTAGATTTACTCCAAATAACTCCAACTCCAACATTCATTCGGTACACCAACTCTTATTAAGTTTGTCTAACTCATATTTTATGGTTTTTTAGTTTCTATCATTCAGAAAGGGTGATAAATTGTGTTATACCTTTATTATTTTCTAATTTAGTCCATGTCAATATGTTACCCATTATGCTA